>NZ_JBIWEF010000007.1:182012-448461 GCF_044762405.1 Streptomyces sp. NPDC097107 | reverse complement strand
ATCAGGTCGGGGTATCAACATATCTGGCGTTGACTTTTGGCACGCTGTTGAGTTCTCAAGGAACGGACGCTTCCTTTGTACTCACCCGAGAGACTTTCTCAGGCTTTCCTCCGGGCGCTTCCCTTCGATGTTTCCAACAGTATCAGGCTTTCCCGGTGCTTCTGACCACCGTCCTGCAGACATGCAGGAGGCGATCCAGCGATAGGATCTGACAAGTTGGGTTCCGCTGGGGCGAGGACGCCTTACTCCGCGTCACTCAGCCTCAAGCAGGAGTGACGACTGTACACGGAGCCGCGGAACGGGTGCAAATCCATGGGGACTGTGGTCTAGACCTCTAATCGGAACACTCATGCGGAACCGGTACTTCCTATGACATACCCTGCTGCACAGTGCGCCGTCCGGGACAGGCAGTGACGGCCCGTATACATCTCCGCCCCTGGGAGGCTTCCCATGACCACCGTCTCGTCCCCACTCGCAGGACGTGCCATCGGACTGGCCGCCGTACCCGATCCGGTCTTCGCCGGGGCCATGGTCGGCCCGGGTACCGCCATTGACCCCGTGCGCGAGCCTTCCGAGGCTGTCGCGCCCGTGGCCGGCGTCATCGTGTCGCTGCACCCGCACGCCTTCGTCGTGGTCGACGACAGTGGGCACGGTGTGCTGACCCACCTCGGCATCGACACCGTCCAGCTCAACGGTGAGGGTTTCGAACTGCTGGTGAACAAAGGCGACACCGTCGTGCGCGGGCAGGGCGTGGTGCGCTGGGACCCGGTCGCCGTCGAGGCCGCCGGCAAGTCGCCGGTATGTCCGATCGTGGCCCTTGAAGCGACGGCCGAGGCCCTCACCGAGCTCCGTGAGGACGGCGAAGTGAAGGCCGGCGAGAGTCTCTTTCTCTGGAAGTGACGTCAGCGCCGTCGCATGACGGCTGACAGGACAACCATCGCGGCGGCGGGACCCGCCGCATTATCGGGACGGGTGAGATGGAGACAACGCTGCAAGGCGTCGGTGTGAGCCACGGTGTGGCGATCGGCGAGGTTCGGCACATGGGGACTGCTGTGCTCGAGCCCCCGGCCAAACAGATTCCGGCCGAGGACGCAGAGCGCGAGCAGGGGCGCGCCCGCAAGGCCGTGGAGGCTGTGGCGGCCGATCTGATGGCGCGCGGCAATCTGGCGGGGGGCGAGGCCCAGGCCGTGCTCGAGGCGCAGGCCATGATGGCCCAGGACCCCGAGCTCATGGCGGACGTGGAGCGGCGGATCGCCGTCGGCAGCACGGCCGAGCGCGCGGTGTACGACGCCTTCGCCGCGTATCGCGCCCTGCTGGCCGGTGCCGGTGAGTACCTGGCCGGTCGCGTGGCCGATCTCGACGATGTGCGGAATCGTATCGTCGCCCGTCTGCTCGGGGTGCCGATGCCGGGCGTTCCGGACAGTGACGAGCCGTACGTCCTCATCGCGCGGGACCTGGCTCCCGCCGACACGGCGCTGCTGGACCCGACGCTGGTCCTCGGCTTCGTCACCGAGGAGGGCGGACCGACCAGTCACAGCGCGATTCTCGCGCGGGCGCTCGGTGTGCCGGCCGTGGTGGCGCTTCCCGGCGCCGGTGAGCTGCCCGAGGGCACGGTCGTCGCCGTCGACGGCAGCACTGGTGAGATCTACGTGAACCCCACCGCCGAGAAGAAGGGGCAGCTGGAGGCGGAGGCGGCCGAGCGCAAGGCGGCGCTGGCCGCGTCGACGGGACCGGGGGCGACCTCGGACGGTCACAAGGTGCCGCTGCTGGCGAACATCGGGGGTCCTGCGGATGTGCCCGCGGCGGTCCACGCCGGGGCGGAGGGCGTCGGTCTCTTCCGTACCGAGTTCCTCTTCCTCGACGACAGCGAGAACGCGCCGTCGCAGGAGAAGCAGGTCACCGCCTACCGGCAGGTACTGGAGGCGTTCCCCGAGGGCCGGGTCGTCGTACGCGTGCTGGACGCCGGTGCGGACAAGCCGCTGGACTTCCTCACCCCGGGCGACGAGCCGAACCCGGCGCTGGGCGTGCGGGGGCTGCGGACGCTGCTCGACCACCCGGACGTGCTGCGCACGCAGCTGACGGCACTGGCGAAGGCGGCGGAGGGGCTGCCGGTCTACCTCGAGGTCATGGCCCCCATGGTGGCGGACCGGGCGGATGCGAAGGCGTTCGCGGACGCGTGCCGCGAGGCCGGGCTGCGGGCGAAGTTCGGCGCGATGGTGGAGATTCCGTCCGCGGCGCTGCGGGCGCGTTCGGTGCTGCAGGAGGTCGAGTTCCTGTCGCTGGGGACGAACGACCTCGCGCAGTACACCTTCGCCGCCGACCGTCAGGTGGGTGCGGTGTCCCGGCTGCAGGATCCCTGGCAGCCGGCGCTGCTCGACCTGGTCGCGCTGTCCGCGGAGGCGGCGAAGGCCGAGGGCAAGAGCTGTGGCGTCTGCGGTGAGGCCGCGTCGGACCCGCTGCTGGCGTGTGTGCTGACAGGTCTGGGCGTCACCTCCCTGTCCATGGGGGCGGCGTCGCTCCCCTATGTCCGGGCGACGCTGGCGAAGTTCACGCTGGCGCAGTGCGAGCGTGCCGCGGCGGCCGCCCGGGGGGCGGACAGCGCCGAGGAGGCGCGGAACGCCGCTCAGGCGGTGCTGTCCGGCGAGTAGGTCCGGGCGGTTTGCCGCCCGCCATTGCCGGTGCGGGGCGTTCCACCTTCGGGTGGGGCGCCCCGCACGCGTTCAGTGGTGGTGTCCCGGTGGCAGGTGGTCGTCTCCGAGGTCGGGCGGTGCGCAGTAGTCGACGTTGGATTCCGGGGAGATGAGGTCGCCGGATTCGGCGTCCGTGCAGTAGGCGTCGAAGACCTCACCGGCGGTAAGGGGTTCGAGGCCGTATCCCCGCAGGCGCCAGCCGTGGATGCGGTTCGGGCCGCTCGGTGGGCTGATGCGCATGACGAGTCCGCCGGGGCTGTGGGTAGCGAGGCCGAGGGCGAGGACTCCGGTGAACTCCAGGGCCTCGGCCTCGTCGATGTGCGGGGTGCCGTCGATGTCCTCGTCGGCGTGGAGGACGGAGAGGAGGGTTTCCGGGGAGCCCGTGACGCTGCACACCAGGTGCCGGTCGCCCGGCGGCGCCGTTTCAAGGACGCGGCGGAGGAGGCGCGAAGCCCGGGTGAAGGCGGCTCGGCCGAGGTCCTCGCCGCAGGTGGCGCAGCTGCCGAGGCGGGCGAGCAGGTTGGCGGCGTACTCCCAGGTGGCCTGGCGGACGGCTTCGGCGACGAGAGCCGGGAGGAGGTCGGCGAGGGGCTGGCCCTCGTACGGCAGGGTCGGTCCGCCGGCGGCCAGTTCGGCGGTGAACCGGGTGCGGCTGGCGGGAGCGTCGGGGTCGAGGCCCGCGGCCGAGCAGAAGTCGGCGTACTCCTCCGGGTCGAAGAGGGCGACGGTGGTGTGGGTGCCCTGTGCCGCGCGTGCCCTGAGCAGGGCTTCCACCTGGTGGAGATAGGCGGCGTGGTCGTCGAAGGTGAAGCTGCGGTAGCGCCGCATGGCGCGGAAGTCGTGTTCGTCGGTGAGCAGTCCGATGGTGCCGGCGATTTCCCGGCGCAGGACGCGTCGCGTGATCCGGTCGGTGTGCGCCATCTTTCCCCCTGTGCGCAGTCGATCAATGCTCACTCACAGTAATCGGCGGCACTGACAACGGCGTCGGGTGAGGCGCGCGGGCCGGGCGCCGTCGGGGGCGGCCGGCCCGTAGAAGGCCTGGTCAGGTGCGCTTACGGGCGAGGTCCTCGTAGAAGTGAAGCAGGTCGAGGTTGTCGATGGAGCCGGGGTTGACGGCCTTCTCCAGCGGGGTGCCCTGGAGAAGTCGCTTGACCGGGACCTCGATGCGCTTGCCGGTCAGGGTGTGCGGGATGCCGGGCACTTCGATGACCTCGTCGGGGACGTGGCGCGGGGAGAGCTGTTCGCGGATGGTGCCCTTGATGCGGGACAGGAGCACGTCGTCGAGGGCGGCTCCGGGCGCCAGGTGCACGAACAGGGGCATCCAGTAGCCGCCGTCCGGCTGCTCTACGCCGATGACGAGAGATTCCCTGATCTCGGGGAGGCGCTCGACGGCCTCGTAGATGTCGGCCGAGCCCATGCGGACGCCCTGCCGGTTGAGGGTGGAGTCGGAACGGCCGTGGATGACGACTGAGCCTCGGGAGGTGACGGTGATCCAGTCGCCGTGCCGCCAGACGCCGGGGTAGGTGTCGAAGTAGCTGTCGTGGTAGCGGCTGCCGTCGGGATCGTTCCAGAAACGGATCGGCATCGAGGGCATGGGGTTGGTGACGACGAGCTCGCCGACCTCGTCGGTCAGTGGAGTGCCGCTGGGGTCCCAGGACTGCAGGTCGGTGCCGAGGCCGGGGGCCTGGAGTTCACCGATGTACACCGGCAGGGTGGGGACGGCGCCCGCGAAGCAGGAGCACACGTCGGTGCCGCCGCTGACGGAGGCGATCCACAGGTCCGCCCCGCTCTCCGCGAACTCGTCGTGCAGCCAGCGGAAGCCGTCGGGCGGGAGCGGGGAGCCCGTGGTGGCCACGCACTGGACCCGGGAGAGGTCGTGGTCTCGGGCGGGGTGCACGCCGGCCTTGCGGCAGGCCATGACGTAGGCGGCCGAGGTGCCGAAGAGGGTGGCCCCGGTGCGTTCGGCGATGCGCCACTGGGCTCCGGTGTCCGGGTAGCCGGGGCTGCCGTCGTACAGGACGATCGTGGTGCCGGTGAGCAGGCCGGAGACGAGGAAGTTCCACATCATCCAGCCGGTCGACGTGTACCAGAAGAAGCGGTCCTCGGGGCCGAGGTCGCAGTGCAGGCCCAGTTGTTTGAGGTGTTCGACCAGGATGCCGCCCTGGGACTGGACGATGGCCTTGGGCAGGCCGGTGGTGCCGGAGGAGTAGAGCACCCACAGGGGGTGGTCGAAGGGCACCTGCTCGAAGACGGGGTCCGTGTCGGCGGATGTCAGCGTCGCCCAGCCCAGCGCGCCCTCGGGGGTGTCGGTGCCGAGGAGCGGGATGTGGACGACGGCGCGCAGGGTGGGCAGTTCGCGGCGGAGTTCGGCGACGGTGTCGCGGCGGTCGTGTTCCTTGCCGCCGTAGCGGTAGCCGTCGACGGTGAACAGGACGACGGGTTCCACCTGCTGGAAGCGGTCGAGGACGCTGCGGGCGCCGAAGTCGGGGGCGCAGGACGTCCAGACGCCGCCGACGGCGGCGGTGGCGAGGAAGGCCACCACGGCCTGGGGGATGTTCGGGAGGTAGCCGCTGACTCTGTCGCCGGGGCGGACGCCGAGGGCGCGTAGTTCGGCGGCGAGGGAACCCACCTGGCGGCGCAGCTCGGCCCAGGTGACGGGGCTCGGTTCGTGGGTCTCGTCGACGTGCAGGAGGGCCGGTTCGTCCGCGCGGGTGGCCGCCGCGCGCAGGGCGTGTTCGGCGTAGTTCAGGGTGCCGCCGGGGAACCAGTGGGCGCCGGGCATGGTGCGGTCGCCCAGCACGCGCGTGTAGGGGGCCGAGAAGCGTACGTCGAACCATTCCGTGACGGCTTTCCAGAAGGTGGCCGGCTCGTCGACGGACCAGCGGTGCAGTGCGGCGTATCCGCCCCCGGCGGGGGCGCCGTGGTGCTCGGCTGCCCAGATCTGGAACCTGGTGATCCGGGCCTGGGCGATGCGCTGGGGATCTGGCTGCCAGAGCGGCTGGGGGTTCACGGTCGACATGGGGCGGCTCCCGGACTGTGCGCGTCGTGTGCGTCCTCCGCGCACGGGCTGGGGTGTGCGCGTGACGCGGCTGACACGGACGATGCCACGTGATCGACTTCTACACCAGGGCGCGCCCCACATAGTCGCTGTCGTGAAGATGTGGTCCCGTCACGGGTGAACGGCAGTTGAACGGCGCCCGCGCGGGAGGTTGTCGGTGGCAGGGTGAGCAGCATGGACGGTCGTGACCTGGTGCGTTCGATAAAAGCGGTCGGTTCTGCGGGGGCGGGGCAGGGATTGCGTACCGTACGGGCGGCGTGGCGCAGGCGGCAGGCCGACGCCGCGGGGCTGCCGCCGCGGGGTGCGGAGCGTGCGCGGGTGCCGGGTCCGATGCAGGAGGTGGAGCCGGGGCCCGGGGGCGGTGTCGTGCGGTTCAGCCGTTCGGAGCTGCGCGTCCTCGTCGCCGTGAACGGAGCCGTGTTCTGGGGCTGGGACGGAGCCGGGCCGGAGCCGTCGTACGCGTTGGCGGGCCGCTGTCCGGAGCCGGATCCGCGGGCGGTGCTGGAGCCGGACAAGGACGGCGGCTGGCGGGTGGTGGCCGAGCGGGCGACGGTGGCCGTCTCCCGGCACGGCGCTGTCGAGGTCCGTACGCCCGGGGGCGTGGTACTGCGCCGTGAGCTGCCGCCCCGCTGGTGGGAGCCGGTCGGTGGCGGGCCGGCGCGGTGGACGCAGCGGTCGGAGGTCGCGGCGGACGCCCGGTTCTTCGGGCTCGGCGGGCGGGCCGCGGGTCCTCGGCTGCGCGAGGGCACGTACCGGCTGTGGAACACCGGTCCGGGCCTGCCGTTCGCACCGGGCGCGGACCCGTTGTCCGTCACGATGCCGGTGCAGTTCGTGGTGGCCGACGCGGGGACGCATCTGGTCTTCCACGACAGCTCGTGGGACGGCACGGTGGCGTTGCGGGAGGGCGAGGAGGGCGCGGGGTCCGGTCATGACCGGCCCGGGCGGAGTGTGCTGCGGATGGACGGCGGTCCGCTGCGGTGCTGGGTGGCGGTGGGCACCCCCGCGCGCGTGCTGCTCGCCTGGGCCTCGCTCACCGGGGCGCCCGCGCTGCCGCCTGCGTGGGCGCTCGGTCACCATCACGCGCGGTCGGGTCCTGGCGACGAGCAGGAGGTGCGGCGGATCGTCGCCGGCCATCAGGAGCGTGATCTGCCGCTCGACGCCGTTCACCTGGACGTCGGCCATCTCGACGGGCACCAGGTGTTCACCGTGGACGAGGAGCGGTTTCCCAAGCTGCCCGTCCTTGCCGAGGAGCTGCGGCGGGACGGCGTCCGGCTGGTGTCGGTCGTCGGTCCCGCGGTCCCGGCGGCCCCCGGCAACGCGGTGTACGACGGCGGGACGAGCGAGGACGTGTTCGTGCGGGACGCCTCGGGGCAGGTCGTCCGGGGTGTGGGGTGGCCCGGGGACGTGGTCTTTCCGGACTTCACACGCGCGCGGGTGCGTGAGTGGTGGGGCGGGCTCTACGAGGAGCGGCTCGGGCAGGGGTTCGCGGGATTCTGGCACGACCTGGACGAACCCACCTCGTTCGCCGCGTTCGGGGAGGCGACGCTGCCGCGTTCGGCCCGGCACTCCCTGGAGGGGCGGGCCGGTGACCACAGGGAGGCCCACAACGTGTACGCGTCGTGTATGGCCCGCGCCGGGTACGAAGGGGTGCGGACGCTCACGCCCGAGGAGCGGCCGTTCGTCCTCTCGCGGTCCGGCTGGGCCGGGATGCAGCGTTACGGCGGCGCGTGGTCCGGGAGCGTGGCCACGGGGTGGCCCGGGCTGCGGGCGTCGTTGTCGCTGGTGATGGGGCTCGGGTTGTGCGGGGTGCCGTATGCGGGGCCGGATGTGGGCGGGGCCGGCGGGAGCCCGTCTTCGGAGCTGTATCTGCGGTGGTTGCAACTGGCTGCCCACCTTCCGCTGTTCCGCACGCACGGGGGGCAGTGGGCGGGGCGCGGGGCGCCGTGGGAGTTCGGTGCCGAGGTGCTGGAGCCCGCGCGCGTGGCGCTCGTCGAGCGGCGGCGGCTGCTGCCGTACTTCGTGACCTTGGCACATCTGGCCCGGCGTACGGGTGCGCCGTATGTGCGGCCGCTGTGGTGGTCGACGCCGGAGGAGCGGGCGTTGCGGGACTGCGAGGACGCCTTCCTGCTGGGTGACTGCCTGCTGGTGGCTCCGGTGCTGGATCCGGGAGCGGACCGGCGGGCGGTGCAGCTGCCGCGCGGACGCTGGTACGACGTGGTGACGGAGCGGGCGTACGAGGGACCGGCGCAGGTTCTCGTCGAGGCCCCTCTGGCGCGGATTCCGGTGTTCGCGCGCGCGGGGGCCGTGCTTCCGGTGCGCGGGGAGGACGGCGGGCCGGTGCTGGAGGTCTGGGCGCCCGCGCGGGGCCGGACCGGCGGTGGTCTGGTCGTGCCGGACGCGGGCGACGGCTGGGTGGAACCGGAGATCGAGCGGTACGTCTCGCGTTGGGAGGGGGATCGGGTGGTCGTGGAGCGGGAGGGTGAGGACGGCGTGAGCGAGCCGTCCCGCCCAGTCCGTGTCCGTGGGCTCGTGGAGCGCTCGGCTCAGATGTAGCGGCCCTCGAACCAGGCCCGCACGGCTCGGGTGTGCAGGGGGAAGGCGAGGTCCTCGGCCCTGCGCAGCAGGTGCCATCCCTCGGTCTCGTGCGTGACGGCGGACAGCGGGAGGCCTTCGGCCGACCGCTCGGGGAGCAGCCCGAAGAGCAGCAGGTGGCCGTCGGGCGAGCTCATGGCGTCGACGAGGCGTACGTCGCGGCTCGCCGCGTCGATGCCCGTCTCCTCCTTGAGTTCACGGACGACGGCCTGCCGCCAGTCCTCCCGGTCATCGACGTAACCACCGGGCAGTGCGACGCCGCCGCGCGCGGGGGCCACGGTGCGGGTGATGACCACCAGGGCGGTGCCCTGCGTGTCGTACACGGGCTGGAGGGCGACCGCGACCGGCAGCGGATTGCGGTAGGCCACGGTGCCGCACGCGGGGCATGTGCGGGGCCAGCCGGAGACGCCCTCTCCGTAGGGCGTTCCGCAGCTCGAACAGTGGGAGCCCGGTGCGGAGTTGGGAGCGGAGGTTTCGGTTTCGAACACGCGGCGGACTGTATCCGATTCTGGAGGGGGCGGCTCCGGCCGGCGGCTCAGCGGCGGCCGGCGAGCGACTTCGTGGAGACCGGGAAGTCGAAGTAGGTGTCCGGGTGGGGCTCGGGCTTGTAGGTGAAGTGCCACCACTCCTCGGGGAGGTTTACGAGGCCGACGTCCTCCAGGGTGTTCTTGAGCAGCAGTCGGTTGGCGCGCTGGGCGCCCCGGATACGGGGGTCGAGGGTGTGTGAGCGGGTGTCGAAGCAGTCGTAGCCGGTGCCCATGTCGACGGAGTTGTCGGGGAAGCGCTCGTCCTGGGGCGCGAAGCAGGGCGCCAGGGGCTGCCCGGGGTGGTACGGCCGGGTCGGCTTCGCCGGGAGCTTCACGATGGTGAGGTCCACGGTCGAGCCGCGGCTGTGGCCGGACTTCTCGGCGATGTACCCGTCCGCGAAGAGGCGCGTCTTGTCGACCTCCGGGTAGAACTCGGCCTTCATCCTCTGGTCGTCGAGGTCCTCGGCCCAGCGGACGAAGTGGTCGACGGCGCGCTGCGGCCGGTAGCAGTCGTACACCTTGAGGGAGTAGCCCTGGCGCAGCAGCCGGGTCTGGGCCCGGTGGAGGGCTTCGGCGGCGGGGCGGGTCAGAATGCACAGGGGCTGCCGGTAGCCGTCGATGCGCTCGCCGGCGAAGTTGTGCGCAGTGGTGTAGCGCATCTCCTGGATGATCGTGGGGGCGACGCTTCTCAGGGCCACGAAGTCCGCCGGGGCCTTCGGCTCCGGCTTGGCCTGGGCGGTGGCGGGGACGGCCGATACGGCGAGCAGGGCGGCGACGGTGGTGACCAGGCCGCGGAGCGTGGTGGAGAGTCGTGTCATGTTCCCTGCATCTATCAGGAGGGGGCTCCGCGGGGGAAGTGGGCGGGTCGGCGACTCGGCGTCCGTACGCTCCGGGAGCGCGTCGGAATCCTGCGTGAACGTCGCGTGAACTGGGCCCGGGCGGGTGTCTGTGGCGCCATTCTGCTCCCGTGCGCTCCTGGACGGACACTCTCCGCTTCGCCTTCCAACCGGTGGTCAATCTGATGACCGGCGGGGTCGCGGCGCTGGAGATACTCGCCCGCCCGGAGACCGGCGACATCCTGGCCGAGGCGCGCCGCGACCCCGAACTCGACGGCCGGCTGGTGGTGGCGGCGTTCCGCGCGGCGGTGCGCAAGGAGACGCTGCTGCCGCTGCACGTCAACGTGTTCGCGGGCACGCTCGCCGACCTCGGTGGCCTGCAAGGTCTGCACGGCGCGGTGCGGGAGGCGGGACGGATGCCGTGGGAGGTGACGGTCGACGTCTGTCCGCCGTTCACGCATGTGCCCCGGCAGGCCCTGCTGGAGGCGGTGAGCGCCTTGCGGGGCCAGGGGTTCCGGATCTGTGCGGACGGGGTCGGTGACGGGGACGCGCCGCTGCGGCTGCTGACGGATCTGGCGCCGGAGCTGGTGAAGCTCGACGCGTCGTTGCTGGCCCGGCCGGCGGCCGTACGGGCGATGCGGGTGCTGTGCGACGAGTTGGGTGCGCTGCTGTCCGTCGAGGGCGTCGAGACGGAGTCGCAGTGCGCTGCCGCGCGGGCGGCCGGGGCGCAGTTGGCGCAGGGGGACTTGTTCGCGCCACCCGCGCGGCTGCCGGCGGCGGACGTGTATGTTCCGCCCGGCTCCCCCGGCGTCGTACCGGCACCGCGTTCGGGGCCCTCGGTGCGGCAGTTCGTACGGCCGGCCGCGTTGCTGCCCGCGACCGCGTCGGCGGGGCAGGTGCGGGCGCTGCTGACCGGGGCGCCGGACGTGTCCGGGGTGCTGCTCGTGGACCGGAACGGCGTTCCTGTGCGGTCGGTGCACCGGTCCCGCTTCCTGCTGTCGATGTCGGGGCGCTACGGGCACGCCCTGTACGCCGACCGGCCCGCCGCGAAGCTCGGCGACCCGCCGCGGACGGTTGGCGTCGACGCGACGGCCTGGGAGGTGCTGGACGTGGTCGCCGTCGGCGGCCGGGGCCGCACGTCGGACGACGTGGCCGTGGTCGACGTGTCCGGGCGGTGTGTGGGCGTCGTGCGGCTCGCGGACCTCGTGCGGGCGCTGGCCGAGAACCGGGTGGAGGAGGCGGCCGGGCTCAATCCGCTCACCCGGCTGCCCGGTTCGGACGCGATCACGGGAGAGGTGGACCGGCGGATCGCGGACGGGCGGGCGTTCGCGCTGAGCTGGCTCGATGTGGACCACTTCAAGCAGGTCAACGACGGGGCCGGCTTCGCGGCGGGCGACGAGCTGATCCGGGCGGTCGGGCGGGCGCTGTCGCAGACGGCGGCGGGGTCCGCGCGCGTGGGGCACATCGGCGGTGACGACTTCCTGGTGCTCACCGACCCGGAAGGGCTGGATCCGCTGGCCGCCTCCGTACTGGACGTGCCGTGGTCGGCCGGCGGGCGGCCCGTGACGCTGTCGTTGGCGACGGTCCTGTGCCCACCGGGCAGTGTGCCGGACCACCGGCAGGCGGCGGCCTGGCTGGCTCCGCTGAAGAAGGCCGCGAAGGGGCTGCGCGGGGCGAGTTGGGTGCTGGGCCGGGCGGGCGCGCCGGGGCACGAGGTCCGACGCGGGTCGGACCGGGCGACGGCGACGGCGGGGTGACCCGGGCGGCTTCGGCGGCGCGGACGCCTGGGCGCTTCTCGGCGGCCCGGACGGGCGGGCGCCGGGAGGGGCGGGAGCCCGGGGTGGTGAGGGGCGGCGTCGACGAGTCCGAGGTGCGGGAGGCCTGTTCGCCGGCACGCGCGAGTGCGGAGGCCGTTCGTCGGCACGCGCGCGTCCATGCGGTGCGCGCGGCACGCGTGGCACCAACCGCTGCCGCGGCGCGAGCGCCCGAGGTACGGGACACCGCACGCACCCGCGCGCGTGCGTGTGTGATTCGCCGGCACGCGTGCGCACCGATCGCTGCGGCACCACGAGTGCCCGTCGGCAACCGCCGTCCAGGAGCGCCCGCGCGGACCCGCGCCGTGGGGGTTGTCCGGCGGGTCCCGAAACGTTGCGGTCGGCCACCTTGACGCTCCCTGGGTGCCGGTGAACACTTCCGGTGTCAGTCGACATGGCCGTACATCTCGGCGTATTCCGGCACTGCGTCGTGCGGGCACTCCTGTGCTTCGAGGCCCACTCCCCCACGGGCGGTTCGGCTGCTACGGCACGCTCGTCACTCACGCCCCGCGACGGAGGTCGCCGGGGGAGACGCACCCCCGCACAGGAGGACCGGGGCCGATCGCCCCGGGCCAGGGCCCAGGAGCCGCCATGAGCAACGGAGACATCTTCGTCGGCGAGACCATCGGTACCGCGATCCTCATCCTCTTCGGCGCGGGTGTCTGCGCCGCCGTGACTCTGAGGTACAGCAAGGCGCGGGCGTCGGGGTGGGTGGTGATCGCGTTCGGCTGGGGGTTCGGTGTGCTGGCGGGCGCCTACACCGCTGCCCCGCTCTCCGGAGGGCATCTCAATCCCGCCGTCACCCTCGGGATCGCCGTCGACACCGGCGAGTGGGGCAAGGTCTGGGTCTACGTGCTGGGGCAGTTCGTCGGCGCGATGATCGGTGCCGTCCTGTGCTACCTCACGTACTTCGCCCAGTTCCAGGCCAACGTCCGCAAGACCGGCACCACCGAAGGCACGGCGGACGAGCCGGTTCCGACGCTCGGCATCTTCGCCACGATCCCGGAGATCCGGCACCCGGTCGCCAACCTGGTCACCGAGATCATCGCGACCGTCGGGCTCGTCCTGCCGATCCTCGCCTTCGGACTGACCGAGGGTCTCGGCGAGTCGGGGACGCTGGTGCTGATCGTGTCGCTGCTCGTCGTCGGGATCGGCCTCTCCCTCGGAGGGCCGACCGGCTACGCCATCAACCCCACCCGTGACCTCGGCCCGCGCATCGTGCACACCTTCCTGCCGATCCCGAACAAGGGCACCTCAGACTGGGGCTACGCCTGGATCCCGGTGGTCGGCCCGCTGATCGGCGGGGCGCTCGCCGGGCTCGTCTACAACCTGGCCTTCTGAACGGCCCACCGAAGCCGTCGCCTCCGCGTCGCCTCCGCAGTCCTCTGAACCCAGCCCAAGGGGTAGCCATGACGGACCACTCCACGAAGTACGTCGCCGCGATCGACCAGGGCACCACCTCGAGCCGCTGCATCATCTTCGGCCAGGACGGCGCGATCGTCGCCGTCGACCAGCGCGAGCACCGCCAGATCTTCCCCAAGCCCGGCTGGGTGGAGCACGACGCCACCGAGATCTGGTCCAAGGTCCAGGCCGTGGTCGCCGGGGCGCTCGCCAACGCCGGGCTGCGCGCCGACCGGCTCAGCGCGCTGGGCATCACCAACCAGCGCGAGACGACGGTCCTGTGGGACCGCGCGACCGGCAAGCCGGTGCACAACGCCATCGTGTGGCAGGACACCCGTACCTCCGCGCTGTGCCGCCAGTTGGGCGGCACGGACGGGCAGGACCGTTTCCGCGAACAGACGGGCCTGCCGCTGGCCAGCTACTTCTCCGGGCCCAAGGCGGCCTGGCTGCTCGACAACGTGCCCGGCCTGCGGGCTCGCGCCGAGCGCGGTGAGATCGCCTTCGGCACCATCGACTCCTGGCTGATCTGGAACCTGACCGGCGGCACCGACGGCGGGCGGCACGTCACCGACGTGACCAACGCCGGGCGCACCATGCTGATGGATCTCCGGTCCCTTCAGTGGGACCCCGCGATTCTCTCGGCGATGAACATCCCCGAGGCCGTACTGCCCGAGATCAGGTCCTCCGCCGAGGTGTACGGCACCGCCGTCGGCCAGCTGGCCGGCGTCCCCGTGGCGTCCGCCCTGGGCGACCAGCAGGCCGCCGTGTTCGGGCAGGCCTGCTATGACGTGGGTACGGCGAAGAACACGTACGGCACGGGCAGCTTCCTGCTGCTCAACACCGGTGACCGGCCCGTACCGTCGAAGAACGGGCTGCTGACCACCATGGGTTACAAGATCGGTGGCGAGGCACCCGTCTACTGCCTCGAAGGTTCGATCGCCATCACCGGGGCCCTGGTCCAGTGGTTCCGCGACCAGCTCGGCATCATCCGCAGCGCCGACGAGATCGAACCACTGGCGGCGAGCGTGGCGGACAACGGGGGCGCGTACATCGTGCCCGCCTTCTCCGGACTGTTCGCGCCGTACTGGCGCTCGGACGCGCGCGGGGTCGTCACCGGGCTCACCCGGTACGTCACGAAGGCGCATCTGGCGCGCGCGGTGCTGGAGGCGACGAGCTGGCAGACGCGCGAGGTCGTGGACGCCATGTACCAGGACTCGGGGGTGCGCATCACGACGCTGAAGGTCGACGGTGGCATGACGAAGAACGATCTGCTGATGCAGCACCAGGCGGACGTGCTGGGCGTGCCGGTGATCCGGCCCCGGGTGTCCGAGACGACCTGCCTGGGTGCCGCGTACGCGGCCGGACTGGCCACCGGTGTGTGGAACGGCCTCGACGAACTCAAGACGCACTGGCAGCGGGACGTCGAGTGGGCGCCCGCCATGGAGAGCTCGGTACGGGACCGCGAGTACCGGAACTGGCGCAGGGCCGTGGAGAAGAGCTTCGGCTGGATGGAGGACGGCGACGGCGACTCCTAGGCGCCGGGCAGGCCGGGGGCACGCGCGCGTGGGTGTCGTCGCCGTGCCCCGAGCCGTCAGGTGGTGACGACCCTTCGGCGGTCCGCCGCCTGGGCCATGGCGTGCTGGACCATGCCGATGAGGACCTCCTTGACCGACTCCCGGTCACGCGCGTCGCACATGACCAGGGGCACCTCATCGTCGAGGTCGAGGGCCTGGCGGACGGTCTCGGCCGGATAGCGGGCCGATCCATCGAAGCGGTTGACGCCGACGACGAACGGGATGGAGCGGCGTTCGAAGTAGTCGACGGCGGCGAAGCAGTCCTCGAGGCGGCGGGTGTCGGCCAGGACGATCGCGCCGAGCGCGCCCTCGGAGAGCTCGTCCCACATGAACCAGAACCGCTCCTGGCCGGGCGTGCCGAAGAGGTAGAGGACGAGGTCCTCGCGCAGGGTGATCCGTCCGAAGTCCATGGCGACGGTGGTGGTGTGCTTGCCCTCCACACCGCTGACGTCGTCGACGGGCCGCCCGGCCTCGGTGAGCAGTTCCTCGGTGCGCAGCGGCCTGATCTCGCTGACCGCGCCGACGAGCGTGGTCTTGCCGACGCCGAAGCCGCCGGCGACCAGGATTTTGAACGTGACGGGCTCGACCGGCGGCTTGCCGCGCTGAGAGCGCCCGAAGATCATCGATCTCTTCTCCTTAACGCGCCACTTGCCGTGCCGCTCGACGTGCCGGTCGTAGTGCCCAAAGGCCGCTTCACAGTGCCCTCAGTCCGCTGATCACATCGCGCAGAATGTCCTCGTCCGGCAGTTCGGCCGGGGGCACGGGCCGGTTCACGTGGACGAGTTCGATGTCCACGAGGTCTCCGACCAGGACCCGTACGACCCCGATGGGCAGGTCGAGTTCGGCGGCGAGTTCGGCGACCGACTGCGGGGCGTCCCGGCACAGCCCGACGATGTCCACGTGCTCCGGGGAGAGCGTGACGTCCGCCTCCGGATCGTCCGCGTGGGGTTCCGTGACGACCACCGCGATGAGGTCGAGGCGGTGCTGGGCCGCGCTGCTGGTGCGGCCGCGCGTCATGGCGTACGGACGGACGACGGGTCCGGCCTCGTCGTCGAACCAGTGGTTTCTTCCCTGACCGTCTGCGCTCATGTCATCCCACTTACCCGCCCGAGGGCAGATCGGTGCGCGGAGCGGTGCCCAGGTGCACGCCGACCCGCTTGACGAGGAGGGTCATCTCGTAGGCGACCTGGCCGACGTCGGAGTCGGCGTCCGACAGAACGGCCAGGCAGCTGCCGTCGCCGGCGGCCGTGACGAACAGGAAGGCGTCGTCGAGTTCGACGACCGTCTGCCGGACGCTGCCCGCCTCGAAGTGACGGCCCACGCCCTTGGCGAGGCTGTGGAAACCGGAAGCCACGGCGGCCAGGTGTTCGCTGTCCTCCCGGGTCAGGTCCTTGGAGGCCCCGGTCGCCAGACCGTCACCCGACAGGACGACGGCTTTGCGGATGCTCGCGACACGGTCCACCAGGTCGTCGAGGAGCCAGTTGAGCTCCCCGGACCTGGTCGAGGTGTGGCCGGTCGCCTTCGGTGCGGTCATCGACCGTCCCCCTTAGTCGTTCCTTGTGGTGCTTGTGGTGCTGTGCCGCCGGGGACGTCGTCCCCCGCGGCGTTCTCCTCGCGGCCGCGCCGCCAGCCGCGCTGGAGCGAGGCCATACGGCTGCGTACTTCCTCGGCGTCACGGTCGGCGGGGCCGGAGCGGTCCTCGGCGGGCGGCTCGGGGCTCTGCCTGAGCTGGGGGGCCAGGTTGGCCTGCCGCACGCGCCGGGGCAGCGCGCCCGTGCCGGGCCCGGAGGCGTCCGGGGTACGCCCCGGGGCGCCGGGTGTGCGGTCGGCGTGGCGCGCGCGGTCCCCGCCGTTGCCGGACGTGGAGCTCCCTCGCTCGGGAGACGCGCCGCGGCGGCGGGCCGGGAGCGACGGCAGCGCCTCGGACTCCGCGCGGTCGGCGCCACGCCTCTCGGCACGGCCCTCCGTGCGAGTCCCCGTGCGGCCTCCCGTGCGTCCCTCGTCAGGGGCTTCGCCATGGCCGCCGGCACGGTCGTCGGCGCGGGCGCCGGCGCGGTCGTCGATTCGTTCCGGGCGACGACGGCGGGTGGGCAGGGCGGGCGGCTCGGCCGGTCGTGACTGCGGGTCGGTCCTGCCTTCCGCCCGCTCGGCTCCTGCCGGGGGCGCCTCGTCCGAGGTGCCCCGGTCGGCCCGTTCCGGCACCGGACGCCCGTGCGAGCTGACCAGCTTGGGGGTCCGGCGACGGGGCAGCGCGACCGGCGCGTTCACCTCGTGCTCCTCCTCGCGCTGGAGCGACTCGCCCGTGTGGCCGGGGTCCTGACGTCGCCGTTCGCCGCGGCGGGCCTCCTGGTCGTCGTCAGCCGCCACGAGGGAGCGGCGCGGGCGGAACAGGCCACCCCGTTCGCTGTCCTCGTCGCCGAGCCCGCCCGGCAGGTCGTCGAGGGCGTCCAGGTCGACCGGTGCCTCGAGTTCGACCGGCCCGTCCAGCAGCGTGGCCGGACGGCCCGGCAGCCGTGCGGGCACGTGGGCGAGGGCGGAACGCCGGCTCTCCTCCCGCTCCTTCTCCTTGACGTGCTGGGGACGGTCCAGGCGGAAGCCGACGCCGTTGGTGTCCGGGGCGTCGTCCGTGAGCAGCGCGTCGGGGACGAAGACGACCGCGGTGGTGCCACCGTACGGGGAGGGCTGGAGCGACACCCGGACGTTCTGCCGCTGGGCGAGCCGGCTGACGACGAACAGGCCGAGCCGGTCGGTGTCGGACAGCTCGAACTCCGGTGTCTCCGCTAGCCGCAGGTTGGCGTCGAGGAGGGCGTCGGCCGCCATGCCGAGGCCGCGGTCGTGGATCTCCAGGGTGAAACCGTTGGCGACGCGCTCGCCCATGACCTGCACGGCGGTGTGCGGCGGCGAGAACACCGTGGCGTTCTCCAGGAGTTCGGCCACGAGGTGGGTGAGGTCGGCGACGGCCGGCCCGGTGACGGCGATGCGGGGCAGCCGGCGGACCTCGATGCGCTCGTAGTCCTCGACCTCGGCGACGGCGGCCCGGACCACGTCCATGAGCTGGACGGGCTTGCGCCACTGCCTGGACGGGGCGGCGCCGGAGAGGATGACCAGGCCCTCCGCGTGCCGGCGCATGCGGGTGGTCAGATGGTCGAGGCGGAACAGGTCGGCCAGTTCCTCGGTGTCCTCGGTGCGGCGCTCCATGGTGTCCAGCAGGGTGAGCTGCTTGTGCAGCAGCACCTGGCTGCGGCGGGCGAGGTTGACGAACACCTCGGAGACGCCGGCACGGAGTTCGGCCTGCTTGACGGCGGCTTCCACGGCGGCACGCTGGAGGGTGTTCAGCGCCTGGCCGACCTCGCCCATCTCGTTCTTGTCGTACTCCAGGCGCGGCACCTCGGTCTCCACGTCCACCTGTTCGCCCGCCGAGAGGCGGCGCATCACGCTGGGCAGGCGGACACCGGACGCCTCGTGAGCGTCCAGGCGCAGTTGCCTGAGATCGCGGATGAGGGACCGGCCGACGCGTACGGACAGGAAGAGCGAGAACAGCAGGGCGATCAGGCCGAGAGCGCCGGCGACGACCACCTTGGCGATGGTGTTCATGGCGACCGGGTCGACCCGGTCCTGGTAGCGGTCGGCGGCGTGGTCGTCGAGGGCGCCGAGTTCGTCGAGCACGCTGCCGGCGGCGGTGTCCCAGCTCTTGGCGGTGACGTTGCGGGGCGGACCGGCCTCACCGGCGACGGCCGCCTCCTCGGCGACGCGCAGGGGCGCGGAGGCGGCGTTCTTCCAGAAGCGCTGGTACCGCCCGCGTTCGGCGGCGGGCAGCAGCGGAAGATTGATGTCGTACATCATGGCGCGCTGGGCCACGAGGTCGGAGACGTCGCGTATCTCGCCGCGGGTCAGCCGGCCGGTGACCAGGGCGGAGCCGAGGAGGGCGTCCTCGCGGGAGAGCAGTTCGCGGGCGCGGGAGACGTTGACGAGGGCGCGGTACTGCTTGTCCAGGCTCACGTCGTCGACGACGTGGAGGTTGGCGAGCAGTTCGTGGCAGGGGTCGACCAGGCGGTTGTAGAGGCCGAGCGCCTGCGCGCGGTCGACGGTGCCGTCCTCGACGCTGCGGCGCAGCGAGCCGATGCCGTCGAAGGCGTCCAGGACGGCGGTGAGCCGCTCCTCCTCGGCCTGGCCCAGCGCGTCGCGCACGTCGGCGTTCGCGGCGTTGCCGCGGATCTCGGCAATGGCCTCGTCGGTGGCGGTGCGGCTGCGCTGCAGGGCGGAGAGCCCGTCGGAGGCGCGCGGGTCGGCGAGGTGGACGAGGGTCTGGCGGCGTTCCTGCTGGAGGACCCGGACGGTGTCCTCGACCGGGTAGCCGATCTCCTCGACGACCGTCGAGACGCTGAACAGCCGGCCCGCCTCGCGTCCCGTCAGGACCGTGGCGAAGGCCCAGATCGCGGTCAGGGACACCAGCGGCACGAGGAGCAGCGCCACGATCTTCCGGCGGATCGACTTCCCGCGAAAGCGCATGGCCTCCCCCAGCTCGACCCCCACTGGCAGGGGGTACACATGTACGTCAACAAACGGCGCGAGCCTACTACTGACGGACAGGTAACTCGAAGACCCGTCCGGAGGCCGAACCTCCGCCCCGGGGTCCGGCGATGGCCAGTTGTCCGTTCATTGGGGGAGATTCCCTCCCGGGATCCGGCGGCGGGCGGGGCGGAGCGCCCTTCCGGTCTGGCGGGCGGATTGGCCGAATTTTTTCGACTGTGCGGGAATCCCGGGAATCTTGAGGGCTGGTCGTTCGTCATTCACTACGGGAGATGGAGGCGGAATCGGCCACAGGAGCCGCATCCCGCCCCCGGGCGGCGTAAAGCAGCGCAAGCCGGGCAGCCAGAGGGGAGCCGTGTCTTCGGACACGGACGAGCTGTCTGCCGGCGGT
Source organism: Streptomyces sp. NPDC097107 (assembly GCF_044762405.1). NCBI lineage: Bacteria > Bacillati > Actinomycetota > Actinomycetes > Kitasatosporales > Streptomycetaceae > Streptomyces > Streptomyces sp. NPDC097107. Next base: position 429,048 of record NZ_JBIWEF010000007.1, on the reverse strand, counting down.
GGGGAGTGACATGTTGATGGGCACGGCGGAGCGGCGCAGGGCGCCCGAGGACGACGGTGCGGCCGAGTCGACGGCCCGCACGGTTCCCGAGACGCCGGATCGCGGCATTCCGGCGGCCGGACCGGACACGCCGGCACGAAAGCGTCCGGAGCGGTCGGAGGAACGGGAGGCGCAGGAAACGCCGCAAGTGCGGGAGCAGTCGGCCTACCGGCCGTTGTGGACGGAGGAGCCCGCGCGGCGTCGCCGTCTGCCGGATCCGGTGCGTACGGCGGCCGTGCGCGCGGTGCTCGTCGTCGCCGTGACGCTGATCATGGCGATGGTGGCCTTCCTGTGCACGATGGCGGGATCCTGGCTGGCGTTCCCCATGGTGATCGGCAGCGTGGCGGGCACGGTTGTGGCCACGTGGGGCGTGCTGGACGTCTGGGTGACGCGGCAGGTCTGGAATCAGCGGCACGGCGTGGTGTCGATGCCGAGCAGCACCGCGCGGGCCATGCGCCGCGAGCGCCGGCGGGCCAAGCGGCAGGCCCGGTCCGCGGAGCGGGTTCAGGAGCGGATACGCCGGCGGGGCGGCGCGGGGCGGTTGTCGCACCCCTGAGCGGCCGGGTGAAGGCCGGGCTCCGACAGCGGCCACCCTTCACAGCACCGTCGATGGGGCCCGGTCGCCCGTCGGCCGCACCCGGTCGCCCGTCGACCGCTCTCGATTGTCCGTCGGCTGCACCCGGCCACCCGTCGGCTGCGTCCGCTCGGCGCGAACCAGTTCGCGCCGGACCCGCGTGAAGGGGCGTGGGCGGTCCACGGAGAGCACCGCGGTCGTACGACCGTCCCGTTCGTACCGGGCGAGGAATCCGTCGTCGGCCGGGGCGCCGTCGGCGAGCACGCCCTCGACGATGCGGACGGTGTCACCCTCCCGGCGCCGGCCGGCGAACTGGAGGCGGGCTCCGTACTGGTCGGACCAGAAGTACGGCACCGTCCTCGCGCACTCCACGGTGCGCCCGGCGAGCAGGTTGGTCACGGCCACCCGGGGCTGCTCCGTGGCGGAGGTCCAGTGTTCCGCGCGCGTGCCCCCGGCGCGGGCCACATCGCCGACGGCGACCACCCGCGGCAGCGACGTCACACAGCCGTCGTCGCAGAGGACGCCGTCGTTCAGCACCAGCGCCGAACCCGCCAGCCAGGCGGTGTTGGGTATGGCGCCGATGCCGACGATCACTACGTCGGCGGGCAGATTCCGGCCGTCGGAGAGTGCCACCGAGGTCACCGCGACCGTGCCGCGCAGTGCGGCCACGGACGCGCCGGTGACGAGTTCGACACCCCCGCGGCGGTGCAGCGTGGCACACACGGCGGCCATCTCGGCGCCGAGTTGGGGCACGAGCGGGAGCGGGGCGGCCTCGACGACGGTGACGGTGTGACCGAGGGCGGCACACGAGGAGGCGGTCTCCGCGCCGATGAAGCCGCCGCCGATCACGACGACCCTGCGCGGGCCGCGGGTGAGTTCCGCACGGAGGGCGCGGGCGTCGTCCAGGGTACGCAGGGTGTGGACGCCGGCGAGGCCGTCGCCCGGAAGACGCCGGGCCGAGGCGCCGGTGGCGACGACGACGCCGTCGGTGGACACGGTGCGGCCGTCGTCGAGCAGCACGGTTCGGCCGCGGGCGTCCAGGCCGCGGGCACGGACGCCGAGCAGCCACTCGGCATCCAGCTCGGCGGTCTCCTCGGCGTCGGTGAGCGCGAGTTGGTCCTCGTCGGCCCGCCCGGTGAGGAAGTCCTTGGAGAGGGGCGGCCGGTCGTAGGGGCGGTGGGGTTCGTCGCCGACGATCACCAGCCGGCCGTCGAACCCCTGGGCACGCAGTTCCCGGGCGGCATGGAGGCCGGCCAGCGAGGCGCCGACGACGGTCACGGTCCTCATGCGGCGCTCCCCTCCTCCGCGGCAAGGTCGACGTGTACGACACCCTCGTGGACGGTGACCCGGTGGGTCCGGACGGGCCTCCGGGCCGGGAGGCAGGTCGGCCGGCCCGTGCGGAGATCGAAGGACGCGGCGTGCAGCGGGCATTCGATCAGGCAGCCCTCCAGCCAGCCCTCGGAGAGGGAGGCGTCCTGGTGGCTGCACGTGTCGTCGATGGCGTAGAGATCACCGTCGTCGGTATGGAAGACGGCGATGGGCGGACTCGTCCCGACCCGGGCGGACTCGCCCTTGGGGAGGTCTTCGAGGCGGCAGACGGGAATCATGGGCTCCCCTCTCGGTCCGGAACCCGTGTACCGACGGGGGCGGGGACGCGTACCCTTCCGGGATCCGGACACTTCGGTAACATGATGTTTCACATGGCGCACTGGAGAGCGCTATGCGCAACAGAATCCGGGCGGGCGCCCGTGGCGTCAAGGGCTTCCCGCAGATGCGGTCCGGACGGGGCCGCCAGGTGGTGAGAGTTGAGCCATGACCCGCACACAGAAGCAGCCCGACCATGGTGAGGACCGCGTGGGGAACAAGCAGGTGGGCAGAGGGGCGGCGAGCGGCGTGCAGTCGGTGGACCGGGCCGTGAGCGTGCTGGAGATCCTCGCCCGGCACGGCGAGGCGGGCGTCACCGAGATCGCCGACGAACTGGACGTGCACAAGTCCACCGCCTTCCGGCTCCTCGGCGTGCTGGAGAACCGCGGCCTGGTGGCACAGGAGAAGGAGCGGGGCAAGTACTACCTGGGTGCCGGCGTACTGCGCCTCGCGGGGGCGGCGGCAGTGCGCCTGGACATCTCGCAGGAGGGCGTGCCCGTCTGCCGCGAACTCGCCGATGAACTCGGCGAGACGTCGAACATCGCGGTGCTGGACGACGACGCGGCGGTCAACGTGATGCAGGCCCGCGGCACCGCCTCCGTGACGGCACAGAACTGGCTCGGCCGGCGCACCCCGCTGCACGCCACCGCCAGCGGCAAGGTGCTCCTCGCCCACCTGCCGACCACGCTGCGCGAGGGCCTGCTGGCCCGCCCGCTGCACCGGTTCACCGAGCACACGGTCACCGGCGCGGCGGTGCTGCGCGGCGAGCTGGAGACCGTGGCCGAGCAGGGCTACGCGATCACCCAGGAGGAGCTGGAGATCGGGCTCGCGGCCGTGGCGGCACCCGTCCGTTCCCACGACGGCAAGGTGATCGCCTCGATCAGCGTCTCGGGTCCGGTGTACCGGCTGACGCCGGAGCGGCTGCCCGACCTGGCGAAGCGCACGCTGGCGGCGGGCGTCGAGCTGTCCCGCCGTATGGGCTACGGCTGCTGACCCGGAGCCGGGCGGCACGGCACGGCACGGCACAGGACGGGGCGGGACGGGACGAACCAGCGGCACGGGACCGGAGGAATCCGACTGGATTTCTCCGGTCCCGTGCCGTTGCGCGTCCGGCTGGTTTCGGCCCCCGCGCCTCCCCTCGCTCCTTTTGCCAAGGGTTAACCCGTACCTCTTGACGGCCACTCGACGGCGTTCTCACTATGTTCCCTATAGCGCAACCCGTCGTGCCATGCGCAACAGCAGAGGAGCTTGTCGTGCCACACGAGGTCCGTGCCGTAGTCGCTGTGAAGAAGGGCGCACCGGTCGAGGTGCAGACGATCGTCGTCCCGGACCCGGGACCGGGCGAGGTTCTCGTCGCGGTACAGGCCTGCGGGGTCTGCCACACGGACCTGCACTACCGAGAGGGCGCGATCACGGACGACTTCCCTTTCGTGCTCGGCCATGAGGCGGCCGGCACCATCGAGGCGGTCGGTGAGGGAGTCGCCGATCTCCAGCAGGGCGACTACGTGGTGCTGGCCTGGCGGGCGCCCTGTGGCGGCTGCCGTTCCTGCCGACGCGGCCGCCCCTGGTACTGCTTCGACTCCCGCAACGCCGCACAGTCGATGACACTGCTGAACGGCACTCCGCTGACCAGCGCGCTCGGCATCGGCGCCTTCGCCGAGAAGACGCTGGTCGCGGCGGGCCAGGCGGTGAAGGTCGACCCGGCCGCGCGCCCCGAGGCGGCCGGCCTGATCGGCTGTGGCGTGATGGCCGGTTACGGCGCCGCCGTCAACACGGGCGACGTGGGCCGTGGCGACTCGGTCGCCGTCATCGGCTGCGGCGGCGTCGGCAACGCGGCGATCGCGGGTGCCGCCCTGAACGGCGCCATGAAGATCATCGCCGTCGACATCGACGGCAGAAAACTGGACCGGGCGGAGCGGTTCGGCGCCACCCACACCGTCGACTCCCGTGGCACGGACCCCGTCGAGGCGGTCCGCGCCCTCACCGACGGCCACGGCGTGGACATCGCGATCGACGCGGTGGGGCACCCGGAGACCTTCCGCCAGGCCTTCTACATGCGCGACCACGCGGGCGTGCTGGTCCAGGTCGGCGTGCCCACGCCGGAGACGGTGGTCGAACTGCCGCTCATCGACGTGTTCTCGCGCGGCGGCGCGATCAAGTCGTCCTGGTACGGCGACTGCCTGCCGAGCCGTGACTTCCCGTTCCTCATCGACCAGTACCTGTACGGGCTGCTGGACCTGGGGGCCTTCGTCTCGGAGACGACCTCGCTGGACCGGGTGGAGGAGGCGTTCGCCAAGATGCACCGCGGCGAGGTACTGCGCTCGGTGGTGGTCCTGTGAGCGCCCCCGGCACCCGCCCTTCCCCTCGCGTGGTCGTCATCGGCGCCGGCATAGTCGGCTGCTCACTCGCCGACGAACTGACCGCCCGCGGCTGGAACGACGTCACCGTCCTCGAACAGGGCCCGCTGCCCGCCCCCGGCGGCTCGACCTCGCACGCGCCCGGCCTCGTCTTCCGGACCAGCCCGTCCAAGACGCTCACGGCGTTCGCCCAGTACACCGTCGAGAAGTTCACCTCCCTCGAATCGGACGGCGTGTCCTGCTTCCAGCCGGTCGGCGGCCTGGAGCTGGCCACCACCCCGCAACGCCTCGCCGACCTGCACCGCAGGGCCGGTTACGCCACGGCATGGGGTGTGCGCGGCGAGATCGTCGACGCCGCCCGGTGCAAGGAACTCTGGCCGCTGCTCGACGCCTCGGTGGTGCTCGGCGGCTTCCACACCCCCGGGGACGGCCTGGCCCGCGCCCTGCACGCGTCCCGGGCCCAGCTGGACCGCGCCACCGCGCGAGGCGCCCGCTTCCTGGACCGGCACACCGTCACCGGCATCGAGCGGCGGGACGGCAGGGTCACGGGGGTCGTCACGGACCGGGGCACGTTCCCCGCCGACCACGTGGTCTCCGCGGCCGGCTTCTGGGGCCCGGTCGTCGGCCGCATGGCCGGTGTCGACGTCCCCCTGCAACCGCTCGCCCACCAGTACGCGCGGACCGGACCGCTCCGGGACCTGAACGGCGCCACCGCCGAGGCCTCGAAGCCAATCCTCCGCTTCCAGGACCGCGACCTGTACTTCCGGGAGCACACCGACCGCCTGGGCATCGGCTCCTACGCCCACCGTCCGCTGCCCGTGGACCCGTTCGCCGTCCCCGCCTACGACGAGGCCCGCGTCCGGAACATGGAGATGCCCTCGTCCTACCCCTTCACCCCGGACGACTGGGCGCCGAGCTGGGAGGACTGCCGCCGGCTGATGCCCGCCCTGGGCGAGGCGGAGATCGAGTCGGGCTTCAACGGAGTCTTCTCCTTCACCCCGGACGGCATGCCCGTCCTCGGCGAGTCCCGCGCGCTGCGCGGCTTCTGGCTGGCGGAGGCCGTCTGGGTCACCCACTCGGCCGGGGTCGCCAAGGCCGTCGCCGAGTGGATGGTGAACGGGCGGCCGTCGCTCGACGTGCACGAGTGCGACCTCACGCGTTTCGAGGAGTCGCAGCGTTCACCGGCGTACATCCGTGAGCGCGGTTCACAGCAGTTCGCGGAGGTGTACGACGTCCTCCACCCCCTCCAGCCGATGGAGCGTCCACGCCCGCTCAGGGTCAGCCCCTTCCACTCCCGGCAGGAACGGCTCGGCGCGTACTTCCTGGAGGGCGGCGGCTGGGAACGCCCGCACTGGTACGAGGCCAACTCCGAACTCGTCAGGAGCGTGACGCTTCCCGACCGCGACGACTGGTCGGCCCGCCACTGGTCCCCGATCGCGGCCGCCGAGGCGCGGGCGACGCGCGAGAGGGTCGCCCTGTACGACATGACCCCGCTGCGCCGCCTGGAGGTCACCGGCCCCGGAGCCCTCGACTTCCTCGACCGCATGACCACCAACAACCTCCGCAAGAAGCCGGGCGCGGTCACCTACACGCTCCTCCTCGACGACACCGGAGGCATCCGCTCCGACCTCACCGTCGCCCGCCTCGCCCCCGACCGCTTCCAGGTCGGCGCCAACTCCCCCGCCGACCTCGACCACCTCCTGCGCCACGCGCCCGACGGAGTGCACGTCCGGGACATCACCTCCGGCACCTGCTGCGTCGGCGTGTGGGGCCCGCTCGCCCGCGACCTCGTCCAGCCGCTGGCCCCGGACGACTTCTCGCACGAGGCGTTCGGCTACTTCCGCGCCAGGGAGACGTACGTCGGCCACGTCCCGGTCACGGCCATGCGCCTGAGCTACGTCGGTGAACTCGGCTGGGAGCTGTACACCACCGCCGACCTGGGGCTGAGACTCTGGGACACGCTCTGGGCGGCGGGCCGGGAACTCGGCGTGGTCGCGGCCGGACGATCCGCCTTCAACTCCCTGCGCCTGGAGAAGGGTTACCGGGCCTGGGGTACCGACATGACCGACGAGCACGACCCGTACGAGGCGGGCGTCGGCTTCGCGGTCCGCATGGACAAGGCGGACTTCGTCGGCAGGGCCGCGCTGGCACGCGCGGGCGAACCGGCCCGGCGCCTCACGCCCCTCCTCCTCGACGACCCGGCCGCCGTGGTCCTCGGCAAGGAACCGGTCCACGTGGACGGCACACCCGCCGGTTACGTGACCAGTGCCGCGTACGGCTACACGCTCGGCCGCTGCGTCGCGTACGCCTGGCTCCCGGCCGGTCTGGCCGCCGGCACCGGTGTGCACGTGGAGTACTTCGGCGAGAAGGTGCCCGCCACAGTCGCCGACGAGCCGCTGTTCGACCCGAAGATGACCCGCATCCGCCGCTAGGACGGCCCCAGGAGGCTCCCGATGTCCCCCACCTACGACGTGATCGTCATCGGCCTCGGCGGCATGGGCAGCGCCGCCGCGCACCACCTCTCCGCGCGGGGCGCCCGGGTGCTGGGCCTGGAGAAGTTCGGCCCGGTGCACAACCGGGGCTCCAGCCACGGCGGTTCCCGGGTCACCCGGCAGTCCTACTTCGAGGATCCGGCGTACGTGCCTCTCCTCCTGCGTGCCTACGAGCTGTACGAGGACCTGGAGCGGGCCACCGGCCGGGACGTCGCCGTCCTGTGCGGCGGGGTGATGGTCGGCCGGCCCGACTCGCGGACCGTCTCGGGCTCGCTTCGCTCGGCACGCGAGTGGGACCTGCCCCACGAGATGCTGGACGCCCGGGAGATCCGCCGCCGTTTCCCGACACTCACCCCGGCGGACGACGAAGTCGCGCTGTACGAGGCCAAGGCCGGTCTCCTGCGCCCCGAGAACACCGTCGCCGCCCACCTCCAGCTCGCCACCCGGCAGGGCGCCGACCTGCACTTCGACGAGCCGATGACGCGCTGGGAGCCGTACCGGGACGGCGTCCGGGTGCACACCGCCGAGAACACCTACACCGCCTCCCGGCTGGTGATCTGCCCGGGCGCCTGGGCACCGCGGCTGCTGGCGGACCTTGGCGTGCCTTTCACGGTCGAACGGCAGGTCATGTACTGGTTCCAGCCGAAGCACGGCACTCCTCCCTTCCTCCCCGGCAGCCAGCCGGTCTACGTCTGGGAGGACGCGGCCGGCGTCCAGGTGTACGGCTTCCCGGCCATCGACGGCCCCGGCATGGGTGCCAAGGTCGCCTTCTTCCGCAAGGGGCGGGCCACCACCCCGGAGACCATCGACCGGACGGTGTACGACCACGAGGTCGAGGCGATGGCCGACCACATGTCCAGCCGCATCCCGGATCTGCCCGGGACCTTCCTCAAGGCCGCGACCTGCATGTACACCACCACAGCGGACGAACACTTCGTCATCGCCCGGCACCCCGCGCACCCCGACTCGACCATCGTGGCCTGCGGTTTCTCCGGGCACGGCTTCAAGTTCGTGCCCGTCGTCGGGGAGATCCTCGCCGACCTGGCCCTGACCGGCAGCACCGCCCACCCCATCGGTCTTTTCGACCCGGCCCGACTCGCCGCCGCGCCCGTCCCAGGAGCACTCACGTGACGACGACCCCCCTGTCCCCCTCGTCCCCCAGCCTCATCGCGACCCTGCCGGGCACCTACTACACCGACCCGGAGGTCTTCCGTCAGGAGCAGCGGCACGTCTTCGAGGCGACGTGGTTCTGTGCCGTCCGCGGCGCCGACCTGGACCGGCCCGGCGCCTTCCGCACCGTTCAGGTCGGCCGGGAGAGCGTCCTCGTCACCCGTACCCGAGCGGGTGGACTGCGGGCCTTCCTCAACATCTGCCGGCATCGCGGGGCACGGCTGTGCACGCAGGAGTCCGGGCAGGTGCGCCGCGGCCTCCAGTGTCCGTACCACGCGTGGACGTACGACCTCGACGGCAGGCTGGTGGCCGCGCCCAACCTGACGAAGATGCCGGACGTCGACCGTTCCGCGTACGGCCTGGTCGGGGTCGCCCTGCGCGAGTGGCTCGGCTACGCCTGGGTGTGCCTGGCCGACACGCCACCCTCCTTCGAGGAGACCGTGATGGGGGCGGCCGTCGAACGGCTCGGCGACGCGGCCGCGATCGAGCGGTACGGGACGGAGCGGCTGGCGCTGGGCCGGCGAATGACCTATGACGTGCGCGCCAACTGGAAGCTGATCGTCGAGAACTTCATGGAGTGCTACCACTGCGCGACCATCCATCCCGAACTCACGGACGTGCTGCCGGAGTTCGCCGACGGCTACGCGGCCCAGTACTACGTGGGCCACGGCGCCGAGTTCGGCGAGGGGGTGAAGGGCTTCACAGTGGACGGCAGTGAGGGCTTCGGCAGGCTGCCCGAAGTGGCGAACGACCAGGACCGCCGCTACTACGCCGTCACCGTCAAGCCGACGGTCTTCGTCAATCTGGTACCGGACCATGTGATCCTGCACCGCATGTTCCCGCTCGCCGAGGACCGCACGGTCGTCGAGTGCGACTGGCTGTACGCACCGGACGTCGTGGCCTCGGGAGCGGATCTGTCCCGGTCCGTGGAGCTGTTCCACCGGGTCAACACACAGGACTTCGCGGCCTGCGAGCGGACCCAGCCGGCGATGTCCTCCCGGGCCTACCGAGCGGGCGGTGTTCTGGTGCCGACCGAGCACCACATCGGGATCTTCCACGAGTGGCTGTTGGAACGGCTCGGTGGCCCTGGCTCCGGTGCTGCCGGCTCCCCCTAGGCTAGGCGGGTGACTGTGCGGGGCGCTTGTACATGCGCGTCGCCGTGATCTCGCTGTGCACCGCTTCTCCCTCGCCCTCACCGGCCGGGACCGGCTGGGGCAATCCCGGCCGCAGGTGTTCCTCCACGCTGATGTACTTGAGGCCGGCCCTGAGATCGGCGTCGTTGCGCAGCCGGATGACCAGCGGGAACTCGGCGAGCGCGGTCGTGTCGAACAGGCCGGTGGTGTACAGGAGCTGGACGCCGAGTGCGTCGGACACGGCCCGCTGGAGCTCCAGCAGGTAGGTGGCGTTCGCGCGCCCGATGGGGTTGTCGAGGAACAGGGTGCCGGCGTGGCGGTGCCGGTCGCGGCCCCGGTCGTTGCTGCGGAGCGCGGCCATCGTGCAGTACAGGGCGATGGCCGCGGTGAGCAGCTGGCCGCCGGAGAAGACGTCGCCCATCTGGCCGACGGGGACGCGCTCGGCGCGCAGTACGGCGTCGGGCTTGAGGATCTCGACGGCGACGCCCTTGGGCGTCAGGGCGGCGGCGACGCCGCGCAGCAGCAGGGACATGCCGTCGCGGCGCAGGTCGGAGTTCTTCCTGACAGCCGCTCGGGTGGCCTCGTCGACGACCTCGCCGAGCCGCTCGGTGAGCGTGGCCTGGTCGGGTTCCTCGAAGCGGATGCGCAGGAACTCCTGCCCCGACCATTCACCGAGGCCCTCCGGCAGCCGGGAGAGCCGCTGGGCGGACCGCAGGGTGGCGAGGGCCGACTCGACGAGGCCGCGCAGCCGGTCCACGATCGAGTCGCGGTTGCGCTCCAGCTGGGCCAGTTCGTCGGTCAGGACGCGGAGGCGGGGCGCGAAGGCGTCCGCCCACTTGCCCGCGTGCTCGGGCAGCGCGGAGGCGGGCAGCTCGCGGATCTGCTGGCGGGCGGGGGTGCGTACCTGCTCGTAGCGCGTGGAGTTGGCGTGCCGGACGAGGATGTCGCTCGCCTCTCGTACGGCGGCCTCGGCGGCGGACAGGTCGGCGGCGCAGCCGCGCAGGGAGCGGCGGGCCTCGGCGGCGGACTGGCGGGCCTCCTCCAGAGTGCCCGGGTAGGGCTCGGGCTCCTCCCGCTCCTCCTCGGGGGCGTGTTCGCGCAGCAGGTCGCGGAGCATGGCGGCGATCTCGTCGAATCCGCCGGCCGCGTCCTCGGCGGCGCGGTGCGTGTCGAGCAGTTCGGCGTGGGCCTCGCGGGCCTGGGTCAGTGCCTCGGTGCGCGAGGCGAGTTCGGCGGTCGCCGTGCGCAGCAGGGTCTGGGCGTGTTCGGCGTCGCGCGGCAGGAGTTCCTCGGGGAGTTCGGTGTGGGCGGCGCCGTCCTCGGGCGCGAGCCGTTCGGCCTCGCCGCGCAGCCGGCCGAGCTGTTCGCTCGCGCTCGACATACGGGTCTCCAGCAGCTGCACCAGTTCCTCGGCGCGGGCGGTGGCGGCCTGCCGGGACGGCCCGTCGGAGCCGTCGGGCGACTCCAGCAGCTGCCCGGCCCGAGTGCGGACCTTGTTGCTGAGCCGGTCCAGGTCGGCGCGGGCCGCGCTCTCGTCGCTCTCCGCGCGGGCCTGCTCGGCGCGCAGGTCGGCGCCGACGCCGACCTTCTCGTAGAGCTGGGAGGCGGCGCGGTAGGCCTCGCGGAGAGCGGGCAGGGACTCCTTCGGCGCGTCCGTGCCGTCGTCCGGTGCGTCCTGCGGTACGTCGTCGGGAGCGCCGGCGATCTCGGAGCGCTCGGCGCGCAGCGTGCGGGCGGTGCGGCGGGCGTCGTCGGCGGTCCGCTGGGCGGCGCGGCGGTCCTCGTCGGCGGCGCGGGCGCGCTCCAGGCAGGCCTGGGCGCGGGCCTCGGCCTCGGCTCCCTCGTCGGCCAGTTCGCGGAGCCTGGCCTGCCAGCCGGCGCGCTCGCGCAGCCGGAAGGCGAGTCCGGCGAGGGCGTCGGCGGCGCGGCGGGCCTTCTGCGCGGCCTCCTGCCGCTCGTCCCGCATCCGTACGGCCTCGGCGGCGCTCTCGTCGGCCTCGGCCCGCGCGGTTCGCGCCTCGGTCAACTCGGCCTCGGCCTCCTCGGCGAAGGCGCGCGCCTCCCCCGCGGTCCGTGCCAGCTCGGCGAGGCGACCGGCGGGGCAGCCGGTGCGCCAGGAGGCGAGCCGGGCCGCCAGCTCCCGGTCCTTGCCGAGCCGGGCGGCGAGGGAGCGGATCTCCTCGTCCCGCTCCGTCGCCCGTGCGCGCAGCGCGTGCCGCTCCTCGTCGGCGGCGTGCTCGTCGTGCATGGCGGGGTTCGGCGGTACGAGGAATACATCGCCGGTGCCGGTGTCGGAGTCCGGCGCCGGGGTGGGCGCGAGCAGGGCGGCGGCCGTGCCCACGGCGACGGCGGAGCGCGGCAGCAGGGCCGCGTCACCGAGGACGTCCCGGGCGCGGGCGTGCGAGTCGGGGTCGGTGATGATCACGCCGTCGACCAGTTCGGGACGGGCGGCCAGCACGCGCGCGTGGTCGGCGGGGTCGACGGCCTGGGCGAGGTAGCGCCAGCCGGGCAGGGCCGGGATGCCGTGCTCGCCGAGGAACTCCACGGTGGCCAGTACGTCCGGGCCGGGCGGCAGCAGCCCGCCGTCGCCGAGGGCGCCGAGGATGCGGGAGTCGTCGGCGGCGGCGGTGCGCAGCTCGAACAGCTGGCGCTCGGCGGAGGAGACGGTGCCGTCGAGCAGCTCGCGCAGCTCGTCGGCGAAGCGGTCGAGTTCCTCGGGGGTCAGCGCCCCTTCCGAGGCCCTGGGGGCGGTGGTCCGGGAGTCGCGGTCCGCGTCCTGGCGGGGCTGGGGGATGCCCGGGCGGGTCTCGGCGGCCAGGCCGAGCAGTTCGGCGAGCCGTTCCTCGGCCGTCAGGGCCTCGGCCGTGCGATGCTCGGCCTCGTAGGCACGCTCGGCCGCGGTGGCCGCGTCCGCCGCGCGGGCCGCCGTCAGTTCGGCGCGGCTCTCCGCGGCGGCGGCCTCGCGCGCGTGCTCCGTGGACCGGCGGGCCGCCTCACGGGCGGTGTCCCAGGCCGCGACGGTCGTCTTCTCGGCGTCGCTGGCCGCGAGGGCGGCGCGGGCGGGGTTGGCGTCGGGCGTGCTGTCGTCGAGCCAGCCGGCGCGGACCGCCTCGGCGGTCTCCTGCTCGACCTCGGTGAGGCGCTGGCGCAGGTGCCCGGCCTCGCTGCGGGCGCGCTGCGCCTCGGTGGCGGCGGTGGTGGAGTCCCGGTGGGCGGCGTCGCTGACCTCTTGGAGGGAGGCGGACCGCTCCTCCTCCTCGTTGGCGTGGTGCTCGGCCTTCCCGGCCGCCGCGTGCAGGGCGCGGACGAGTTCGACGGCGGCCTTGGCGCGGGCGGCGAGCGCGGGGGCCGCGTCCCGCTCGGCCTCCTGGATGGCGGCGGACACGCGGGCGACGCGGTCGGCGGCGGCGCGGTGGCGCAGCACGGCCTCGGCGGCCTGCCAGGCGGAGTGCAGGGTGCGCGCGTCGGCGAGTTCGCGCTTCTGCGCGGCGGCCGACTTCTCGGCTCCGGTCAGGGCCAGTGAGGCGTGCCGGTAGGCGAGTTCGGCGGCGATGACGGAACTGCGGTCCCGGGCCGACTCGGCGTGCGTGACGGCGTAGGCGGCGGCGGTGACCCGCTGGGCGAGATCGCCGGCCCGGACCCGCTCCCTGGTGCCGCGGGCGGAGAGCCGGCGGGCCAGGGTCCTGGTCCGGCGTTCGGCGGCGGTGTGGATGTCCCGCGCGCGGGTGCGGGCGTCGGCGGCCTCGACGATCCGGCCGAGGAGGTCGACGGACCCGGCGGTGAAGTCGCGTTCGGCGATCAGCTCGGCGCGCCGGCCGAGCTTGTTGCCGAACCCGCTGACCAGGTCGGCGAGTCCGTCGGTGTCGCGGGTGTCGGTGACGGCGCGCAGCAGCAGGTCGGTGAAGTCGGAGTCCTTCTTGACCGCGAAGAGGCCGGCCGCCTCGCCCTCGTCGGCGTTCATCTCGCGCTGGTAGCGGAAGAGTTCGGGGTCGAGGCCGAGGTCGCCGAGGTGCTCGATCCAGCGGTCGTGGATCTCCTCCCAGTGCACCTCCAGGTGCGGGTAGGCCTTGCCGGCCTCGGTGATGGCGTCCCGGAAGCCCTTCATGGTGCGGCGCCGGCCCTGCGCGCCGGAGACGCCCTCGACCGACGGGCGTACGGCGGTGGCCTCGGCGACGGGCAGGTTGTCCAGGGTCATTCCGGGGCCCGGACGGAAGGAGTACCAGGCCTCGGCGAACTTCCGCGGGTCGCCCGAGACCTGGCGGCCACGCCACTCGCTGGCCTTGCCCACGACGACGCACTCGCCGGTCCGCACGTGCTGCCACTCCAGCGCCACGTGTCCGCAGTCGTCGGCGAGCAGGAACTTGCGCAGCACGCCGGAGCTGGCGCCGCCCAGGGTGTTGCGATGGCCCGGCAGCATCACCGAGAAGATCAGCTTGAGCAGGACGGACTTGCCGCCGCCGTTCTCCAGGAAGAGCACGCCGGCCGGCGCGGGCCGGCGCGGCGGGCCGACGGGCTCCTCCTCGAAGAACTCCGCCTGCGCGGGCGCGGGATCGGGCACGGGCTCGCCCACACCGCGCAGGTCAAGCACGGTGTCGGCGTAGCGCGCACCGGCGGGTCCGATGGAGTAGAGGCGGACCCGGGACAGCTCGTACATGGCGGACTCTCGTAAGTCTTCGTGAAAGTGGGGGTGTGGGGGGCGTAAGCGGTGTCAGGAGGAGTGGAACGGCAGTCCGGCGTCGGCGGCCAGTTCCAGGTCCTCCGTCTCGTCGGCGGGCAGCAGGGTCGCCGTGCCGTCGGTCACCGGGACGACTCCCAGGTCCAGCAACTCGGCCATGGCGGCGCTGCCCGCCATGTCGCGCACCTGGAGCTGGTAGCGGGCCGTCGTGCGGTAGGTGCCGCCGTTGTCGTCGCCGGTGCGCTGGAGGAATCCGGACTCGGTGAGGAAGGCGGCGGCCTTGCCGACGATGCCGGTGGTGGAGCCGGGGAGTCTGCGCGCGTCCTTGGTGGCGCCGGTCGCGCTGCGTCTGACCCAGATCCGCCAGGCCGACTCCAGGCCCGGGGCGTCGGAGGCCGGGTCGGTGTTCTCGCCCTGTTCCTCCGCCCGCTCCTCCAGTCGTCGGCAGGCCTGGCGGACGAAGGCGTCCACTCCGTTGACGGTGACGCGGCCGATGTAGCCGTCGTCGGCGAGGTCTTCGGGGCGCGGGTAGGCCATGGCGGCTACGGCGAGGTGGGCCAGTCCGTGCAGGAAGCGGTCGCCGGCGTCGGTGGCGGCACGGCGCGCGTAGTCGCCCATGCGGACGGCGAACACCGAGTCCTCGGCGGCGGTCACGGCCATTCCCGCGCGCGGGGACACTTCCAGGACGATCAGCCCGAGGCCGGCCGCCACGGCGTCGGCGAGCCGGGCGAAGGGCGGGTCCTCTCGGTAGCGGCGCAGCAGGTCGGCGTACTCCTGGTCGCGCGCGGGCAGCAGCTTGGGCTGGAGGCCGAAGGCGACGAGCCGCGCCGCGTCGGCGGCGTCGGCGGGCGTGACGGCCGCGGTGGCCGGCGCGGCACCCGCCTCCGGTTCGCTCCGGTCGACGTGCTCGGTCACGGTCGGTACTCCTTGCTCTGCTGGTGCTGGTGCTGGTGCTGGTGCTTTCGCTGCTGGTGCTCGGGGGCGAGGTCGTGGGAGCCGGTCATGCCGCCTCGGTGCGGTCCGCTGCCATCCCGGCCGCGTCCAGCAGTGCCGTGCCGACGACGAGGTCGGCGCCGCCGAACTCGGGGTCGTCCAGTTCGGTGCCGTCGTCCACGGCGAACAGGAGCTTCGGTTCGCCCTGGCGGTATGCGGTGCCGACGGGCGGGCTGGCCGCATGGACGGCGAGCAGCGCGACGAGGTACGGCAGCTCGGGGTCCTGGGCACGGGCGTCGGCGAGCAGCCCGGACAGCCGGCGCGGGGCGTCGTGCGGCAGGTCGAGCAGCTCCATGGCCGCCGCGAGCTGCTCCTCGCTGAAGCGGCTGTCGTCCGGGGTGGCGATCAGGTCGGGTTCCGGCATCTCGGCGCCCAGGTGCTCCCGCTCCACGGGCGGGGTCAGGAGTATGTCGACGAGGTCCCCGACCCGGACGGAGACGGGCGTGCGCATACCGGTGCCGCGGGCGAAGAAGGCGTCGGTGACGCGGAGCGCCCGCTCCAGGGGCAACGGCAGGACGGGGGCCACGAGATGGCCGTACAGGTCCAGGCCCGAGGTGGTCAGGGGGGTGGCGAAGGCCTGCCGGTCCTGTTCGGCGCGGAAGAGCGGGCCTGCCTCCAGGAGGCGGGACTGGAGCTGGGTGTGGCGGCGGATGCAGTCCTTGACGATGTCGACGAGCTCGGCGGCGCGGCGCTTGTGCTCGAGGTCCTCGGACTCGTCGCGCGCCTTGCGGATGTTGGTGAGGATCGCGTTCTCGTGGCGGTACCGGTCGGCGACGTGGTCGAGTGCCTCGGCGATCATGTCGGGGACGGCGCTCAGCCAGTCCACCGCGCGGACGTTGCGCCGGGTGGCGTCCAGGGCCCTGCGGAGGGTCTCCGAGTACTGCACGGTCCGGTACCGGGCCTGCTCGGCGGCGAGCTGGGCGTCGGCGAGCCGACCGCGGCTGATCAGCACCTCCAGCTTGACCTCGGCGGCGATCTGGGCGCTGGTGACGTCGGTGTCCAGGGCGCCGACGAGGACGTTGACCGCCTCGTCGGTGGTGCGCAGGTAGACGGTGCCACCGGGGCCGGGGACCTCCTCCAGCAGTTTGAAGTCGTAGTCGCGGCGCACATAGGTGCCGTCCGGCCCGAAGGTGCCGTACACCGCGCGGAAGCCTCGGTCGACGCTGCCGACGTTGATCAGGTTCTCCAGGACCCAGCGGGCCACCCGCTCGTGCTCGGCGGCGGGCCGGGCCGGGGCCTGGGCCGCGACGCGTGGGATCAGCCGGGCCACTATCTGGTCGTGGTCGGCGCCCGTGTCGAAGTCCATGTTCAGCGTGACGAGGTCGATGGCGGAGAGGGCGACCTCCGCCATGCCGTACACCGAGTACTCGCCCGCGAGGTTGGCCTTGCGTGCGTCGAGGTCGTGCAGCGGCGCCGTGCAGGCGAGCGCGCGCAGCCGCCGCGCCAGCCCCTCGTCGGCGGCCGGGCCCGGGGCAGGGCGCGGCCCAGCGCTGAGCTGGGGCGGAACGCTGTCCGTCGATGCAGGCGAAGTCACGGTGCACAGACTAGGTCCTCGGTCTGACAACGACCCAAACGACGCAGATGGGCCCCGACGCGACAGGCTCCTGGGGCGGCCCGCCCCGGTTCGCGGTCCCGCCCGCGGTGGCCCAGTGCGTGTCGTCTGGATCCTGCCGGGGTCGCCGGGTCAGTCGCGAGGCACCGTTGCCCGGGGCCGGCCGGATCCGGACGACACTCCCTGTCCCTCGTCGCCGACCCGCCGCAGGTAGACCTCCACGACGCGCTTCAGGGAGTTCTCGAGGTAGACCGCGAGCAGCCGCTCGGCCGTCTCCCGCTCGCCCGTCTCCAGGGCCGCGAGGATCTCCGCGTTCCGTGCGATGTACGGCTCGTGCAGGCGCCTCGGGTCGTCCACGACATGGAAGGCGAGGCGCAGTTCGGCGAAGACGCTGCGCATCAGCTCGTCGGTGCGTTCGCTGCCGGCGAGGGCCACCAGTTCCCGGTGGAAGTGGATGTTGGCCGTACCCACGGCTTTCCAGTCACCCTCGCGGGCCGACCGGCGCCCGTCCTCGACGGCCCCGGCAAGTCCCTCCAGGCCGTACGGCGGCTCCCCGAGGCCCCGGACGACGGCGCATTCGACGAGGGCGCGGGTGCGGTAGATGTCCTCGACGTCCTCGACGGTCAGGACCCGGACGAAGACACCGCGGTTCAGCTCGTGGATGAGCAGGCGTTCGTGGGTGAGCAGCCGGAACGACTCGCGCAGTGTGTTCCGGGAGACGCCGAGCGCGCCGCCGATGCCGTCCTCCGACAGGCGGGTCCCGGGCGGGAAGTAACCCTCGGCGATCCGGCTCCTGAGAATGTCCGAGACCCGCTCGGCGGTGCTGGTCCGCCCGAGGAGGGCGCGGTCGTCGGCCAGTCCCGTCAACTGCTCTGCCATGCCCGGAATTCAATCGCAGATACCAGAACGAAACAACACGAGTATTGAGGGATCGTTGAACGATCCCCTACGGTGCCATGAAGTGACGACACGGCGCCCCGCTCCCCCACCCGCGCCGCCGCACGACCGGCTCACCCTCGACAAGCACCCTCCGTCCTCCCACTGCGAGGTGCCCATGAGCACAACCCCTCCGCCGCAGGCCCCACCCGCCGAGACCCGTCCCACCGGCACGGGCGGGAACACCTCGGACAACGGCCCGTTCGGCTGGCTGCGCGCCCTCGGCCCGCGGGGTCGCCGCGCCTTCGGCGGCGCGTTCGGCGGCTACGCGCTCGACTCGTACGACTACTTCACGCTGCCGCTGACCATGGTCGCGCTGGCCGCGTACTTCGGCCTGGACAGCGGTCAGACCGGTCTGCTCACGACGGTCACGCTGGTCGTCTCGGCGATCGGCGGCGCCCTCGCGGGCGTCCTGGCGGACCGCGTCGGCCGGGTCAAGGCCCTGCTGCTCACCGTGATCACCTACGCCGTTTTCACGGTGGCCTGCGGTTTCGCGCCCAACTACGAGACGCTGCTGGTCTTCCGCGCCTTGCAGGGCCTGGGCTTCGGCGGCGAGTGGGCGGTCGGCGCGATCCTGGTCGCCGAGTACGCGAGCGCCAAGCACCGGGGCCGTACCCTCGGCGCGATCCAGAGCTCCTGGGCCGTGGGCTGGGCGCTCGCCGTGGTCGTGTACACGCTGGTGTTCTCGCTGGTCGGCGATGATCTGGCGTGGCGCGTGATGTTCTGGACCGGCGCGCTGCCCGCGCTGCTCGTGGTCTGGGTGCGGCGCAGCGTCCACGACGCGCCCAAGGCCGCCGAGGCCCGCGGGAAGGGTGCGGGGAAGGGTTCGTTCGCGGCGATCTTCAAGCCGGGTACGGCCGACTCGCCGGGCCTGCTGCGCGTCACGCTCTGGGCGAGCCTGCTCTCCACCGGCGTCCAGGGCGGCTACTACACCCTCGCCACCTGGGTGCCGACGTATCTGAAGGACGAGCGCGACCTGTCGGTCGTCGGCACCGGCGGCTACCTGACCTTCCTCATCTCGGGCGCCTTCATCGGCTACCTCACCGGCGGCTACCTCACCGACCGGCTGGGCCGCAAACGCAACATCTGGCTCTTCGCGCTGCTGTCGGCGCTGTGCATCCTGGCGTACGCGAACATCCCCAGCGGCGCCAACACCCTGCTCCTGGTGCTCGGTTTCCCGCTCGGCTTCTGCATGTCGGCGATCTTCAGCGGCTTCGGCTCGTACCTGAGCGAGCTGTACCCGACGGCGGTACGCGGTGCCGGCCAGGGCTTCACGTACAACACCGGACGCGCCGTGGGCGCCGTGTTCCCGACCACGGTCGGCTTCCTGGCCGACAGCTGGGGCGTGGGCGGCGCGCTGGTCTTCGGCGCCATCGGCTACGGCATCGCGGCGCTGGCTCTGCTGGGGCTGCCCGAGACACGCGGAAGGGAACTGGCATGAAGCACTCGCACCACGTGTCGGGGGACCGGCCGATCGCCCTCGTCGACGAGCACGCGCGCGCGTGGAGCCCGGCAGCGGCGCGCTCCCGCTTCCGGGAAGGGCTCGCCGGCCCCACGGCCGGAGTCGCGGCCGGCCACACCCAGGCCAACCTGATCTCGGTGCCCGCCGACTGGGCGTACGACGTGCTGCTGTTCTGCACCCGCAACCCGAAGCCCTGTCCGGTGCTGGACGTCACGGACGCCGGGTCCTGGACCACCGCGCTCGCCGACGGCGCCGACCTGCGCACCGATCTGCCGCGCTACCGGGTGTGGCGGGACGGCGAACTGGTGGACGAACCGACGGACGTACGCGCGCACTGGCGGGACGACCTGGTGTCGTTCCTGATCGGCTGCAGCTTCACCTTCGAGTGGGCGCTGACCGCGGCCGGCGTCCCGATCCGCCACGTCGAGCAGGGGCGCAACGTCCCGATGTACGTCACCGGATGGCAGTGCCGTCCGGCCGGGCGGCTGCGCGGGCCGATGGTGGTGTCCATGCGTCCGGTGCCGCCCGCCCACCTCTCGGCGGCGATCCGCGAGACCGGTCTGCTCCCCGCCGTGCACGGCGGCCCGGTGCACTGCGGGGACCCGTCGGCGCTCGGCATCGACGGCCTGGACCGGCCGGACTTCGGCGACCCGGTGGACGCCGGGCCGGACGACATCCCGGTGTTCTGGGCGTGCGGGGTGACCCCGCAGGCGGCGGTCATGGCCTCGCGGCCGCCCTTCGCCCTCACCCACGCACCGGGGCAGATGTTCCTCACCGACGCACGGGACGAGCAGTACCGCGTGGCCTGATGCCGGGATGTCCCGACACAGGCCGGAAACCGGAGACACTGGAGACATGACCTCGATCGACCTCAACGCCGACCTCGGCGAGGGTTTCGGCCGCTGGCGGCTCACCGACGACGCGGGCCTGCTCTCGGTCGTCACCAGCGCCAACGTGGCCTGCGGCTTCCACGCCGGGGATCCGGTCACCATGCGGCGGGTGTGCGAGCTGGCGGCCGAGCGGGGCGTGACGATCGGCGCCCAGGTCTCCTACCGGGACCTGGCGGGTTTCGGGCGGCGCGCGATGGACGTGCCGCCCGCCGAGCTGGCGGCCGAGGTGGCCTACCAGGTCGGCGCCCTGGAGGTGTTCGCGCGCGCGGCCGGCACCCGCGTGGCGTACGTCAAGCCGCACGGCGCCCTGTACAACCGGGTGGTGCGGGACGCGGAGCAGGGCGCGGCGGTCGTCGACGGCGTGCTCCTCGCGGGTGGCGCGCTGCCCGTACTGGGGCTGCCCGGCTCACGCCTGCTGGAGCTGGCGGGCCGGGCCGGGCTGCCGGTCGTCCCGGAGGCGTTCGCCGACCGCGCGTACACCGACGAGGGCACGCTCGTGCCGCGCGGGCAGGAGGGCGCCGTGGTCGCCGATCCGGACGCCGTCGTGGAGCGCTCGGTGGGCCTGGCCGTCTCCGGCACGGTCACCGCCCGCTCCGGAGCACGCGTCGAGGTCCGGGCCCGCTCCCTGTGCGTGCACGGTGACACGCCCGGCGCGGTGGAACTGGCCCGCCGGGTCCGGCAGCGGCTGGAGGCGTCGGGCGTCCGCGTGGAGGCCTTCGCATGAACGTCCTGCCGGTCGGCGACGACGCCCTGCTCGTCGAGGTCTCCTCGGGCGACGAGGCGGAGGCACTGCACGCGGAGTTGCTGCGGCGCCGCGCGGAGGGCACCCTCGCCGCCCGGGAGATCGTCCCCGCGGCCCGCACCGTCCTCCTCGACGGCCTCACCGACCCGGCCCGGCTGGCGTCCGAACTGGCCGCCGCCGAGGTGCCGTCCGCTCCCCCGCGCGCGGGACACGTGGTCGAGATCCCGGTCCGCTACGACGGCCTGGACCTGGCCGACGTCGCCGCGCACTGGGGTGTGGCGGAGGACGAGGTGGGCCGCATCCACGCGGGTACGGAGTTCCACGTCGCCTTCTGCGGGTTCGCGCCCGGTTTCGGCTACCTCACCGGTCTGCCCGCGCGCTACGACGTCCCGCGCCGGGACACTCCGCGCACGGCCGTCCCGGCCGGTTCGGTGGCGCTGGCGGGTCCGTACACCGGCGTGTATCCGCGTTCGTCGCCGGGCGGCTGGCAGTTGATCGGCACCACGGACGCCGTGCTGTGGGACCACACACGCGTGCCCGCGGCGCTGCTGTCGCCGGGCACGCGCGTGCGGTTCGTCGCCCGTGGACGCCTGCCCGAGCGTCAGGGGGGTGCATGACGGGCCGTGCGCTCGCCGTCGTCCGGGCCGGGGCCCTGACCACCGTGCAGGACCGGGGCCGCCCCGGACACGCGCACCTCGGCGTCCCCCGCTCCGGGGCGCTCGACGCGCCCGCGGCGGCGCTGGTGCTCCGGCTGGTCGGCTGCCCGCCCGACGCCGCCGTCCTGGAGACCACGCTCACCGGCTGCGCCGTGCGTCCGCGTTGCGCGGTGACGGTGGCGGTCGGCGGCGCCCCCTGCGCCGTCACGGTGGACGGACGGCCGGTGCCCTGGGGTGCGCCGGTCGACGTGCCGGCCGGCGCGCTGCTGAACGTCGGAGCGGCCGACTCCGGCGTCCGCAGCTATGTGGCCGTCTCCGGTGGCGTCCTGGTCGAGCCGGTCCTCGGCAGCCGCTCCACCGACCTGCTGTCCGGCCTCGGGCCGCCGCCCCTCACGGACGGCACGGTGCTGCCCCTGGGGCGGCCGCGCGGGCAGCACGCGCGCGTGGACGTCGCCCCGCAGCCGGCGCCCCCCTCGGAGCTGGTCCTGCGGGTGACGCCGGGCCCGCGCGCCGACTGGTTCACTCCGGAGGCGGTACGGACGTTCACCTCGCGCGCGTACCGGGTTTCGCCCGCGAGCAACCGCATCGGGCTGCGCGTGGACGGACCGGCACTGCAACGCGCCCGCCCGGGCGAACTCCCCAGTGAGGGCATGGTGCTGGGCGCCGTTCAGGTGCCGCCCGACGGCAGGCCGGTCGTGTTCCTGGCCGACCATCCGACGACCGGCGGCTACCCGGTGATCGGCGTCGTCCGCACCGCCGACCTCCCGGCGGCGGCCCAGACGCCGCCGGGGACTCCGGTGCGCTTCGTCGCCGTCCACAGGCACTGACCGGCGGCACCACGGCACCGCGACACCACGGCACCACGGCACCGCCCTCGGGCGCTCCGGGGCCCGACACCAGTGCTGCCGGTCCGGCGTACTGCCGTGCGCGAGCACCGACGCCGTACGACGACGGCGGGGCGCCCACGCCCGGGGGAGGTCTGTGGTCCGCGTCTGTGGTCCGCACCGGGGCACCTCCGTGGTCCGCACTCCGAGGCACCGCTGTGGTCGGCGCTCCGTCCGCGGCGCCGCACGACCGTGCCGGCGTGCGCCGGGGCGCCGCCGGTCACGCCGCCTCCGGCCGCTCCGTCGACGACAGCGCCGCGAGCGCGGCGGAGACCGCGGCGGACGTACGCAGATCGAGCCGGGCGCTCGTCCCACGCGCGTGGTGGCGCAGTTCGTCGGCGGCCAGCGTCAGCAGTTGGGGCAGCAGGTCCGTACAGCGCCGGGCCACCCAGCCGGTGCCGGCCGTGGCCAGCCACCACAGGCGCGCCGACCTGGTGGGAGCGGGGAACCCGTTCTCGGGCGAGGGCGCGGGCCCGGTGGCGTGCCCGCGCTCGGCGAGCAGGGCGTGGAAGCGCAGGGCCAGCTGCCTGTGGCCCCGCTCGCCGGGGTGCAGCCGGTCCGCGCTCCACATCGCGCGGTCCGTGGTCCAGTCGCCCTCGCTCGCGTGCAGGTGGACGGCCCCGTACCGGTCGGACAGGGCGTGCACGACGGCGTTGACCGCCCGTTGCCGCCGGGCCAGCGGGCGGGCCAGCGCTCCCGGCAGCCCGAGCATCGCCCCGGGATCCGGCAGGCACGCCGTGAGCAGCAGCGCGCCCTGTCCGGTGAAGGCGGCGTACACCGTGTCCAGCCGGGCGGCGACGGCTCCGAGGTCGAAGGAGCAGCGCAGGGTGTCGTTGACGCCGACGACGACGGATGCGACGTCGGGGCGCAGGGCGAGACCCGCGGGCAGTTGCCGCTCGGCGACGTCCCGGGCCTGCGCCCCGCTGAGGGCGAGGTTGGTGAACTCCGCGGGCTCCTCGGCGAGCCCGGCGGCGAGCAGCGCGGCCCAGCCGCGCCACCCGTCGCGCACCGGGTCCCCCACGCCCTCGGTCAGCGAGTCCCCCAGGGCCACGAACCGGACGCGTCTCATGACACGGCCTCCGGCAGCACGGGAAGCGCGGGGGCCGTAGCGTCGTGCGCGGCCAGGAACGCCCCGACCGCCGTGTCCCAGCCGAAATACTCAGCACGCGCGCGTGCCGCCTCCCGCCGGTCCGCCTCCCGGCGTCCGAGAAGCAGGTCCACGGCGTCCGCGAAGGCCTCCCCGTGGTCGGCGGCGACGGCCCCGGCGGAGCCGATCACCTCCGGCAGCGCCGAGGACGCGCTGGCCACCACGGGCGTGCCGCAGGCCATGGCCTCGAGCGCGGCGAGTCCGAAGGTCTCGGCCGGTCCGGGAGCCAGGCACACGTCGGCGGACGCCTGGAGCGTGCCGAGCAGCCCGCGGTCGGCGACGTGGCCGAGGAAGGTCACCGGCAGCCCGCGCTCCCGCGCCCGCTGTTCGAGCCGCGGGCGCAACGGCCCGTCCCCGGCGACCACGAGCACCGCCCGCTCGCCGCGCCGGAGCAGCGCCGCCAGCGCGTCGAGCGCCGTGCCCGGCCGCTTCTCCACGGACAGCCGGCAGCACATCACCAGCAGCGTCTCGTCCACGCGCGCGTGGCGGGCGCGCAGCCCCGGATCGCGCAGTGCCGGGTGCCGCCCGGCCAGGTCGACGCCCAGCGGAGCCCGTACGACGTTGCGGGCCCCGATGCGGACGAACTCCCGCTCGGCGAACTCCGTGGTGCACACCACGCGCGCGTACGTGTGCGCCGTGCGGGTGTTCAGGGCGTCGGCGGTGCGCCGGGCCGCCTCTTCGGGCAGGCCCCAGGTGCGCAGCACACCGTCGGTGGTCTCGTGGGAGACCATCACGGCGGGGATCCTGGCCCGCCGTGCCCACTTGCCGGTCCAGCGCAGCGTGGTCCGGTCGGAGACCTCCAGCCGGTCGGGCGCCAGCTCCTCCAGCAGCGCCGCCACACGCCGCCTGCCGGTCAGGACGCGGTAGCCGCCGGTGCCCGGCAGCCGCGGTCCCGGGAGGGTGATCACCCGTCCCTGTTCGGTCTCCCGGTCGTCGGCGTGCTCGCCGGGGACGACGAGGACGGGGTCGTGTCCGGCCGCGCGGAAGCCCTTGCCCAACTCGCGCAGCGCGGTGCGCAGGCCGCCGGACGCGGGCGCGACGAAGTTGGCGAGCCGGACGATTCGCAGTGCGCCGCTCATGCCGCCAGCACCGCCTTCCGGGTGGCGAGTACGTCCGTGTAGTGGCCGATCAGCCGGTCGCCGACGGCTGCCCAGGTGCGCCCCTCGACGGCAGCCCGCCCGGCCGCGCCGTACGCGGCCCGCAGCGCGGGGTCGGCGGTCAGCGACCACACCGCGTCCCGTACGGCTGCCGCGTCGCGCGGCGGCACGAGCAGCCCGGTGCGCCCATGGGTGACGAGGTCCAGCGGTCCGCCCGCGGCGGGCGCGACCACGGGCACGCCGCTCGCCATGGCCTCCTGCACGGTCTGGCAGAACGTCTCGAAGGGGCCGGTGTGCGCGAAGACGTCCAGCGAGGCGAAGAGCCGGGCGAGATCGTCGCCGGTACGGCGGCCGAGGAAGAGCGCGCCCGGCAGCGCCTGTTCCAGGCCGGGCCGGCTGGGCCCGTCGCCGACGACCACGACGCGCACGCCGTCCAGGCCGCAGACGCCGGCGAGCAGCTCCACCTGCTTCTCGGGGGCGAGCCGGCCGACGTAGCCGACGATCAGTTCACCGTTGGGGGCCAGTTCGCGGCGCAGCGCCTCGTCGCGCCGGTCGGGCCGGAAGCGGACGGTGTCCACCCCGCGTGGCCAGAGCGAGACCCGGGGCACACCGTGCGCCTGGAGGTCGCGCAGCGCCGCGCCGGACGGGGCGAGAGTGAGGTCGGCGGCGGAGTGCACGGAGCGGATGCGCCGCCAGGCGGCCGCCTCGCCCGCCCCCATGTACGTACGGGCGTATCCGGCGAGGTCGGTCTGGTAGACGGCCACGGCGGGGACGCCGAGCCGGGCGGCGGCGGCCATGCCCCGGACGCCGAGGACGAAGGGGCTGGCCAGGTGGACGAGGTCGGCGCGGTGCTCGGCGATCGCGGCGGCCACGCGCCGGCTGGGGAGAGCGACGCGTACCTGGGGGTAGCCGGGGAGCGGGAGGGAGGGAATCCGGACGAGGGGGCACGCGGCGGAGGTGTCCGCCTCAGTGCCCGGAGCGGTGGCCGGGGCGACGACGACGCAGTCGTGACCGCGGTCGACGAGGTGCCGGGCGGTCTGGAGCGCGCAGTGGGCGACGCCGTTCACATCGGGGGGAAAGGATTCGGTCACGATGACGACACGCATACCGGTGTTGTCGCCGGACTGGGCGTGCTCGCGTCAACGTCGATCTTTCCGGCCGAGGAACGTCCCATGAGCGTTGCCCTGCTCACCCGGGCAGGCCGGCCCGCGGCCACACCCGACGTACCCGCGGGCCATCCGTCGTTCACACGAAGGGGCTGCCGCCCGGCGGCACGTGGGGGCGACGCCTGGCGGCACGTGACAGCGACGCCCGACCGCACGTGACAGCGACGCCCGACCGCACTTTCCGCGAAGACCGGGTCCCGCGTGCACCAAGCGGTCCCGGAACCCGCTGGGCGGCGCCCGGGGCGGGCGGCGTCAGTGCGGAAGGGCGGCCGCAGGCCCGCGCAGGCTTCTCCGGCCGCTCGCGCCGAACCGCCCCGGGCCGGCCCGCCCGCTCACACGGCCGACGCGTCCGGTCCGAAGCGGCTGCGTACGGCCGTCTGGACCTCGTCCTCCTCGGCTGGATCGGCGGCGAGCCTGCGCAGCCGTTCGACGACGCGGTTGTCTCCGGTCTCGGCGTGGCGGGCGGCGAGTTCGCGGGTGGTCTCCTCGCAGTCCCACAGGCACTCGATGGCGAACCCGGCGGCGAAGGACGGGTCGGTGGCGGCCAGCGCTCGGGCGGCCCGACCGCGCAGGTGGGAGGAGGCGGTCTCGCGGTAGATGTGGCGCAGCACGGGCGCGGCGCAGGCGATGCCGAGCCGTCCGGTGCCGTCGACGAGGGTCCACAGGGTCGGCGCGTCGGGGCCTTCGCCGCGTACCGCCTCACGCAGTGCGGCGAGGACGAGGTCACGGTCCCGGGCTCCGCCCCGGCAGGCGAGTACCCGCCCGGCGGCGGCGCCCAGGGCGTCGGGCCGGTGCACCCAGCGGCGCGCCAGGTCGACGGCGGCGAGGCTGCGCATGCGCTCGAAGGCGGCGACGGCGGCCTCCACGACCGGCGTCGAGCCGGTGGTCACGGCGGTCTCGATCAGGCCGAGGGCGTCCGGATCGTTGCCGTCGGCGAGATAGCGCAGGGCGGTGCAGCGGGCGCCCTCGTCGCCGGACCGCGCGGCCTCGACGATCTCGGGCCGGTCCTCGGGACCGGCGACGGCCGTGAGACACCGGGCGGCCGGCACATGGAGCGCGGCGCCGCGCTCGACGCCCTGCTGGGCCCACTCGAAGACGGCCCGCACGCTCCAGCCCGGGCGCGGTCCGGTGGGGCTCATCTGCCGCTGCCAGCGGTCGAAGCAGCCCGTCTCATGGGCGGCACGCACACGCGCGGCGATCGATTCGCGCGGATCGTCGGCCCACAGCCGCCAGGGCCGGGGCTCGAAGGCGTCCCGCACGGCGACGGCCAGCTCGGCATCGCCCTCGGTATCGTGCGGGAAGCGTGCCAGCACGGGCGCGGCGAGCGAGCGCAGACCGGCGTCGTCGTCGCGCAGCGCCAGCTCGTCCAGGGCCCATGCCCAGTTGACGCCGTGGGCGGCGTACCTGCGCAGCAGCTGGAGCGCGTCCAGCCTGCCGTAGGAGGCCAGGTGCCCGAGGACCGCGAGGGACAGCCCGGTGCGTGACTCGTCGGCCTCGAGGATGTCCTCGGGATCGAAGAGGTGGGCCTCGATCGCGTCCAGCTCGCCGCCCAGGTCGAGGTAGAGGCGGGCGTAGTAGAGGGAGCGGTTCTCGACCTGCCAGTCGTGGCGGGGGTCGTGCAGCACGCAGTGGTTCAGTGCCGCGAGCGCTTCGGCGCGCGGAGCGGTGAGCGCATGCAGCGTGCCGTCGCCGCGACCCCGCTGAAGCAGGCCGAGCAGCGTACCGCTGGGCGCTATGACCGGATCGAACATGGGAAACAGCCTCACATCAAGCGTCGACGCAACCGGGGAGCACGCGTTACCTGGCCGTGCGCCAACACGTCGGAGCGCCCGCCGTCTCTTGCTTGCCGAAGACCATGTTCCTCTGCCTCTCGTCGGTGGCCCTTGCGGGCCGTGTCACGGCCCGCGCGGTGCGGCAACATCTGCCCAGCCATCACGTCCGTGAACCACGTCGTCATGATGACCCGGCGGTCACATCTGCCGCGACCGAAATTTCGGCGGCCCGGTACCGCCTCCCCCGTTATTCGCATTTTCCCTGGTCGGAAAGAGTGGAGCAGACCCGGAGCAGCACCGGATCAACTTCCGGTCACTGAGCGCCGAACAGCTCCAGCAGCTCCGTCCGGGCGAACATGCGCGCCGTGTCGACGGCCGACGGAGTCCCCGCGGACGGATCCGCGCCGGCCTCCAGAAGGGCCCTGGTCACTTCCGTCTCACCCTTGAAGGCGGCACCGGCGAGCGGGGTCTGACCCCGGTCGTTGACGCGGTCGGCCTCGGCGCCACGGGCGAGCAGCGCGCGCACCGCGTCGGCGTGGCCGTGATAAGCGGCGAGCATGACGAGGGAGTCGCCGCGGTCGTTGGTGAGATTGGCGGGAACGCCGGCGTCCACATAGGCCACCAGTTCCTCGGTCCGGCCCTGCCGGGCCAGATCGAAGATCTTCGTCGCCAGCTCCACGACCTCCGGGTCGGGGGCTTCACTCATCGGCCGGACCACCTCTCGCTGCGCATGCCGGGGACTGAGCGCACGGCCGCGAGCGGTTGCGTCCGTGCGAGTGAATCGCCAGGGTACTGGCTCGCGCCGCACATGAGCCGAAGTGCCCGAGGTAAAGATCAGCACGGACCCGGCAGTGCGCAACAGCCCTGCTCAACCGGCCCAAGGACTACTCCGCCACCTGGGGCAATTTCGGAGAATTTCCCCCGTTTGCACCTTTTATCGTATGGATACATGCTGTGAGCCTGGAAGTACTCATGGTGACTGTCCCCCGCGAACCAGGAGAACTCACATGATCCTCTCGATCTCAGGCGTGGTCCTGCTCGGCATCGTCGTCTTCATCTTCTTCCGCAAGGACGGCCTCAAGGCCTCGCACGCGCTGGTCGCGGTCCTGTTCGGGTTCTACCTGGCGAGTACGGCCATCGCCCCGAGCATCAAGGCAGGCGGCGAGAGCCTGGCGGGCCTCCTGGGCGGAATCAAGTTCTGACGCCTCTCTCCCCCGCCCGACATCCACACGTACGCACTTCCAGGAGGCAGCAGTGGCCCGGCGGCCCCTCCCCCGCATTCTGAGCAACGGCGGCGCACAGCTCGCCCGGAGCCGGGAGCTGGCCCGGACGGCGGCCGACAGCGCCACCGACGTCCTCCAGCCGCTGATCACGATCACCCGCGGTCTGCGCCGCCTGGCCGCGGCCGCGCGGCGCAGATGGACCGAGACCCCCAAGGACCGGCGCGGCGCGCTGCTGTTCCTGGTGGCCTCGGTGGTCCTGGTCGTGGCACTGGTCCCGTACGGCCCGCTACTGGCCGTCATCGCCCTGATGGCGGCGGCGGCCTGGCAGGGCAGGGACCGCACCCCGACGGAGCCGGACGGCCCCGACGACTCCCAGACCAAGCGCCTCCAGTCGCTCTACGAGGCGCTCGTCCCGTACTTCTCCCTCGCCGAGGACCCCGATCCCCTGTATGCCCACGGGGGCGCGTGGGAGAAGGCGTTCCCCGCGTACGAGTTCGACGACACCGGCCGCTTCGCCCACCTGGTGATCCGCTACCCCGCGTACTTCACCGACGGGGAGGCCGAGTCCCGCGCCCGGATCGAGCACCTGCTCACCGCCAAGTCCGGGCGGGGCCGGGAGTACCGCTTCACCTGGGACGAGGAGGCCAACCACCTCTCCGTCGACGTACTCGCGGCACTGCCCACCGACATCACCGCCCAGCGCTTTGTGACGGCGCCCGGCGAGACCGTCCTCGGCTTCACCGACCCGACCGGGGTCCAGCGCACCCTCCCGCTCACCCACGGCGAGGAGCGGCGCGATGTGCCCCCGGTCGTCTGGCGTACCGGCATCCGCTCGACCGAGCCCCACCTGCTGGTCCTGGGACAGCCCGGTACCGGCACGTCCACCCTGCTGCGGTCGGTCGCGCTGCAGGCCCTGCACCACGGCGACCTGCTGATCGTCGACGGCGGCGGCACCGGCGAGTACGCCTGCCTGGTCGGCCGGGACGGCGTCCTGGCCGTCGAGTGCGGCCTCACCGGAGCGCTGACCAGCCTGGAGTGGGCCGCCTCCGAGACGGAACGCCGGCTGATCTCCCTCAACCGGGCCCGCCAGGAGGGCCGGCCCGCACCCGACGACACCAAGCGGCCGCTGTGGGTCTTCATGGACCGGCCCAGCGCGTTCCCGCACCTGGCCGCCGCGGACGGCCGCAAGGACCCGCAGTCCCTGCTCCAGGTCCCCCTGCGGCACGGCCGCGCTGCGAACGTGACGGTGGTCGTCGCCGACCAGCTGGACTCCCTGGACAGCCTCAGCGACGCCGTACGGCAGCACACGCGCGCGCGTGTCGTCCTCGGCCCGGCCACGCCGGACGAGCTGGCGGCGGTGCTCGGCGCTCCCCCGCACACCACGCCCGTGGACCAGGTTCCGCCCGGCCGGGGATACGCCCGCCTGGGCGCCGGACCGGTACACCGCCTCCAGGTCCCGGCCACGCCGGACCCCTACGACGAAGCGACGAGCGACGCCCACCGGCAGGCGGTGCTCGACCTGCTGCCCCCGCGCACGACCCCGGCGGACGGTGAGCAGGTGCCCGTGGACGAGGACGCGGCCGAGAAGAAGATCTCCATCGAGAAGAAGACCGTCACGCGGCAGGCCGTCCCGGACGAGCCCGAACCGGAGAGGCCGGAGAGGCCCGAGGCCGACGCCGAGCGGGCGCCGGCCGCCGAGCCGGCGCCCGTCGCGGCGGAGGCGGTGGCCCGGGAGGTCACCGCGGTGGAGCCGGCCACGCCGGAGACGGTTCCCGCCAAGGCGGTGGCGGCCGAGACCTCCTGACGGACGCCGGGCCGACCACGGCCCCGGCGCGCATCCCCTGCCCGCCGACGCCGAGACGGTCCGGGCCCGGCCACGATCCGGTGCCCGGGCCGCCTTCCGTGCCGGAAGGCGGCCCGGGCACCGGGACGTCGGCCTTCAGGACGCCGCCCCTTGGGAACGGAAGGGGCCCCTCCCCCGTCTACGCCACGAACGTCCGCGGCGCCTCACCGCCCCCGACGCCTCCGTTCTCCACCAGCCGGGCAGCCGCGGCCAGTCGCACCGCCGCCTCCTCGGCCACCGCGCCGCCGACGGTGAACGGCAGCCGGACGTAGCCCTCGAAGGCCCCGTCGACCCCGAAGCGCGGGCCGGACGGTACTCGGACGCCCACGCGCTCCCCCGCCTCGGCGAGCCGGGAGCCCGAGAGGCCCCCGGTCCGCACCCACAGCGTCAGCCCGCCCCGCGGCACCTCGAACTCCCAGTCGGGCAGTTCCCGGCGCACCGCGGCCACCAGCTCGTCCCGGTTCCGGCGGGCCTGATCGCGCCGCACCTGGACGGCCTGCTCCCAGCCGCCGGTGCTGAACAGCCAGTGCACGGCCAACTGCTCGAGTACCGGCGTGCCCAGGTCGGCGTACGCGCGCGCGGCGACCAGGCTGCGGATCACGTCGGGCGCGGCGCGGACCCAGCCGATGCGCATCCCGGCCCAGAAGGCCTTGCTCGCGGAGCCGACGGTGACGACCGTGGACCCGGCCGGGTCGAAGGCGCACACGGGGCGCGGCATCTCGACCCCGTCGTCCAGCCACAGCTCGCTCATCGTCTCGTCGGCCACGAGCACCGTCCCCGCCGACCGGGCGGCCTCCACCAGCCGCCGCCGCTGGTCGTCGTCGGCGAGCGCGCCGGTGGGGTTGTGGAAGTCGGCGACGACGTAGGCGATGCGGGGGGCGGCCTCGCGCAGCACCTGGCGCCATCGGTCCACGTCCCAGCCGGTGAGCCCCTCGGCCATCGCGACCGGGACCAGCCGGGCCCCGGCCTCGCGCATCAGCTGGAGGATGTTGGCGTACGAGGGCGACTCCACCGCGATGCGCTCGCCGCGCCCCCCGAAGAGGTGGCAGATGGCGTCGATGGCGCCCATCGCCCCCGTGGTCACCATGATCTGCTCGGGCATGGTGGGGATCCCGCGCGCGGTGTAGCGCTCGGCGATCATCGCGCGCAGCGCGGGCAGCCCGGCCGGATAGTCGCCATGGGTGTGCGCGTAGGGGGGGAGCTCCTCCAGGGCACCCTGTACGGCCCGGGTGAGCCAGGGCTCGGGCGCGGGGAGCGCCGCGCAGCCCAGGTCGATCAGCGAGCCGAGGGCCTCGGGGGGCAGCGGCTCCAGACCGCGCGCCGGCAAGGGGTTCCCGGCCGGTACGGCGGTCCAGCTGCCCGCACCGCGACGGGACTCCAGGAAGCCCTCGGCGCGCAGCGCCTCGTAGGCGGCGGCGACGGTGGTGCGGCTCACGGTCAGGGCCAGGGCCAGCTCTCGTTCGGCGGGCAGCCGGGCGGCGACCGGGACGCGCCCCTCGAGGACCAGCAGCCGGATGCCGTCGGCGAGCGCGCGGTAGGCGGGCGGGCGGCGGGTGCCGGGTCCGGCCGGGCGGTCCTGCTGGGAGCCGAGCAGGCGGGCGAGCTGCCCCGCCCCCACGGCCGAGGTCCACTGCGCCATGGAAATCAGTCCACCTTCCCCGAATTGGCCATGGATGGCTGTGCTTCTCAAGCCACAGGGTGTCATGCAGCAGGCCACTACCACCACACAGGGGGACCTCTTGTCCAGGCAGCGATCCGGGCAGCGGCATCTCGCACGGCGACTGACACAGCTCTACGGCGGTCTCGTGCTGTACGGCGCCAGTTCGGCACTCCTGGTCAGGTCGGGGCTCGGCCTGGAACCCTGGAACGTGCTGCACCAGGGCCTCGCGGAGCGCACCGGCCTGTCGATGGGCGTGGTGCTGACGCTCCTGGGCGCGGCGGTGCTGCTGCTGTGGATCCCGCTGCGCCAGCGTCCGGGCCTCGGCACGATCTCCAACGTGCTGGTGATCGGCGCCGCGATGGACGCCACGCTGGCCGTCGTGCCCGACGCCCACGGCTGGACGCCGCGCATCGCCATGATGGTGGCGGGGATCGTCCTGAACGGCGCGGCGACCGGGCTGTACATCGCCGCGCGGTTCGGTCCCGGCCCCCGGGACGGCCTGATGACCGGGTTGAACCAGCGCACGGGACTCTCGGTGCGCCTGGTGCGCACGGCCGTCGAGATCACCGTCGTGGTGACGGGTTTCGCCCTCGGTGGCACGGTCGGTGCCGGCACCCTGCTGTACGCCGTGACGATCGGCCCGCTCGCCCAGGTGTTCCTGCGCGTGTTCGCCGTCCCGTCGGCATCCGACGGCAGCGCGGTGGTTGCCACCGGTCAATCCCGGCGCGCGATACTGCGTCGGTGACCACCCCGATACGCCGCCCCCGCCACCCCTACCTGGACCACCCCGGCCCGATCGCCTTCGCCCACCGGGGCGGTACGGCGGACGGCCTGGAGAACACGCTGCGGCAGTTCCGGCGCGCGGTCGAGGCGGGCTACCGGTACATCGAGACCGACGTCCACGCCACGCGGGACGGGAAGCTCGTCGCCTTCCACGACGCGACACTGGACCGGGTGACGGACGGGGCCGGCCGGATCGCCGGCCTCTCGTGGGAGAAGGTGCGCCGCGCGCGCGTGGCGGGCGAGGAACCGGTGCCGCTCTTCGAGCAGCTCCTGGAGACCTTCCCCGAGGTGCGCTGGAACGTCGACGTGAAGGCGGAGCCCGCGCTGCTGCCGCTCCTGGAGCTGATCGGGCGGACGAACACCTGGGACCGTGTCTGCGTCGGCTCGTTCTCCGAGGCACGGATGGTCCGCGCCCAGCGCCTGGCCGGCCCGCGCCTGGCCACCTCGTACGGCACCCGGGGCGTCCTCAACCTGCGGCTGCGCTCCTGGGGCGTACCGGCCGCGCTGCGCCGCTCGGCGGTGGCCGCGCAGGTGCCCGAGGTCCAGTCGGGCATCCAGGTGGTCGACCACCGCTTCGTGCACGCCGCCCACGCGCGCGGGCTGCAGGTGCACGTCTGGACGGTGAACGACGCCGACCGCATGCACCGGCTCCTGGACCTGGGAGTGGATGGCATCATGACCGATCACATCGACACACTGCGCAAGGTCATGGAGGACCGCGGCGTCTGGGTCTGAGACGGTCCGGGGCCGTCCGAGGTCCGCGGCCGAACCCTCGGGACGTCGCGCGTTCACGGGGAAGCGAGGGCACGGGTGGGCACCGGCACCCTGCGGACGGACGCGGCCGACGGGGCCGCGGACCGGCGGCGCGAGCAGCGCGGCTGGTACTTCTACGACTGGGCGTGCTCGGTCTACTCGACGAGCGTACTCACCGTGTTCCTGGGCCCCTATCTGACGTCGGTCGCCGAGTCGGCGGCCGACGCGGACGGATACGTCCATCCGCTCGGCATACCCGTGCGGGCCGGGTCGTTCTTCGCGTACTCGGTGTCACTGTCAGTGATCGTGGCGGTGCTCGTGATGCCCCTGGTGGGCGCCGCCGCCGACCGCTCGGGCCGCAGGAAGCCGCTGCTCGCCGCCGCCGCGTACACCGGGGCCGCGGCCACGACCTGCATGTTCCTCCTCGACGGCGACCGCTACCTGCTGGGCGGTCTGCTCCTGGTCGTCGCCAATGCCGCGCAGTCCGTGGCGATGATGCTCTACAACTCCTACCTGCCCGAGATCGCCCCGCCCGAGGAACGCGACGCGGTCTCCTCGCGCGGCTGGGCGTTCGGCTACGCGGCCGGAGCCCTGGTCCTGGTCGCGAACCTGATCCTCTACACGGCCCACGACTCCTTCGGGCTGAGCGAGAGCGCGGCGGTCCGCGTCTGCCTGGCGTCGGCCGGCCTGTGGTGGGGTGCCTTCGCGCTCATCCCGCTGAGGCGGCTGCGCGACCGCCGCACACCCGCGCGGGGGCCCGAGAGCGCGCGCAAGACTGCCCTGCCCGGGTTCCGGCAGCTCGCGGCGACCGTCCGCGACCTGCGGCGCCGCCCGCTGACCCTGGCCTTCCTGCTGGCGTACCTCGTCTACAACGACGGCATCCAGACGGTGATCTCCCAGGCCTCGGTCTACGGCTCCGAGGAACTGGATCTCGGACAGTCCACGCTCATCGCGGCCGTCCTGCTGGTCCAGCTGCTGGCGGTGGCGGGCGCGCTGGCGCTGGGCCGGCTGGCCCGGACGTACGGGGCGAAGCGCACGATCCTCGGGTCGCTGGTCGCGTGGACGGTCACGCTCGCGGCCGGGTACTTCCTGCCGGCCGGGGAGCCGGTGTGGTTCTTCGTACTGGCCGCCGGGATCGGACTCGTCCTGGGCGGCAGCCAGGCGCTGTCCCGCTCCCTGTTCTCCCACCTGGTCCCGCCCGGCAAGGAGGCCGAGTACTTCTCCGCGTACGAGCTGAGCGACCGCGGGACGAGCTGGCTCGGGCCGCTGCTGTTCGGGCTCACCTACCAGCTGACCGGGAGCTACCGGGACGCGATCATCTCGCTGGTGGCGTTCTTCGTCCTCGGTTTCGTGCTGCTCGCGCGGGTCCCGGTGCGGCGGGCGATCGGCGACGCGGGCAACCCCGTACCCGAAAGGATTTAGCACTCGGCGCGAAAGGGCTGTAGTGTACGCGTTTGGCCTGCCAGGCGTACCGTTACTGCGCGTCAAAGGTGCCGAAACGCTATGTCACATCTGCCAGCAGAGGTGACAAACCGGATGTCGGCGGGTACTGCACTGGTTGCAAGGCTGCGACTGCGACGGCGACGCAGACGCCCGGAACGGGAGTCGGGACGGGAATCTTTACCGCCGCCCGGACGTTGACCGGATGACGACGACAGCGACACCTGTCCTGTGGGCGACAAGCCCGGGAGGCACGATTCATGAGTGAGCGAGCTCTTCGCGGCACGCGCCTCGTGGTGACCAGCTACGAGACGGACCGCGGCATCGACCTGGCCCCGCGCCAGGCCGTGGAGTACGCATGCGAGAAGGGGCATCGATTCGAGATGCCCTTCTCGGTCGAGGCGGAGATCCCGCCGGAGTGGGAGTGCAAGGTCTGCGGGGCCCAGGCACTCCTTGTGGACGGCGACGGTCCGGAGGAAAAGAAGGCCAAGCCCGCGCGTACGCACTGGGACATGCTGATGGAGCGACGCACCCGCGAGGAACTCGAAGAGGTCCTCGAGGAGCGGCTGGCGGTTCTGCGCTCCGGCGCGATGAACATCGCGGTGCATCCGCGAGACAGCCGCAAGAGTGCGTAGCGGGAAACCGTAAGCAGCAAACCGAACACCACGGGTGCCGTACGTGAGCTTCACGTACGGCACCCGCGGTTTTGCCGTGCCCCCCCCCCGCTGTGTCCCCCTTGTCCGGGGCCGGGCCGCTCAGTGCGTCAGCGGCGGACGCGGGCCCTGCGGCGCGTCGTCGGGGTCGTCCCGTATGACCTCGCCCTGCACGACCTTGCCGTCCGGCTGGTGCATGCGGGCCTGCCGGAAGGCGTCGCCCAGGGTGCCCGGTCCGGCCTCCCGGAGCTTGCGCTCCACCGTCCTCTCCGCGTAGCGGCTCACGGCCTTCTGGACCGGGGGCAGCAGCATGAGCAGGCCCAGCGCGTCCGAGATCAGGCCGGGGACGATCAGGAGCAGGCCGCCCAGCATCATCAGGCCGTTGCCCTCGCTGTTCGGGCGGGCCTCGGGCACGACGCCGGCCTGCTGCTGTTGCAGCGTCTCCGTGAGGTTGCGGAAGGCCCGGCGGCCCGCACTCTTGATCACCACGGATCCGAGGACGATGCCGGCCACCAGCAGCAGGAAGACCACGAAACCGCTGGAGGCTCCCGCGACCACGGTCAGCAGCCAGATCTCCAGCACGAGCCACGCGGCGATGCCCAGCGGCAGGAACGTCCGCAGCCTGGAGCGCGGCGGCCGGGCGGGGGAACCGGGGGTCTGAGCGCCAGTCGTCATACCCCCAGTGTGCCTGGCCCCGTCTCAGCGCGACGTAAGGGGACGATCAGGCGTTCTTGTCGGTCGCCCGCGTCGACTTGTCGCCCGACTCGGTCGGCTTCCTGTCACCCGACTCCGGCGGCTGCCTGTCACCGGACTCGGCCGGCTTCGCGATCGGCTCGGCGTCCGCCCGCTTCACGACCGGCCCGTCCGTCGCTCTGTCGGGCTGCCTGTCGCGGCCCAGGACCTTGCCGACCCGCTCCCCCACGCCCCACGTGGTGACCCGCCACAGCGCCTCCACGAGGATGTCGCGGCTCATCTTGGAGTCGCCGAGTTCACGCTCGACGAACGTGATCGGCACCTCGACGACGTGATATCCGGCCTTGATCGCGCGGCGGGCGAGGTCGACCTGGAAGCAGTAGCCCTGGGAGGAGACCTCTTCCAGGCCGAGCCCTTCCAGGGTCTCGCGGCGGAAAGCGCGGTAGCCGCCCGTGATGTCGCGCAGCGGCAGGTCCAGCGCGAGGCGCGAGTACATGCTGCCCCCGCGGGAGATGAACTCGCGGGACCTGGGCCAGTTCACCACCCTGCCGCCGGGCACCCAGCGGGAGCCGAGCACCAGGTCGGCGCCCTTGAGGGCGGTCAGCAGGCGGGGCAGCTCCTCGGGCTGGTGGGAGCCGTCGGCGTCCATCTCGATCAGCACGCCGTAGCCGTGCTCCAGGCCCCAGCGGAAGCCCGCGAGGTAGGCGGCGCCCAGGCCCTCCTTGCCCTTGCGGTGCAGGATCCGGACGTGGTCGTCCTCGGCGGCCAGCTCGTCGGCGAGCTTGCCGGTGCCGTCGGGGCTGTTGTCGTCGGCGACCAGAACGTGCGCCTCGGGGACCGCCTCGCGCACGCGCGCGACGATCGCCTTGATGTTCTCCACCTCGTTGTAGGTCGGAATGATCACCAAGGCCGTGCCCAGGGGGCCGAACCGCCTCCCCTGCCCCGCTACCGCGGGCGTCCCGTCGCCGTCGTTCACCGCTGCCCCTTCATGTCCGTACGCAGAGGACCACCATAATGGCCGCGGCCTGCGGCGACGTGACAGGACGCCCGTACGGTGGTGTCGTTTCCCCGGGACCGGGGTAGGGATGGCCGATTAGGGCCGTTTGCACGGCGGATGGGGGCCCGGCGCCCTTCGGGCCGACTCGGAACCCGCCGGCTGCGGGTCGACCTAAGCCGTTGTCTACTGAGCGCCCGGGCCCCACCCGGGTCACACCTCCCGACCGGCCGGAACGTTCCCTCGTCGCGGCGCGAGCGCTGAGCCTGGCTCCCAGTGGCGGTGCCCCGGTGCGGCACACCGTCCCTGACCCAGCGGCGCCGCGACGCGTGCGCGGAAGATTCCCCGGTCGGACGTCCGGTGGTGGACTCGGCCGAACCTACCGGCCCCCCGCCGTCGCCTGTCAACAGTCGTTCGACCTGCGGCTTCCGTGTCAAAGCCCAGGTCAGCGCGGAGGACGCGCAGGTCGTACGCGGGAGAAGATCATCGCCCCGTCGGCCGTGTGGATCACTCGCCCGGCCGTACGAAGACCGTGCGGCCGCCCACCACGGTGCGCAGGCAGACGGGCAGGTCCAGGCCCGGAGTCAGATCGGGCAGGCCGGGGGTACCGGAACGCGGGTCGGTCGACCAGCGCGCCACCCGGTCGTCGGGGGCCTGGACCACGAGCCGGCCGGTACGCCACACGGCGTAGTCGGCGGGAGCGCCCGGCACCAGGACGCCCGCGTCGTCGCGGCCGATCGCCCGCCAGCCGCCGCGCGTGTGCGCCGTGAACGCCGCGCGGACGGAGACGCGGTGCTCCGCCGTCCGGTGGAAGGCGGCGGCCCGGACGGCGCCCCACGGGCCGAGGGGTGTGACCGGGCTGTCGGATCCGAAGGCGAGGGGCACGCCGGCCCGCAGCAGGGCGGCGAAGGGGTTGAGGGTGCGGGCCCGCTCCGCGCCCAGGCGCTGGGCGTACATCCCTTCCCCGCCGCCCCACAACGCGTCGAAGGCGGGCTGGACGGAGGCGGTCAGCCCCAGTTCGGCGAAGGCCGCGACGGTCTCGGGGGTGAGCATCTCGGCGTGCTCGACGCGGTGCCGGGCGGCGCGGATCCGGGCGAGGCCGGCCTTCTCGGCAGCGGCGCGCACGCCCTCCACGACTGCGGTCACGGCGGCGTCGCCGATGGCGTGGAAGCCCGCCTGGAGGCCGGCCTCGGTGCAGGCGACGACGTGGGCGGCGACCGCGGCGGCGTCCAGGTAGGCGGTGCCGGTGTGGCCCGCGTCGGCGTACGGCTGGTGCAGGCAGGCGGTGTGGGAGCCGAGGGCGCCGTCCACGAAGAGGTCGCCGGCGGCGCCGACCGCGCCCAGCGCGCGCGCCTTGTCGACGTCCTGTTCGGCCCAGTAGCCGATCACCCGCGGCCCGGTCTCCTCCGCCGCGAGGCGCAGCAGGCCGGTGAGGTCGTCCTCGGAGGAGATCTCCGGCCCTGCGCACTCGTGAACGGTTCCGATGCCGAGGGAGACGGCGTGCGCGAGGGCGGCACGCTGGGCCTCGGTGCGCTGGGCGGGGGCGACGGCCCCGAGGGCGGCGGCGCGTACGGCGTGGTGGGCGCCGGCGGTGAGCGGGCCGTCCGCGCGGGCCACGTCACCGGGGACGAGGTCGAGCAGGGCGGTGGTGACGACGGCCGAGTGGACGTCGATACGGCTGAGGTAGAGGGGCCGCCCGCCGGTGGCCGCGTCCAGCTCGGCGCGCGTCGGCGGCAGTCCGTCGGGCCAGCGGGAGGCGTCCCAGCCGTGACCGA
Source organism: Streptomyces sp. NPDC097107 (assembly GCF_044762405.1). Taxonomy (NCBI): domain Bacteria; kingdom Bacillati; phylum Actinomycetota; class Actinomycetes; order Kitasatosporales; family Streptomycetaceae; genus Streptomyces; species Streptomyces sp. NPDC097107. The sequence continues at coordinate 389,850 of NZ_JBIWEF010000007.1, read as the reverse complement.
GGAGGACCCGGTCGTCCGGGCGGGCCGCGGCGAAGTCCCGTACGAGGGCGAGGGCCGCCTCTCGGGTGGGGGCGCCGGAGAGGTCGAGGCCGGTGAGGGCGAGGCCGGTGGACGTGGTGTGCACGTGTGCGTCGGTGAACGCCGGGGTGACCAGGGCGCCGTCCAGGTCGACCACCTCGTCCACGCCGTCCGCGAAGGCGTCCGCGGCGCCCTCGGAGCCGACCCAGGCGACCTGGCCGCGTTCGACGACCATCGCCGTCGCGAAGGGGTCGGCGGGACTGTGGACCTCGCCGCGGCGCAGCAGGACGGTCGTGGACGGGGTGGTGGACTCACTCATGAGCACCAGTCTCGCCCCTCGCGCGTACGGCTTCGCACGCAGGTCGCCGCCGCGCGGGGCGCGGGCGCCCCGGACGGCCGGAACCTCGAGGACAGGGCCCCGCGGCCGCCGGTCAGATTCGCGGCGGCCGGGCCTCGTACGGCGTCGACAGCACCACGGTGGTCCGGGTCGACACGCCTGCCAGGGAACGCACCCGGGCGAGCAGTTCCTCCAGTCCGTGCGGGGTCGACACGCGCACCTTGAGGATGTAGTTCTCGTCGCCCGCCACGCTGTGGCAGGCCTCGAGTTCGGGGACGCCGGCCAGGCGGTCCGCGATGTCGTCGGGGGCGCTGGGGTCGAACGGTTTCACCGAGATGAAGGCGGTGATCGGCAGCCCGACGGCCTCCGGGTCGACGACCGCGGCGTAACCGCGGATGACACCACGCTGTTCCAGCCGCCGCACCCGCTGGTGCACGGCCGACGTGGACAGGCCCGTGGCCTTGCCCAGGTCTGTGTAGCTCATCCGCCCGTCCTTGACGAGCAGCTGCACGATCTGTCGGTCCAGCTCCTCCATGGCGCAAGAACCTACAGTGCGGTTGATCTCCTCGGATACCCGAGTAACCCAGGTCATGCCCGGTTCGTGATGTGACGGGGAGCCGGCCGGCGGGCCGAGTGGGGACAAACCCGCCGCCCGGGGCACCTGTGAGCGACATGTGACGAAGGCCACACCCTCCGGACAGTCTCCGTGATGTTCTCGTGATTACCCCGGTCAGGGGACGGGAAGTGCTTGCTGTGGTCGAGGCCGCAGTGCCGTCACGGCCCAGCCCGAGGGGGAGAATCCCATGCAGAGTCTTAAGCGCCCTGGTCGTACCGCGCCCAAGCGGCAGCAGCCGGTCGTCGAGCCCGTATCGGAGGGCGTCGAACCCGACGCCTTCGACGACGAGGAACTCGACACCTACGACACCTTCGAGATGTACCGGGTGATCTGCCCGGACTGCGCCCAGCCCATCGCCCTGCTGGCGGACGAGGAGGTGCTGCCGGAGCACGCCCTGTGCGCCTCGCCGTGGAACCCGTTCGGGCTCTCGGTCTGCGCCGGCACCGGCCGCCGGGCCACCGAGGCCCGGCCCGCCGACGAGTCGACCCAGCCCCACGAGCAGGACACCGCCCTGCTGTTGACGCTCCCTCAGGGCCTCGACTGGCGGACCCAGCCCTTCTCCCACGTCGGCGGCCCGGGCTCGCGCCCGATGCGGGTGCCGACGATGCGGCGCGAGGCGGCCTGAGCGCCCACCGTCCGGGGGGACACGATGTCGCCGACCCACCCGCGCCACGGCTCACAGCAGGCCGCCGTGGTGCGGGCCGGTGCGCTCTCGGCCGGTCGGGCCGGTGCGGGGCGACGGTACGTCAGGACCGTTTTGGCAACGGCGACCCGACGGCGGACACCTGCGAACTCACGCTCGATTCAGCGGGCCGGTGACCTGTCCGCCCTTGCCGCGTTGCCCGGGTATGACCCCCACGTACTCGGCGACCGGACATCGGCGCCGTGTGTTCGTCCCGGTGCCCGCGGGACCGGTCCCGCCCGCTCCGCAACTCCCGGACCCGCCGATCTACCGTGAGCTGATGCGGACCTGGGCCGACCGTGGCCGCACCCTGCCGGGGCGCCACGACCCGGAGTGGGTCCGGCTCGCGGCGCCTCCGCGCGGCCTCGGGGACTTCTTCACCACCGCGGACCTGTTCACCACCGGCGACTTCCGCGTCGCCGGCACCTTCAGCGTCCCTCTGGACCCGCGAGGTGACGGGCGATGACCATCCGCTGGATCTGGTTGGTGCCCTCGACGATCTGCAGCACCTTGGCCTCGCGCATGTACCGCTCGGCCGGGAAGTCCGCGGTGTAGCCGTACCCGCCGAGGATCTGCACGGCGTCGGTGGTGGCCCGCATCGCCGTGTCGGTGCAGTGCAGCTTGGCCATAGCCGCCTGCTTGGCGAACGGCAGGCCGGCATCGCGCAGCCGTGCCGCCGTCAGGTACAGCGCGCGGCCGGCCTCGATCTGGGTCGCCATGTCGGCGAGCATGAAGCGCAGCCCCTGGAAGTCGGCGATCGGCTTGCCGAACTGCCGCCGGTCGGCCGCGTACGACACCGCCTCGTCCAGCGCCGCCTGGGCCACACCGATGGCGCAGGCGGCGATGCCCAGCCGCCCGGAGTCGAGTGCGGACAGGGCGATCGCGAAGCCCTGGCCCTCGTCGCCGAGGCGCCGGGCGTCGGGGACCCGTACGCCGTCGAGGTGAACCTGCGCGGTGGGCGAGCCCTTCAGCCCCATCTTCTTCTCGGGCACCGCGGCGCTCAGCCCCTCGGCGTCGCCGGGGACGAGGAAGGCTGTGATCCCGCGCGGCCCCTCCTCCCCCGTGCGCGCCATGACGGTGCAGAAGTCGGCGATGCCGCCGTGCGTGGTCCACGCCTTGGTACCGGTGAGCACCCAGTCGTCACCGTCGCGTACGGCCTTGGTGCGCAGTGAGGCGGCGTCCGAGCCGGAGGCGGGTTCGGAGAGGCAGTAGGCGCCGAGCAGGCCGCCACCGAGCATCGCGGGCAGGTGCTCGATCTGCTGTTCCTTGGTGCCGTGGGCGGCGAGCGCGTAGCAGGCGAGCGTGTGCACGCTGACGCCGAGACCGACGGTGAGGCGGGCCGCGGCGAGCTCTTCGAGGACCTGGAGGTACACCTCGTACGGCTGCTCGCCGCCGCCGTACTCGGCGTCGTAGGGCAGGCCGAGCAGGCCGGAGTCGGAGAGCAGGGTGAAGACCTCGCGCGGGAAGCGTCCGGCGTCCTCCTCCTCGGCCGCGCTCGGGGCGATCTCACGCTGCGCGATGTCGCGGACGAGCGAGATCAGATCCCGTGCCTCGTCCGTGGGCAGTTGCCGGTCCACCGGCTGCGGGGCGCGGTCGGGCATGGCGACGCTCTCCTCCCTGTCGGGCACATCGGCGGATGCGCGCCTTGGGTGGAGGCGGCCGCCGGGTCGTACGGGCCTGGCCGATGCTCGCACTCCCGGGTCGCGGAAGCGGCTGACCAGCGGCTGTGCGCTGTGAGTATGCCCGATCGGAGGCATGGAGTCACCAGTTAACGACCGCTTACTTCAAGAAATGTGCACGCCGGGAAATTGGTCCGCACCATTGACCACACTGGTCTAGTCCTCCTACGGTGACGGCCCGAACGCCTTACCGCGTTCATGCCAATCGGCGCGCGTTCCCTCTTCCCCCACGAGGAGACACCCGATGCACGTCCCGCACCTCCCCCGCGTCCGCCCCGTCCGGGCGCTCCTCTCCGCGCTGTGTTCCGTCGCCCTCGGCGCCGGGCTGCTGGCCGGCGCCGGCCCGGCCACCGCCACGGCCGCCCCGGCACCCGCCGCCGGAGCCGCGGCCGGTTCCAAGGTCGTCGGCTACTTCACCGAATGGGGCACCTACGACCGCGAGTACCACGCCAAGAACATCGAGACGTCCGGTTCGGGCGCCGAACTGACCCACGTCAACTACGCCTTCGGCAACGTCACCGGCGGCAAGTGCGCCATGGGCGACGCCTACGCGGCGACCGACCGGGCGTACACCGCGGCCGAGTCCGCCGACGGGGTCGCCGACACCTGGGACCAGCCGCTGCGCGGCAACTTCAACCAGCTGCTCAAGCTGAAGAAGAAGCACCCGGACCTCAAGATCCTCTGGTCCTTCGGGGGCTGGACCTGGTCCGGCGGCTTCGCGGAGGCCGCGAGGAACCCGGCCGCCTTCGCCCGGTCCTGCCACGACCTGGTCGAGAACTCCAAGTGGGCCGACGTCTTCGACGGCATCGACATCGACTGGGAGTACCCGAACGCCTGCGGTCTGAGCTGCGACACCAGCGGCCGGGACGCGTTCCCCGAACTGATGAGCGCGCTGCGTGCAGAGTTCGGCCCGGACTACCTGGTGACCGCGGCGATCACGGCCGACGCGACACCAGGCGGCAAGATCGACGCGGCCGACTACGCGGGCGCGGCCCAGTACGTCGACTGGTACAACCCCATGACGTACGACTTCTTCGGCGCCTGGGACGCCACCGGCCCGACCGCTCCGCACTCGCCGCTGAACTCGTACTCCGGCATTCCGAAGGCGGGCTACCACACCTCGGCGACGATCGCGAAGCTCAAGGGCCTCGGCATTCCGTCGTCGAAGCTGCTGCTCGGCATCGGCTTCTACGGCCGCGGCTGGACCGGCGTCACCCGGTCCGCCCCCGGCGGCACCGCGGCCGGCCCGGCGAAGGGGACGTACGAGAACGGCATCGAGGACTACAAGGTGCTCAAGTCCGCCTGCCCGGCGACCGGCACGGTGGCCGGTACCGGGTATGCCAAGTGCGGGAGCGACTGGTGGAGTTACGACACCCCGCAGACCATCGCGACGAAGATGACGTACAAGGACCAGCAGGGCCTGGGCGGCACGTTCTTCTGGGAGCTGAGTGGTGACACGGCCGACGGTGAGCTGATCAAGGCGATCGACTGACTGACCCACGGGGGGCGGAGGGGCGGAGGCCGGTTCGGGTCTCCGCCCCTCCGCTGTGCCTGTCAGGGGCCCCGGCGGGCGGGGGCCGGTGCCGGGTAGGCGGGGTCCAGTTCCTCGACGGCCCGCAGGGTGCCGCCGAGCGACTTCACCAGCAGGTCGCGCATGGTCTCGCGGGGCAGTCCGGGACGGCCGATCCAGTCCAGGGTGGCGCCCTCGACGCTGCACACCCAGGAGAGCAGTCCCATGCGGGCCAGCGGTCCGATGTCGGAGCGGCCGTACGCCCCTTCGGCGATGGTGGCGACGATCGCCTCGCGGACACCGTCCCGGATGGCGTGCACCTCGGCGTCGAAGCCGACTCCGCCGCTGACGATCGTGCGGTAGGCGGCCTGGTTGTGCTCGGCGTAGCGCAGATAGCCGTCGATGGTGCGGTGGACGCGGTCCACCTGGGGCAGTTCGGTGCCGCGCGCGGCGGTGGTGACCAGGCCGGTGACGGAGTCCTGGATGATCGCCAGGTAGTAGCCGCGCTTGGACTGGAAGTAGTAGTAGATCAGCCCCTTGGCGACATGCGCCTGGCGGGCGATGTCGTCCATCGAGAGCGCGTCGTACGACGTGTCGGCGAACAACTTCCGCCCGATGGCGATGAGTTCGGCGCGGCGTAACGCCGAGCGCTCCGTGCCGCGCGCCCGGGGACGGGCGTCGGCGCGCTGTTGACTAATATTCAATTTCGACCCTGGTCTCCTACGGGCGGCGGGACCTCCGCAGTATGGCAGGCCGGATCGTGGGGCAGGTCACACGAGGATCACGTCACAGCAGTCCCAGCTGCACCACGAGCATCGCGAACACCACGACGAGGGTCCAGCCCACGACGTGCTCGAGGATCTCCGGACCGTCGTCCTTGGGGCCGCCGGTGCGGACACGGGCGGCGGTGGCGGTGTGTGCGGTCATGGCTTCTCGCTGATCTCGACGTTCGGCGGGCTCCCCCGGCCCCCAGCGGTTGACCCTGCCCACCTTGCCACCGTGAGCGGCTTTTGCGGCGGAGACCTTGGTCACAGCGGACGGCCCCCCGGCGGTGCCGCTGGTGGGCCGGGGGCCGTCGTCGCGGTGCCGGTCAGCGCACACCGACCGCCGCGAGGGCCTTGCGCTGGCGCGGGGTCGGATGGGCCGGGAAGTACAGGTAGCAGACGCCGCCGGTACCTGAGGCGACCTTGCCGCCGGCGTTGTACCGCTTGGTCCTGAGCCAGATGTTCTCCCACTCGCGCCGCTTGTAGACGCGGCGCACGGACTCGTTGTCGTCCGAGGCCGGGTCGTTGGCGATCACGTCGCCGTCGGCGGTGAAGCCGATCACGGTCATCAGGTGTCCCGAGGTGCCGTACCCGGCCCCCGTCAGCTCCTTCTCCAGGAAGGACTGGGACGTTATGGCCGGGATGCCGGCCGCGATCAGCGTCTCCAGGTCGGTGAGGGAGCCGAGGCGGGTGACCACGCCCTGGAGGTCCTTGAAGGTGGCCGCGTAGGCGGCGTTGAAGGGCCAGTTGCCGCAGCCGGCGTACTGGTAGTCGTACGTGTACCTGGCCGCGTGGCAGACCTGCGGGTCGGCGTAGGAGGGGTCGACCCAGGCGAGCTGCTCCTCGGTGAGGCGGCCGCCCCAGTACTCGATGATCATCTGCGAGGAGGTGGGGCTGCACCAGGCCTCGCCGCCGTTGTCGTACTCGGGGTACTGACCCTTGTGGATCTCCTGCGAGTAGCGCGGTACCCGCAGTTCCTGGGCGAGGCCGGGGGTGGAGGCGGGGACGGTGAAGCGGTCGGGGACGTCGGAGCCCATCGCGCCGAGCCGCCAAACGGTGGGCGTCCTCCTCGTGCCGGGGCGGCGGTGGAGGGTGAGTCTGAGCCGGTAGGAGGCCAGGCGCAGTCCCGTCGAGGCGTCGTCGACGGCGAACGTGTCCGTCCAGACGCTGCTCCTGCCGTCGCCCTGGTCGTCGACCGAGGTGCGCCGGATGTCCTGGTCGCCGTCACCGGCCGCCCAGCGGCCCATCACGTACCAGGGGGTGTCCGTGCCGTCGGAGTAGGTGCCCTTGAGCTCGACCTGGAGCCAGGTGCCGCTCGGGGTGTGCGCGTTCCAGGAGGCGATGACCTCGGTCGAGGGCACGGCGAGCCGGTGGACGGGCGAGGTCCAGGTCGCGTACTCCCAGGCTGTGGTCCTGCCGGTGTGCGGGTCGGTGTAGTCGGCGGTGCCGGCCGGGGCACCGATCACGACACCGGGCCGGGCGCCCGCGACGGGGCGGATGCCCTGCGCGGTTCCGCACCGCCATTCGCGGAACGTGGTCCAGGCGCGGTAGTCGGCCTGTCGGCCGGTGGCGCGGCCGGAGTCCCCGCCGCCGGCACCCGTGCCGGGCGTGGCTTCGGCGGTGGCCGGGATCGCGCTGCCCGCCACGGCGGTGGCGACGGCTGCGGCCAGGACGGTTCTGCGGGACGGCTGTTCGGCTCTGCTCATGGGCGGAAGACCCCCAGGTGTCCGAGTCGGGCGGGTCCGTTGCACGGATGTGCGCCAACTATGGCCGCAGGCGTCCACTCCTGCCAGCACTTCTGCGCACGCCACGCCACGAATATTGGTGTCGACCAGTGGCGTGCAGGGTGGGGAGGCGGAGGAGTGGCGGGACGGAAGGGTGGGATGGAGGTAGGGGCGGAGGCGGCGCCGCGCGATGGGTGGGGGCTGCACGGTGGGAGGGCCGGGGGCGCACGGATAAAGTGCGGGGCGAACGATGTCCGCCCCGACGTGCAGCCCAGGACCCCGCCATCCACGACCTCGCAGCCCGGCTCCGCCGGCTCCCCCCGTCCTGCGGGCCCGTGCGCCTGATCGGCGTCGACGGGTACGCCGGCTCCGGAAAGTCCACGTTCGCCGGGCGGTTGGCCGGCGAACTGGGCGGCGTGCCGGTGCTGCACCTCGACGACATCGCCAGCCACGACGAACTCTTCGAATGGACCGGACGCCTGCTGAGCCAGGTGATCGAGCCCCTGCGGCACGGCCACACCGCGCACTACGCCCCCTACGACTGGCGGGCCCGGTCCTTCGGTGCGCGGCGCCCCCTGCCGCCGGCCCCGGTGGTCATGGTGGAGGGCGTCGGCGCCGGCCGCGAGGCGCTTCGTCCGCACCTGGCCCACCTGCTGTGGATGGAGCTGCCGCGCGAGGAGGCGTGGGCCCGCGGACGGGCGCGCGACGGAGCGGAGCAGCGGGCGTTCTGGGAGGGGTGGATCCCGGCGGAGCGCCGGCACTTCGCCGACGACCCCTCGCGCCCCTTCGCGCATCTTCTGGTGCGGCAGATCCAGAAGGGGTACGAGGTGCTTGCGGGTCCCGCGGGAACCGCCACCGCACCCTACTTCCTCACTCAGAGTGACGGGCCTTCCGCAGTGTGCTGAACTCGTGAAGATCGCTGCCCGGCAACTCGCCGGAGCGCCCCAACTTCGCTTGACCCGGGGGCCGTACTGGTCTTACGTTCTGAATGTGCGGCCATTCGGTGCCGCCGACAGACACGAAGCCCCCGATTGTTCCCCCGTGATCGGGGGCTTCGTTCTGTCCTGAGCGCGTTTTCCGGCTGCTCCGTGACGCGATCCGATCACCCACCGTCACCGCCCCGCGCACTCCCCCATCCGCTCCCACCTCGCGCAACGGCCTGCCCCGGCACCCTTCGGAGGAAAGACCGCCGCGGGTACGATGCCATCGGTGCGACCTACGGGCGGTTGCCGCGCGCACCTTGCAACTCCGGTCCGCGGCGCAGCCGTTGACCGAGGCGGTCGGCGGGCGACGGCTCGGCGGCATACCGACGGGGGCACGGTACGTGGGGGACGGGATGGACTTCGGCACGCAGGGCTCACAGGCCCCGGCCGACCTCGCCTGGCTGCGCGGCGTGGACGCCTACACCATGGGGGCCTATCCGCAGGCGGAAGAGGAGTTCCGGGCCGCGGTGCGCATCGATCCCACGATGGCCGACGGCTGGCTGGGACTGCACGCGCTGCGCGTCGACACCACCAACGCGCTGCTGAGGATGTACCGGCACAGGGAGCGTTTCGGCGAACAGCGCGCCCGCCACCGCCGCACGCTCAACTCCTGGTACTGGCTGGGCTGGTGGGTGCAACCCGTGCTGGAGAACCCCCGCGATCTGCTGCTGGCGCACGCCTCCCACTGGCTCGACGGCCGCCACGTCCCGGAACTGGACCGGGCCCTCGCCGGGCTGCCGCCCGTGGACGCCGACCCCCAGGTCCGCTTCCTGCACGCCTGCCGCGCCTACCTCGTCAAGGACTGGGAACAACTCGTCCGGCACACCGACCCACTGCTCGGCGATCCCCTGCTGGGTATCGAGGCCGGCCTGTTCAGCGGCATGGCCCGGGTGCGCCTGGAGATGTACGGGCAGGCCGAACCGCTGCTGTCGGCGGCCCTCATGCGGTGCCGCAGCGAGCAGCCGCAGCGCAAGGAGCTGCGCTACTGGCTGGCGCGGGCCCACGAGGGCACGGGCCGCAGCGCCGCGGCGCTGCCGCTGTACCGGGCCGTGCACCGCGTCGACCCGGCCTTCATGGACACCTCGGCCCGGCTGGCGGCGATCGCCGAAGGCGACGGCTACGACGACTCCACCGACCTCGCGGGGCTCGCCCAGGCCGGTCTGGGACCGGAGTGCCTGGACGGTCTCGGCCCCCTCTTCGGCACCGAGGAACGCGACCTCAAGGTCTCCGCGCCCGACCCCTCGCCGGCCGCCGCGCCGCTGCCCCCGCTGAGCGGTCCGTCGGTGCGCGAGAAACCCGACGGACCGGACCCCTCCCTGCCCACCGGGCCCACCGACCCCGCGTTACTGGAGGAGGCGCTCGCCGAGCTGGAGCGCATGGTGGGGCTGGAACCGGTGAAGCGTCAGGTGAAGGCCCTGTCCGCGCAGCTGAACATGGCGCGGCTGCGGGCCGGGCAGGGTCTGCCGGTCCAGCCACCCAAACGGCACTTCGTCTTCTCCGGTCCCTCCGGCACCGGCAAGACCACCGTGGCCCGCATCCTGGGCCGCGTCTTCTACGCCCTCGGCCTGCTCGGCGGCGACCACCTGGTGGAGGCGCAGCGGGCCGACCTCGTCGGCGAGTACCTCGGCCAGACCGCTGTGAAGGCCAACGAACTGATCGACTCCGCGCTCGGCGGCGTCCTCTTCGTCGACGAGGCGTACTCCCTGTCCAACTCCGGTTACGGCAAGGGCGACGCGTACGGCGACGAGGCGTTGCAGGTGCTGCTGAAGCGGGCCGAGGACAACCGGGACCACCTGGTGGTGATCCTGGCCGGCTATCCCGAGGGCATGGACCGGCTGCTGACGGCCAACCCTGGGCTGTCCTCCCGCTTCACGACGCGGGTCGACTTCCCGTCGTACCGGCCGCTGGAGCTGACCTCGATCGGTGAGGTGCTCGCGGCCGAGAACGGGGACGGCTGGGACGAGGAGGCGCTCGACGAGCTGCGCTCGATCGCCGGGCACGTGGTGGACCAGGGATGGATCGACGAGTTGGGGAACGGACGGTTCCTTCGGACGCTGTACGAGAAGAGTTGTGCGTACCGGGATCTGCGGTTGTCGGTGTATCCGGGGGTGCTGAGCCGGGACGACCTGGCGACGTTGCGGTTGCCGGATTTGATGCAGGCGTACGGGGAGGTGCTGTCGGGGCGGGGGCCGCAGGACCCTCCGGGGTTGTGAGGCGACCGGTGACGGTGTGGGCCGGGGGTGGGTGGCGCAGCCCGGCGTGGCGGGGTACCGCTGCGCCCACCCGTGCCGCCCCAACGGCACGACCGCCCGCAGCTGCGGCTGGGGCGACTAGGTCGCCAGGGTCACCTCTCTGTGGGCCGGGTCGCGTACCTCTCCCACCAGTAGCTCCAGTACGTCCTCCAGGGCGACCAGGCCCAGGGCCCTGCCCGACGCGTCCGTCACCTGGGCCAGATGGGTCGCCGCCCGGCGCATCACGGTGAGGGCGTCGTCGAGGGGCAGTTCGGGGCGGAGGGTGGTCATCGGGCGCCAGAGCTGCTGCGGGACGGCCCGGTCGCAGTCCTCGGCGTCCAGGACCAGGTCGAGGACGTCCTTGACGTGGAGGTACCCCATGAAGGCGCCCTTCTCCGCCGCGACCGGGAAGCGCGAGTACCCGGTGCGGGCGGTGAGCGCGACGATCTCGCCCGGCGTGACCGAGGGGCGGACCGTGATCAGGGACTCGCGCCCGAGCAGCACGTCGGTGACCGGGCGGGAGCCGAGTCCCAGGGCGTCCTCCAGGCGTTCCTGCTCCTCCGGGTCGAGCAGGCCCGCCTGGCCGGCGTCCTCCACCAGCCGGTTGAGCTGCTCGCTGGTGAAGACCGCCTCGACCTCGTCCTTGGGCTCGACGTGGAAGAGCCGCAGGATGCCCTGGGCGCAGGCACCGAGCGCGGCGGTGATCGGCCTGCAGAGCCGGGCGAAGGCGACGAGGCCGGGGCTGAGCCACAGCGCGGCCTTCTCGGGAGCGGCCATCGCGAGGTTCTTGGGCACCATCTCGCCGATGACGAGGTGGCAGAAGACCACCGCGGCCAGCGCGAGCACGTAGCCGAGCGGGTGGATCACGCCGTGCGGCAGGTGGATCCACTCGAAGACCGGCTCCAGGAGATGGGCGACCGTCGGTTCGGCGACCGCGCCGAGGGTCAGCGAGCAGACCGTGATGCCGAACTGGGCGGCGGCCATCATCTGCGGCAGCCGCTCCAGGCCGTACAGCACCTGGCGGGCGCGGGCGGTGCCGAGCGGTTCGATCTGGCTGCGGCGTACCGAGACGAGCGCGAACTCGGCGCCGACGAAGAAGCCGTTGGCGAGCACGAGCAGCGCCGCGAAGAGGAGTTGCAGGACGCTCATCGGGCGGCCTCCAGCACGGACACCGGCGCCGTTCGCACCAGCCGTATCCGCTCGGCGCGGTAGTGGCCGACCTGCCGGACGGCGAGCCGCCAGCCGGGCAGTTCCGCCCGGTCACCGACGGCCGGGATGCGGCCGAGCAGGTCGGCGACGAGCCCGGCCACGGTCTCGTACGGTCCCTCGGGGGCGTCGAGGCCGATGCGCCGCAGGGCGTCGACGCGGCAGCTGCCGTCGACGTCCCAGGCGGGTCGGCCGTCCTCGGGCGGGGCGGGCGCGAGTTCGGGTACGTCGAGACCGTCGTGCTCGTCGCGGACCTCTCCGACGATCTCCTCCACGATGTCCTCGAGGGTGACGACGCCGGCGGTGCCGCCGTACTCGTCGATGACGACCGCGATGGGCTGCTCGCTGCGCAGGCGGGTGAGCAGCGGTCGTACCGGCAGGGTCTCGGGGACGAGCAGCGCCGGGCGGGCGATCCGGCCGGTGGGGGTGCGGAGCCGGTCGTGCGCGGGTACCGCGAGGGCGTCCTTGAGGTGGACCATGCCGACGATCTCGTCGATCTTCTCCCGGTAGACGGGAAAACGCGACAGGCCGGTGGCGCGGGTCAGGTTGACCACGTCCTCGGCGGTGGCGGAGGACTGCAGGGCGCTGACCTTCACGCGCGGGGTCATGACGTGCTGCGCGGTCAGTTCGCCCAGCGACAGGGTCCGCACGAAGAGGTCGGCCGTGTCCTGTTCCAGCGCGCCGGCCCGCGCGGAGTGCCGGGCCAGGGAGACCAGTTCGCCGGGGGTGCGGGCGGAGGCCAGCTCTTCGGCGGGTTCGAAGCCGAGCGCGCGGACCAGGCGGTTGGCCACGGCGTTCAGCGCGGCGATCACCGGGTGGAACAGCCGGGCGAAGGCGTGCTGCGGGCCCGCGACGAAGCGCGCGACCTGCAAGGGCTTGGACACCGCCCAGTTCTTGGGCACCAGCTCGCCGATCACCATCTGGACGGCCGAGGCCAGCAGCATGCCGACGATGACGGAGACGCCGGGCACGGCGCCTTCGGGGAGGCCGGTCGCGGTGAACGGGCCGTCCAGGAGTTGGGCGAGCGCCGGTTCGGCGAGCATGCCGACGACGAGCGAGGTGATGGTGATGCCGAGTTGGGTGCCGGAGAGCTGGAAGGACAGCTCCTTGAGGGACTCGACGACCCGGCGGGCACGCCGGTCGCCGTCGGCGGCGGCCTGCTCGGCGTCGGGGCGTTCGACGGTCACCAGGCCGAACTCCGCGGCGACGAAGAAGCCGTTGGCGAGGATCAGCAGGAAGGCGGCTGCCAGGAGCAGCAGGGGGGTGGTGGTCATGATGCCGCCGCCCGTGGGGAGTCACAGCAGGGGGCGGCACAGGTACTGCAGGACGATCCGTCCATCGCCGGAGGGAGTCACTCCTCGGGTAGCGGGAACCCCCGCGCTCCGGGCGGAACGACAGGGGCGAGGACGCGACGGCCGCGTCCTCGTTCCCAGATTAATCACGAAAAGGGTGCCCGCGGCAGGGTCGCCGCGTCCGCGTCAGCCGCGTGGGGCCTCGGGCGCGGCGGTGGAGCGGGCCTCGACGAGGGCGCGCAGGGCGCGGGCGTCCTGGATGGCCCGCTCCCTGGCGATGCCCGGCTGGATGCCGAGCGCGGGCAGGCTGGTCCCGTCGCTGAGGTCGAGGAAGGCCCAGGGGTCGCCCTGCCGGAGGTTGACCCGGAGGATCTCGGCCCAGGCCAGGCGCCGTTTGGTGGTGAGGTTGACGACGGTGACGCCCGTCTCGTCGGCCGTGACGTGGGGCCGGGCGAGCAGGAACAGGACCCCGGCGAGGAGGAGGGCGGTCAGCATGAAGCTGAGCCGCTCTCCAATGCCGAGGCCGTCCAGCAGCATGCCGACCGCTGTGATGGCCGCGAAGGTGAGGACGGCGAGAACGGTGAGGACGGCGCGGGTGCGGCCCGGCCGGAAGGTGACGGGCAGGGCCGGCAGGTCCGGCGTGGTGTCGGGCATGAGTTGGCTCCGGGTCACGCTCAGAGACGGCAGGCGTGGATGGCCGTGGTCAGGATGGCCCGGGCACCGATCTCGTACAGGTCGTCCATGATCCGCTGGGCCTCCTTGGCGGGGACCATCGCGCGGACGGCGACCCAGCCCTCGTTGTGCAGGGGGGAGACGGTCGGGGACTCCAGGCCGGGAGTGAGCGCGACGGCCTTCTCCAGCTGCTCCACACGGCAGTCGTAGTCCATCATCACGTACGTCCGGGCCACCAGGACGCCCTGGAGGCGGCGCAGGAACTGCTGCACCTTGGGCTCGGTCGTCTCGTCGGGCTCCGCGCCGGAACGGCGGATCACGATGGCCTCGGACTTCATGATGGGCTCGCCGAAGACCTCCAGGCCCGCGTTGCGCAGGGAGGTCCCGGTCTCGACGACGTCCGCGATGACCCCGGCGACACCGAGTTCGATGGCGGTCTCGACGGCGCCGTCGAGGTGGACGACGGAGGCGTCGACGCCCCGGTCGGCCAGGTGGGCCGCGACGATGCCCTCGTAGGAGGTGGCGACGGTGCGGCCCTTGAGGTCCTCGACGCCGTTCGCGGTGCCCGGCTTGCCGGCGAAGCGGAAGGTGGAGCGGGCGAAGCCGAGCGGGAGGATCTCCTCGGCGTCGGCGCCGGAGTCGATCAGCAGGTCACGGCCGGTGATGCCGATGTCGAGCTTGCCGGACGAGACGTAGATCGCGATGTCGCGGGGGCGGAGGTAGAAGAACTCGACCTCGTTCGTCGGGTCGACGATCCGCAGTTCCTTGGACTCGCGGCGCTGCTGGTAGCCGGCCTCATGCAGCATCTCCCCCGCGGGGCCTGACAGGGAACCCTTGTTGGGGACGGCGATGCGCAGCATGAGGTCGGCTTCCTTTGCGTGAAGGGGTGAAAAAGGGGGCTGGGCTTACAGGTGGGCGTAGACGTCGTCCAGGGAGATCCCGCGGGCGACCATCATCACCTGGACGTGGTACAGCAGCTGGGAGATCTCCTCGGCCGCCGCCTCCTTGCCCTCGTACTCGGCGGCCATCCAGACCTCGGCGGCCTCCTCGACGACCTTCTTGCCGATGGCATGGACCCCCTTGTCCACCAGCTCGGCGGTGCGGGAGGTGGCGGGGTCGCCGTTCGCGGCCTTGTGCTGGAGCTCGGTGAAGAGCTCCTCGAAAGTCTTCTTGGACATGGTGGCGCCCACTTTACGCGTAGTGCCGACCGGCCTGACGCCACGGTTCTGATACTGAGCGGAGGGTGGCCGCCGTGGCCACCGCCGCGGTCACCGCCTCGTGGCCCTTGTCCTCGCGGGAGCCCTCGATGCCGGCCCGGTCCAGAGCCTGCTCCTCGGTGTCGCAGGTGAGGACTCCGAAGCCGATGGGGACGCCGGTCTCCACGGAGACCTGGACGAGGCCCTGGGTCACGCCCTGGCACACGTAGTCGAAGTGGGGGGTGCCGCCGCGGATGACGACGCCGAGGGCGACGATCGCGTCGTAGCCGCGGCCCGCGAGGACCTTGGCGACCACCGGCAGTTCGAAGCTGCCGGGGACCCTGAGCAGGGTCGGCTCGTCGATGCCCAGCTCGTGCAGGGCGCGCAGGGCGCCGTCCACCAGTCCGTCCATCACCTTGTCGTGCCACTGTGCCGCGACGACGGCGACCCGCAGGTCCCCCACGTTGCGTACGGACAGCTCCGGTGCACCCTTGCCGCTCACGTGTCTCCTCGTGTTCCTTGCTTACTGGTTGCCGCAGGTGGACACGGGGGTCGTGTCCAGCCAGGGCAGGTCGTGCCCCATCCGGTCCCGCTTGGTGCGCAGGTAGCGGAGGTTGTGCTCGCCGGCCTGGACGGGCATCGGCTCACGGCCGGTGACCTCGATCCCGTGCCGGACGAGGGCGTCGCTCTTGTCCGGGTTGTTGGTCATCAGACGCACGGCGCGCACGCCGAGGTCGTCGAGGATCTGGGCGCCGGCGCCGTAGTCGCGGGCGTCGGCGGGCAGGCCGAGTTCCAGGTTGGCGTCGAGCGTGTCCCGGCCCCGCTCCTGGAGCTCGTAGGCGCGCAGCTTGGACATCAGGCCGATGCCGCGTCCCTCGTGGCCGCGCAGGTAGACGACCACTCCCCGGCCCTCGGCCTGGATGCGGTCCAGGGAGGCGTCCAGCTGGGGGCCGCAGTCGCAGCGCTGGGAGCCGAAGACGTCGCCGGTGAGGCACTCGGAGTGGATGCGGACCAGGACGTCCAGCCCGTCGCCGATGTCGCCGTGGACGAGCGCGACGTGCTCGACGCCGTCGACGGTGGAGCGGTAGCCGTACGCCGTGAACTCGCCGTGCCGGGTCGGCAGCCGGACCTCGGCCTCGCGGCGGACGGTGGGCTCCTCGCCGCGGCGGTAGGAGATGAGGTCCTCGATGGAGATGATCGTCAGCCCGTGCTTGCGGGCGAACGGGATCAGCTCGGGCAGCCGCAGCATGCGCCCGTCCTCGCCGGCGATCTCGACGATGGCGCCGGCCGGGCGCAGGCCCGCGAGACGGGCGAGGTCGACGGCGGCCTCGGTGTGGCCGTTGCGGACGAGTACACCGCCGGAGCGGGCGCGCAGCGGGAAGATGTGGCCTGGGCGGACCAGGTCGGTGGGTTCGGCGCTGCCACCGGCCAGGAGCTGGAGAGTGGTGGCGCGGTCCGAGGCGGAGATGCCGGTGCTCACGCCGTGCGCGGCGGTGGCGTCCACGGAGACGGTGAAGGCGGTCTTCATCGACTCGGTGTTGTCGTCGACCATCTGCGGGAGGCGGAGCCGGTCCAGTTCCTCGCCCTCCATGGGGGCGCAGATGAGGCCGCGGCACTCGCTCATCATGAAGGCGACGATCTCCTCGGTCGCCTTCTCCGCGGCGATGACGAGGTCGCCCTCGTTCTCGCGGTTCTCGTCGTCGACGACCACGACCGGGCGGCCGGCGGCGATGTCGGCGACAGCCTGTTCGACGGGGTCGAGAGCGAGGTCCTCGTAGCCGTCCGTGCTGTAGAGGATGGGTGCCGTGCTCATGCGGGCGCTCCTTCCGGGACGGGCCGCGCCGCGGAACGGGAGCGCAGCCACCAGTCGCGCAGGCCCCACAGGACGAGCGCGCCGTAGATGACGTAGACGAAGCCGGAGAAGGCGAAGCCGTTGGCGAAGTTCAGCGGGACGCCGACCAGGTCGACCAGCAGCCAGGCGAACCAGAACTCGACCATGCCGCGTGCCTGGGCGTACATGGCGACGACGGTGCCGACGAAGATGTAGGCGTCCGGCCAGGGATCCCAGGACAGGGTCGGGTAGGCGGTGAACAGGCCGCCCACCGCGAGGGTGCCGACGGCGGCCGCGGCGAGCAGGGCACCGCGCTCGCGCCAGGTGGCGAACCGGACGGCGATGGAGCCGTCCTGCGTCTGCTGCCGGCCGCGGTTCCACTGCCAGAAGCCCCAGGCGGCGACGACCATGACGACGATCTGCTTGCCGGCGCTGCCGGAGAGGTGGGCGGTGGCGAAGGCCGTGAAGAGGATGAGCCCGGAGAGGAACTGCACCGGCCAGGTCCAGATGGAGCGCCGCCAGCCGAGCGCGAGGCCGAGCAGACCGATCACGTTGCCGATCATGTCCGACCACTTGATGTGCTGGTCGAAGAGCGTGAACGCCTCGGAGTTGAGCCAGTTCACTTGGTGTCTCCCTGGGCGGCCCGGGCGCCGAGCAGGCGCTCGACGTACTTCGCGATGACGTCCACCTCGAGGTTGACCGGGTCGCCGGGCTGCTTCAGGCCCAGCGTGGTCAGGGCGAGGGTGGTGGGGATGAGGCTGACGGTGAAGAAGTCGGGGCCGGCGTCGACGACGGTGAGGCTGATGCCGTCGACGGTGATGGAGCCCTTCTCCACGACGTAGCGGGCGAGGTCCGCGGGCAGGGAGATCTTCACGAGCTCCCAGTGCTCGGACGGCTTGCGTTCCAGGATCTCGCCGGTGCCGTCGACATGGCCCTGCACGATGTGCCCGCCGAGGCGGGCGCCGACGGCGGTGGGGCGCTCCAGATTGACGCGGGAGCCGGTGGTGAGGACGCCCAGGCTGGAGCGGTTGAGGGTCTCGGCCATCACGTCGGCGGTGAATTCGTCGCCCTCGTGCTCGACGACGGTGAGGCAGACGCCGTTGACGGCGATGGAGTCGCCGTGCTGCGCCCCTTCGGTGACCAAGGGGCCGCGCAGGCGGAAGCGACAGGCGTCGTCGAGCGTCTCGACGGCGGTGATCTCGCCCAGCTCTTCGACGATTCCGGTGAACACTTCCCGGGTCCTCCTGCCTCTTCGGGCACGGACTCCGGGGCTGTCGGGAACGACAGAGACCACGAGCGAGGACACCGGGAACGACGCCGGACGGGACCCGCCCGGCAACGGGCGAGCCCAGAGGTCGGCGGCGCGCACGTATGCTCGCCCGCCGCGCACTGCCTCCCATCCGGACTTTAACCGTCGGTCCAGGAATTTCACCTGGTCAACCGGTCGCTGGAGGCGACCGGGTCGCGGACTGTAACCGCCGGTTCGGACTTTCACCGACCCCGGAGTGCGCTGCTTCTGGTACAGGGCCAGTGTGCCACGCCTGATCGCCGTCCATGCGGACGGAGTGTGTGGGGTGGCTCACAGAACGCTCCTCCGCGAGGTCCGGCCGCGCCACGGCCGCCCCCGACCGAGCCTCCTCCGCCCCGCCTTGAGATTGGTCCATACCTATTGACTCACTGGTCTAGTCCTCCTAGGGTCTGCGCAACTTCCGTGGAGAGGAACCGACTGTGCCTTCCCCGTCACGCTCCAGATCCCGCCACAGAGCGGGGCCCGCCCTGTTCGCGGCGGTCGCCGCCGTCGCCGGCCTGCTGCTCGCCGGCCTGCCCGCGACCGCCTCGCAGGCCGCCGGCCAGGAGACCTGTCGCCCCGACGGCCTCTACCGGACCCCCGGCGTCGACGTCCCCTACTGCTCGGTCTACGACTCCGCGGGCCGGGAGAAGATGGGCGCCGACCACCAGCGCCGCGTGATCGGCTACTTCACGAGCTGGCGCACCGGCAAGGACGGCAAGCCCGCCTATCTCGCCTCCGACATCCCGTGGGACAAGATCACCCACATCAACTACGCCTTCGCGCACGTGGACGGCGGCAACAGGCTCTCCGTCGGCTCCGACAGCGCGAAGAACCCGGCGACCGGCATGACGTGGCCCGGGGTCGAGGGCGCCGGGATGGACCCGGACCTCCCCTACAAGGGCCACTTCAATCAGCTGACCAAGTTCAAGAAGCAGCACCCGGACGTCAAGACGATGATCTCGGTGGGCGGCTGGGCGGAGACGGGCGGCTACTTCGCCGACGACGGCAGCCGCGTGGACTCGGGCGGCTTCTACTCGATGGCCACCAACGCCGACGGCTCGGTCAACCAGGCCGGCATCGACACCTTCGCGGACTCCGCGGTCGACTTCGTGCGGAAGTACGGCTTCAACGGCGTGGACATCGACTACGAGTACCCGACGACGATGAAGGACGCGGGCAACCCGCTCGACTGGACCTTCGCCAACGGCCGCCGGGCCGGGCTGGTCAAGGGGTACGCGGCGCTGATGAAGACGCTGCGCGAGAAGCTCGACCGCGCGGGCGCCGCGGACGGCAGGCACTACCTCCTCTCCGTCGCCGCGCCGTCCTCCGGGTACCTGCTGCGCGGCATGGAGACCTTCCAGGTCCAGAAGTACCTGGACTACGTCAACATCATGTCGTACGACCTGCACGGTGCCTGGAACGAGCACGTGGGTCCGAACGCCTCCCTCTTCGACGACGGCAGGGACTCCGAGCTCGCCGCCGCGGGCGTGTACACCACCTCCCAGTACGGCGGCATCGGCTACCTCAACACCGACTGGGCCTACCACTACTTCCGCGGCTCGATGCCGGCCGGCCGCATCAACATCGGCTTGCCGTACTACACGCGCGGCTTCAAGAACGTCACCGGCGGCACCGACGGACTCTGGGGCAAGGCACCCTCCACGGACTGCCCGGCGGGTTCCGGCCTGACCAAGTGCGGTGACGGCGCGGTGGGCATCGACAACCTGTGGCACGACCTGGACACGGGCGGCGAGGAGTCGCCCGCGGGTTCCAATCCGATGTGGCACGCGAAGAACCTGGAGAAGGGAGTCGTCGGCGACTACGTCACCGACTACGGCTTCCCGGCCGACACCGAGCTGACCGGGACGTACGCCCGCAAGTACGACTCCACCCTGGTCGCGCCCTGGCTGTGGAACGCCGAGAAGAAGGTCTTCCTGTCCACCGAGGACGAGCAGTCGGTCCAGGCCAAGGCGGACTACGTGGTCGACCGCGGCATCGGCGGCACGATGGTGTGGGAGCTCGCGGGCGACTACGCCTGGGACGCGGGCAAGGGGCAGTACGTGCCGGGCTCGACGCTGACCGACACGATGTACGACACGTTCAAGAACGCCTCCCCCTACGGTGCCGAGCGCTCCACGATCGGCCTGCCGGCCGAGGCGCTGGACATCGACGTGGAGTTCGGGCAGTTCCCGCTCGGCGACTCCAACTACCCGATCAGCCCCAAGCTGAAGATCACCAACAACACGAAGACGGCCCTGCCCGGCGGTACGGAGTTCCGGTTCGACTACGCCACCTCGGCGCCCGGCAACGCCAAGGACCAGTCCGGCTGGGGCACTTCGGTGATACGCAGCGACCACACGGGCGGCAACGTGGGCGGCCTGAAGGGCGACTACCACCGGGTGTCGCTGAAGCTGCCGGCCTGGCAGTCGCTGGCGCCGGGGGCCTCCACCGAGGTGGACTTCGTGTACTACCTGCCGGTGTCGACGCCGTCGAACTGGACGGTCTCCTTCGGTGGGAAGACGTACGCCCTGGCGGGTGATCTGTCCCGGGGAACGACCGTGGTGGAGCCCGGCACGCAGACGCCGGGCCCGACGCCCACGCCCACCCCCACGGGGACCGGGTCGCCGAGCCCGAGTCCGAGCCCGACGGACGGCACCGGGCAGTGCACGGCCCCGGCCTGGGACGCGGCCACGCCCTACGGCGGCGGCACCACGGTGTCCCACGAGGGGCACGCGTGGAAGTCCAAGTGGTGGACGAAGGGCGAGGAGCCCGGCACCACCGGTGAGTGGGGCGTCTGGCAGGACCTCGGCGCCTGCTGACCCGGCGAGACCGGCCCGGCGGCGGTGACGAAGGCCCTTGCCCGCCGCCGGGTCTTCCAACGCCCGCCGGGTCGCCCGAAGCGCCCGCCGGGCCACTGGCAGAGTGAGACGCATGACGACCGCGACCGCCGAGGAGTTCGAGCGCCACCGGCCCCGTCTGTTCGGCCTGGCCTACCGCATGCTGGGCTCGGCCGACGAGGCGGAGGACACGGTCCAGGACGCCTACCTGCGCTTCAGCGGGACCGACCGGGCGGGCATCGGGCAGCCGGCTGCCTGGCTGGCCAAGGTCGTCACCAACCTGTGCCTCGACCGTCTCACCTCGGCCCGCGCCCGGCGCGAGACCTACGTCGGCGCCTGGTTGCCGGAGCCGGTCCTGACCTCCGACGGCACCCTCGGCCCGCTGGAGTCGGCGGAGCGGCGCGACGCCGTGTCGACGGCGATGCTCGTCCTGCTGGAGCGGCTGACACCGGCCGAGAGGGCTGTGTACGTGCTGCGCGAGGCGTTCGCGTACGGGCACCGCGAGATCGCCGAGGCGCTGGATCTGACCGACGCGAACTGCCGTCAGCTCTACCGGCGGGCCGTGGCACGGATCGGTGAGCCGGGGACGCGGTTCCCGCCCTCGCCCGAGCGGCAGGAGGAGCTGGTCACATCGTTCCTCACGGCGGCCCGTGACGGCGACCTGGCCGGACTGGAGAAGCTGCTCGCCGAGGACGTGGTCTGGTGGAGCGACGGCGGTGGCAAGGTCACCGCGGCGCGGCGCCCCATCGAGGGCCGCACGAAGGTCGTCCGCTTCGTGCTGGGCGGACTCCCGAAGTTCACGGCCGGCCGGGACGTCTCCGTCACCGAGGTCAACGGCGCCGGCGCGCTGGTCGCACGGGTCGGCGACACGGTCGTGGCCGTCCTGTCGTTCGAAGTGCGCGACGGGTCCATCACGCAGGTGCAGGCCATGGTGAACCCGGACAAGCTGGACTTCGTACGTCGTCAGCTCGGGCAGCCCTGACATCCGCTCGCCGGAAGTGTCACATCCGGCACCGGCCACGCCGTCCCAGCTGACGACAGGGCGCTCCGTCCGGGAGCGTCCGCCGTGGCGAAGGGGCTCAGCACGATGACCACGATCCTGGTGACCGGCGGCACCGGCACGCTCGGACGGCTCGTCACCGAGCGGCTGCGCGCGGACGGGCACGAGGTGCGGGTACTCAGCCGGCACGCCCAGCCGTACGCCGTCGACCTGCGGGCCGGCGGCAGTGCTCTGGACGTGGCGCTCGGCGGTGCGGACACGGTCGTGCACTGCGCGACCAGCCCGCGCGGCGGCGACGAACAGGCGGCCACGAACCTGATCGCGGCGGCACGGCGGGCCGGGGTGGGGCACCTGGTCCACATCTCGATCGTCGGCGTGGACCGGGTGCCGCTCGGCTACTACCGGTCCAAGCTCGCCGTCGAGCGGCTGGTGGAGGAATCGGGACTCGGCTGGACCATGCTGCGGGCGACCCAGTTCCACGACTTGGTGGTGCGGGTGCTCCAGGCGCTGGCCAAGTCGCCGGTCGTGCTGCTGCCGGCCCGAGTCTCCGACCAGCCGGTGGAGGTCGCGGAGGTCGCGGAGCGGCTCGCCGAGCTGGCCGGTGGCGCGCCCGCCGGGCGGGTGGCGGACCTGGGCGGGCCCGAGGTGCGCACGTTCGAGTCGCTGGCCCGCGCCTATCTGGGCGCGACGGGGCGCCGGCGGGCCGTGGTGAAGGTGCCGCTCGCGGGGAAGGCTTACCGGGGTTTCCGCACGGGCGGGCACCTCGCGCCCGAGCGGGCGGTGGGCAAAGGGACGTTCGAGGAGTACCTGGCGGGGCGGTTCGGCGGCGGGACGGGCGGGCGGCGCGGATGAGTGGACGGCGCGGATGAGCAGACGGGCGTGGCTGCGGACGGGGCTGGGGCTGCTCGCCGGTGCGCAGGTGGTGCTGGGGCTGTGGATCCTGCTGCTGCCCGAGCTGTTCTGGAAGTGGCCCTGGGTGTCGCACCTGCCGCCGTACAACGAACACCTGCTGCGGGACTTCGGCGGGGCGAGCGCCGCGCTCGCGGTGGTGCTGTGCTCGGCGGTGGCGGCGATGGAGCGGCGGCTCGTGATCACGGCGCTGGTGGCCTACCTGGTGTCCTCCGTGGCCCACCTCCTCTTCCACACCCAGCATCTGGGGCCCCTGTCCGCGGCGAGCGGTGCGGGCTTCATGGCGCTGCTGGGAGCGGCGGTCCTGCTGCCGACGGCCCTGCTGTGGCCGGCGGCGGACGGGGCGGCCTTCCGGGAGCCCGAACCGGCGGGGCGCCGGCCCGCGCTCTGAGCGCGTCCCGGGCGGAACGCGGACGGGAGCGAACACCCCCGGCGGCAAGTGGCATGCGCGCTGTTCCACCGGGGCGTCCGCTTGGATCAGGGCCGTCCGGGCGGCGCGAACAGCTCGTCCTGGGCGCGGTCGCGGGCGGTCAGCAGGGCTCCACGCAGTACGGCGCCGCCGCCCAGCGTGCTGGACCGTACCTCGGTGGCGAGCGGCGACATCCGGGTGAGGCGGTGCTGGACGCGCGCGGCGAGGACGTCCGCGCCGGCCCGGCCGACCTCACCGGCCAGCACCAGACAGCCGGGGTCGAGGACGGAGACGACGGCGGCGGCGCCGAGGGCGACCCGGTCGGCGAGCGCGTCGAGGAACCGCTCGGCGGCCGGGTCCGGGTGATGGTCCCGGCCCGTTCCCGACCGGCGCACCGCCTCCCGTACCAGCGCGGCGGCGTACGGCTCGGGTCCGACGGGCGTCGCCGTCACGCCGTGCCGCGCCGCCAGGGCGGTCACCGCCGCCGCCCCGGCCACGGAGTGGAAGCCGCCGTCGCAGTCGGTGGCCGACGGCAGGCCCGAGGTGCCGGGCACCGGCATGAAGCCGACCTCGCCCGCACCGCCGGAGACGCCCCGCCGCAGCGTACCGTCGAGGACGACCGCGGCGCCGACACCCAGGCCGAGCCAGAGCAGGACGAACGTGTCCCGGTCCCGGGCGGCCCCGTCGCGCTGCTCGGCCAGGGCGGCGAGGTTGGTCTCGTTCTCGACGCCGACCCGCGCCTCGGGGAACTTCTCCTGCAACGCGGCCATCAGCCGCCGGTGCCACTCGGGCAGACCGGTGGAGTCGCGCAGCTCCCCGCTCGCCGGGTCGATCAGGCCGGGCGCGCCGATGCCGACGGTGTGCAGCCGGTAGGCCCCTGCCTCCTTCGCCGCCCGCTCGACCAGGCTCACCGCCTGCTCCACCGCGGGGCCGGTGCCGGTGTCGTCGCCGATCGGCACGGACCCCTCGGCCAGCACCCGGCCGAGCAGGTCGGAGACCAGCACGGCGACGCCCTCGGTGCGTACGTCGAGGGCGGCGAGGTGGGCGCGCCCGGCGACGATGCCGTACAGCTTGGCGTTCGGCCCCCGGCGCTGCTCGCCCGACTCCCCCGCCACCTCGATGAGGCCGGAGGCGGTGAGGCGTTCGACGAGGTCGGCCACGGTGGGGCGGGACAGGCCGGTCAGGTGCTTCAACTGCCCTGCCGTCAGCGGGCCCTCCTGCTGGAGCAGGCGCAGGGCGAGGCGGTCGTTGATGGCCCGGGCGGTGCTCGGGGATGCGGGCATGCCGGGATCCTTCCAGATCGGCGGCGCGGAGGCCCACACCGGTAATCCCCTATCTATCAGGCAGGGTCCCTGATAGTTTACGCGGCGCGCGGTGACGCCAGGCGGCCGAGCCGGCGGCGCAGACCCGAGGGAGGGGCCCGAGAATGAGCGCAGTGGTCTACGAGCAGCGCACGGTGCGGCGCGCCCGGTATGCCGTGGCGGCCGTGTTCGCCGTACACGGTGCCGTCACCGGCTCGTTCGCCACCCGCGTGCCGTGGATCCAGGACCACGCCGGGGTGAGCGCGGGCCAGTTGGGTCTGGCGCTCGCGTTCCCGGCGCTCGGCGCGTCGGTCGCCATGCCGCTGGCCGGCAGCGTCAGCCACCGCTTCGGCGCCCGCACCGCCCTGCGCGGCCTGCTCGCCCTGTGGACGCTGGCGCTGGTCCTGCCCGCCCTCGCCCCGAACCTGCTCACCCTGTGCCTCGCCCTGTTCGTCTACGGCGCCACGGCCGGCATGTCGGACGTGGCGATGAACGCGCTCGGCGTCGAGATCGAGAACCGTCTCGACAAGTCGATCATGTCGGGTCTGCACGGCATGTGGAGCGCGGGTGCCCTGATCGGTTCGGCGGCCGGCACGCTCGCCGCCCACCTGGGCTCCGACGCCCGGCTGCATCACGTACTGGCCGCCTCCGTGCTGACCGTCGCGGGCCTGGTCGCCTGCACCTGGGTGCTCGACCTCCAGCCCGCCGAGGACGAGGACCCGCCCCCGAGGTTCGCGCTGCCGCCCAGGTCGGCGCTGCTGATCGGCGCGGTCGGGTTCTGCGCGGTGTTCGCGGAGGGCGCGAGCCTGGACTGGTCGGCGGTCTATCTGCGGGACCAGTTGGAGGCCTCGGCCGGTCTGGCGGCGGCGTGCACGACGGGCTTCACACTCACCATGGCCCTGGCCCGGTTCGCCGGCGACAAGGTGGTGGACCGGTTCGGCGCGGTGCGCACGGTCCGGGTGAGCGGTGTGCTGGCCACCGCCGGCGGTCTGCTCATCGTCGTCGGGGGCCATCCCGCGGTGGCGATGGCCGGCTTCGCGCTGATGGGTCTCGGGATCGCCGTGGTCGTTCCGCTGTGCTTCGCCGCGGCCGGCCGCGCCGGCTCCAGTCCCAGCCTGGCCATCGCGGGCGTCGCCACCATCACGTACACCTCCGGCCTGGTCGCCCCGAGCGCGATCGGCGGCCTGGCCCAGGCGACCAGCCTGGTGGTGTCGTTCGGTCTGGTGACCGCGCTGGCCTGCTGTCTGGTGGTGTTCGCGAAGGTGCTGCGCGCCGGGGACCGGGACCGCCCGAAGATCAGTCCGTCGAACGCAGGAGTGCCCGACCGGCAGCCCTGAAGGTGTCGCTCCACGGCGCCGGGCGCAGCGTCCCGGAGTCCAGCCGGACCAGCACCCGGGCGCCGTGGGCGTACGTGGTGGCGCCGTCCGCCGAGCAGAACCGGAAGCCGTAGGTCAGCCCGGTCGTGCCGAGCCGGTCCAGCCAGAGGTGGACGGCGTACGCGCCCGGCCGGGTGACCGGCGCCTCGTAGGTGATCGTCAGTTCCTTGACCGCGTTGCAGGCGTCGCCGGCCGCCGCCCAGTCGCCCTCGAAGCGGAAGCCGTGCTCGGTCCACAGCTCGGCCCAGGCCCGCTCGACCATCACCGGGTAGCGGGCGTTGTGCAGCAGGCCGAGCGCGTCCAGGTCGTCGAAGTGGACGGTGACGGGAACGAGCCGGCCGTGGGAGAGGACGGGGGCGGCGGGGGCTTCGGCGGTCACGGGTGGGGCTCCTGGTCCTGCTCGGCTGTGCTCACGTACGGCCGGCCGTACGTGCTCATGTACAGCGGCTCCTTCCATCCTGAGCGGACGCTCAGCGGCGGTCGCCGGGAAGGTGCTGGTCAGCGGGGGGCGCGGGACGTGGGACCGCCCGGTACCCCCGACAATGGTGCGGACAGTCCTCACGTACAGAGAAAGCGAAACCTCACCATGGACCTCGGCGTGCGCTGGAAGCTGCACGGTGACGGGCGCACGCCCGCACCCGGAGCGGTGGTCCGCCCCGACGAACGGCTCTCGTGGCCCCGCACGGCCGGGCTCGGTGCCCAGCACGTGGTGGCCATGTTCGGGGCGTCCTTCGTGGCTCCGGTCCTGATGGGCCTGGACCCCAATCTCGCGATCATGATGTCGGGCGTGGCGACCGTCATCTTCCTGCTCGCCACCCGCGGCCGGGTGCCCAGCTACCTCGGCTGCTCGCTCTCCTTCGTCGGCGTCGCCGCGGTGATCCGCGCCCAGGGCGGCACCAGCGCCACGGTGACCGGCGCGGTGCTGGTGGTCGGCGCCGCGCTGTTCCTGGTGGGGCTCGCCGTGCAGCGGTTCGGTGCGCGGATCATCCACGCCGCGATGCCGCCCGTCGTCACCGGCGCGGTGGTCATGCTGATCGGCTTCAACCTGGCCCCGGTCACCGCGTCCACCTACTGGCCGCAGGACCAGTGGACGGCGCTGCTGGTGATGCTGTTCACCGGTCTGGCCGTGGTCTGCCTGCGGGGTTTCTGGTCCCGGATCGCGATCTTCCTGGGGCTGGTCTTCGGTTACGTGCTCTCCTGGGTCCTCGACCGGATCCTCGGCAGGATCCACTCGGTGGACGGCAGCGGCAAGCTCACCGACCACTGGCGGCTGGACTTCTCCGCCGTGGGCCAGGCCGACTGGATCGGCCTGCCGTCCTTCCACGGGCCGAGCTTCGAGTGGTCGGCGATCCTGGTGGCCCTGCCGGTCGTCATCGCGCTGGTCGCGGAGAACGCCGGACACGTCAAGGCGGTCGGTGAGATGACGGGCGACAACCTCGACGACAAGCTCGGCACGGCGATCTCCGCGGACGGCGTCGGCTCGATGCTCTCCACGGCGGTCGGCGGCCCGCCCAACACGACGTACTCCGAGAACATCGGCGTGATGGCGGCGACCCGCGTCTACTCGACGGCGGCGTACTGGGCCGCCGCGGGCTTCGCCCTCCTCTTCGGCATCTGCCCGAAGTTCGGCGCGGTCGTGGCCGCGATCCCCGGCGGTGTCCTCGGCGGCATCACGGTCATCCTCTACGGCATGATCGGCCTGCTCGGCGCCCAGATCTGGATCAACGCCAAGGTTGACCTGCGCAACCCGCTGAACCTGGTGCCGGCCGCCGCGGGCATCATCATCGGCGTCGGCAACGTCAGCATGGAGTTCACCGACACCTTCTCCCTCAGCGGCATCGCGCTCGGCACCGTGGTCGTCATCACCGGCTACCACGCGCTGCGGGTCTTCGCCCCGGCCCACCTCAAGACGCAGCAGCCGCTGCTGGACGAGGGCACGTCGTCGTACGACGAGAAGACCGGGGACAGCGGTGGCGGCGGCGACGGGTCGGGCGGCGGGTCTCAGCGCGCCAAGTCGTAGGCGTAGGACGGCGTGAACGTGCCCGGGTCGCCCTTGCAGCCGTCCGACTCCCCGGGCAGCTTGACCCACAGGTAGGCATCGACGCGCCCCATGCCGGTGCTCAGGGTCGGTGCGCGGCCGAGCTCGCGGCCGTCCGGGTCGCACCACTCGCCGTCGGAGGGGGCGCCGTTGCCGTTGCGGCTGGTGTCGATGACGGCGCCCAGGCTCGCGGGGCCGCCGAGGGCGTCGAGGACCGCGCGGTCGTGGGCGACCTCGTCGGCGGTGGCGTGGAAGTTGGAGACGTTGCTGAAGATGCCGTCGGAGGAGGCGGCCGAGGCGGCGCCCGCCTGCTTGAGCCAGCCCGCCTGCTTGGCGGGGGCGTGCCAGCCGGAGTGCCCGGCGTCGTAGTAGACCCGGGCGTTCGGGTTGGCGTCCTTCAGCACGCGCCCCGCTCGGGCCAGCGAGGCGAAGCGGTCTCCACGCTCACCGGCGGACATGCACTCCGCCTGGGCGACCGAGTCGGGCTCCAGGACGACGATGACATCGCCGGAGCCGAGACCGGCGGCGAAGCGGTCGATCCAGTCGTCGTAGGCGCCGAGGTCGGGCGCGCCGCCCTGGGAGTGGCCGCCGCAGTCGCGGTCGGGGATCGCGTACGGCACGACGACCGGCACCCGGCCCGCCTCGGCACCGCCCGAGGTGACGGCGCGGACCCGGGAGGTGATGGTCGCGGGCGTGTGGTCGGCGAACCACACGGCGGCCGGATGGTCGGCTATCCGGGACCGGATGACGTCCTGGCGCGGGTCGCCGGGGTGGGTCCGGACCCAGTCGAGGACCTGGGACTCGGGGTGCCGGTAGAGCCGGGTGGAGGCCGCGGCGGCCCGGGGCTTCTCCTTCCCGGCCTTCTCGGTCTCCTCCCTCGGCGAGGGACCGGGACTCGCCTTCCGCGCCGACGGGGAGGGCGAGGCCGAGGCCGACGGCAGCACCGACGGGGACGGGGACGGCACGACGGGCAGGGACTGCAGCCGCGGTGACCGCGTCACCTCCGGCCGGGCCTTGTCCGCCCCGCCGTCGTCGTCGCCGAGCGCGGACAGCATGCCGGTCGCGGCGCCCACCGCGACCACGACGGACGCCGCCGCGGCCATCGCGCTCCGGCGGGCGGCACGTCCGCGCTCGGCCCTGCGAGCGGCCAGGCGCCGGGCACGAAGGCCTGACACGTATGGTTCCCCCTCCCCCGCACGGCGGGCGCGTTCCCCCGTTCTGGGGAAGCGTCGGGCCCGCCGACACTCCCGCCAGCCTAAAGCTGCGAACCTGCCGCCATGGCGCACTGCGAACAAGTCCCGGCGGCCGTCCGGACGGTGGACACGGTCCTCTCCCGGATGCGCGCCCTCGACACGACGCTGCCCGCCCGGGACGGGGTGGCCGTCTTCAACCGCGTCTACCTGACCGTCACGGAGGCGGTCGACCGGCACATCGACACCGGTCGCTTCCCGGACCCCCGGGCCGCGACCGCGCTGGACGTGCGGTTCGCGGAGCGCTACCTGGCCGCCCTCGACGCGCTGGAGGACGGGCATCGGCCGCCCGCTTGCTGGCGGCCCCTGTTCGAGTTCCGCCGCCATCCCGGCGTACGGCCGCTGCAGTTCGCGCTGGCGGGCATCAATGCGCACATCGGCCACGACCTCGCGCTGGCCGTGGTGGACACCTGTCATACGCTCGGCTGCGAACCCGTCGATCTGGAGGACGAGTTCGACCGGGTGGGTGATCTCCTCGTGTCGCTGGAGGAGCGCATCCGCGACGAGCTGATGCCGGGTCCCGACCTCCTGCGGATCGCCGACCCGCTGACCCATCTGCTCGGCTCCTGGTGCCTGGAGCGAGCCCGCGACGCCGCCTGGGCGGCGGCCCGCGCGCTGTGGGCGCTGCGTCGGCTGCCCGACATCGCCGGGGAGTTCACCGAACGGCTCGACGCGGCGGTGGGCTTCGCGGGCCGCATGCTGCTCACGCCGCTGCCGGACTGATCCGTCCGGCGCTCCCGATGCGCGCTCGGCGGAACTCCCGTGCGATCGCTGTACGTTGAACCTTTGAGCACCATGCAGCATCGCACCCCGACTGCGAAGGAGCGCCCAGGCATGACGACCCGGCTCGGACTCGGCCTCCCCCAGATGCGGCAGTACGACCTCGGCAAGGACGTCCCCGACGTGGCCCGCGCGGCGGAACGACTGGGCTACGAAAGCCTGTGGGTCTTCGAGCGGGCCCTGTTCCCCGAGCCGGCCACCCAGGGGCTGTACGGCATCGAGGGCCTCCCCTGGCCGGACGAGTACCGGAACGTGGCGGAGCCGCTGGTGACCCTGACCCTCGCCGCCGCCGCCACCGAACGGGCGGAGCTGGGCTCCAGCGTCCTGGTCGCCCCGCTGCACGTCCCGTTCCAGCTGGCGAGGGCGCTGGCCTCGCTGGACGCGGCGAGCGGCGGCCGGGTCGTCGCCGGCTTCGGCACGGGCTGGTCCCACGACGAGTACGCGGCGGCGTCCGTGCGGCCCTTCGCCGAGCGCGGGCGGGTTCTGGACGAGCTGATCGAGGTGTGCCGCGCGGTCTGGGGGCCGGACCCCGTGGTGTACGACGGCGAGTTCACGAAGATCGCGTCCTCCGTGGTCGGCCCCAAGCCCGCCCGGCGGATCCCGGTCCTGCTGGCGGCGGGCAGCGGCAGGGCCCGGCGCCGGCTGGTCGACCACGCCGACGGCTGGCTGCCGAACGCCCTCGGCGCCGGGGCCGTCGCCGAGCAGTGGCGGCAGCTGCGGGACCTGGCCGCCGAGCGCGGCCGTACGGAACCCATCCGGACGGTGCTGCGGGTCAACGCC
This sequence comes from Streptomyces sp. NPDC097107, assembly GCF_044762405.1. Taxonomy (NCBI): domain Bacteria; kingdom Bacillati; phylum Actinomycetota; class Actinomycetes; order Kitasatosporales; family Streptomycetaceae; genus Streptomyces; species Streptomyces sp. NPDC097107. The sequence continues at coordinate 359,138 of NZ_JBIWEF010000007.1, read as the reverse complement.
CGCTACCGCAAGGCGCCCCAGGATCCCTCCGGCCGACGCCTCTTCCACGGCGACGTCGACCAGATCGTCGAGGACCTCGCCGCGCACGCCGAGATCGGCCTGGACGAGATCCTCCTCGACTTCCAGAGCACGGCACGGGACGCCGAGGAGCTGAAGGACATCGCCGCCGAGGTGTACGAGAGGGCGCGGGCGAACGGGATCTAGTCCTCGGGAAGCTCGACCGGCGCGATCTCGTCGTAGACGTCACCGGGGCCCGGGTTGGTCGAGTCGGTCTCCCCGCCGAAGTGGTGCATGACGCCCCAGACCGCGTTCAGTGCGGTCTGGACGGCGCCCTCGGCCCAGCCGGCCGTCCAGGAGATGTCGTCGCCGGCGAGGAAGATGCCCCGCTTGTCCTCGGGCAGCTCCTCCTGCATGAAGTGCGTGAACAGGCGCCGCTGGTAGCGGTAGTGACCGGGCAGGTTGGCCTTGAACGCGCCCATGAAGTAAGGCTCGTTCTCCCAGGAGACCGTCACCGGGTTGCCGATGATGTGCTTCCTGATGTCGACCTTCGGGTAGATCTCGCCGAGCGACTTCAGCATGACCTCCATCCGCTCGTTCGCGGACAGCGGGAGCCACTTCAGACTGTCGTCGCACCACGTGTAGGAGAGGCAGATGACGGCGGGCTTGCCGGGTCCGTCGTCGAGGAGGTAGGTGCCGCGGGTCATGCGGTCGGTGAGCGTCATCGACATGACGTCCCGGCCCGTGACCTCGTCCTTGTCCAGCCAGAAGGGCCGGTCGACCGGCACGAAGAGCTTGCTGGACTCCATGTAGTGGGTGCGCTCGATCGCCGTCCAGTGGTCGATCGGGAACAGCGAGTCGTCGCAGGCGATCTTCGACAGCAGCATCCAGGACTGGGCGGTGAAGATCGCCGCCTGGTAAGTGCGGATGTCGCCGTCGGCGTCGGTCACGGTGATGCGGTTGCCGGCGGTGCGGGTGAGCCGGGTCACCGCCGGGCGCGGGTCGCCGTCCAGGTGCAGGGACTTCAGCGAGGTGCCGTGGGGCCAGTGGACGATCTTCTCCGGCTCGCGCTCCCAGAGCCGCAGCGGCAGTTGCTGGGAGCCGCCGACGATGCCGCGGTGGTGGTCGTCGGCCTCGGTGTAGACGACGCGGAGGATCTCCAGGATGGAGTTGGGGAAATCGGTGTCCCAGCCGCCGGTGCCGAAGCCGACCTGGCCGAAGATCTCGCGGTGGCGGAAGGACTTGAAGGCCTCCGAGTCGCAGAGGAAGCCGTAGAAGGTCTGGTTGTCGAGCCTCTCGACCAGCTTCGCCCAGATCTCGCGGATGCGCGGGACGTCGCGCTCGCGCAGGGCGCGGTTCATGTCGGAGAAGTCGGCGCCCTCTTCGAGGCACTTCGCCCAGGCGTCGGCGACGTCACGGTAGACCTGGGGCAGGTCGTCCAGCGTCTCGGCGTAGTGCGACTCGCCCTTGAGGTCGACGACGGTCGAGGGCGTCGCCTCGGCGAGGGGGTTGGGGAACGGCCGGGTCTCCAGTCCCACCAGGTCGATGTAGTGCTGCAGGGCGGTGGAGGACGGCGGGAAGCGCATCGCGCCCATCTCGGCGGTCAGGGCGGGGTCGCACCCGTCGAACCCCACGGTCCGCAGTCGCCCGCCGATCTCGTCGGCCTCGTACACGACGGGCTTGAGGCCCATCTTCATCAGCTCGTAGGCGGCCACGACGCCGGACAGGCCGCCGCCGATGACCGCGACCTCGGTACCGTGCTCCGTCGCGGGTATCTGGCCGAGACCCGCCGGGTGGGCGAGGAAGTCGTCGTACGCGTACGGGAAGTCCGGCCCGAACATGGTGATCGGCGGCTGCTGCTCGTCTGCGTGCTCGATCGCGTTGGGCACGGTGGACGTCATGGGGTACGGGCTCCTTGCACAGGTGGAACGGGGGTGGGGGCTCGGGGCCCGGGACTCAGACGAGGGGCCCGTAGAGGCCGGGGCGGCGGTCCTTCAGGTACGGGTTGGCCTCGCGGGAGGCGGCGAGGAGGACCGGGTCGACGTCGCCGAGGACCAGCTCCTCGGCGCGCCCGGCCCGGGCACGGGCGGTCCCGTCGGGTCCGGCGAGCACGGACAGCCCGACGAACTCGAACTCGCCCTCCCGGCCGACGCGGTTGACGTACGCCACGTACATCTGGTTCTCGAAGGCCCGCACCGGCACGACGGACTCGGCGACGAACTGGAACGGGTGCATCTGCGCGGTCGGGACGAGCAGCAGGTCGGTGCCGGCCAGGGCGTGGGCGCGGACGTTCTCCGGGAACTCCACGTCATAGCAGATCATCAGGCCGACGGTCACCCCGTCCAGCTCGGCCTGGACGACGGGCTGCTCGCCGGGCGTGAAGTGGTCGCGCTCGAAGCAGCCGAAGAGGTGGGTCTTGCGGTAGTTCGCCACTCGGGTGCCGTCGGCGGAGATCAGCTGGACGGAGTTGAAGACGCTCTCACCCGCGCGCTCCGGGTAGCCGTACACGACGGCGAGGCCGTAGCGCCCGGCGATCTCCGCCACGGCGTCGGCGGAGTCGCCGTCGGCCGGCTCGGCGAGGACGGCGACGTCGTCACCGATCGCGTACCCGGTCAGGAACAGTTCGGCGGTGACCAGCAACCCCGCCCCCGCGGCGGCGGCCCGGCCCGCGGCCTCGTCGAGGACCTTGAGGTTCTCGGCGGTCGAGCCGGGCCGGCCGGAGCTCTGGAGCAGGGCGGTGCGCATGCGTGATCCTCACCGGTGGGAGGGGGTCGGGGGGCCAGATAGACGGTACGGTCGGCGGGCTCCGCCGGACAAGAAGGACCCGTTGCGCGCCGGTGAGCGGATCGTTGCGTTCGCGGGGCACCCCACGGCGATTCGTTGTGCGCCCCGCACAGCCGAGCGGCCCTGGACCACCGCCGCGCGCTCACGCCCGCCGGCTGCCAGACCCCGGGGCTCCTTCCGGAGAGGCAGATCGGGCCCCTCCTCCCCCGCCGCGCGGCGGAGTGCGTTCCCGCCCTGAGCGCGATGTGGCGGGAGCGCGGCGCCGGAACAGTGGTGGGCATCCGGTTCGCCATGTTCCGCCGGTGGAGGGGACCGCCGTGAAACGCCGTACGATGACCGCCGCACTCTGTGCCGCACTGCTGCCCACCGCCGTCACGACCGGCGCCGCGGTCGCCTCCGGCCCCCACGAGGAGCGGCGTCGGGGGAGGCCGCCGCGCTCACCGGCACCGCCAAGCCGTACCGGTCGGCCGGGGACGACATCACCTTCACCTTCGACGCGCATCTGGCGGCCGAGGACAACGACGACCCGCTCGAGGCCACCGGGACGTTCGAGTTCAGCCACTACGTGAACGGCGAGGGCGCCCGGGCCGAGGTCTCCGTCGACTGCCTGCTCACCGGCGGTGACGTGGCCGTCGTCTCCGGTGTCGTCACCGACTCCGACCTGCCCGGCGCCGAGGGCAAGCGGGTCGGCGTCACGGTCCACGACCTCGGCCGTCACGACCGCCTCGGCTACAGCTGGGCCGCGACGGGCAGCCCCGCGGAGGGCGCGGAGCTGCCCCGGTGCGTGTCCTCGGCACCCTTCGAGAAGGTCAGGAAGGGGACCGGCGACTTCGAGGTCGTGCCCTGGCAGCCGCGGCTGTAGTGCGGGCGGCGGTGGCCAGCAGCAGCGCCGTCAGCAGATACGGCACCGCGGACAGGGCGAACGCGGTGCCGTGCCCCGCCGCCGTGGCGGCCACCGCGTACGCCCCGTAGGTCGCGAGGGTGCCCAGCTCGGTGCCGAGGCCGGCGACGGAGGTCAGGGTGGCCCGGCCGGTGTCCTCGATGCGCTCCTGGAGGCGGGCGTCGGCCAGCACGGTCGCCAGCTGGAAGCCGCCGAAGGCCAGTGCGATCAGGACCAGGGCCACCGGGGTGCCCGCCGCGGCGCCCACGGCCAGGGCCAGCGCCGAGCCGGTCAGCAGGGCGGCGAACCCGGTCGTGGTCAGGCGTGCGGCGGCACCGGCCAGCAGGCTGCCGACCGTGGCACCGGCCCAGATCACCAGCAGCAGCCAGGGGACGGTCTGCTGCGCCACGCCGGTGTCGCGTGCCAGCAGTGGCGTGTACTCATCGAGCGCGCCCCACACCGCGGTCACGGCCGGGACGAGGAGCAGCGCGCCGCGCACGGACCGGTCGGTGCGGGCCTCCGCGAGTCCGGCGCGCAGGGTCGCGGACCATCGGTCGCCGTCGGCGGAGGGCTTGCGATGCTCGGGAAAGCGTGTCGCCACGACCGCCCCGGCCAGGCAGACCAGCACGCTCGCCGCGCCCACCGCCTCGTAGCCGCCCCAGGCGAAGACCGGTCCGGCCAGACCCATGGCGGCCATCGTCGCGGTGATGCCGAGCGCCCGGGCCCGGCCCATGACACGGGCGTACCGGTCGGCGGCGCCGGCCCGGTCCAGTTCGTCGTAGACCAGCGCCTCCAGCGCTCCCGAGCCGAGCGCTCCTCCGGCGCCCCACAGCACGAAGCCGAGCGCGAAGGTGCCGTAGGAGGGCACGAGCACCCACAGGGCGAACCCGGCGGCGGTGAGCAGCGGGGCCAGCACCAGCAGCAGCCGCCGGGAGACGGCGTCGGCCCAGGCGCCGGAGGGCACCTCCAGAACCACGCTGGTCAGCGACCATACGGCGAACAGGGAGGACATCTGCCAGACGGACAGACCGGTGTCGCTGAACAGCAGCGCGTACACCGGGTACAGCAGGACGAACTCGTCGCAGAACGCGGAGCCGTACAGCGTGCGCGTCAGCCGCCGGGTACCGGCGGTGGCGGGGGCACGCTCGGGTGAGAGAGTCATGAGGCCTTCCCGAGGGGGCGGATCGGACACCGGAGGTACGGCGTCCGAGGCGGCCCTCGGGAGGAGGCGCTGCTGGTGGATCAATGTCGCCAGGTCATGACACCGATGCTAGACGGCACCCGGCCCACTGCCCACCGATTACCCGCCCCACCGACTGCCCGTGCCCACCGACTGCCCGCGCCCACCGACTACGTGGGTGACCCCGACGAGAAGCGCCGCAGCAGCGGTGACAGCACCAGCACGGACCGGGTCCGCTCCACGAACGGCTCCCCGGCGATCCGCTCCAGGACCCGTTCGAAGTGCCGCATGTCGGAGGCGAACACCTGGGCGACCGCGTCCGCGTCCCCGGTGACGGTGGACGCGGCCACGACCTCCTGGTAGCGCTCCAGGCCCCGCTGGATGGTCTCCGGCGAGGTGTTGCGGCGGCAGAAGATCTCGACGAACCCCTCGGTCTCCCAGCCCAGCGCGGCGGGGTCGACCCGTACGGTGAATCCGGTGATGGCTCCGGTGGCGCGCAGCCGGTCCACGCGCCGTTTCACGGCGGGCGCGGACAGGCCGACCGACTGCCCGATGTCCGCGTAGGAGCGGCGGGCGTCCTCGGCGAGGGCGTGCACGATGCGTTCGTCGAGATCGTTCAGCACTGCGGGTGGTTCACTTCGTTTCTGGAGCTGCTGGAGCTACTGCTGCTTCTGGGCTTGCGAGGTGTCCGGCGTGGCGAGCCGGGAACGACGATGGCCGTACACGAAGTAGAACACGAGCCCGACGGCCATCCAGACACCGAAGACCACCCAGGTGACGGTGGACAGGCTGCCCATCATCCAGACGCAGAAGGCGAAGCCCAGCGCCGGCAGCACCGGTGCCAGCGGCACCCGGAAGGTGCGGTGCATGTCCGGACGGCTCCGGCGCAGCACCACGACGGCCACGTTGACCAGGGCGAAGGCGAAGAGGGTGCCGATGCTGGTGGCGTCGGCGAGCTGACCGAGCGGGATCGCGGCGGCCAGGACGCCGCAGAACAGGGAGACGATCAGGGTGTTGGCCCGGGGCGCGCCGCTCTTCGGGTGGACGCGGGAGAACACCTTGGGCACGAGCCCGTCGCGGGACATGGCGAACAGGACGCGGGTCTGGCCGTAGAGCACGGTCAGGACGACGCTGGCGATGGCGACGACCGCGCAGAACGCCAGCAGGGTGCCCCAGAACGCCTGTCCGGTGACGTCGGTCATGATCTGGGCGAGGGAGGCCTCGGAGTCGGTGAAGGTCCGCCAGGGCCTGGCGCCGACGGCGACGGCCGCGACCAGGACGTACAGCACCGTGACGATGATCAGGGACAGCATGATCGCCCGGGGCAGGTCGCGCTGGGCGTTCTTGGCCTCCTCACCGGCGGTGGAGGCGGCGTCGAAACCGATGTAGGAGAAGAAGAGCGTCGCGCCGGCCGCGCTGACGCCGGCCATGCCGAGCGGCATGAAGTTCTCGTAGTTGCCGGAGCGGAAGCCCTGCACGCCGATCGCGCAGAACAGCACCAGCGCGGCGATCTTGACGACGACCATGATCGTGTTGGCGCGGGCGGACTCGCGGGCACCGCCCAGCAGGAAGGTCATGGCGAGGAGCACGACGATCAGCGCGGGCAGGTTGAAGATGCCGCCGTCGCCGGGCGGGGCCGACAGCGCGGCCGGGATGGTGACGCCGATGGTGCCGTCGAGGAGTTCGTTGAGGTACTCGCCCCAGCCGACGGCGACGGCGGCGACCGACACGCCGTACTCCAGGACCAGGCACCAGCCGCAGATCCAGGCGACCAGCTCACCCATGGTGGCGTAGGCGTACGAGTACGAGGAGCCGGCGACCGGGATGGTGCCGGCCAGCTCGGCGTAGGACAGCGCCGAGAAGAGTGCCGTGAGGCCGGCGATGACGAAGGAGAGGGTGACGGCCGGGCCGGCCTTCGGGACGGCTTCGCCGAGGACGACGAAGATGCCGGTGCCGAGGGTGGCGCCGATGCTGATCATCGTGAGCTGCCACAGGCCGAGGGAGCGGCGGAGGGAGCCGCCCTCGCCCTGGCCGCCCTCGGCGACCAGCCGTTCCACGGGTTTGCGGCGCATGAGGCGCGCGGCCAGGCCCGGGGACGAGGGGGTGGCCGGTCCGTCGTGGTGCGGGGGTGCGCCTTGGTCGAGCACGCGTTGACTCCTTTGTCGCTGCCGGTCGCGCCCGTCGGTGTGAGCGGACGGGCTCGCGGCGGGCTCTGGAGCGGCGGGGACCGGCGGGCGCGCTCGTGAAGAGCGGGAACCCACCGAGCGGAGTCCCCGCCACGCCACGTACAGCGCAGAACACTACGAGGGGTGCGGGCCCCCGGTAATGCAGCAACCTTGCGCGTCTCCGCACGATCGTTGCGTTCACCGGGGCGGGGCGCGTGTTCGTTGCGCGGAGGCTGTGGAGCGTTGCGTACGGGGGACGGTGAGCAGGGGATCGGCCCTGGTCAGCGGCCGTCCGGCTCGCCCGCGGTCACCCGTGCCTCAGCCGCGTCCGCCGGGCTGGACCCGATCTCTCCGGGCCGGCCGCACGCGGCCTCCTGGGCGTCGATCCAGCGCAGGTGCGCCTCCCAGGCGGCCTGCTTGCTGGTGCCCAGCGCGGCCCCGATCTGCGCCCAGGAGGCGCCGGCCTCCCGGGCCGACCGGACGGTGAGTTGGCGCCCGTAGGCCGCCTTGCGGGCCACCACCTCGCTCAGCGCGAGCAGTTCGAGGAGCTGGGTGCGGTCGAGGGCCTCTTCGTCGCTGCCGTCGCCGGCCAGGGACTCACGGGTGCGCAGCTCGTCGAGGCGGGCCACGGCGGTCAGCAGGGTGTGCTGCGGCTCGATGCTCTGCGGTGTCGTCATGCGCCCAGCGTCGCGTCAGGGTGGCTTGACGTCAAGCCACCCTGACCGTATCCGGACTCGGGCGTGCTCAGCTCCAGCTGGCGTGCAGCGGCTTGCCCTCGGCGTAGCCGGCGGCGCTCTGGACGCCGACGACGGCCTTCTCGGCGAACTCCTCCAGGGAGGCGGCTCCGGCGTAGGTGCAGGAGGAGCGGACGCCCGCGATGATCGAGTCGATCAGGTCCTCGACGCCCGGGCGGGCCGGGTCGAGGAACATCCGGGAGGTGGAGATGCCCTCCTCGAACAGCGCCTTGCGGGCCCGGTCGTAGGCCGACTCCTCGGAGGTGCGGTTGCGCACCGCACGGGCGGAGGCCATGCCGAACGACTCCTTGTAGGGGCGGCCGCTGGCGTCGTGCTGGAGGTCGCCCGGGGACTCGTACGTGCCCGCGAACCAGGAGCCGACCATCACGTTGGACGCGCCGGCCGCGAGGGCCATCGCCACGTCGCGCGGGTGCCGGATACCGCCGTCGGCCCACACGTGCTTGCCGTACTTCCTGGCCTCGGCGGCGCACTCCAGGACGGCGGAGAACTGCGGCCTGCCGACGCCTGTCATCATGCGGGTGGTGCACATGGCACCGGGTCCGACGCCGACCTTGATGATGTCGGCGCCCGCCTCGACGAGGTCGCGCACGCCCTCGGCGGAGACGATGTTGCCCGCGACGATCGGGACCCGCGGGTCGAGGTCGCGCACCACCTTGACGGCGCCGATCATCGACTCCTGGTGGCCGTGCGCGGTGTCGATGACGAGGGTGTCCACACCCGCGTCGAGGAGCTGCTCTGCCTTGCCCGCCACGTCGCCGTTGATGCCGACGGCGGCGGCGACGCGGAGCCTGCCGTTCGCGTCGGTCGCCGGGGTGTACAGCGTGGCGCGCAGGGCGCCCTTGCGGGTCAGGATGCCGGCGAGGCGGCCGTCCTTGTCGACGGCGGGCGCGTAGCGGCGGTTGGCGGCGTCGAGGGTGTTGAAGGCCTCGCGCGGGTCCATGTCCGCGTCGATGAGGATCAGGTCCTTGGACATGACCTCTTCGAGCTGGGTGAAGCGGTCCACGCCGGTCAGGTCGGTGTCGGTGACCACGCCGACCGGCTTGTGCGCCGCGTCGACGACGACACCGGCGTTGTGCGCGCGCTTGGGCAGCAGGGACAGCGCGTCGGCGACGGTCTGATGCGGGGCCAGCACGATCGGGGTGTCCAGGACGTGGTGGCGGCTCTTCACCCAGGAGACGACGTCGGTGACGACCTCGATCGGGATGTCCTGCGGGATGACCACCAGGCCGCCGCGCCGGGCCACCGTCTCGGCCATGCGGCGTCCCGCGATGGCGGTCATGTTGGCGACGACGAGCGGGATGGTGGTGCCCGTGCCGTCCGGGGAGCCGAGGTCCACGCCCTGCCGGGAGCCCACGGCGGAGCGGCTCGGCACCATGAACACGTCGTCGTACGTCAGGTCGTACGAGGGCTGGATGTCATTCAGGAAACGCACGTGCTGCACATCCCAGTCGATCAGAGGTGGCCCCCGGACAGGTCAGCCAGGGGGAAAGAGCACGTACTTCATTCTCCCATGGCCGATGGCCGATAACCCCCGGGCAGATCATCCAGGCTGGTCAGCGACCTCTTTGGAGGATCCTCCAGGGCCGAGGGTCACGAAGAGCCCCGGACCGCGGTCCGTCGCCTCGGCGAAGACCTCCTCGGCGACGGACCACTCGTCCGGCCGCGCCTCGGCGTACTCCCGCCAGCCCCGCACGACGAGGACCAGCCCTCGCTCCGCCGCCTCCTCGGGCCAGACCGAGGGGTCGGCGAGGGAGTCGGCGAGCGCGTCCCAGTTCCGGCCGAACCAGTCGGGCAGCGCAAGGTCACGGGCGCAGCGGTCCATCAGGCCCGCCTTGTCCGTGACCCCGGCGAGGTCCAGCGTGACCACGAGCCGTCCCGCGGGGTCCTCGTTCATGTCGCGCCCTTCTCCCTCTGCTGACCGGGCGGTCGCCCGTCGCCTGAATTGCCCGTCGCCTGAATCGCCCGTCGCCTGAATCGCCCGATCCGCCGTCAGACGCCGTCCGGGTCCGTCCGGTTGAGCGTCGACTTCGGCGCCGAGCCCACCGTCATCAGGTAGTCAGCGGCCGACGTGTCCGTCACCAGGCTGGTGACGAGACCGGAGCGCAGCACCGCGTCGATGGCCGCCGCCTTGCGCTGCCCGCCCGCGATCGCCACGACCTCGGGGATATGGCGGAGCTGGTCGGCCCTGACCGTGATGCACCGCTCCCCCAGGTCCCGGCCGACCCGGCGCCCCTCGGCGTCGAAGAGGTGCGCGGACATCTCGGCGGCGACACCGAGCGAGGCGTAGTGCGCGCGCTCCTCGTCGCTGAGCATGTCGTGCACCGTCGAGATGCCGGGCTCCCAGGAGCCGATGGAGACGCAGGCGACCGTGACCTTGTCGAAGTACTCGAAGGCCCGGGCGATCCCGGTCTGGTGACGCAGCGCCTGTGCGGTCGCCGCGTCCGGCAGCAGCATCGGCGCGTAGATGGGGTGGGCGTCGCCGCCCGACACCTGGGCGGCCCGGCGCACGGCCTCGACCGAGCCCCGCTCGGCGGTCCCGGCGTCGTACACGCCCGTCAGCTGCACCACCGTGCACGGCGGCAGCCGGTCGAGCGCCGCCGCCATGTGGATGGTGGACCTGCCCCAGGCCAGACCCAGCACGTCGCCCTCGTTGACCAGCTCGCCGAGCAGGTCTGCGGCCACCTCTCCCAGGTTCTCCGGGTCGGGCGTCTCCTCGGCGTCGGCCGGGGACTCCACCACGACTGCGTGCCTGAGCCCGTAGCGGACCCGCAGCGCGTCCGAGCGCTCCGCGTCCAGCTCGGCCGGCACCCGGATCTCGATTCGTACAAGGTCTCGCTCGAGAGCCGTCTCGAGGACCCTGGCCACCTTGAAGCGGCTGACGCCGAACTCCTCCGCGATCTGGATCTTGGACTTGCCCTCAAGGTAGAAGCGGCGGGCCATGGCCGCCGCCTGGACCAGCTCAGCGGGTCCCATCCGCATGGCTGAACGGCCCGCCGACATACCCGACACGGCGATCTCCTCACTGCTGTTCACACTCTGGATACGCCGTTCATCCTTGCAGATTCGGCGCACTTGATCAGCCCTGATGGGAGCCGTTCACGTTCTGTTCCTCAGTGGTCGCACGCCCAGGACGCCTTGGCGGTCGCCGCCTCGGCCTGCGTGCGCAATGCACGTACCGCCTCGGCCGGGTCGGACGCCCCGTACACGGCGGAACCCGCGACGAAGACGTCGGCGCCGGCGTCGGCGCACCGCTCGATCGTCGATGCCGACACCCCGCCGTCGACCTGGAGCCACAGCTCCAGACCGTGCTTCTTGATCAACTCACGGGTGCGCCGGATCTTCGGGAGCATGATGTCGAGGAACGCCTGCCCACCGAAGCCCGGTTCAACCGTCATGATCAGCAGCATGTCGAGTTCCGGGAGCAGATCCTCGTACGGCTCGATCGGCGTCGCGGGCTTCAGCGCCATCGAGGCGCGGGCGCCCTTGGCCCGGATCTCCCGCGCGAGGCGCACCGGGGCGGCGGCCGCCTCGACGTGGAAGGTGACGGAACCGGCGCCCGCCTCCACGTACTGGGGCGCCCAGCGGTCGGGGGCCTCGATCATCAGATGGCAGTCCAGCGGGGTGTCCGTCGCCCTGGCCAGGGACTCCACGACCGGCACGCCGAGCGTGAGGTTGGGGACGAAATGGTTGTCCATGACGTCGACGTGGAGCCAGTCGGCTCCCCCGACCGCCTCGGCCTCGTCCGCGAGGCGGGCGAAGTCGGCGGACAGGATGCTGGGGTTGATCTGCGCGGCCATGCCCCAAGACTGCCATGCCCTCCGGGGGCGGGGCGGGACGGGTCCCCAGGGGATGCGGTTGTGTCAGCAGTGCGGGTCGTTCGTGGTTGCTCGCGCGGTTCCCCGCGCCCGTTTGGGGCGCGTTACGCGGTGCGGCGGATCAGAGCGAGGTACATGGCGTCGGTGCCGTGCACGTGGGGCCACAGCTGTACGTCGGGGCCCTCGCCGAGGTCGGGGACGCCCGGAAGAAGGGGGCGGGCGTCGACGAGTTCACCGTCGGGGAACTGCTTGAGGACGTCCGCGACCACGGCCCGGGTCTCGGCGAGGTGGGGCGAGCACGTCGCGTAGCCGACGACGCCGCCGACCCGCACCGCTTCCAGGGCGCTGCGCAGCAGCCCGCGCTGGAGCGGGGCGAACCCGTCCAGGTCCTCGGGACGGCGCCGCCAGCGCGCCTCGGGGCGGCGGCGCAGAGCACCGAGCCCGGTGCACGGCACGTCGACCAGGACTCGGTCGAAGCTGCCTGGCCGCCACGCCGGGCGGGTTCCGTCGGCCGCGATCACCTGGTACGGCCCCGGGTTGCCGTCCAGTGCCTTGGCCACCAGACCGGCCCGGTGCGGCTGCTTCTCGGAGGCGAGCAGGAAGGCACCGCGCTCGGCGGCCAGGGCCCCGAGCAGCGCGGCCTTGCCGCCCGGCCCGGCGCATCCGTCCAGCCAGCGCCGGTCCGGCCCGTCCAGCGGCGCGTTGGCCAGCGCGAGCGCGACGAGCTGGCTGCCCTCGTCCTGCACACCGGCCCGGTTCTCCCGTACGGCGTCGACGGCCCCGGGCTCACCGCCCTCGCTCAGCCGCACCGCGTACGGCGACCAGCGTCCCGGTACGGCGGCCTCCTCGCCCAGCAGCTCGTCGGCCGTGGCCCGTCCGGGGCGGGCGACGAGGGTGACCTCGGGCCGCTCGTTGTCCGCGGCCAGCAGTTCCTCGACGCCGGACCGGCCGCCGCCGAGCGAGTCCCACAGCGCGGAGACGACCCAGCGCGGGTGCGAGTGCACGACGGCGAGGTGGTCCTCGGGGTCCTCGTCGTAGGGCGGGGCGACCCGCTCCAGCCAACCGTCGAGATCGTCCCGCGCGACCTTGCGCAGCACGGCGTTGACGAACTTGGCCCGCCCGTCGCCGAGCACGACCCGCGCCAGCTCCACGGTGGCGGACACGGCGGCGTGGCTCGGGATCCGCGTCCCGAGCAGCTGGTGGACACCGAGGCCGAGCACGTCCAGCACCGGCGGGTCGACCTCCCGCAGCGGCCGGTCGACGCAGTCGGCGATGATCGCGTCGTACGTCCCCTGGCGGCGCAGCGTCCCGTACACCAGCTCGGTGGCGAGGGCGGCGTCCCGGGCGTCGAAGTCGTCCCGCTCCCGCGCCTTGCGCAGCAGCGGCGGAAGCACGAGATTGGCGTACGCGTCCCGCTCGTCGACGGCCCTGAGCGCCTCGAAGGCGAGGATGCGGACGGGATCCTTCTGGGGCCTGCGGTACGGCTTGCCGGGCTTGCGGGGACGACGAGGCTGCTCGCTCACGAAAAAGGTGCTCCGGGTGTGGGATGAAGTGCGCTCACCAGCGTACGCCGGGCCGGTGAGCGGTGCTGCGGAGGCGCAGGTCAGCCGCCGAGCGACTCGCCCTCGGCGATCCGCACGCCGCGCGCCCAGTCCGCGGCCCGCATCGGCTTCTTGCCCTGGGCCTGCACCCACAGCAGCTCGACGGCGTGGGAGCCGGTGCCGACGTGCACGTTGTTCTTGCCGACGGCGAGCTGCCCCGGGGCGAGGTCCGTCCGGTCGGGCGCGGGGAGGGCCTGCACGAGCTTGAGCCGCTCGCCCCGGAACGTGGTCCAGGCGCCGGGGGCCGGGGTGCAGCCGCGCACCACCCGGTCGACGCGCAGCGCCGGGGCGGTCCAGTCGACCCGGGCGTCGTCGACGGTGATCTTCGGGGCGAGGGTGACGCCGTCGGCCGGCTGCGGTACGGCCTCCAGGCTGCCGTCCTCGATGCCGTCCATGGTGGCGGCGAGCAGCCCGGAGCCGGCGAAGGCGAGCCGGGTCAGCAGGTCGCCGCTGGTGTCGGTGGGGCGGATGGTCTCGGTGACCGTCCCGTAGACGGGGCCGGAGTCGAGGCCCTCCTCGATCAGGAAGGTCGACGCGCCCGTGATCTCGTCGCCCGCCATCAGCGCGTGCTGCACGGGAGCGGCTCCGCGCCAGGCGGGCAGCAGCGAGAAGTGCAGGTTGACCCAGCCGCGGGCGGGCACGTCGAGGGCCACCCGGGGCAGCAGCGCACCGTAGGCGACGACGGGGCAGCAGTCCGGCGCGATCTCGCGCAGCCGCTCCAGGAACTTGGGATCGCGCGGCTTCGCGGGCTTGAGCACCTCGACGCCGGCCTCCTCCGCACGCTCGGCCACGGGAGAGGCGACCAGCCGGCGCCCTCGCCCGGCCGGAGCGTCGGGCCGCGTGACGACGGCGGCCACCTCGTGGCGCCCGGAGGCGATCAGGGCGTCCAGAGCGGGAACGGCGACCTCGGGGGTACCGGCGAAGACGAGCTTCATGGGTGGGACGGGCCTCTCGGGCGGGGGCGGATGCGGGCGACGCACCAGTCTACGAGCCCGGAGACTACGAGCACCCGCCGACGGCGACGCACCCCATGGCAGACCCCACCATCTCGACCGACTGGAGACGGGTGGTGCACGAGTGGGAGAGAAGACCGCCGAAGGCCGAGGCGCACACCCGGCGGAAACAGGCGCGCGCATATGCCGCCACGCCCCCACCCCGTGACCACCGGAGCGCCCACGCGTTGGTCAAGAAAGAGTTGACCACCGGACCGCCCGCGCGGCCCGATTCCTTTCAACGCCGGTTCGAGAGGCTTGTTCATGGCCGACCACGCAACCCACGACGCCCAGGCTCGGGCCAGCCTGCACTTGCTGGTGCGGGACATCGAGCGGGTCCGCCGGCAGGTGGACGCACTGCGCACCCTCACCGCCCAGTTGGGCAACGTCTACCGTCCGCGCCGCTCCGGCCCCTCCACGGGCTTCGTCGTCTACGGGCGGGCCCCCGCCCCGACGGTCCGTCTCGCCCAGGAGCTGCGGGACAGCGTCGAGACCCTGGTCACGGCCGCCGTGGACTTCGACCGTTCGCTCGGCTTCTCGTGGGACGCGGTGGGCTCCGCACTCGGCGTCACCAAGCAGGCGGTGCACCGCCGCTACGGCTCCCGCCGCGCCGCGACCCAGTCGGCTCCCGCCGAGACCCCCGAGCACGTACCCGAACCGACGGGCACCCACCCGGTCAACGTGGGCCCCGGCCTCCCCACCGTGCCCACGGTCCCGGCCGCCCGGTCCATGCCGACCCAGCCGACGGCGGGCAGTCCGACCCTGCGCGACGACGTCCGGCCGACGGCCTTCCCCGGCCCGCGCAACGGCTGAGCCGCGACGGCCCACCAGCCCGCTGTCCGCCCGGTTCACGCGGGAGGACAGCGGGTTTGCCGTGTGTACGCCTCCCCGCACGCCCCTCACCCGATGTCGGGCGGATCGATCCGGACCCACACCGCCACGTCGCTCCCCCGCGCCATCCGCGCCGCCTGAGCGGCCTTCAGCGCACCGGCCAGCGCCGCCCCGCGCCCCGGCGGCACCCGGACCAGCGCCCGCACCCACTGCTCTCCGGGCGGTGGCCCACCCACCCGCCGCGGACGCCCCGCGGGCGTGACCGGCAGCGGCACCGGGCCCAGCACCTCGGCCTCGCGCGGCAGCTCGACCGCGCCGAGAAGGGCGGCAACCGCCTCCGCCGGTCCCGCCACGGCCGCCATCCGCGACACCGGCGGAAAGCCCAGCTCGGCCCGCTCGGCCAGTTCCCGCACCGCGTGGCCGACGGGATCCCAGCGCACCAGCGCCTGTACCGGCCGCAGGGTCGGCTCGGCGACCGCGACGACGGTGCCCCCGGCGCTCTGCGGGCGCACCAGCGCGGAGGCGGCCAGCCAGCGCCGCAGCGCGTCCTCGCCGGCCCGCAGGTCCGGTCGCCCGAGCATCGCCCAGCCATCGAGCAGCAGTGCCGCCGCGTAGCCGCCCTCGGCGACGGGTTCGGCCCCCGGAGTGCTCACGACCAGCGCGGGCGTCTCCGGCACGGTGTCCAGCACCTGCTCGCGGCCCGAGGTGCGCACCGGCACCGCCGGGAACGCCCGCCCCAGTTCCTCGGCGGTGCGGCGCGCACCCACGACCTGGGCGCGCAACCGGAACGCCCCGCACTCCGGGCAGTGCCACCCGCCCTCCTCGCGCCCGCACCAGCCGCACCGCAGCGCGGCCCCGGACGCCTGCCCCTCCAGCGGCCCCGAGCAGTGCCGGCAACGCGCGGGCGTCCGGCACGCGGCGCAGGCCATCCGCGGTACGTAGCCCCGTCGGGGCACCTGCACGAGCACCGGTCCGTGCCGCAGCCCGTCCCTGACGGCCTGCCAGGCGAGGGTCGGCAGCCGCGCGGCGCGGGCTGCCTCGTCCCGGGCGAGGTCCTGGTCCCCCACCGTCCGCACCAGCGGGGCGGCGGCCCGCACCTGCTCCCGCGCGGCGACCAGCGGCCGGGCCCAGCCGGTCTCCACGAGCTGCGCGGCCTCCACGGTGCAGTTCCACCCGCCCAGCAGGAAGGCGCACCTGTCCTGGGCGGCGCGCAGCAGCAGCACCTCGCGCGCGTGCGGCTGCGGGGCGTGCGGCTCGCTGTGGCTGTCGTCGCCGTCGTCCCAGAGGGCGACCAGCCCCAGGTCCCGCACCGGCGCGAACATGGCGGCGCGGGTCCCGACGACGGCCCGTACGGCCCCTCGGCGCACCGCGAGCCACTGCGCGTACCGCTTCTCGGGTCCGGCGTCGGCGGTGAGCACCGCGTGCCGTCCCTCGCCCAGCAGCGCGGTCAGCGCGGCGTCGGCGCGGGCGACGGCCCTCCCGTCGGGCAGCACGACGAGCGCGCCCCGGCCGGAGGCCAGCGTGGCCGCCACTGCCCGGGCCAGCTCCTCGCTCCACCGCGGACCGGGCAGCGCGTTCCACACCGCGCGCGGCGTACCCCCCGAGGCGAGGGCCGCCACGAACGCGGCCCCCTGCTCGTACCGCGTCCAGGACCCCGGCTCGGGCACCGGCGGCGGGGACAGCGGCTCGGGAGACGCCCGCTTCTCGGCGCGCGCGTTGCGCGGCGGTACGGCGAGCTGCAGCACGTCGGCGAGGCTGCCCGCGTACCGGTCGGCGACCGCCCGCACGAGCCCCAGCAACTCCTCGTCCAGCACCCGCTCCGGCGAGACGACCTGGGCGAGCGCGGCCAGCGGACCCGAGTAGTCGGACTCGGCGAGCCGCTCGACGAGGAAACCGTCGATGAGGCCCCCGCCCTCGCGCCGCCCGTCCCGCACCCGGTGCCGCCCGGCCCCGAACCGCACCCGCACCCGCACGCCGGGCTGGGCGTCGGCGTCGAGTTCCTCGGGCACGGCGTAGTCGAAGTACCTGTCGAGGTGGAGTACGCCCTTGTCGACGAGGACCCGGGCGACGGGCAGCTCCCCGGCGAGCGCGGCTCCACGCCAGGTCCGCGGCTTGGCCCGCGGCGCCTTCGCCTCGCGCACGCTCTCCCGGATGAGCGCGAGCTGCTCGGGCGGCGCGTCCTGAGCGCCACCGCCCGCCGGTTCGTTCTCGCTGCTCACGCCTGCATTCCTACCAAAGACCACTGACAAACGACGGTGCCCGGACGCGCACCGCCGCGCCACGTGGCCGCCCTGCCCGCGCGCGGACACGCCGAGGCCCGGCGTCCCCACCGGGGACACCGGGCCTCGCGACGTGCCGTCGGGCGGGACGCGTCGGGCGCCTTACAGCCCCGCTGCCTGCCGCAGCGCCTCCACGCGGTCCGTGCGCTCCCAGGTGAAGTCGGGGAGCTCGCGGCCGAAGTGACCGTACGCCGCGGTCTGGGCGTAGATCGGGCGGAGCAGGTCGAGGTCACGGATGATGGCGGCCGGACGAAGGTCGAAGACCTCGTCGATCGCCTTCTCGATCTTCTCGGTGTCGATCTTGGCGGTGCCGAACGTCTCCACGAAGAGCCCGACCGGCTCGGCCTTGCCGATGGCGTACGCGACCTGGACCTCGCAGCGGTCGGCGAGGCCCGCGGCGACGACGTTCTTGGCGACCCAGCGCATCGCGTACGCGGCGGAGCGGTCGACCTTGGACGGGTCCTTGCCGGAGAAGGCGCCGCCGCCGTGGCGGGCCATGCCGCCGTAGGTGTCGATGATGATCTTGCGGCCGGTCAGGCCGGCGTCGCCCATCGGGCCGCCGATCTCGAAGCGGCCGGTCGGGTTGACCAGGAGGCGGTAGTTCTCCGTGTCGAGCTTGATGCCGTCGTCCAGCAGCGCCTTGAGCTCGGGCTCTACGACGAATTCCTTGATGTCGGGGGCGAGCAGCGACTCCAGGTCGATGTCGCTCGCGTGCTGGGAGGAGACGACGACCGTGTCGAGCCGGACGGCCTTGTCGCCGTCGTACTCGATGGTGACCTGCGTCTTGCCGTCCGGGCGCAGGTAGGGGATCGTGCCGTTCTTGCGGACCTCGGACAGGCGCTTGGACAGGCGGTGCGCCAGGAAGACCGGGAGCGGCATCAGGGTCGGCGTCTCGTCGGACGCGTAGCCGAACATGAGGCCCTGGTCGCCGGCGCCCTGCCGGTCCAGCTCGTCCTCGTCGCCCTCGACCCTGTTCTCGTAAGCCGTGTCGACGCCCTGCGCGATGTCCGGGGACTGGGCACCGATCGACACCGAGACACCGCAGGAGGCGCCGTCGAAGCCCTTCTTCGAGGAGTCGTAACCGATCTCCAGGATCTTGCCGCGGACGAGGTTGGCGATGTCCGCGTAGGCCTTGGTGGTGACCTCGCCGGCCACGTGCACCAGACCGGTGGTGATCAGGGTTTCGACGGCGACCCGAGAGGTCGGGTCCTCACGCAGTAGCGCGTCGAGAATCGTGTCGCTGATCTGGTCAGCGATCTTGTCGGGGTGACCTTCGGTCACAGACTCCGAAGTGAACAGGCGACGGGACACAACGCTCCCTGGGGTTGCAGCGGCTGCTGGCTGATCATTGGTGGACGGCACGGGGAGCTGCACCCGGCGACGTCCGAGAACAGTTTATCGGTCGCACTCCACCACGGGCCCACCCGTCTCGCCTCTCGGAAGGGCTGTGACCTGCGGCACGGGCATTCTGCCTGGAACGACGCACCCTTGGCCAGGGCCGCCACGCTCGAATGCACCGGGTTCGCGAGCCGGGTGGCGTGAATGAGTCATTCAGCCGAGCCGTTCCGCCACGAGGTCCCACACCGTTTCGGCCAGGGCTTCCTTGGGGCCGTGCGCCACCGGGGTCTCGCTGCCGTCGGCACCGAGGATCACGGCCTCGTTCTCCTCGGATCCGAAGGTCTTGCGCTCCCCCACCTCGTTGACCACGAGGAGGTCGCAGCCCTTGCGCTTCAGCTTCGCCCGGCCGTTGGCGAGGACGTCGTCGGTCTCGGCCGCGAAGCCGACGACCACCTGTCCGGAGCGGGCCCGGTCCGTGGAGATCTCCGCGAGGATGTCCGGGTTGCGCACCAGGGTGATCGGCGCGGGCTCCTGGTCGTCCTTCTTCTTGATCTTCCCGGCGGCGTACGCCGCCGGCCGGAAGTCCGCGACCGCCGCGGCCATGACGACGGCGTCGGCGTCCGCCGCGGCGCGCAGCATCGCCTCGCGCAGTTCAACGGCCGTGCCCACCGGGACCACGGCCACGCCGGCCGGGTCCGGCAGCGACGGGTTGGCGGCGACCAGCGTGACGCGGGCGCCCCGGGCGGCGGCGGTGCGGGCGAGGGCGTAGCCCTGCTTGCCGGAGGAGCGGTTGCCGAGGAAGCGGACCGGGTCCAGGGGCTCCCGGGTGCCGCCGGCGCTGACGACGACGTGCCGTCCGGCGAGGTCCGGCTCGCGCACGCCGCGGGCGAGCACCCGGCGGCAGACCTCGAAGATCTCGCCGGGGTCGGGCAGCCGGCCCTTGCCGGTGTCGACGCCGGTGAGGCGGCCGACGGCCGGTTCGATCACGAGGGCGCCGCGCCGGCGGAGCGTCGCCACGTTCTCCTGGGTGGCCGGGTGCTCCCACATCTCGGTGTGCATGGCGGGGGCGAAGACGACCGGGCAGCGGGCGGTGAGCAGTGTGTTGGTGAGGAGGTCGTCGGCGAGGCCGTGGGCGGCCTTGGCCAGCATGTCGGCGGTGGCCGGGGCGACGACGACCAGGTCGGCGTGCTGGCCGATGCGCACGTGCGGGACCTGGTGGACGTCGTCCCACACCTCGGTCGACACGGGGTTGCCGGACAGCGCGGACCAGGTGGCGGCGCCGACGAAGTGCAGCGCGGAGGCGGTGGGGACGACCCGGACCTCGTGCCCCGACTCCGTGAACCTGCGCAGCAGCTCACAGGCCTTGTACGCGGCGATGCCGCCGCTGACCCCCAGAACGACCTTGGGCTTGTCCACCGTCTCTCCCCGTCTCCCCGGCTCGGATGTCGCGTACGACCCATCACACACCACAGGCCCGACAGTCGGACTGCCGGGCCTGTGGAAAAGTCAGCGTGAGGCTGAAAGTAATACCGCCGGTGTTACTGCGCCGGACCTTCGATGGCCTCGGAGGTCAGCAGCCCCGCGTTGATCTCGCGCAGGGCGATCGACAGCGGCTTCTCGTGGACGTGCGTGTCCACGAGGGGGCCGACGTACTCGAGGAGGCCCTCGCCGAGCTGCGAGTAGTACGCGTTGATCTGGCGGGCCCGCTTGGCCGCGTAGATCACGAGGCTGTACTTCGAGTCCGTGGCCTCGAGGAGCTCGTCGATCGGCGGGTTGATGATGCCCTCGGGCGCGGAGATGGAAGAGGACACGCTCTACCTTCCGATGGATGGGAAAGATTCAGTCGGGATGACCGCAGGGTGACCAGTGGCGATCACACGACGTTCGTCAAGGCTAGCAGCTCGCGCGCCACGTCCTCGACGGAGGTGTTGACCAGGGTCTGGTCGAACTCCGGCTCGGCCGCCAGCTCGACCTTGGCCGCGGCGAGGCGGCGCTCGATCACTTCCGGCGGCTCGGTGCCCCGGCCGGTGAGCCTGCGCACCAGCTCCTCCCAGGAGGGCGGGGCCAGGAACACCAGCTGGGCCTCGGGCATGGACTCGCGGACCTGCCGCGCGCCCTGGAGGTCGATCTCCAGGAGCACCGGCTCACCGGCCTCCAGGCGCTCCAGTACGGCCGCACGCGGTGTGCCGTACCGGTTGCCGGCGAACTCGGCCCACTCCAGCAGCTCACCGTTGGCGATCAGCTTGTCCATCTCCTCGTCGGTGACGAAGAAGTAGTGGACACCGTGCTGCTCGCCGGGGCGGGGCCTGCGGGTCGTCGCCGAGACCGACAGCCAGACCTCGGGGTGTTCTTTGCGCATATGGGCGACGACCGTGCTCTTGCCGACCCCCGAGGGGCCGGAGAGCACGGTCAGCCGCGGACGTGCGTCCGGGGGTACGGGGGACGTCCCCCGGGGTGTTGCAGCCATGCAGCGATTATTCCAGCAATCCCGGAGTGGTCCGGACTCAGCTGCCGGTGCTGCCGAACTCGCGCTCCAGGGAGGCGATCTGGTTGGAACCGAGCCCGCGCACGCGCCGGCTCTCGGAGATGCCCAGCCGCTCCATGATCTGCTTGGCGCGGACCTTGCCCACGCCCGGCAGGGACTCGAGGAGGGCGGAGACCTTCATCTTGCCGATGACGTCGTTCTCCTGGCCCTGCTTGATGACCTCGTGGAGGGAGGCGCCGGAGTGCTTGAGTCGATTCTTGACCTCGGCCCGCTCCCGGCGAGCCGCGGCGGCCTTTTCGAGCGCGGCTGCGCGCTGTTCAGGGGTAAGGGGCGGAAGAGCCACGCCTACGTCACCTCGGATGTCGAACTGTCGGATACGGACCGGTGAGGAACCTAGTCGCCCCACACCTGGGGAGCTACGAGCAACACGCTTGCCCGTTGACTCTTCCCGGAGACTAGCGTCCAAGTCCTCCAGAGTCAGCGAGAACAGCGGAAAAGTCCTGGTCAGCCTCCGCCAGGACGGACATTTCAGACATATTGCCTCGGATTTGAGGATGTATCCAGGTTCAGGCCGCCGCGACCGCGCTCCGGATCTCCTCCGCGAAGCGGTCCGCGGCCTTCCGCAGCGCGTCCACGTCGGGACCGTGACGAAGCACACCCCGGCTGACGTTCGGCACGACGTCGCGCACCGCCGCGCCGAACACCCGCGGCAGATCCGCCGGGGAGGCTCCCTGGGCGCCGATGCCGGGCGCGAGGAGCGGGCCGTTGATGCCCAGGTCGTACGACGACAGGTCGCCGAGGGTGGCGCCGACCACCGCGCCGAAGGACCCGAGGGGCTCTTCCCCGGCGTTCTCGGCGGCCAGGTGCGCCAGGACCGTCGCTCCGACGCTGCGCCCGTCGGCCCGGACCGCGTGCTGGACCTCGCCGCCCTCCGGGTTGGAGGTCAGCGCCAGCACGAACAGGCCCGCACCGCTCTCGCGCGCCATGTCGACGGCCGGCTTCAGGGACCCGTAGCCGAGGTACGGCGAGACGGTCAGCGCGTCCGAGAACAGCGGGGCGTCCTTGCGCAGGAACGACTCGGCGTACGCGGCCATGGTCGAGCCGATGTCGCCGCGCTTGGCGTCCATGACGACCAGGGCGCCGGCCGCCCGCGCCTCCTCGACCGACTTCTCCAGTACGGCGACGCCGCGCGAACCGAAGCGCTCGAAGAAGGCGCTCTGCGGCTTGAGCACGGCGACCCGGCCGGCCACCGCCTCCACGACGGTGCGGCTGAAGCGCTCCAGACCGGCCACGTCGTCGTTCAGACCCCACTCGGCGAGCAGGGAGGCGTGCGGGTCGATGCCGACGCACAGCGGCCCGCGCTCGTCCATCGCGCGGCGCAGCCGGGCGCCGAAGGGTTCGAGTACCGTCATGCGTTCTTCCTGACATCGGCGCCGACCGCGTCGGCGAGGGTGGCGTACGGGCTCTGCCGCAGGCGCGCGGCGAGTCCCTTGTGGATGGCTCGGCCCCAGAAGGGGCCCTCGTAGACGAACGCGCTGTAGCCCTGGACCAGCGTGGCCCCGGCCAGGATGCGCTGCCAGGCGTCCTCGGCGGTCTCGACGCCACCGACGCCCACCAGGACGACCCGGTCGCCCACGCGCGCGTAGAGGCGGCGCAGCACCTCCAGGGAGCGCTCCTTGAGCGGTGCGCCGGACAGGCCGCCGGTCTCCCGGACGAGCACCGGCGAGGACGTGAGGCCGAGTCCCTCGCGCGCGATGGTGGTGTTGGTGGCGATGATCCCGTCCAGGCCCAGCTCCACGGCCAGGTCGGCGACCGCGTCGACGTCCTCGTCGGCGAGGTCGGGGGCGATCTTGACCAGAAGCGGGACGCGCCGCGCGGTGACGGCGCGGTCGGCGGCCTCGCGGACGGCGGTCAGGAGGGGACGCAGGGCCTCCGTGGCCTGGAGGTTGCGCAGTCCGGGCGTGTTCGGGGAGGAGACGTTGACGACGAGGTAGTCGGCGTGCGGGGCGAGCCGCTCGGCGGACTTCACGTAGTCACCGACGGCCTCCTCCTCCGGAACGACCTTCGTCTTGCCGATGTTGACGCCGACGACGGTCCGCAGGACGGGCGTGCGGGAGGCCAGGCGGGCGGCGACGGCCAGGGAGCCGTCGTTGTTGAAGCCCATGCGGTTGATCAGCGCCCGGTCGCTCACCAGCCGGAACAGCCGCTTCTTGGGGTTGCCGGGCTGCGGCTCCCCCGTCACGGTGCCGATCTCGACGTGGTCGAAGCCGAGCATCGCCATGCCGTCGATGGCGACCGCGTTCTTGTCGAAGCCGGCGGCCAGACCGAAGGGGCCGTGCATGCGCAGGCCGAAGGCCTCGGTGCGCAGCTCCTTGAAGCGGGGCGCCAGCACGGCCGCGACGAAGGTGCGCAGGACGGGGACGCGGACGGCGAGGCGGATCCAGCGGAAGGCGAGGTGGTGCGCCCGCTCCGGGTCCATCCGCTTGAAGACGAGCGAGAAGAAGGTCTTGTACATGGTGTCCTCATGAGAAGGGGGACACCGTTTCCGGTGTCCCCCTCGGGGCTGCTAGTCGCGGGCCGCGGTCAGGAAGGCCGCGTGTTCCTGGAGTGAGCGCACTCCCACGTCGCCGTGGTTGAGGGCGTCGATGCCCTGGACCGCCGCGGCGAGCGCCTGGACCGTCGTCAGGCACGGCACGGAGCGGGCCACGGCCGCCGTGCGGATGTCGTAGCCGTCGAGGCGGCCGCCGGTGCCGTACGGGGTGTTGACGATGAGGTCGACCCCGCCGTCGTGGATGAGCTGGACGATGGTCTTCTCACCGTTCGGGCCGGTGCCCTCGGACTGCTTGCGCACGACCGTGGCGTTGATGCCGTTGCGCCTGAGCACCTCGGCGGTGCCGGAGGTGGCGAGCAGCTCGAAGCCGTGGGCGACCAGCTCGCGGGCCGGGAAGATCATCGAGCGCTTGTCGCGGTTGGCGACCGAGATGAACGCCCGTCCCTTGGTCGGCAGCGGCCCGTAAGCGCCCGCCTGCGACTTGGCGTACGCCGTGCCGAAGACGGAGTCGATGCCCATGACCTCGCCGGTGGAGCGCATCTCCGGGCCGAGGACCGTGTCGACGCCGCGGCCGTGGATGTCCCGGAAACGGGACCACGGCATCACGGCCTCCTTGACGGAGATCGGCGCGTCCAGCGGCAGCTCGCCGCCGTCGCCGGTGGCCGGGAGCAGGCCCTCGGCGCGCAGCTCGGCGATGGTGGCGCCGAGCGAGATGCGGGCGGCGGCCTTGGCCAGCGGCACCGCGGTCGCCTTCGAGGTGAAGGGGACGGTGCGCGAGGCGCGCGGGTTGGCCTCCAGGACGTAGAGGATGTCGCCCGCCAGCGCGAACTGGATGTTGATCAGGCCGCGCACGCCGACGCCCTTGGCGATGCCCTCGGTGGAGGCGCGCAGCCGCTTGATGTCGAAGCCGCCCAGCGTGATCGGGGGCAGGGCGCACGCCGAGTCGCCGGAGTGGATACCGGCCTCCTCGATGTGCTCCATGACGCCGCCGAGGTACAGCTCCTCGCCGTCGTACAGGGCGTCGACGTCGATCTCGATCGCGTCGTCCAGGAAGCGGTCGACCAGGACCGGGCGGGACGGGCTGATCTCGGTCGACTCGGCGATGTAGGCCTCCAGGCGGGTCTCGTCGTAGACGATCTCCATGCCGCGTCCGCCGAGGACGTAGGAGGGCCGCACCAGGACCGGGTAGCCGATCTCGTCGGCGATGGCCTTGGCGCCGGCGAAGGTGGTGGCGGTGCCGTGCTTGGGGGCGGGCAGGCCCGCCTCGGCGAGCACCTGACCGAAGGCGCCGCGGTCCTCGGCGGCGTGGATCGCCTCGGGCGGGGTGCCGACGACCGGCACGCCGTTGTCCTTGAGCGCCTGGGACAGGCCCAGCGGGGTCTGGCCGCCGAGCTGGACGATCACGCCCGCGATCGGGCCGGCCTGCTGCTCCGCGTGGACGATCTCCAGGACGTCCTCCAGGGTGAGCGGCTCGAAGTACAGCCGGTCGGAGGTGTCGTAGTCGGTGGAGACGGTCTCCGGGTTGCAGTTGACCATCACGGTCTCGTACCCGGCGTCGCTGAGCGCGAAGGAGGCGTGGACGCAGGAGTAGTCGAACTCGATGCCCTGGCCGATGCGGTTCGGGCCGGAGCCCAGGATGATGACGGCCGGCTTCTCGCGGCGCGCGACCTCGGTCTCCTCGTCGTAGGAGGAGTAGAAGTACGGCGTCTTCGCGGCGAACTCGGCGGCGCAGGTGTCGACCGTCTTGTAGACCGGGCGGATGCCGAGCGCGTGCCTCACCTCGCGGACGACGTCCTCGCGCAGGCCGCGGATCTCGCCGATCTGCTGGTCGGAGAAGCCGTGCCGCTTGGCCTCGGCGAGCAGCTCGACGGTCAGCTCGGGGGCCTCGGCCAGCTCGTCGGCGATCTCCTTGATGAGGAAGAGCTGGTCGACGAACCAGGGGTCGATCTTCGTGTACTCGAAGACCTCCTCGGGCGTGGCGCCCGCGCGGATGGCCTGCATGACGGCGTTGATCCGGCCGTCGGTGGGCCGGACGGCCTCGCGCAGCAGCTCGTCCCTGTCGCCGGGCTCGCCGACGAACGTGAACTGGCTGCCCTTCTTCTCCAGCGAGCGCAGCGCCTTCTGGAACGCCTCGGTGAAGTTGCGGCCGATGGCCATGGCCTCGCCGACCGACTTCATGGTGGTGGTCAGCGTGGAGTCCGCGCTCGGGAACTTCTCGAAGGCGAAGCGCGGAGCCTTGACGACCACGTAATCGAGGGTCGGCTCGAAGGAGGCCGGGGTCTCCTGGGTGATGTCGTTCGGGATCTCGTCCAGCGTGTAGCCGACGGCGAGCTTGGCCGCGATCTTGGCGATCGGGAAACCGGTCGCCTTGGAGGCCAGCGCGGACGAACGCGACACGCGCGGGTTCATCTCGATGACGATCACCCGGCCGTCGACCGGGTTCACCGCGAACTGGATGTTGCAGCCGCCGGTGTCGACGCCCACCTCGCGGATGATCGCGATGCCGACGTCGCGCAGCACCTGGTACTCGCGGTCGGTCAGCGTCATCGCGGGCGCCACGGTGATCGAGTCGCCGGTGTGGACGCCCATGGGGTCGAAGTTCTCGATGGAGCAGACGACCACGACGTTGTCGTTCTTGTCGCGCATCAGCTCCAGCTCGTACTCCTTCCAGCCGAGGATGGACTCCTCCAGGAGCACCTCGGTGGTCGGCGAGAGGGTGAGGCCCTGCCCGGCGATGCGGCGCAGCTCCTCCTCGTCGTGCGCGAAGCCGGAGCCGGCGCCGCCCATGGTGAAGGAGGGGCGGACGACGACCGGGTAGCCGCCGAGTTCATCGACGCCCTTGAGGACGTCGTCCATGGAGTGGCAGATGTAGGAGCGGGCCGACTCGCCGTGGCCGATCTTCTTGCGGACCTCCTCCACGACGTCCTTGAACAGGTCGCGGTCCTCGCCCTTGTTGATGGCCTCCACATTGGCGCCGATCAGCTCGACGCCGTACTTCTCCAGGACGCCGTTGCCGTGCAGCGAGATGGCGGTGTTCAGGGCCGTCTGGCCGCCCAGGGTGGGCAGGAGCGCGTCGGGCCGCTCCTTGGCGATGATCTTCTCGACGAACTCGGGGGTGATCGGCTCGACGTAGGTGGCGTCGGCGATCTCCGGGTCGGTCATGATCGTCGCCGGGTTGGAGTTCACCAGGACGACGCGCAGGCCCTCGGCCTTGAGCACACGGCACGCCTGGGTGCCGGAGTAGTCGAACTCGGCGGCCTGGCCGATGACGATCGGGCCGGAGCCGATGACCAGGACGGACTGGATATCGGTGCGCTTAGGCACGCTGGCCCTCCATGAGCTTCACGAAGCGGTCGAACAGGTAGGCGGCGTCGTGCGGGCCGGCCGCCGCTTCGGGGTGGTACTGGACGCTGAAGGCCGGCTTGTCGAGCAGCTGGAGGCCCTCCACCACGTTGTCGTTGAGGCAGACGTGGGAGACCTCGGCGCGGCCGTAGGGGGTGTCGGAGACCTTGTCGAGCGGGGCGTCGACGGCGAAGCCGTGGTTGTGCGCGGTGACCTCGACCTTGCCGGTCGTACGGTCCTGCACCGGCTGGTTGATGCCGCGGTGGCCGTACTTCAGCTTGAAGGTGCCGAAGCCGAGCGCGCGGCCCAGGATCTGGTTGCCGAAGCAGATGCCGAACAGCGGGGTGTCGCGCTCCAGGACGCCCCGCATCACGGAGACGGGGTGGTCGGCGGTGGCGGGGTCGCCGGGGCCGTTGGAGAAGAACACGCCGTCGGGGTTGACGGCGTAGATGTCCTCGACGGTGGTCGTGGCGGGCAGGACGTGCACCTCGATGCCGCGCTCGGCCATGCGGTGCGGGGTCATGCCCTTGATGCCGAGGTCGACGGCGGCGACGGTGAACTTCTTCTCGCCGATCGCCGGGACGACGTACGCCTCGGTGGTGGCGACCTCGGCGGAGAGGTCGGCGCCGGTCATCTCGGGGGCTTCCTGGACGCGGGCCAGCAGTGCGGCGTCGTCCTGGATCGCGTCACCGCTGAAGATGCCGACGCGCATGGCGCCGCGCTCGCGCAGGTGGCGGGTGAGGGCGCGGGTGTCGATGCCCGAGACGCCGACGACGCCCTGGGCGGCCAGTTCCTCGTCCAGCGTGCGCGTGGAGCGCCAGTTGGAGGGCACGCGCGCGGGGTCGCGCACGACGTAGCCGGAGACCCAGATCTTCTTGGACTCCATGTCCTCGTCGTTGACGCCGGTGTTGCCCACGTGCGGCGCGGTCATGACGACGACCTGGCGGTGGTACGACGGGTCGGTGAGGGTTTCCTGGTAGCCGGTCATGCCGGTGGAGAACACGGCTTCACCGAACGTGGCCCCCACGGCCCCGTAGGCACGGCCGCGGAAGATCCGGCCGTCCTCCAGGACGAGTACGGCGGGAGCCTTGCCGGCTCCCCTGGTGGAGGTCGTCATCGTGCGCCTTCCGTTTCCGTCTTGTCGATCATGTCGTTCAGGGTTTCGACCCACTCGTTGTGCTCGGCCGCGTGGTCCGAGCGGAAGCCCGAGTCGATCATCTTGTCGCCGTGTTCCCAGGTGACGACCAGCAGGCCGCCCTCGGTGAGCACCTTGCCGGCGATGCCCTTGTCGAGCCGGGCCTCGCGCAGTGCGGCGACGGGGACGAAGAAGTCGTTCGCGCCGGGGCGTACGACGTCCAGTCCCGCGTCCGTCAGTGTCAGCTCGACCCGGCTGCGGGTGCCCAGGCCGTGCGCCACGATGCGGTCCAGCCACTGTCCGGCGGTGGTGGAGCCGTGGTAGCGGCCGCTCATCGTCAGTTTCGCCGGAGCCGGCTCGTGCGGCGTTCCGGGCAGGGCCCGCTTGCCGCCTCCGTCGGCGGTGGTGGGCGACGGGCGGGCGGGCAGCTCCGGCAGGTCGCCCTGGAGGGTGCTGCGCCACTTCCAGCCCTCGCGCATCAGCCAGTAGACGAGCGCGACGAACAGGCCGAGGCCGACGACCCAGCCGACGCGGGCGGCCCAGTCGGTCACTTCCGCCGATTCCTTCTCGGCGGCCAGCAGGATTACAGGTGTCACGTGAGCTTCCCGTCGACGAGCGTGGCCTTGCCCCGCAGCCACGTGTGCGTCACACGGCCCGGCAGCTCGCGACCCTCGTACGGGGTGTTGCGGCTGCGCGAGGCGAAGCCCGCGGGGTCCACCTGGCCACGGTATGCCGTGTCGACGAGGGTGAGGTTGGCGGGCTCACCAGCCGAGACGGGACGGCCGTGCCCGGTGGCCTGTCCGATCTGCGCGGGCTTGAAGGACATGCGGTCGGCGACGCCGGCCCAGTCCAGCAGCCCCGTGTCCACCATGGTCTCCTGGACCACCGACAGCGCGGTCTCCAGGCCCACCATGCCCATGGCGGCGGCGGCCCACTCGCAGTCCTTGTCCTCGTGCGGGTGCGGGGCGTGGTCGGTGGCGACGATGTCGATCGTGCCGTCGGCGAGCGCCTCGCGCAGCGCCATGACGTCGCGCTCGGTGCGCAGCGGCGGGTTGACCTTGTAGACCGGGTTGTACGACCGGACCAGCTCGTCGGTGAGGAGCAGGTGGTGCGGGGTGACCTCGGCGGTGACGTCGATGCCGCGCGACTTGGCCCAGCGGACGATCTCGACGCTGCCGGCCGTCGACAGGTGGCAGATGTGGACGCGGGAGCCGACGTGCTCGGCGAGGAGCACGTCCCGGGCGATGACCGACTCCTCGGCGACCGCCGGCCAGCCGCCGAGGCCCAGCTCGGCGGAGACGACGCCCTCGTTCATCTGGGCGCCCTCGGTGAGCCGGGGCTCCTGGGCGTGCTGGGCGACGACGCCGCCGAAGGCCTTCACGTACTCCAGGGCACGGCGCATGATCACGGCGTCGTGGACGCACTTGCCGTCGTCGGAGAAGACGGTGACACCGGCCGCGGACTCGTGCATGGCGCCCAGCTCGGCGAGCTTGACGCCCTCCAGGCCGACGGTGACGGCGCCGATGGGCTGCACGTCGCAGTAGCCGGACTCCTTGCCGAGCCGCCAGACCTGCTCGACGACGCCCGCGGTGTCGGCGACCGGGAAGGTGTTGGCCATGGCGAAGACGTTGGTGTATCCACCGCTCGCCGCGGCGCGGGTGCCGGTGAGGACGGTCTCGGAGTCCTCGCGGCCGGGCTCGCGCAGGTGGGTGTGGAGGTCGACCAGGCCGGGCAGCAGCACCTTGCCGTCGGCCTCGACGGCCTCGGCGCCCTCGGCACTCAGCCCGACGCCCACCTCCGCGACGGTCCCGCCGTCGATCAGCACGTCCTGCGGCTCGCCGCCGAGCACCTTCGCACCGCGGATCAGGGTCTTGCTCATGCTCTTACTTCTCCTCGGTGGTGCGGGCGTGGGTGACGGCGGGCTCGTTGCCGCCGAGCAGCAGGTACAGGACGGCCATCCGGATGGAGACGCCGTTGGTGACCTGCTCGACGACGGTGCAGCGGTCGGAGTCGGCGACCTCGGCGGTGATCTCCATACCGCGGACCATCGGACCGGGGTGCATCACGATGGCGTGGTCGGGCATCCGCGCCATGCGGTCGCCGTCGAGGCCGTAGCGGCGGGAGTACTCGCGCTCGGTCGGGAAGAACGCGGCGTTCATACGCTCGCGCTGGACGCGCAGCAGCATCACCGCGTCGGACTTGCTCAGCGTCGAGTCGAGGTCGTAGGAGACCTCGCAGGGCCAGGTCTCGACGCCGACCGGCAGCAGGGTGGGCGGGGCGACGAGGGTGACCTCGGCGCCCAGGGTGTGCAGCAGGTCGACGTTGGAGCGGGCGACCCGGCTGTGCAGGATGTCGCCGACGAGCGTGATGCGGCGTCCGTCCAGGTCCTTCCCGAGGCCGGCGTCGCGGCCGACGAGGCGGCGGCGCATCGTGAAGGCGTCCAGCAAGGCCTGGGTGGGGTGCTGGTGGGTGCCGTCGCCGGCGTTGACGACGTGCGCGTCGATCCAGCCGGAGGTGGCCAGGCGGTACGGGGCGCCGGAGGCGCTGTGCCGGATGACGACGGCGTCGACGCCCATGGCCTCCAGCGTCTGGGCGGTGTCCTTGAGGGACTCGCCCTTGGAGACGCTGGAGCCCTTGGCGGTGAAGTTGATGACGTCCGCGGACAGGCGCTTCTCGGCGGCCTCGAAGGAGATCCGGGTCCGGGTGGAGTCCTCGAAGAAGAGATTGACGACGGTACGGCCGCGCAGGGTCGGCAGTTTCTTGATCGGCCGGTCGGCGACCCGGGCCATCTCCTCGGCGGTGTCGAGGATCAGGATGGCGTCGTCGCGGGTGAGGTCGGCGGCCGAGATGAGATGACGCTGCATCTGTGAGGCTCCGTAAGGCGGTTCATGCGGAAGAGCGGGACAGTTCGGGCGGCCGGGTACGCGTGCGGGCGCGCCGAGCGGGCGTACGGCACGGCTGAACGCGTACGCGAGGTGCTAAGGGTGGGCGCCCGGGGTGGCCGGCTTGGCACCGAGCAGCACGGTGTCGCGACCGTCCTCCTCGGCGAGCTGGACCTTGACCGTCTCCCGCAGCGACGTGGGGAGGTTCTTGCCGACGTAGTCGGCGCGGATGGGCAGTTCGCGGTGGCCGCGGTCGACGAGCACGGCGAGCTGCACCGCGCGCGGGCGGCCGATGTCGTTCAGCGCGTCGAGGGCGGCGCGGATGGTGCGGCCGGAGAAGAGCACGTCGTCGACGAGGACGACCAGGCGGCCGTCGATGCCGTCGCCGGGGATCTCGGTGCGGGCCAGCGCTCGCGGCGGGTGCATGCGCAGGTCGTCGCGGTACATGGTGATGTCGAGCGAGCCGACCGGAATCTTGCGCTCGGTGATCTGCTCGAGCTTGTCGGCGAGCCGCCGGGCGAGGAAGACGCCCCGGGTCGGAATGCCGAGGAGCACCACGTCGTCGGCGCCCTTGGCGCGTTCGACGATCTCGTGGGCGATGCGGGTGAGGACCCGTGCGATGTCGGGCCCTTCGAGAACGGGCCGGGCTTCTTGCTGCTTGTCCATAAGAAACGGACCTCCTTCTCCGCCTCACGGGACGGACCTTAAAGGACGTCGGATATGCGCCACCTACGGTATCAGGCTCACAGAGACGACCTGCGGACCCCCCTGACACTCCCCCGTCACCCCTTTGGCGCACGCGCGTCACCCGCTCGGCGTAACGGATCGCGGGTACCACGGAAGAGCCGGTGCGGACCATTCGGCTTGACGCAGGAGAGTAACGCTGCGTAACCTCACAGTGAGTTACCAGCCGCGCGGCTCGCACCACAGCAGGCCGCGTCGACACCTTGTCCGGGGAGCCATATGTCCAGCGAATACGCCAAACAGCTCGGGGCCAAGCTCCGGGCCATCCGCACCCAGCAGGGCCTTTCCCTCCATGGTGTCGAGGAGAAGTCCCAGGGCCGTTGGAAGGCCGTCGTGGTCGGTTCGTACGAGCGCGGCGACCGTGCCGTCACCGTGCAGCGCCTCGCCGAGCTGGCGGACTTCTACGGCGTTCCCGTACAGGAGCTGCTCCCGGGCACCACCCCGGGCGGTGCCGCCGAGCCGCCGCCGAAGCTGGTCCTGGACCTGGAGCGGCTGGCCACGGTGCCGGCCGAGAAGGCGGGCCCCCTCCAGCGGTACGCGGCCACGATCCAGTCGCAGCGCGGTGACTACAACGGCAAGGTGCTCTCGATCCGCCAGGACGACCTGCGCACACTCGCCGTCATCTACGACCAGTCGCCCTCGGTCCTCACCGAGCAGCTGATCAGCTGGGGCGTCCTGGACGCGGACGCGCGTCGCGCGGTGGCGTCCCACGAGGACCTCTGAGCCGCAGCCGCCTCAGCAGAAACGTGCCGCCGGGGTGGCCGGAACCAAGCGGTTCCGGCCACCCCGGCGGCTTCTTCTGTGCCTCGGGCGTCAGGCGGTACGGGCAACCACGCCGGAGGGCCCGCAGCAGGGCGCTGCGGGCCCTCCGGCGTGGTTGGGTCTCCCGGGCTCCTTTGGGCCCCTCTCAGCTCTCGTCGCGACGCAGCGAGGACTTGAGGTCCTTCAACCGGCCGAGCAGGCCGTTGACGAACGCGGGCGACTCGTCCGTGGAGAACTCCTTCGCCAGCTGCACCATCTCGTCCAGGACGACGGCGTCCGGGGTCGCGTCGACCCAGATCAGCTCGTACGCGCCCAGGCGCAGGATGTTGCGGTCGACGACCGGCATGCGGTCGAGCGTCCAGCCGACCGAGTACTGGGCGATGAGCTCGTCGATGCGCTTCGCGCGCTCGGCGTAGCCCTCGACCAGCTCCATCGTGTACTCGCTCACCGGCGGCTGCCGGGTGTCGGACCGGGCGTGCCGGACCCAGTCGGCGAGGACCGTCAGGACGTCGGCGCCGCGCTGATCGCCCTCGAAGAGGATCTGGAAGGCGCGCTTGCGGGCCGTGTTGCGGGCAGCCACGGTTAGCTGTTCACCCGGCCGAGGTAGTCGCTGGAGCGGGTGTCGACCTTGATCTTCTCACCGGTGGTGATGAAGAGCGGGACGTTGATCTGGTGACCGGTCTCCAGGATGGCGGGCTTGGTGCCGCCGGTGGAGCGGTCGCCCTGGACGCCCGGCTCGGTCTCCTGGATGGTGAGCTCGACGGCGGCGGGCAGCTCGACGAAGAGCACCTCGCCCTCGTGCTGCGCGACGGTGGCGGTGAAGCCCTCCACCAGGAAGTTGGCGGCGTCGCCGACGGCCTTGCGGTCGACGTGCAGCTGGTCGTAGGTCTCCATGTCCATGAAGACGAAGTAGTCGCCGTCCATGTACGAGAACTGCATGTCACGCTTGTCGACAGTGGCCGTCTCGACCTTGACGCCGGCGTTGAAGGTCTTGTCGACGACCTTGCCGGAAAGCACGTTCTTGAGCTTGGTGCGCACGAAGGCGGGGCCCTTGCCGGGCTTGACGTGCTGGAACTCGACGACGGACCAGAGCTGGCCGCCTTCGAGCTTGAGCACCATGCCGTTCTTGAGGTCGTTCGTGGAAGCCACGGTTGCGGAATCTCCTGGACTGGACTGACGTGGACGACCCCGGTGCAGGCCCGCGCACAGCGCGAAGGCTAGAGCGCGAGCAGCTCCTTGGTCGTGATGGTGAGTAGCTCGGGTCCGCCGTCCGCCTCGGGGCGCACGACGAGCGTGTCATCGATCCGGACCCCGCCCCGGCCCGGGAGGTGAACCCCCGGTTCGACGGTGACCGGCACACAAGCGTCCAGTTTACCCATGGCCGCGGGGGCCAACTGCGGGTCCTCGTCGATTTCGAGTCCGACACCGTGACCGGTGAGCGTCGGAAGGTTCTCCGCGTACCCCGCCGAGTCCAGTGCCTGGCGGGCGGCACGGTCCACGTCGCGGCAGGCGGCGCCGGGTGCCAGGGCCTCCCGGCCGGCTCGCTGGGCCGCGAAGACGAGGTCGTACAGCTCGATCTGCCAGTCGGCCGGCGAGGTGCCGATGACGAACGTACGGCCGATCTCGCAGCGGTAGCCGCGGTAGGTCGCGCCCAGGCAGACGGACAGGAAGTCGCCCTCCTCCACGCGCCGGTCGGTGGGCCGGTGGCCGCGGCGTCCCGAGTTCGGGCCGGTGCCGACGGAGGTGGGGAAGGCGGGCCCGTCGGCGCCGTGGTCGACCAGACGGCGCTCCAGTTCCAGGGCGAGGTGCCGTTCGGTGCGGCCGACCAGGATGGACTCCAGGAGTTCGCCGAGGGCCTGGTCGGCGATCTCGGCACCGATGCGCAGACAGGAGATCTCCTCCTCGTCCTTGACCACCCGGAGCTGCTCTACCGCCTGGCCGAGGTCGGTCAGGCGCAGCCGGGGCGCGACCGAGCGCATGGCGCGGTGCCGGACCACGGTGAGGTGGTGGTCCTCCGTGGCGAGGGACTCGGTGCCCTGGGCCGCGGCGAGGCCGGTGGCCGCGACGGCCGGGTCGCCACCGGGTCCGGACAGCGCGCGCACCGGCAGGGACTCGTCGGGCCGGCCCTGTGCCGACCGGTCGTCCGGCGGGCCGGAGCAGACCAGGAGATCCTCGGTCTGGCCCAGCAGCAGTACAGCACCGTGCGGGGCGGCGCCCGCGAGATAGCGCACGTTGGCGGGCCGGGAGACGAGCGCCGCCGCGCTGCCGCCCGCGTTGCAGCGTTCTCGTAGGCGCGTCCGGCGGGCCGCGTACACCTCTGACATGAGCCGAGCGTATGAGCTCCGCCGGGGGTGCGCCGCTTGGATGGGCCGAGTGGGCGGGCCCGGCGCACCCCCATGGGCTCAAGGGGTGCGCCCATGGGGGCGGGGCCTCGTGCTGTGTGGCGTCCGAACGCCCGGTGGGCCTGCTCGCGCCCCGCGGCGGAGCCGCACATCGATACGCCCCCGCGCCCCCGCGGACGCTTACCAGCTGGGTGGGCTGGCTATCGAGCGGGAGAGGACCTCGTCGAGGAGGTGGGCGGTTTCCGGGATGTCGAGTTGGGAGTTGTCGATGATCGGGAGGCCCGAGCCGTACCAGCCGGCCATCCGGCCGTGGATGCGGGCCACCTCCTCGTCGGTGAGGCGCCGGTTACCGCTGCGTTCGGCGTTGCGCTCCAGGACGATGTCCAGGCCCGGCAGGAGGACGACCGGCAGCAGGCCGGGACCGACGTGCCGCTTCCAGCCGCCGAGGCCGACGACCGGGCGGTCCGGGAAGACCGCGTCGTCGAGGATGCACGAGATGCCGTTGGCGAGGAAGTTGCGCGCGGAGAAGCCGCAGGTGCGGCGGGCGAGGCGGTACTGGGCCTCGGAGTGCTCGTTCCACCCGGTCTGGGGGTCGGCGAAGCCGGAGCGGACCCATTCGCGGACGTCGTCGAGGCTGATGTGCGCGGTGGGGACCCGGCGGTGGTCCGCCCAGTACTTGGCGACGCTGGTCTTGCCGGCGCCCGCGGGGCCGATGAGCAGTACCGCGAGGGTGGTCGTGGTGGGGTCGGGCGCGGCGGCCGTGGCAGGCGGCACGCTGGGCACGGCGACGGGGCCGCCGGGCGGCAGCGGTACGTGGCCGGTGCCTTCCGGGGACGGTGGGACGGGGGCAGGCTGGTGCGGACCCGGAACCGGACCCGGCCCCGGAGCCAGTTGCGGGCCGGGGACATGCTGCGGTCCCGGAGTCTGCTGCGGTCCCGGAGCCGGGACCTGATGGGGTGCCGCGGGGAGCGGGGCCTGCACGGGACAACCCGGTGCAGGCGGAGGAACGGGGGCGGAACCCTGGTGCGGGCCCGGGTGGTGTGCGGCCGGTGACCAGCCGACGGCCGGTCCGTGCCCCGGCTGATGGGGCGGCGGCAGCGGAGAACCCACTGCGTGCTGCATCCGGTGCCACTCCGTCTCGTACAGGCGATGGGCGCTGACAGCGGGACGGGGCCCGCTTGCTACCGAACGGTACCGCCCCCGGCCGTCGTTTGGTGAACGGCCGGGGGCGGTCCGAAGTGCCCGTCCCGCAAGGCGAATCGGACGGAAGGTACGCCGGGGTACTACTCGCCCACCTCGCCGTAGGCGGCGAGGAGGACGGCCGGGTCGGGGCCCTCCAGGACGGTGGGCTTGGCGAGGCCGTCCAGGACGATGAAACGCAGCAGGTCGCCGCGGGACTTCTTGTCGACCTTCATGTTCTCGACCAGCTTGGGCCACTGGTCGTGGCGGTAGTGCAGCGGGAGGCCGACCGATTCGAGGATGGTGCGGTGGCGGTCGGCGGTCGCGTCGTCCAAGCGGCCCGCGAGGCGGCCCAGTTCGGCGGCGAAGTGCATACCGACCGAGACCGCGGCGCCGTGACGCCACTTGTAGCGCTCGTTCTTCTCGATGGCGTGGCCGAGCGTGTGACCGTAGTTGAGGATCTCCCGCAGGCCCGCCTCCTTCAGGTCGGAGGAGACGACCTCCGCCTTGACCCTGATCGAACGCACGATCAGCTCGGAGGTGTGCGGTCCGGCCGGGGTGCGCGCGGCCCGGGGGTCGGACTCGATCAGGTCCAGGATCACCGGGTCGGCGATGAAGCCGGCCTTGATGACCTCGGCGAGCCCGGAGACGTAGTCGTTGACCGGGAGGGAGTCCAGCGCGGCCAGGTCGCACAGGACACCGGCCGGCGGGTGGAAGGAGCCGACGAGGTTCTTGCCCTCGGCGGTGTTGATGCCGGTCTTGCCGCCGACGGCCGCGTCCACCATGGCCAGCACGGTGGTGGGGACGGCGATCCAGCGCACGCCGCGCAACCAGGTCGCTGCCACGAAACCGGCCAGGTCGGTGCTGGCCCCGCCGCCGACACCGACGATCACGTCGGTGCGGGTGAAGCCGGACTGGCCGAGCGCCTTCCAGCAGTAGGCGGCGACCTCGGCGGTCTTCGCCTCCTCGGCGTTGGGCACCTGGATGGCGATCGCCTCGTAGCCCTGCCCGGCGAGGTCGGCGCGCAGCGCGTCGCCGGTCTCGGCGAGGGCCTCGGGGTGGATCACCGCGACCTTCTTGGCCTTCGGGCCGATCAGACCACCGAGCTCGCCCAGGAGCTGACGGCCCACCAGGACCTCGTAGGGGTCGGATCCCGCGGTGCCGCCGACCTGGATCCGGGTGACTGCCTCGCTCATGCTTCTTTCAACTCCAGTGCGTCGAGGGCGCCTCGGGTGACTTCTTCCGGCGTGCGCCCGTCGGTGGCCACGACGACCGTGGCGACCTCCTCGTACAGGTGGCGGCGGGCTTCCATCAGCTCACGCCACTGTCTGCGCGGATTGACCGCAAGCAGCGGCCGCGCGGCGTTCAGGCCGGTGCGCCTGACGGCCTCCTCGACGTCCATCGAGAGGTAGACGACGCGCTGCGCGACAAGCAGGCGGCGCGTGTCCGCGTCCAGGATCGCGCCGCCGCCGAGGGCGAGGACGCCGTCGTGCTCGGCGAGCGCCCGGTGCACGGTCCGTTTCTCCAGGGCCCGGAAGGCCGCCTCGCCCTCGTCGACGAAGATGTCGGCGACGGTGCGCCCCTGCCCGGTGACGATGTCCTCGTCCGTGTCCCGGTAGCCGACGCCGAGCCGCTCGGCGAGGAGCTGTCCGACGGTGGACTTGCCGACGCCCATCGGGCCGACGAGGACGATCAGCGGGGCCGCGGTCACCGGATGGCCAGGTTGTCGAGGTACGAGGTGACGTTGCGGCGGGTCTCGGTGACGCTGTCGCCGCCGAACTTCTCCGCCACCGCGTCCGCCAGCACCAGGGCGACCATCGCCTCGGCGACGATGCCGGCGGCGGGTACCGCGCACACGTCGGAGCGCTGGTGGTGGGCCTGCGCGGCCTCGCCGGTGGCGACGTCCACCGTCTGCAGAGCCCGCGGCACGGTCGCGATCGGCTTCATGGCCGCCTTCACGCGCAGCAGCTCGCCGGTGGTGAGACCTCCCTCGGTGCCGCCGGAGCGGCCGGACGCCCGCTTGATGCCGTCGGGGCCGGTGAGGATCTCGTCGTGCGCCCGGGAGCCGGGCACCCGGGCCAGTCCGAAGCCGTCGCCGACCTCGACGCCCTTGATGGCCTGGATGCCCATGAGGGCGGCGGCCAGCCGGGCGTCCAGCCGGCGGTCCCAGTGCACGTGCGAGCCGAGTCCGACCGGGACGTCGTAGGCCAGCACCTCGACCACGCCGCCGAGCGTGTCGCCGTCCTTGTGCGCCTGGTCGATCTCCGCGACCATCGCCTGCGAGGCGTCCGCGTCCAGGCAGCGCACCGGGTCGGCGTCCAGCTTCTCCACGTCCGCCGGCGTCGGGTACACGCCGTAGGGAGCCTTGGCGGCGGCCAGTTCGACGACGTGGCTGACGACCTCGATGCCGGCCGTCTCCCTCAGGTACGAGCGCGCCACCGCGCCCAGTGCCACCCGGGCGGCGGTCTCCCGCGCGGAGGCGCGCTCCAGGATCGGCCGGGCCTCGTCGAAGCCGTACTTCTGCATGCCCGCGAGGTCGGCATGGCCGGGACGGGGGCGGGTCAGCGGGGCGTTGCGCGCCAGACCGGCCAGCACCTCGGGATCCACCGGGTCGGCCGACATGACCTGCTCCCACTTGGGCCACTCGGTGTTGCCGACCATGACCGCGACCGGGGAACCGAGGGTGAGCCCGTGCCGGACGCCACCGAGGAAGGTGACCTCGTCCCGCTCGAACTTCATCCGCGCACCGCGACCGTAGCCGAGCCGCCGCCTCGCCAGGTGGTCCGCGACCATGTCCGTGGTGATCGGCACGCCGGCGGGCAGACCCTCCAGCGTCGCGACGAGTGCGGGACCGTGGGACTCCCCCGCGGTCAGCCAGCGCAACCTGCTCAACGGTGCTCCTCAGTGCTCGCGCCCCGGTTATGCCCTGCGTACGCGTCTTCTCCGCGTACGGCTACGGCGTGTCCGGGTGCGCGGGCCCCGGTCCGCCACCTCCGATCCTCCCACGTCCGGTCGCCCGGCCCGGCCGCCGGTCCATCTGGCGGACGGGCGCGCGGACGCCGGGCGAGGGCGCGGGCACGCCTGCGGGCCGGAGGGACGCTACCGGGCCGCGAGGGCGCGCTCTCCCGCGCGGCGCATGGCGGCGAGCGGGGCCGGGGCGCGGCCCGTCATCTGCTCCACCTGGAGCACCGCCTGGTGGAGCAGCAGGTCGAGCCCGCTGACCACGGCCCCGCCGTACGCCGACCAGCGGGCGGCGAGTGCGGTCGGCCAGGGGTCGTAGAGCACGTCGAAGAGGGTCACGGGCATCTCGGGGACGGCGGCGGCGAGGGCGTCGGTGGCGCCGGCCGGGGTGGTGGCCACCACCAGCGGGGCACGCAGCGCCTCCTCGGCGTCCGCCCAGTCGGCGATGCGCACGGTGACGTCCAGCCGTTCGGCCCAGCCCCGCATCTCGGCGGCGCGCGCCTGACTGCGGACGTAGACGGCGACCTCGCCGGTGCAGATCCGGGCCAGCGCGGCCAGCGCGGAGGAGGCGGTGGCGCCGGCGCCGAGGACCGCCGCGGTCTCGACCTTCACGATGCCGTGTTCGCGCAGGGCGGCGACGATGCCGGGGATGTCGGTGTTGTCGCCGGTCCTGCGGCCGTCCTCGGTGAGGACCACGGTGTTCACCGCGTCCACGGAGGCCGCAGTCCCGCTGATCTCGTCGAGCAGCGGGATGACCGCCCGCTTGAGCGGCATGGTCAGCGACAGGCCCGCCCATTCGGGGCCCAGCTGCTCGAAGAAGCGCGGCAGCGCCTCCTCGTCGACGTCGAAACGGTCGTACGTCCAGTTCTCCAGACCCAGCTCCGCATAGGCGGCGTGGTGCAGCACCGGGGAGAGGGAGTGCGCGACCGGAGAGCCGAGGACGGCGGCCCGGCGACGGTCAGCTGCCGGAGCTGGCATTGTACTTTTCCTTCAGTTTCAGGAACTCGTCGTGCGTCTTGGCGAACTCGGTCTTGCTCACGCCGTCGGTGGCCACGAAGTACATCCAGCCGTCCTTCGTGGGTGCGAGCGCCGCCTGCAGCGCCTCCGCGCCGGGGTTGCCGATGGGTCCGGGCGGCAGGCCCTTGTTGGTGTAGGTGTTGTACGGGTCCGGGTTGCTGTTGATCTCGGACTCGCTGATGCGGATCTTGCTCTGGCCCTTCAGGTAGTTGAAGGACGAGTCGAACTGAAGTTCCTGGTTGGTCTCCGTGTTGGTGGGCTTGAGCCGGTTGTAGACGACCTCGGACATCCTGCGGAAGTCGTCGTGCGTCTTGCCCTCGGCCTGCACCAGGCTCGCCACGGTGAGCAGCTGCCAGGGACCTTCGAGGCCGAGGCCCTCCGCCTTCTCCTCGAGTCCGATTTCCTCGTACTGCTCGGTGGCCCGCGCCACCATCTGCTTCAGCACGTCCTCGGGCTTCTGCCCCTTGGCCGCCGAGTAGCTGGACGGGTAGAGGAATCCTTCCAGCGGATCCTTCACGTTCTTGTGGTTCGTCGCCCAGTCGGGCAGGCCGAGGCTCTTCCACTCGGTCTTGGCGACTCCGGCCGTGGTTCCCTCGTCCACCCCGAGCTGCTTGTCGATCATCTTGTAGACGTCGACGTTGCGCTTGCCCTCGGCGATGATCAGGTTGCTGCGGCTCTTGGGGTTGAGCAGGAGTTCGACCGCGCTCTCGGCCGACATCTCCTTCTCCAGCGTGTACGCGCCGTCCTGGATGCTCTTGCCGCGGGGATTGCTCTGCTGGGCGGTGATGAAGGCGTCGACGCTCTTCACCACGCCCTTCCGCTTCAGCTCCTGGCCGATGGTCGAGCCGCCCGCGCCCTTGGGGATGGAGACGGTCACCTGCTCGCCGTTGCCGTCGCCCGCGTAGTCCGGGGCCGCGCCGAAACGATCCTGGTAGAACTGGTAGCCGAAATATGCGACTCCCGCCACGCCGCCGCCCAGTACCAGGCAGACCACGAGGCACGCGACCCCGCTGCGGCCCTTCTTGGGCTTGCCGCCGCGACCGCCCCTGCCCCTGCGGTCACCGCGCCCACGGCCGCCGAAGTCGTCGCCTTCTGCGTCCGCGTCCCCGCCCGTGAAGAAGGCGTGCTCGCCCTCGTCGGGACCGGGGTCCCAGTCGGTGTGCTGGGGATCGGGCTCGGTGCGCCGGCGGGCGGGCGGTTCCGGCGGCGGGTACGCCTCCGGGGTGCCGTAGAAGTCGGGCTGCTCCGGGCCGTAGGCGGCGGACTGCTGGCCGTAGGGATCCGACGGGTCGGCGGGGTACTGCGCGTGGGGACGCGCGCCGGCACCCCAGCCGCCGTTGTCGTAGCCGTGCTGGGGCTGCCCCTGGGAGGCGTACTGCCGGTCGTACTGCTGCTGGTCGTACCGCGGCTGACCGTACTGGTCGTACTGCGGCTCGGGGGGCTGCTGCTGACCGTACTGGTCGTACTGCGGCTGCTGACCGTATGCGGACTGGCCGCCGTCGCCCCAGTCGCCGTACTGCTGCTGCGACTGCTGCTGCTCCGGATACTGCTGTGGCTGGCCGCCGTAGGGGGACTGCTGACCCGTATGGGCCTGCTGTCCGCCCCATCCGCCGTCCCCGTACAACGGGTCCTCCGGATGCCACGGTTCGGAGCCTGGGCCCCGGCCATACTCAGTCATCGATCCCCTAGAGCCGCGAGGCGACGGGGCACGCGCGGCCTGTCATGGAGGGCCCGCTTCCGTTCCGCCTCTTGCTGTGCGGTGGCTGTTCGAATGCCTCCGCATCGCGCGGAACGTTACCGTATCGCGATCAGATGACCACTTCGACGCCCTCGCCGGGTGCTCTGCCTGACACCCGTTCGGATTCCAGCGCCTGCTGAAGGATGATCACAGCGGCGGCCTGGTCGATGACGGACCGGCCCTTCCTGGACTTCACTCCGGAGGCGCGCAGTCCCTGACTGGCGGTCACCGTGGTCATCCGCTCGTCGACGAGCCTGACCGGGACCGGCGCGATGCCACGGGCCAGCTCCTGCGCGAAGCGCCTGACCTTGGCCGCGGCCGGCCCCTCGCCCCCCTTGAGGGAACGAGGGAGACCGACGACGACCTCGATCGGTTCGTACTCCTCGACCAGTTGCCGCAGGCGGCGGTGGGCCGCGGGGACGTCGCGTCCGGGGACGGTCTCCACCGGCGTGGCGAGGATTCCGTCGGGGTCGCACGAGGCGACCCCGATACGGGCGTCCCCGACGTCGACGGCCAGGCGGCGACCGCGGCGCATGACCGGGCCGTCCGCCGGGGCGTCAGCCGGCTCGTCCACCCGGCCGCCGCTCGGGCCGTTCGCCGGGCCGCTCACTTGGCGCTGTCCGCCACGAGACGCTCGACGGCGTCGACGGCGTCACCGATGGCGGCGGGGTTCTGGCCGCCGCCCTGGGCGACGTCCGGCTTGCCGCCACCGCCGCCGCCGAGGGTCTTGGCGGCGGTGCGCACCAGGTCACCGGCCTTGAGACCGCGCTCGCGGGCGGCCTCGTTGGTGGCGATGACCGTCAGGGGCTTGCCGTTGACGGTCGTGAACAGGGCCACGACCGCGGCCCGGCCGCCCTGGATGCGGCCGCGCACGTCGAGGACCAGCTTGCGCAGGTCGTCGGCGGTGGTGCCGTCCGGGACCTGACCGGTCACCAGGGCGACACCGCGCACGTCCTTGGCGGAGTCGGCGAGCGAGCCGGCGGCCTGGAGGACCTTCTCGGCGCGGAACTTCTCGATCTCCTTCTCGGCGTCCTTCAGCTTGCCGAGCATCGCGGAGACCTTCTCCGGGAGCTCCTCCGGGCGGCCCTTGATCAGCTCCTGGAGCTGGGCGACGACCGTGTGCTCACGGGCGAGGAAGTTGTAGGCGTCCACGCCGACCAGAGCCTCGATCCGGCGCACGCCGGAGCCGATGGAGGACTCGCCGAGCAGCTTGACCAGGCCGAGCTGGGCGGTGTTGTGCACGTGGGTGCCGCCGCACAGCTCCTTGGAGAAGTCGCCGATGGTCACGACGCGCACGCGCTCGCCGTACTTCTCGCCGA
The DNA here is from genome assembly GCF_044762405.1 of Streptomyces sp. NPDC097107. Taxonomy (NCBI): domain Bacteria; kingdom Bacillati; phylum Actinomycetota; class Actinomycetes; order Kitasatosporales; family Streptomycetaceae; genus Streptomyces; species Streptomyces sp. NPDC097107. The sequence goes on along the minus strand of NZ_JBIWEF010000007.1, from coordinate 316,064 downwards.
ACTCGGCGATGGCGCCCTGCTTCTTGGCCTCGTCGATGCCCATGACGTCGGCGCGCACGTCGAGGTCGCGGGCGAGCACCTCGTTGATCTTCTGCTCGACGTCGGTCATCACGGCCGTCGGGACGGCGGCGGGCGAGCCGAAGTCGAAGCGGAAGCGGCCGGGCTGGTTCTCGGAACCGGCCTGGGCGGCCGTCGGGCCGAGGGCGTCGCGCAGCGCCTGGTGGGTGAGGTGGGTGGCCGAGTGGGCGCGGGCGATGGCCTTGCGGCGGCGGTCGTCGATGGAGGCCTGGGCCTTGGCACCGACGGTGACCTCGCCGACCTGGACGACGCCCTTGTGGACGTACACGCCCGGGACCGGCTTCTGGCAGTCGCGGATCTCGATGACGGCACCGGTGTCGACCTTGATCCGGCCGGTGTCACCGATCTGGCCGCCGCCCTCGGCGTAGAAGGGGGTGCGGTCGAGGACGATCTCGACCTCGTCGCCCTCGGTGGCGGCCGGGGAGGAGGCGCCGTCGACGAGGATGCCGACGATTCGGGACTCGCTCTCGGTGTCGCTGTAGCCGACGAAGTCGGTGGCGCCGGCCTTGTCGGCGATCTCGCGGTAGGCGCCGGTGCCGGCGTGGCCGGTCTTCTTGGCCTGGGCGTCGGCCTTGGCGCGCTCCCGCTGCTCCTTCATGAGGCGGCGGAATCCGTCCTCGTCCACGGAGAGCCCCTGCTCGGCAGCCATCTCCAGGGTGAGGTCGATCGGGAAGCCCCAGGTGTCGTGGAGCAGGAACGCCTTGTCGCCGGCGAGGACGGTGCCACCGGTGGCCTTGGTGTCGCTGACGGCGGTGTCGAGGATGTTGGTGCCGGCCTTCAGCGTCTTGAGGAAGGCGTTCTCCTCGGCGAGGGCGACCTTCTCGATCCGCTCGCGGTCGGTGATCAGCTCGGGGTACTGCTGCCCCATCATCCCGATGACGACGTCGATCAGGTCCTTGACGACCGGACCGGTGGCGCCGAGCAGGCGCATGTTGCGGATGGCGCGGCGCATGATGCGGCGCAGGACGTAGCCGCGGCCCTCGTTGCCGGGGGTGACGCCGTCGCCGATGAGCATCACGGAGGTGCGCATGTGGTCGGTGACCACGCGCAGGGAGACGTCCGAGGCGTGGGCGTCGCCGTAGGCAACGCCGGTCAGCTCGGTGGCCTTCTTGATGACGGCCATGGAGGTGTCGATCTCGTACATGTTCTGCACGCCCTGCAGAATCATGGCGAGCCGCTCCAGGCCGAGGCCCGTGTCGATGTTCTGGCTCGGCAGGTCCCCGAGGATCTCGAAGTCCTCCTTGCCGATGCCCTCGCCCCGCTCGTACTGCATGAAGACGAGGTTCCAGATCTCCACGTACCGCTCGTCGTTGACGGCGGGGCCGCCCTCGGCGCCGAACTCGGGGCCGCGGTCGTAGTTGATCTCGGAACAGGGGCCGCAGGGGCCGGGGACGCCCATGGACCAGTAGTTGTCCTTCTTGCCGAGGCGCTGGATGCGCTCGGAGGGGACGCCGACGACGTCGTGCCAGATGCGTTCGGCCTCGTCGTCGTCCTTGTAGACGGTGATCCACAGGCGCTCGGGGTCGAGGCCGTAGCCGCCCTTGTCCTGGGCGCTGGTGAGCAGCTCCCAGGCGTACTTGATGGCGCCTTCCTTGAAGTAGTCGCCGAAGGAGAAGTTGCCGCACATCTGGAAGAAGGTGCCGTGGCGGGTGGTCTTGCCGACCTCTTCGATGTCCGGCGTGCGCACGCACTTCTGCACGCTGGTGGCGCGGTCGAAGGGCGGCTTGACCTCACCCAGGAAGTAGGGCTTGAAGGGCACCATGCCGGCCGGGACCAGCAGCAGAGTCGGGTCGTCCGCGATGAGCGACGCCGAAGGGACGACGGTGTGACCGCGCTCCTCGAAGAAGCTCAACCAGCGGCGACGAATCTCGGCCGACTCCATCAGTGGTCCTCATTCCGGTTGTACGAGTACGTCGCCCTGACGTCGACGACGGACTTCGGGTTGTTGCGGTTCTCGATGGCGTTGTAGCGCCGGGGTTCGGGGAGTTCGCGGTCGACGGGGGCGTTCAGCCCGAGCGCGTCGTCCAGTTCGGCCTCCCGCTGGGCCATGTTCTCGCGGACGTCGAGCGCGAAGCCCACCGCGCGGTCCTTGAACCGGGTGCCCGCGTCGAGCGCCTTGTTCGCCGCGGTCGCGGCGAGGCTTTCGGGGGTCAGCTGCTTGAGCTTCCGGTTGACCTTGGTGGTGGCCCACACGCCGGCGGCGACGCCGGTGCCGAACCAGAACGTACGGCGGAACATCGCTGGATCAGTCCTTCTTCCGCTTCGTCCGCCGCGCCGCCGGGATCGTACGGCCGACGATCACGGTGCGCCGCGGCTCCTTGGCCGGGCCCGCGGGCACGTCCTCCTTGCGACCGCCGAGTGCCCGGCGCACGCCGTACCCGAACGCGGCGACCTTGACCAGGGGGCCGCCGAACGTGGAGGCCACGGTAGTGGACAGCGCGGAGGCGTTCGACGTGACCTCCTGGACGTCGGAGGCGATCGCGTCGACCCGGTCGATCTGGGTCTGCGCGGAGCGCACCGCCGACGAGGCGTCGGACAGCAGCGGGACGGCCTGGTCGGTCACGTCCGCCACGAGCTTGGTGGTCGCCCTGAGCGTCTGGGCCAGCCTCGCCAGTGCGACGGCGAGGAAGGAGACCAGGATCGCCCAGAAGACGGCCACCAGGATCCCGGCCACCTCGCCACCGGACACTGTGTGCACCCGCTCCCTGAAAGACGTGCCTGAACATCGGGAAAGTCGTTCACCGAGCCTATCGCGCCGGGCGCGGGGCTCCGTACCGGATCGTCGTCCGGCGCGCGGTGCGGGGGGATGGAATCACGACAAGCGGCTGTACGGAGCGAATTCGGTTCAGTACGCTCCGTGTTTCATGCGAGACCTTCGACGCGACGGAATCCCGCACGGCAACCTACCGCTGGAACTCGACGCCTTCGTGGGGAGAGCGGCGGAACTCGCGGAGCTGGCCGGGGCGCTGGGCTCCGGGCGGCTGGTGACAGTGACCGGGACCGGTGGGGTCGGGAAGTCGCGGCTGGCGGCGCGGGCGGCCGCGCGGTGCGCGCCCCGGGACGGCGTGTGGCGGGTGGAACTGGCGCCGGTGCGCGACGAGGAGTTCGTCGACTACGCGGTCGTGGAGGCGCTGGGCCTGACGGACCACACGGCGCGGCTGCCGCGCGAGGCGCTGCTCGCGCACCTCGCCGGGCGGGAGTTGCTCCTGGTCCTCGACGGGGTCGAGCACCTGGTGGACGCCTGTGCCGCGCTGACGACCGACCTGCTGGGCCGCGCTCCGGGGCTGCGGGTCCTGGCGGTGGGGCGCAGACCGCTGGGCGTGGCCGGGGAACGGCAGGTTCCGCTGGCGCCGTTGAGTCCGCAGGAGGCGGTGGAACTGCTGACGGTCCGGGCGGGGCAGCGGAATCTGGCGTACGGGTGCGACGCCGACCTCGAGGACGACCACGGGGACGTGCGCGAACTGTGCCGGCGCCTGGACGGTATCCCGCTGGCGATCGAACTGGCGGCGGGGCGGCTGGACGCGCTGTCGCCGGGACAGGTGCTGCAACGGCTGGACGACCGTTTCCGCCTGCTGACCGGCGGGGACCCCACCTCGCTGCCCCGGCACCGCACGCTGCGCACGGCGATCGGCTGGAGCCATGAGCTGTGCACGCCGGCGGAGCGGCTGCTGTGGGCGCGGCTGTCGGTGTTCGCGGGACCGTTCGACCTGGAGGCCGCCGAGTACGTGTGCAGCGGCGAGGGGCTGCCCGCCGACGACGTGCTCGACGTGCTCTCCGCGCTGCTCGCGCAGTCCGTGCTGACCCGCGAGGAGGCCCCGGCCGGGGTGCGCTACCGGATGCTCGACACGGTGCGGGCGTACGGCGCCGACTGGCTGGAGGCGACGGGTGACGCGACGCGGCTGCGGCGGCGGCACCGGGACTGGTACATGGGCCTGGCGACCTGGTGCGAGCTGGAGTGGTTCTCGCCGCGCCAGCGTGAGGTCGCCGCGCGGGTGAACGCGGAAGTGCCGAATCTGCGCAGCGCCCTGGAGTACTGCCTGACCGAGCCGGACGAGGCTCATCTGGGCCAGTATCTGGCGGGCGCGCTGTGGTTCCACTGGGTCGGCTGCGGACGGCTGTCGGAGGGGCGGCGCTGGCTGGAGCAGGCGGTGCGGCTGGACGTGGAGGGGACGGCGGGCGAGCAGTCCCGGCTGAAGGCGTTGTGGGTGCTCGGCTACGTGGCGATCCTGCAGGGCGACACGGTGCCCGCGCTGGCGGCGCTCCAGGAGTGCCGGGAGGAGGCCGAGCGGTCGGCGAATCCCACGGCGGTGGCCTACGCGGAGCACCGCACCGGGTGTCTGGCCCTGGTCACGGATGACATGCCGCGTGCGGAGTCGCTGCTGCGCTCCGCGCTGCGGCGGTACCGGGAGATCGGCGAACTCAACAGCAACGTCCTGATGGGCCAGGTGGAGCTGGCGATGACGCGGGCGTTCCAGGGCGATCTGCCGGAAGCGGTGCGATTGTGCGAGGACGTGCGCCAGGTGTGCGAGGACCACGGCGAGCGCTGGGCCCGGGGGTACGCCCTGTACGTGCTGGCCTACGCGGCGTGGAGCGACGGGGAACCGGGACGTGCCCGCGCGCTGCTGGCCGACTGCCTGGCCGGTGCGCACCGGTTCCGGGACCAGCTCGGCTCGGTGCTGGCGGTGGAACTGCTGGCCCTGGTCACCGTGGCGGACGGGAACGCGGCGGAGGCGGCGGTGCTGCAGGGCGCGGCGGGGCGGATGTGGCCGTCGGTGGGCCTGCCGTTGTTCGGCTCGGCGCACTACAACGCGCCGCACGAGCTGTGCGAGGCGGCGGCGCGGGAGCAGCTGGGCGACGAGCGGTACGAGGAGTGCGTGCGGCACGGGTCGCGGCTCGGCCGCCGGGAGGCGGTGGCGCGGGCGCTGCGGCGGCCCGGGGCGCCGGCCTCGCTGCCGGCGCCGCGCGGGAGCGGGCGGCGTGCCACGGCGGGCGCGCGGACTGCGAAGCCCGCCGCCTCGCCCACCCGGAAGGGCGGGGAGACGGCGGGCTGAGGTACCGCTGGTGCTACTGCGGCCTGCTCGTTCAGCGTTTCCGCTGGATCAGCGGGCGTAGTACTCGACGACGAGCTGCTCGTCGCAGATCACCGGGATCTCCTTGCGGTTCGGCTCACGGTCCAGGCGGAACGCCAGAGCCTTGAGGTTCACCTGGAGGTAGCGCGGGGTCTCACCGTCGGGGGCGAAGCCACCCTCGCGGGCGATCGTGAAGAGCGTCTTCTCCTTGGAGCGCTCGCGCACCTGCACGACGTCGTCCGGGCGGACGCGGAAGGACGGCTTGTCGACCTTCTGGCCGTTGACCTGGATGTGGCCGTGCACGACCATCTGGCGGGCCTGGTAGATCGTGCGGGCGATGCCCGAACGCAGGACCAGCGCGTCGAGGCGGCGCTCCAGCTCGATGACCAGGGCCTCGCCGGTCTTCATGTTGGTCTTGGAGGCACGCTCGTAGGCGCGGACGAGCTGACGCTCGCTGAGGTCGTACTGCGCGCGCAGACGCTGCTTCTCGAGCAGACGGACCTTGTAGTCCGAGTTCTGCTTGCGGCCGCGGCCGTGCTCGCCCGGCGGGTAGGGGCGGGCCTCGAAGTACTTGACGGCCTTCGGGGTCAGCGCGATACCGAGGGCACGCGACTTCTTGACCTTGGGACGGGGCTGGTTCGCCACTGTCTGTGTCTCTTTCCTGGATTCCGGCTTGTCAGGGTTGAGGGAGGTCGCAATCCGCAGCCGGGGAAACCCGCCTGGTCCGCGTGGGACCTGCCGGGCAGCCGCTCCCCTGGTCTGGGCACATACGTGCAGCACGCGAGTGGCCCACCGACCGCTTCCGGAACTCCGGGTGGTGGTGGGCTGCCCGCGACACCTATCGACGGTGCGCGACGCTCCTGGAACCCGCTGAGGGTTCCGGCCGGGTGTTCCGTTCTGACTGCACGGGACTCGGCACTCCGGGCGATTCTACAGGCTGCTCAGGACCGCTTGCGACCGAGGTGCCCGCGGGTCCACTCCACCGCGTCCGCGTACCGGGCCTCGGCGCCGTGCCGGGTCGGGGTGTAGTACGTGCGGTCCTTCAGCTCGTCCGGGGCGTACTGCTGGGCGGCGATGCCCTCCGGCAGGTCGTGCGGGTACACGTACCCCTGCCCGTGTCCGAGCTTTCCCGCGCCCTTGTAGTGGCTGTCGCGCAGGTGCGAGGGGACCGGTCCGGCATGTCCCTTGCGTACGTCGTCCAGGGCGGCGCCGATGGCGGTGGTCGCGGCGTTGGACTTGGGGGCGAGGGCCAGGGCGATGGTGGCGTGGCTGAGGGTGAGGCCGGCCTCGGGGAAGCCGATCATGGCGACGGCCTGGGCGGCGGCGACGGCGATCGGCAGCGCGTTCGGATCGGCCAGGCCGATGTCCTCGCTGGCGGAGATCATCAGACGCCGCGCGATGAAGCGGGGGTCCTCGCCCGCCTCGATCATCCGGGCCAGGTAGTGCAGGGCGGCGTCCACGTCGGAGCCGCGGATGGACTTGATCAGGGCACTGGCGACGTCGTAGTGCTGGTCGCCGTCGCGGTCGTACTTCACCGCGGCCCGGTCGACCGTCTCCTCCAGCGTGGTCAGGCCGATCTCCGTCTCGCCCTTGTCCAGCGCGGCCCCGGCGGCGGCCTCCAGCGCGGTCAGCGCACGGCGGGCGTCACCGCCGGCGATGCGCAGCAGGTGCTCCTCGGTGTCCTCGGGGAGGCCGACGGCCTCCTTCAGGCCGCGCTCGTCGGTCAGGGCCCGGCGGACCAGGTCCCGGACGTCGTCGTCGGTGAGGGGTTCCAGGGTGAGGAGGAGGGAGCGGGAGAGCAGGGGGGAGATCACCGAGAAGTACGGGTTCTCGGTGGTGGCGGCGATCAGGGTGACCCAGCGGTTCTCGACGGCCGGGAGCAGGGAGTCCTGCTGGGCCTTGCTGAAGCGGTGGATCTCGTCGAGGAAGAGGACGGTCTCCTTGCCGTATCCCCCGACCGCGCGGCGAGCGCCGTCGATGACCGCGCGGACCTCCTTGACGCCCGCGGTGATCGCCGACAACTCCACGAAGCGCTTGTTGGTGGCCTTGGAGACGACGTACGCCAGGGTGGTCTTGCCGGTCCCCGGCGGGCCCCAGAGGATGACCGAGGAGGGCCCCGCGGGGCCGGAGCCGCCCTCGCCGACCAGCCGGCGCAGGGGGGATCCGGGCTTGAGCAGGTGCTGCTGGCCGACGACCTCGTCGAGGGTGCGCGGGCGCATCCGCACGGCGAGGGGGCTGCCGGTCGGGTCCTTCTCCTGGCGTTCTTCTGCTGCGGCGGTGAACAGGTCGGGCTCCACGTTCTGAACCCTAAATGACGGCGCTGACAACGCGGCGGGCGCGGTGCGCGGAGGGCGACCGCCGGCCCGTCAGCTGGTCCAGAAGTCCCACCAGCGGGTCAGGACCATCATGCCGATGATGCCGGTGTGCAGTACCGGCAGGACCCAGGTGAACTCGCCGAAGAAGGCCTTGAGCCAGTTCGGCGCGGGCAGGAAGCCCTTGCGGACGTTGAAGGACGTCACGTACCAGAACATCACGATCGTCGCGACCCAGGCCAGGCAGCACCACAGGCACAGCGCGTTGATCCGGTACAGCGACTGGAACTGCAGCCAGGTGCAGAACCCGACGCCGAAGAGCGTGCCCGCGTTGAAGGTGAGCCAGTACCAGCGCGGGAAACGCGCTCGCGCCAGCAGGCTCATGCCGACACAGACGACGATGCCGTAGGTGACCAGGCCGAGCATCGGATTGGGGAAGCCGAAGACGGCCGCCTGGTCGCTCTCCATGACGCTGCCGCAGGAGACGACGGGGTTGAGGCTGCACCCGGGGGTGAACGTCTCACCGGCGACCTTGGCCTCGAGCAGCTTGAACTTGTCGAGCGTGATGACCCAGGCGGCGAGCACTCCGGCCGCGCCCGTGATCACCAGCAGCAGGGCGAGGGCACGGCTGCCGCCCTCGGCGCGCGGTGCTCCGGCGGTGGGTTCCGGCGCGGGCTCTGCCACGGTGGAGACGTCCTTCACTGTCGTCTTGCTCATCACGCCGATTCCGTCACTTGAGTCGGACCTGCTTCGGGCAGGGCCATTGTGCCGCACGGACCTGTATGGCCACGGTTCGATGAACATAAGAACGCACCGGTGATCGCCCTGGAGTGGCGTATTCCGGCCGATGTCCGTTCCCCGGGGGCACACGCGAGCGAACGCGCGCGCCCCTGGGGACGGCGGGACGTACAGAGCTGCTAGCCGAGCCTCGACTCCAGCTCGGCGACGATCTCGTTCACGCCGATCGCCGCCTGCTCGCCGGACTCCATGTCCTTGAGCTGGACGACGCCTTCGGCCAGGTCGCGCTCGCCCAGCACCAGGGCGTAGCGCGCACCCGAGCGGTTGGCCGCCTTCATCGCGGCCTTCAGGCCCTTGCCGCCGTAGGAGAAGTCGGCGGCGACGCCGTTCTTGCGCAGCTCGGTGACCTTGGCGAAGAGGATCCGGCGGGCCTCCTCGCCGAGCGGTACCGCGAAGACGGAGGTGACCGACGGGACGTCCAGTCCGATGCCCTCCGCCTCCAGGGCGAGGACGGTGCGGTCGACGCCGAGGGCCCAGCCCACGGACGGCAGGGACGGGCCGCCGATCATCTCGGAGAGTCCGTCGTAGCGGCCGCCGCCGCCCACCGCGGACTGGGAACCCAGCCCGTCGTGGACGAACTCGAAGGTCGTGCGGGTGTAGTAGTCGAGCCCACGCACCAGCTTCGGGTCGTCCTCGAACACCACGCCGGCCGCGGTGATCAGCTCGCGCACCTCCTCGTGGTACGCCTTGCAGGCGTCGCACAGGTAGTCGCGCAGCAGCGGGGCGTCGGTCAGCTGCTTCTGCACGTCCGGGCGCTTGTCGTCCAGGACGCGCAGCGGGTTGATGTCCGCGCGGCGCAGCGTCTCCTCGTCCAGGTCCAGGCCGCGCAGGAAGTCCTGGAGCGCGGCGCGGTAGACCGGGCGGCACTCCTGGTCGCCGAGGGAGTTGAGCAGGATGCGGAACTTCTGCAGGCCCAGCGAGCGGTACGACTGGTCGGCGAGGATGATCAGTTCGGCGTCCAGCGCCGGGTCCTCGGCGCCGATCGCCTCGGCGCCGACCTGCGAGAAGTGGCGGTAACGGCCCTTCTGCGGGCGCTCGTAGCGGTACTGCGAGCCCGAGTACCAGACCTTCACCGGCAGGTTGCCCGCCTTGTGCAGGTTGGCCTCCAGGACCGCGCGCAGCACGGGGGCCGTCGTCTCCGGGCGCAGGGCGAGCCGGTCGCCGCCCCTGGTCTCGAAGACGTACATCTCCTTGGTCACGATGTCGGTGGACTCGCCGACACCGCGCGCGAAGAGCTCGACGTTCTCGAAACCGGGCGTCTCGATGTAGCCGTAGCCGGAGTTGCGCAGCGGGGCGGCGATCGCCTCGCGGACCGCCAGGTACTTGGCGGAGTCCGGCGGCAGCAGGTCGTACGTGCCCCTGGGGGCCTTGAAGGTGCTCACGGGAGGTCTCTCGTCACATTCCTCGTCGGGGAGCCCGGGGAGCTCCCTGGCCCGCCGCCACCTGCCGCAGATACGGGTTGGTGGCGCGCTCCTGGCCGATGGTCGTCTGGGGGCCGTGTCCGGACAGCACCACGGTCGAGTCGTCGAGCGGCAGGCACACGCGTGCCAGCGATTCGAGCATGTCGTCCATGGAGCCACCGGGGAAGTCGGTGCGTCCGATGGAGCCGGCGAACAGCAGGTCGCCCGAGAACATGACCGGCGGGATGTCCGCCGCCTCGGGCAGGCCGAAGGTCACCGACCCCTTGGTATGGCCCGGCGCGTGCGCGACGGTCAGCTCCAGGCCGGCCAGCTCCAGCTTCGCGCCGTCGGTCAGCTCCCTGACGTCGTCCGGCTCCCCGACGGTCAGCTCGCCCATGAGCGGCATGCCGATGGTGCGGCCGATCCCCTTCTCGGGATCGCTCATCATGAAGCGGTCGTCGGGGTGGATCCAGGCCGGCACGTCGTGCGCGCCGCAGACCGGGACGACCGAGGCCACATGGTCGATGTGGCCGTGGGTGAGGACGACGGCGACAGGCTTGAGCCGATGCTTCCTGATCGCTTCCCCGACTCCCGGGGCCGCCTGATGGCCAGGGTCGATGATCACGCACTCCTCACCGGCGGCGGGGGCGACGAGATAGCAGTTCGTCCCCCAGGCCCCGGCGGGGAACCCGGCAATGAGCACGATCGTCCTTCGTTTGTGTCGGTACGGGTGGGCTTGCGAACGGACCGCGCCCATGGTCAGAGCCTACCGGCGGTGCCGATTCCTCAGCGAACCCATATACGGTACGGGGCTACACGCCCACGGTCGGCTCATCGCACCCACGCGTACCGGTCGGCACACGAAGACGCATGAGGAGAGAACCCGGTGGTCACCCAGGAGCAGCGGCGGCGTCAGCTCGCCCGGGAGAAGTTCTTGCGGCAGCAGCAGCGCCGCACCTCGGCGCGACGCAAGGCGCGCATGCGCAACGCCGCGATCGCGTCGGTGCTCGGCGTGATTCTGATCGGCAGCGTCGCGCTGTACACGACCGGGGTGGTCCTGGACGACGGCGACAGCAAGACGAACGCGAACGCGGAGGCCACCCCGAGCCCCTCGGCGAGCAGCAAGGCGTCGGACCCGTGCGAGAAGCCGGCCGAGGGCAAGGTCAAGACGCAGACCTGGAAGAAGGAACCTGCGATGACCATCGACAAGTCCGCGAAGTACACGATGAAACTGGCGACGACCTGCGGCGACATAGACATCGCGCTGAAGACGTCGGCGGCGCCGCACACCGTCAACTCGTTCAACTTCCTGGCCGGCAAGGGCTTCTTCGACCACACGCCGTGCCACCGGCTGACCACCAACGGGATCTACGTGCTCCAGTGCGGCGACCCGACGGGGCAGGGCAACGGCGGTCCGGGCTACAACATCCCGGACGAGAACCTGAAGGACAAGAGCCTGAAGGAGAACACCTACCCGGCGGGCACGGTGGCGATGGCCAACACCAGTCAGCCGAACACCGGCGGCAGCCAGTTCTTCCTCGTGTACCAGAACAGCCCGCTGCCCCCCAGTTACACGCCGTTCGGCACCATCTCGGACGAGGGAATGACGGTGTTGAAGAAGATCGCCGCCGCGGGCGAGAGCACCGGCGCGGGCGACGGAGCACCCAACGCGACGGTCGTGATCGACAAGGCCACGGTCACGAAATCCTGACCCTCATCAGCGAAGTTCGGTCGCGCGGGATGCGGACAGGCCCCCCGCCGGTCGCCTATGTTGGCCGTGACGAAACTGTGGACGATGCCCGGGGGTAGCGAAGCCCTCCGCAGGCATCATGTGGAGGAGGCGCTGTGAGCAGCGACCCGTGGGGCCGCGTCGATGAGACGGGGACCGTGTACGTGCGTACGGCCGACGGCGAGCAGGTCGTCGGTTCCTGGCAGGCGGGCTCCCCCGAGGAGGCGCTGGCCTACTTCGAACGCAAGTACGAAGGCCTGGTTGTCGAGATCGGCCTCCTCGAGAAGCGAGTGAAGACCACCGACCTGTCGGCGAAGGACGCCCAGACCGCCGTCGACCACCTGCGGGAACAGGTCGACGCGCACCACGCGGTGGGCGACCTGGACGCACTGCGGGCCCGGCTGGACAAGCTCGTCGCACTGGTGGAAAAGCGCCGCGCGGAGCGCAAGGCGCAGCGGGCGAAGCAGTCCGACGAGGCGCGCGGCGCCAAGGAGGCGCTGGTCGCCGAGGCCGAGGAGCTGGCGCAGTCCGACCAGTGGCGGGCGGCCGGTGAGCGGCTGCGGTCCCTGGTGGACACCTGGAAGGGCCTGCCGCGCCTGGACCGCAAGTCCGACGACGAGCTGTGGCACCGCTTCTCGCACGCGCGCTCGGCGTTCTCCAAGCGCCGCAAGCAGCACTTCGCGCAGCTGGACGCGCAGCGCGAGGAGGCGCGGCGGACCAAGGAACGGCTGGTCGGCGAGGCCGAGGCGCTGTCGAGCTCGACGGACTGGGGGCCGACGGCCGCGCGCTACCGCGACCTGATGTCCGAGTGGAAGGCAGCGGGTCGCGCTCAGCGCGAGCACGAGGACGACCTGTGGAACCGCTTCCGCGGCGCCCAGGACGTGTTCTTCGCCGCCCGCAGCTCGGTCTTCGCCGAGCGGGACGCCGAGCAGACGGAGAACCTCAAGCTCAAGGAGGAGCTGGCCGGGGAGGCCGAGAAGCTCCTGCCGGTCACCGACCTGAAGGCGGCCCGGGCCGCGTTCCGCGCGGTGAACGAGCGTTGGGAGGCCATCGGCCATGTGCCGCGCGACGCCCGTCCGAAGGTCGAGGGACGGATGCACGCGGTCGAGCGGGCGCTCCAGGAGGCCGAGGAGACCGAGTGGCGCCGGACCAACCCGGAGGCACGCGCGCGTGCCGAGGGTCTGACCGGTCAGCTCCAGGCTGCCGTGGACAAGCTGCGCTCGCAGATCGAGCAGGCCCGCGCCCAGGGCAACAACGCGAAGGCCGACAAGCTGGAGCGTGAGCTGGAGGGCCGGCAGGCGCTGCTGGACCAGGCCCTGAAGGGTCTGCACGAGTTCGGCGGCTGACACCGCGCGTACACGCAGAGGGGCTCCCGCACACGCCGTACGGGAGCCCCTCTGCCTGTGTGACGGCCGCTACGACGGCCTGCGCGCCGACGTCACCCGGTACACGTCGTAGACGCCCTCGACGCCCCGTACGGCCTTCAGGACGTGCCCGAGGTGCTTCGGGTCGCCCATCTCGAAGGTGAAGCGCGAGGTGGCGACGCGGTCGCGGGAGGTCTGGACGGCCGCGGAGAGGATGTTGACGTGCTGGTCGGACAGCACGCGTGTGACGTCCGACAGCAGCCGGGAGCGGTCCAGGGCCTCGACCTGGATGGCGACCAGGAAGACGGAGGACTGGCTGGGGGCCCACTCGACCTCGAGGATGCGCTCGGGCTCGCGGGACAGCGAGTCCACGTTCACGCAGTCGCTGCGGTGAACCGATACGCCGCTGCCGCGGGTGACGAAGCCGATGATCGGGTCGCCGGGAACGGGCGTGCAGCAGCGAGCCAGTTTGATCCACACGTCGTCGACGCCCTTGACGACGACGCCCGGATCGGCATTGGTCCGGCGTTTGCGGCCGCGACCGTGGGCCGGCGGGACCGACTCGTCGATCTCCTCGGTGGCGGCCTCCTCGCCGCCGAGCGCCTGCACCAGTTTCTGCACGATGTTCTGCGCGGAGACATGGCCCTCGCCGATCGCCGCGTACAGCGCGGAGATGTCCGAGTAGCGCATCTCGTGGGCGAGCGTGACCAGGGAGTCGCCGGTCAGGATGCGCTGGATCGGCAGGTTCTGCTTGCGCATGGCGCGGACGATGGAGTCCTTGCCCTGCTCGATCGCCTCGTCGCGGCGCTCCTTGGAGAACCAGGCGCGGATCTTGTTGCGGGCGCGCGGCGACTTCACGAAGCCGAGCCAGTCGCGGGAGGGCCCCGCGCCGGCCGCCTTGGAGGTGAAGACCTCCACCAGGTCGCCGTTGTCCAGGGTGGACTCCAGCGGGACGAGGCGGCCGTTGACCCGTGCGCCTATGGTGCGGTGGCCGACCTCGGTGTGCACCGCGTACGCGAAGTCCACGGGGGTGGCGCTCGCGGGCAGCGCTATGACGTCGCCCTTGGGGGTGAAGACGAAGACCTCGTTGCGGGAGAGGTCGAAGCGCAGGGACTCCAGGAACTCGCCGGGGTCCTCGGTCTCCTTCTGCCAGTCGAGGAGCTGGCGCAGCCACGCCATGTCGTTGAGGTGGTCGTCCTTGCCCTTGCCGGACGACTTCGGCGCGTCGGTGCGGACCTTGGAGGCGCCGGCGACGGCCTCCTGCTTGTACTTCCAGTGCGCGGCGATGCCGTACTCGGCGCGGCGGTGCATGTCGAAGGTGCGGATCTGCAGCTCGACCGGCTTGCCGTTGGGCCCGATGACCGTCGTGTGCAGCGACTGGTACATGTTGAACTTGGGCATCGCGATGTAGTCCTTGAACCGGCCGGGGACCGGGTTCCATCGCGCGTGCACGGTGCCGAGCGCCGCGTAGCAGTCGCGGACGGTGTCCACGAGGACGCGGATGCCCACCAGGTCGTAGATCTCCGCGAAGTCACGGCCGCGGACGATCATCTTCTGGTAGACGCTGTAGTAGTGCTTGGGGCGGCCGGTGACGGTCGCCTTGATGCGGGCCGCCCGCAGGTCCTGCTGGACCTCGTCGGTGACGATGGCGAGGTACTCGTCGCGCTTGGGGGCGCGCTCGGCGACCAGGCGGACGATCTCGTCGTACATCTTGGGGTAGAGGATCGCGAAGGCGAGGTCCTCCAGCTCCCACTTGATGGTGTTCATGCCCAGCCGGTGGGCGAGCGGCGCGTAGATCTCCAGGGTCTCGCGCGCCTTCTTCTCCTGCTTCTCGCGCTTGAGATAGCGCATGGTGCGCATGTTGTGCAGGCGGTCGGCGAGCTTGATGACCAGGACGCGCGGGTCCTTCGCCATGGCGACGACCATCTTGCGCACGGTCTCGGCCTGCGCGGCCTCGCCGAACTTCACCTTGTCGAGCTTGGTGACGCCGTCGACGAGGAGGGTGACCACGTCGCCGAAGTCGCGGCGCAGGTCCTCGAGGCCGTACTCGGTGTCCTCGACGGTGTCGTGCAGGAGACCGGCCATCAGCGTGGCCGGATCCATGCCCAGCTCGGCGAGGATGGTGGTGACGGCGAGCGGATGCGTGATGTACGGGTCGCCGCTCTTGCGCTTCTGGCCGCGGTGCCAGCGTTCGGCGACCTGGTAGGCGCGCTCGATCTGGCGCAGGGTCGCCGTCTCGATCTTGGGGTCGTTGCTGCGCACTATCCGCAGCAGCGGCTCCAGGACCGGGTTGTACGGGTTGGCGCGCTGCACGCCGAGGCGGGCGAGGCGGGCGCGGACGCGGTTGGAGGAGCCGGAGCGGGCGGGCTGCCCGGAGGGCGCGCGGACCACGGGCGCGTTCCGTTCGCGCTCGGGCGGGATCGGCTTGGGACGCGGCTGCTGATCGGCCGGCTTGTCGACGGGCGCGGCCGGGGCGTGCTGGATCGGCCCGCGGGTGTCGTTCTTCGCCTGTGGCGAACTGGGCGCGGGTTTCGCCGCGGGCGCCGAGGCGGGCTCGGGCTTGGCGGCGGTCAGTGGCTGGGCCTCATCTGGCAAGAGGACTCCTCGTGCGCGATCCGGGTCCCCCGGTCAGGCTCCGGAAACCCCATGGTAGCGATCCTGCGCTCCGGGATCGCATTCCGGCCACTGTGAGGGCCGTCAACCCGAGAAACGCGTGAGGCGGGCGCCGGATTCCTCCGGGCCCGCCTCCGCTGTGCGACGAGGGTTGTCAGACCGTGAGCAGCGCCCGCAGCGGCGCCCCGGCGAGGGCCGGCTCCAGGCGGGCCCGGCCGCCGAGGAAGCCCAGCTCCATCAGGACGGCGAGACCCGCGACCCGCGCGCCAGCCCGGCGGATGAGCTCCAGCGAGGCCTCGGCGGTGCCGCCGGTGGCGAGGACGTCGTCGACGACCAGCACCCGGTCACCGGCGGCCAGGTCCTCGGCGTGCACCTCGATCTCCGCCGAGCCGTACTCCAGCTCGTACGCCTGGCTGAGGGTGGCTCCGGGGAGCTTGCCCGCCTTGCGTACGGGGATGAAGCCGAGGCCGGCCCTCAGCGCCACCGGGGCGCCGAGGATGAAGCCGCGGGCCTCCAGGCCGACGACCTTGGTGGCACCGGTGTGCTCGGCGACCTCCGCGAGCGCGTCGGTCAGTGCGGTGAACGCGGCCGGGTCGGCCAGGAGCGGGGTGATGTCCTTGAACACCACGCCCGGCTCCGGGTAGTCCGCCACATCCCGGATACGGCTGAGCAGCAGCTCCGTGACGTCGGTCGTCCCGGTCATCGGCGCTTCCCCGAGGGTCGGCCACGGCCCCTGTTACGGGACGCCGGCTGGTTGCGGGGGCCGACGACCGCGGGCGCCGCGTCCTCGGGCTCGTCGGCGGCGTCGTCATCGTCGGCGTAGCGCTCCTCGTCGACGGCGTTCTCCGCGGGCTCGCCCTTGGCCGCGGCCTGGGCGCGCTTGGCGAGGACGCGCTTCTTGAGCGCCTTCATCTGCGGCTCGGCCTCCTTGAGGTCGGCGACGAGCGGCGTGGCGATGAAGATCGACGAGTACGCGCCCGCGGCGAGGCCGACGAACAGCGACAGCGAGATGTCGTTGAGCATGCCGGCGCCGAGGACACCGCCGCCGATGAACAGCAGACCCCCCACCGGCAGCAGCGCGACCACCGTGGTGTTGATGGAGCGGACCAGGGTGCTGTTGATCGAACGGTTGGCGATCTCGCCGTAGGTCCAGCGGGTCTGTTTGGTGATGTCTCTCGTCTGCTCCTTGAGACTGTCGAAGACCACGACCGTGTCGTAGAGCGAGTAACCGAGGATCGTGAGCAGACCGATCACCGTGCCCGGTGTGACCTCGAACCCGACGAGGGCGTAGATACCCACCGTGATGGTGATGTCGTGGATCAGCGCGACGAACGCGGCGAGCGCCATGCGCCACTCGAACGCGATCGCCAGGTAGATCACCACCAGGACCATGAAGATCCCCAGGCCCTGCCAGGCCTTGTTGGCGATCTGATCACCCCAGCTGGGCCCGACCAGGTCGGCGTTGATCCTCTCCGCCGGGACGTCCAGGTCCTTGGCCAGCTCTCCCTTGATCTGGTCCGACTTCGCGGTGTCGGTGCCCGCGATCTGGATGCGGAGGCTGCCGTCGCCGAGCTTCTGGACGATCGCGTCGTGGCCGGAGGCCTCTTCCGCGTAGGTCTCGGCCTGGGAGACCGAGGCGCTCATGTTCTTCGGGGTGGTGAAGACCGCGCCGCCCTGGAACTCGATGCCCATGTGCAGGCCGCGCACCGCCAGGCCGACGATGGCCGTGATGGTGATGAGGATGGAGATGCCGTACCAGAGCTTGCGGTTCTTGACGAAGTCGTAACCGATCTCACCGTGGTGCAGCCGGGCGCCGAGGTTGCCGAGCTTTCCCATCTCACGCCTCCTTCGGGTCGACGTGGCCGGCGGGACGGGCGGGGCGGCGGGTGCGGCGCAGCGGCGGCTTGGCACCCAGGCTCTTCGGGTCGAGGCCGGACCACTTGTGACCGCTCGCGAAGAACCTGCGCCGGGCCATCAGCGTCAGCAGCGGCTTGGTGAAGAGGAACACCACCACCACGTCGAGCAGCGTGGTCAGGCCCAGGGTGAACGCGAAGCCCTGCACCTTGCCGACGGTGACGACGAAGAGCACCGCCGCGGCGAGGAACGACACGAAGTCGGAGACCAGGATGGTGCGCCGGGCACGCGGCCAGGCCCGCTCGACGGCGGGTCGCAGCGAGCGTCCTTCCCGGATCTCGTCACGGACGCGTTCGAAGTACACGATGAACGAGTCCGCCGTGATGCCGATGGCGACGATGGCACCGCACACGGCCGGCAGGTTCAGCGCGAAGCCGATGGTCGGGCCGAGCAGCGACATGATCACGTACGTGAGACCCGCGGAGACCAGCAGCGAGGCGACGGCGATGAACGACAGGCCGCGGTAGTAGACCAGCAGGTAGAGGATGACCAGGGCGAGGCCGATCGCGCCGGCGATCAGACCCGCCTCGAGCTGGTCACCGCCGAGCGCGGCGGTGACGGTGGTGACGCTGTCCTCCTTGAACGTCAGCGGCAGAGCACCGTAGGACAGCATGTTGGCGAGGCCCTGGGCCTCCTCCTGGTCGAAGCTGCCGGAGATCTCCGCGCTGCCCCCGGTGAGCGCCTGGCTGACGTACGGGTCGGAGACGACCTCGTTGTCCAGGACGATGGCGAACTGGTTCTGCGGGGACTGGTTCTGCGCCAGCTTGCCGGTGATGTCCGCGAACTTCTTGGCGCCGCCGTCCGTGAACTTCATCGTCACGGTCCAGCCGGCGGCGGTCTGCGTGTTGAAGACGGCCTCGGAACTGTCGACGTCCGTACCGTCGACCGCGGCGGGGCCCAGGACGTACTTCTGCCACTGGCCTTGCGCGTTCTGGCCGCAGGCCACCATCGAGTCGCCCTGCTTGGCGCCGTCGCCCGCCTTGGCCCGGGCCGCCGCGTCGGTGCAGTCCAGTGCGGCGTACTCGGCCTGGAGCTTGGCGTTCGCGTCGTCTCCGGGGGCGCTGGCGCTCGGGGACGGGGAGGCGCCGTCGGAGGCCCCGCCGGACGGGCTGGGGTCGGCCTTCAGGGCGTCGCTGGCCGCGCGGCCCTGGGGGCTGGAGTCCGCCGAGGGGGAGCCGGAGGGCGCGTCGCTCGCCTTGTCCCCGTCGGTGGCCTCGTCCTGGTCGGCCGCGCCGTCCGTGGCCTTGTCGGTCGCCTCGCCGGTCGCCTTGTCCGAGGCGTTGCCGGTGGCGCTCGGCGAGGGGGTGCCGGTCGCGTTCGCGCCGGAGAGCTCGGTGGCGAGGACCGGACGGAAGTAGAGCTTGGCGGTGGTGCCGACCTGCTGCCGCGCTTCCTCGGAGTTGGTGCCCTTGGGGATGTTGACGATGATGTTCCGGTCGCCCTGGGTCTGCACCTCGGCCTCGGAGACACCCAGACCATTGACGCGGCGCTCCATGATCTCGACCGCGGTGTCCATGTTGGTCTTGTTGATCGCGGACTCCTGGCCCGCCTCCGGAACAGCGCGGAGCGTGATGCTGGTGCCGCCGGCCAGGTCGATGCCGAGACGCGGAGTCGTGTGTCCGGCGGCGAACATGCCCCCGGTGAGCGCCACGATGGCGATCAGAATCAGGGCCAGCGAGCGCCCGGGCCTACTCTGAGCGCTCGCATTCTTTCCCTTTTTAGGTGCTACCACCTTTGCGTACTCCCTCTCGGGCCGCTTCGCGCCGGGTAGGCGTCACCGGCGGCCATCACATGGTGTCCGGATCCGTGCGAGCCGCGCGACACACGGGGCACGCGGGTACGACCCGCGCACCCCGGGACACGGCTACTTCGCCTCGGAACCGCCGTCGGTCTTCTTCGGCTGCTCGTCGGTCTTCGCCTCGGCGGGCGCGGCGTCGACGGTCGGCTCGGCCGGCTCGTCGTCCGCGTCCTTCTTGCCGAGGTCGACGGGCTTGTCGTCGGAGGCGGCGGCAGCGTCGTCGGCGGAGGCGTCGGTCTCGGTGAGGGAGGAGGCGTCGTCCGGCACGACGTCGGCGTCGGACTTCAGGTCGTGCTCGATGCCGTGGACGATGCGGTTGTACTCGTCGTCGGTGAGGACGGCACCGATGGAGTTCTTGGCGAAGAGCAGCTCGACACCCGGGCCGGCGTCGAGGAGGACCGTGTCCTCGTTGACCTCCTTGACCGTGCCGTACATGCCCCCGATGGTGCGGACTCCGGAACCGGGCTGCATCTGGTTCCGCATGTCGGCGGCCTGCTGCTGCTTCTTCTTCGCCGACCGGGTCATCAGGAACATGGCCCCGATGAGCACGATGAACGGGAGGAGGGTCACGAGACTCACGGGTCGGTACTTCCTTCACACGACCGCGATGGTGAGCGGCCTGATGGTTGGGGGTGTGTGCGCCGCCGACAAGGGCGGCATCGGCGGAGTCTAAGCGAGTCCGCGCGCATGGAACAACGCTCAGCATGGCACCGGGGTTCCTGCTCCGGCGAATGTCCTCTTCGTGACGGTGTCGTCACGCCCCGAACAAGTCCCGTTGTCCGTTTCCCGAACTCTGCGAACGCGGCGGGGTGAGGCCGAGGTGCGCCCAAGCGGCCGGGGTCGCCACGCGTCCGCGCGGGGTGCGGGCGAGCAGCCCCTCCCTCACGAGGAAGGGTTCGGCGACCTCTTCCACCGTCTCACGCTCCTCCCCCACGGCGACGGCGAGCGTCGACAGGCCGACGGGACCGCCGCCGAACAGCTTGAGCAGGGCCTCCAGCACACCCCGGTCCAGCCGGTCCAGGCCCCGGGCGTCGACCTCGTAGACCGCGAGGGCGGCCGCGGCGATCTCCTGGGTGATCAGGCCGTCGGCCTTGACCTGGGCGTAGTCGCGGACCCGGCGCAGCAGGCGGTTGGCGATGCGGGGGGTGCCGCGGGAGCGGCCGGCGATCTCGACGGCGCCGGCGGTGTCGATCTCGACGTCGAGCAGGCCCGCAGAGCGGTGGATGACGCGTTCCAGTTCGGCCGGTCCGTAGAACTCCATGTGCGCGGTGAAGCCGAAGCGGTCGCGCAGCGGGGGCGGCAGCAGCCCCGCGCGCGTGGTGGCACCGACCAGGGTGAAGGGCGGCAGCTCCAGGGGGATGGCGGTGGCGCCCGGGCCCTTGCCGACGATGACGTCGACGCGGAAGTCCTCCATCGCCATGTAGAGCATCTCCTCGGCGGGCCTCGACATGCGGTGGATCTCGTCGAGGAAGAGGACTTCGCCCTCCTGGAGGGAGGAGAGGATCGCCGCGAGGTCGCCGGCGTGCTGGATGGCGGGGCCGGAGGTGATGCGGATGGGGGCTTCCATCTCGGCCGCGATGATCATCGAGAGGGTGGTCTTGCCGAGGCCGGGGGCGCCGGAGAGCAGCACGTGGTCGGCGGTCGCCCCGCGCGCGCGTGCGGCGCGCAGCACGAGGTCGAGCTGCTCGCGGACCTTCTCCTGGCCGATGAACTCGCCCAGGTCCTTGGGGCGCAGGGCGGCCTCCACGGCCTGGTCCTCGCCGTCGGCGGACGCACCCACCAGCCGTTCGCCCGCGGCGTCCGTGTCGGTCGTGTCGTCCCAGTTCATGTGGTGTGCCTCGGCTCTCGGGTACGGGCTATCGGGCGCGGTTCAGGGTCTGCAGGGCCGCCTTCAGCAGCTGCCCCACCTGGGGCGTTCCCCCGGCGGCTTCGGCCTGGGGCGCCACCGCGGAGACGGCCTCGTCGGCCTCGCGGGTCGCGTACCCGAGGCCGATGAGGGCCGCGTGCAGCTGGTCGCGCCAGCCGGTGCTGACCGGTGCGCCGACGGCGGGGGCCCCGATGGGCTCGCCGAGCCGGTCCTTCAGTTCCAGGAGCAGCTTCTGCGCGCCCTTCCTGCCGATACCGGGGACGGCGGTGAGCGCCTTCTCGTCGCCCGTGGAGACGGCTCTGCGCAGGGCGTCGGGACTGTGCACGGCGAGCATCGCCTGGGCCAGCCGGGGGCCGACGCCGCTGGCCGTCTGGAGCAGCACGAAGACCTGGCGCTCGTCGTCGTCGGCGAAGCCGTACAGGGTGAGCGAGTCCTCGCGGACGACGAGCGAGGTGGCGAGCTTGGCGGGCTTGCCGATGCGGAGGGTGGAGAGCGTGTTCGGCGTGCACTGGACGGCCATGCCGACGCCGCCGACCTCGACCACCGCGGCGTCGGGGGCGAGGGCGGCGACTGTGCCGCTGACGAAGGCGATCATGTCGTACGGCCTTTCGGTGCGGTCGGGGCTTTCGGGGTTCTCGGGGTTCTCGGGGTTCTCGGGGCTTTCGAGGCGTGCAGGGCCACGGCCTGCTGGAGCCGGTTCTGTGCGGGGGCGCGCCAGATGTGGCAGATGGCGAGCGCGAGGGCGTCGGCGGCGTCGGCGGGCTTGGGCGGTTCGGCGAGCCGCAGCAGCCGGGTGACCATGGCACCGACCTGCGCCTTGTCGGCGCGTCCGCTGCCGGTGACGGCGGCCTTGACCTCGCTGGGGGTGTGCAGGGCGACGGGGATGCCGCGACGGGAGGCGCACAGGATGGCGACGGCGCTGGCCTGGGCGGTGCCCATGACCGTGCGGACGTTGTGCTGGCTGAAGACGCGCTCCACGGCGACGTACTGAGGCCGGTGCTCGTCCAGCCACTGCTCGATGCCCTGCTCGACGGCGACCAGGCGGTGGCCGAGTTCCGCGTTCGCGGCTGTACGGACCACTCCGACGCCGAGCATGGTGAGCGGCCGCCCCGCGACGCCCTCCACGACACCGATGCCGCAGCGGGTCAGCCCCGGGTCCACCCCCAGTACGCGCAACGCACGGCTCCCCTCACATCGATCGCCTGTTTGTGCAGGCTATCGGGTG
Source organism: Streptomyces sp. NPDC097107 (assembly GCF_044762405.1). Taxonomy (NCBI): domain Bacteria; kingdom Bacillati; phylum Actinomycetota; class Actinomycetes; order Kitasatosporales; family Streptomycetaceae; genus Streptomyces; species Streptomyces sp. NPDC097107. The sequence continues at coordinate 293,897 of NZ_JBIWEF010000007.1, read as the reverse complement.
CCACCGACAACGGCGGCGGGCCGGGGACGTGTCCCCGGCCCGCCGGAATCGTCGTGCGCGCGGCGCCGCTACGCGTCGACCTTCTCCATGACCTCGTCGCTCACGTCGAAGTTGGCGAAGACGTTCTGCACGTCGTCGCTGTCCTCCAGGGCGTCGATCAGCCTGAAGATCTTCCGGGCGCCCTCCTCGTCCAGCTCGACCTGCATGGTCGGAACGAAGTTGGCGTCGGCGGACTCGTAGTCGATGCCCGCGTCCTGGAGGGCGGTGCGGACCGCGACCAGGTCGGTGGCCTCGCTGAGTACCTCGAAGGTCTCGCCGAGGTCGTTGACCTCCTCGGCGCCCGCGTCCAGGACGGCGGCCAGGACGTCGTCCTCGCCCAGCTCGCCCTTGGGGACGATCACGACGCCCTTGCGGTTGAACAGGTACGACACCGAGCCCGGGTCGGCCATGGAGCCGCCGTTGCGGGTCATGGCGACGCGGACGTCGGAGGCGGCGCGGTTGCGGTTGTCGGTGAGGCACTCGATGAGTACCGCGACACCGTTCGGGCCGTAACCCTCGTACATGATCGTCTCGTAGTCGGCGCCGCCGGCCTCGAGGCCACCGCCGCGCTTGACCGCGGAGTCGATGTTCTTGTTCGGGACCGACTGCTTCTTCGCCTTCTGGATGGCGTCGTAGAGCGTCGGGTTGCCCTCGATGTCGACGCCCCCCATGCGGGCCGCGACCTCGATGTTCTTGATCAGCTTCGCGAAGAGCTTGCCGCGCTTGGCATCGATGACGGCCTTCTTGTGCTTCGTCGTGGCCCATTTAGAGTGGCCGGACATCTGCCTGTCTCCTTCGCGTAACCCGTCTTTGAACGAACGAACGCAGGAATCCTACAAGGACTCCGCCGCCCGGTTCGCGCGCACCATGTCGGCGAAGAGGCGGTGCACGCGGTGGTCGCCGGTCAGCTCCGGGTGGAACGACGTGGCCAGAGCGTTGCCCTGGCGGACCGCGACGATGTGGCCCTCGTGCTCGGCGAGCACCTCGGCCGTGGCGCCCACGGACTCCACCCAGGGGGCGCGGATGAAGACGCCCTCCACAGGATCGCCCTCGACGCCCTTGATGTCGACGGCCGCCTCGAAGGACTCGTTCTGCCGTCCGAAGGCGTTGCGCCGCACGATCATGTCGATGCCGCCGACCGTCTCCTGTCCGGAGCGCGGGTCGAGGATCTTGTCGGCCAGCAGGATCATGCCGGCGCAGGTGCCGTAGACGGGCAGGCCGTCCCGCACACGCGCGCGGAGGGGCTCCATCACTCCGAAGAGGACGGCCAGTTTGGAGATGGTGGTGGACTCGCCGCCGGGCAGGACCAGGCCGTCGACCTCGGCGAGTTCTTCGGGGCGCCTGACCGGCCTGGCCACGGCGTCGGCCGTGGCCAGGGCGACGAGGTGCTCCCGTACGTCGCCCTGGAGGGCCAGGACGCCGATGACGGGGGTGTCGCTCATGGATCCGGTGTCCTCGTCCTACCAGCCGCGGTTCGCGTAGCGCTCGGTCTCGGGGAGGGTGTCGCAGTTGATGCCGACCATGGCCTCGCCGAGGTTGCGGGACGCCTCCGCGATGATCTTCGGGTCGTCGTAGAAGGTGGTCGCCTTCACGATGGCGGCGGCGCGCTTGGCCGGGTCGCCGGACTTGAAGATGCCGGAGCCGACGAAGACGCCCTCGGCGCCGAGCTGGCGCATGAGCGCGGCGTCGGCCGGGGTGGCGACACCGCCGGCGGAGAAGAGGACCACGGGGAGCTTGCCCAGCTCGGCGACCTCCCGGACCAGCTCGTACGGGGCGCGCAGCTCCTTGGCGGCGGCGTACAGCTCGTTGTTGTCGTAGCCGCGCAGGCGGGCGATCTCGTTCTTGATCTGGCGCAGGTGGCGGACGGCCTCGACGACGTTGCCGGTACCGGCCTCGCCCTTGGAGCGGATCATCGCGGCGCCCTCGGCGATGCGGCGCAGGGCCTCACCGAGGTTGGTGGCGCCGCAGACGAAGGGGGTGGTGAAGGCGAACTTGTCGCTGTGGTTGACCTCGTCGGCCGGGGTGAGGACCTCGGACTCGTCGATGTAGTCGACGCCGAGGGACTGCAGGACCTGGGCCTCGACGAAGTGGCCGATGCGGGACTTGGCCATCACCGGGATGGAGACCGCGCCGATGATGCCCTCGATCATGTCCGGGTCGGACATCCGGGCCACGCCGCCGTCCTTGCGGATGTCGGCCGGGACCCGCTCCAGGGCCATGACGGCGACGGCGCCCGCGTCCTCGGCGATCTTCGCCTGCTCCGGCGTGACGACGTCCATGATCACGCCGCCCTTGAGCTGCTCGGCCATGCCGCGCTTCACGCGGGCGGTGCCGGTCTCGGGGGTCTGGTTCTCGGAGAGCGTGCTGGACACGGGTACCTCACTGAAGGAAGGGGGTCTGTGCAGCTCCGAGGAAACGCGAACGGACCAGGCCACAGCAAGGGCCAATGGACAGCCGGTGGATCCTTTTGGACGGACCGGGGCGTGGAGCGCCGGCCGGGGCGGCGGGGGACGTCGGCTCTACGCCGCCCTGTCCACCAGGGCCGCCGGCGACTCGTCGTCCATCTCGAAGGCCGGCGGGAAGGGAGCGTGGCCGGCGAGCCGGAACCAGCGGACCTTGCGGTGCTCGCGCAGCCTGCGCGCGGCTCCCACCGCGTCGTTGTGGAAACGCCGGGCCATCGGGACGCGCCGTACGGCCTCGGCCAGCTCGTGGATCGCCTCCTCTCCCCCGGGCGCCTCGCGCAGGACGTCCACCTGCTGCGGGTCGGCGAACACCGCCCGCAGTGCCTGGCTCAGCTCGCTCTCGGCGACCTCCCGGTGCTCCTCCTCGGCCTGCCGGGCGGCGTGCGCGGCCTCGTACAGGACGATGGAGGCGGCCGGGTCGAGCACGCCGGAGGTGGCGAGTTCCTGGGCCACGGACGCCCTGCGCAGCAGCTGCGCGTCGAGGGCGGCGCGGGCGGCGTCGATCCGGGCGTGCAGCCGGTCCAGCCGCCCCGCCGTCCAGCTCAGGTACAGGCCGATCGCCACGAGGACGACCAGGATCCAGATGAGGGTTGCGGTCACGGGGCGCAACCCTACGGGAGCGCTCCGCCGGGTCGGCGGGGTACCTCACGGTGACCGTCGCTGGGGGCTGCCGCCCCCAGGCACCCGCTTCGGCCTGGACGGCCTCGTCCTCGAACACGGGCTGAGGATGTCGGCTGAAGGCCCGGCCTCAGTCCCGCGCCAGGCCGAAGCGTGCCCTCAGTCCCGTCGCCCGGTCGTCCGTCGCCACCGCTGCCGCACCCGCCGTGACCGTCTCGTAGACCGACAGGATGTCCGCGCCGACCGTGGACCAGTCGAAGCGCCGTACGTGGGCGCTGCCCCGTTCCCGCAGGGCGGTGCGGCGCTGTGGGTCCGCGAGGAGCCGTACCGCCGCGTCGGCCAGGGCGTCGGCGTCCTCGTTGGGGAACAGCTCGCCGGCCGCCCCCCGGTCGAGGACCTGGGCGAAGGCGTCCAAATCCGAGGCGAGTACGGGGGCCCCGGCCGACATGGCCTCGACCAGGATGATGCCGAAGCTCTCGCCGCCGGTGTTGGGGGCCACGTACAGGTCGACGCTGCGCAGGAAGCGGGCCTTGTCCTCGTCGCTGACCATGCCGAGGAACTCCACCCGGGAGCGCAGCTCGGCGGGCAGGGAGGCGACGGCCTCCTTCTCGTCGCCGCGCCCGGCGACCACCAGCCGGGCCCCGGGGCGGGCGGCGAGGATCTTCGGCAGCGCCCGCATCAGCACCGGCAGGCCCTTGCGGGGTTCGTCGATGCGCCCTATGAAGCCGATCGTGTCGCCCTGCCACTCGGGCTTCGGCTCGGCACCCGCGAAGAAGTCGACGTCGACGCCGTTGGGGATGACGACCGCGTCCCCGCCGAGGTGCTCGACGAGGGTGCGGCGGGCGTACTCGCTCACCGCGATGCGGGCGCTGATCTTCTCCAGGGCGGCCTGGAGGATCGAGTACGCGGCGATCATCGCGCGGGAACGCGGGTTGGATGTGTGGAAGGTCGCCACGATCGGGCCCTGCGCCGCCCAGCAGGTCAGCAGGCCGAGCGAGGGCGAGGTCGGTTCGTGGATGTGGATGACGTCGAAGGCGCCGTCGTGTAGCCAGCGACGTACCCGGGCCGCCGACAGGAAGCCGAAGTTGAGGCGGGCCACCGAGCCGTTGTACGGGACCGGCACCGCGCGGCCGGCCGAGACGACGTACGGCGGCAGCGGGGTGTCGTCGTCGGCGGGGGCGAGGACGGAGACCTCGTGGCCGAGACGGATGAAGTACTCGGCCAGGTCCCGGATGTGGAACTGGACGCCGCCCGGCACGTCCCAGGAGTACGGGCAGACGATGCCGATTTTCACGAGGCGCCCTGCCCGTCGGCCGCGGCGGGGGCCTTGGCGGGGTCGAGGTCCTTCAGCCACAAGCGCTGGAGCATGTGCCAGTCCTCCGGGTGGTCGGCGATCCCCGTGGCGAAGGCATCGGCCAGCGCCTGTGTCATGACAGACGTCTTCTCGGCCCGGGTACCTGACTCGGGGACCTCGACCGGCGGATGCACCCGGCCTTTCATGACGGGCGAGTCGTCGTACCAGAGCGTCACCGGCAGCAGCCGTGCGCCGGTCTGCAGCGCCAGCAGGGCCGGCCCCGCGGGCATCCGGGCCGTCTCGCCGAAGAAGTCGACCTCCACGCCGGAGGCGGACAGGTCGCGGTCGGCGACCAGGCAGACCAGGCCGCCGTCGCGCAGCCGCCGGGCCAGTGTGCCGAACGCCGTGCCGCCGCTGTGCGGGAGTACCTCCATGCCGAGGCCCTCGCGGTAGGCGACGAAGCGGTCGTAGAGGGTCTCCGGCTTGAGGCGTTCGGCGACCGTGGTGAAGGGGATGCCCAGCTCGGTGGTGACCCAGGCGCCCGCGAGGTCCCAGTTGGCCAGGTGCGGGAGGGCGAGGACCACTCCCTTGCCCGCGTCCATGCCGTCGGTGAGGTGGTGCAGGTCCTCGGCTGCGAAGCCCGACCTGATCCGCCCGGTGCTCCACGCCGGGAGACGGAAGGACTCCATCCAGTAGCGCAGGTACGAGCGCATGCCCGCGCGCGACAGCGCGGCGAGCCGTTCCGGGCTCGCGTCCGGCACCACGCGCGCGTAGTTGCTCTCCAGGCGCCGTACGCCCGCGCCGCGCTGCTTCCAGGCGACGTCCGCGACGGTGCGGCCGAGCCGCACGGCGACCGGCTCGGGAAGCTTCCTCACGGTGCTCCACCCGGCGCCGTACAGGCCGTCGGCCAGCCGGTCCCGAGCGCTCACTTGGCCGCCTCGGTGCCCTGGCTCTCCTGCGCGGCGGCGTCCGCCTCGGCCGCCTCCCGGCGGACCGTGACGACCCGCTGGACGAGCGTGACGAGGCTGCCGACGGCGACGATCCACAGGGCGATCGGCAGGAGGTACTGGATGCCCGGTACCCCGAACTTGTGCAGCCCCGCGAGACCGGCCGCGACCAGCGAGACGACGAGTCGCTCGGCGCGCTCGACCAGCCCGTTGACGGCGACCGGCAGGCCGATCGACTCGCCGCGCGCCTTGGTGTACGACACCACCTGGCCGCTGGCCAGGCAGAAGATCGACACGGCGCACAGCACGATGTCGTCGCCGCCGCCCGCGTACCAGAGGGCGAAGCCGCCGAAGATCGCGCCGTCGGCGACCCGGTCCAGCGTGGAGTCCAGGAAGGCGCCCCAGCGGCTGGAGCGGCCGAGCTGGCGGGCCATGTTGCCGTCGACGAGGTCGGAGAAGACGAAGAGCGTGATCACGACCGTGCCCCAGAAGAGCTCACCCAGGGGGTAGAAGACCAGCGCACCCGCGACCACACCGGCGGTGCCGATCAGCGTGACCGTGTCCGGGCTGACGCCCCGGCGGATGAGAAACGCGGCGAACGGTGTGAGGACACGCGTAAAAAATGCACGCGCGTACTTGTTCAGCATGGCCTTCCCGACGGTCGGTGTGGCCGCGGCCCCTGCTGGCCACCGGCTGGCCCATCGTAGCCACGCGCGCGCGTGGGCGACGGACGGGCACCCTGAGCCCCTGGTGGGCGGCCGGTGGGCGGCGGGATCGGGCCGTCGTATGGACGCGGCGTGACGGGAGTGGAAAGCTCGAAGGACCGCGGGCGTCGCCGGAGCCGCCAGTGCACGCGGTCCCGCGTGTCCGCGCCCACAGTGACCTCACCGTGCACGGGAGGCAAGGACATGGGCGACAAGGCACACACCCATCCCGGAGCCGCCGGAAGGGCTACGGCGGCCGACCACCCCACGTCCGTACGGAATGTGGTGCTGGTCGGCCACTCCGGATCGGGCAAGACGACTCTGGTGGAAGCTCTCGCGCTGACGGCGGGAGCACTGAACCGGGCGGGCCGCGTGGAGGACGGCGGCTGCGTCTCGGACTACGACGAGATGGAGCACCGGCAGCAGCGCTCCGTACAGCTCTCCCTGGTGCCGGTCGAATGGGACGGCATCAAGATCAACCTTCTGGACACCCCCGGGTACGCCGACTTCGTCGGTGAGCTGAGGGCCGGTCTGCGGGCGGCGGACGCGGCCCTCTTCGTCGTCTCGGCCTCCGACGGGGTGGACGGCTCGACCCGCATGGTGTGGGAGGAGTGCGCCGCCGTCGGCATGCCGCGCGCCATCGTCATCACGCACCTGGAGGCCGCCCGCGCGGACTTCGAGGAGATGACGCGGATCTGCGCGGAGGCCTTCGGCGGGGACGACCCCGACGCCGTGCTGCCGCTGTACCTGCCGCTGCACGGGCCGCAGGCGCCCGACGGGCACGCACCCGTGACGGGACTCGTCGGGCTGCTGTCGCGGAAGCTGTTCGACTACGCGTCCGGCGAGCGCGACGAGTCCGAACCGGGCGAGGAACAATTGCCGTCGCTCGACGAGGCCCGCTCCATGCTGATCGAGGGAATCATCTCGGAGAGCGAGGACGAGACGCTCATGGAGCGCTATCTCGGCGGCGAGCAGGTGGACGTCAAGACGCTCATCGAGGATCTCGAACGGGCCGTGGCGCGCGGGGTGTTCTTTCCCGTGCTGGCCGCCGCCCCCGCGGCCGAGGGCGCCCGGCAGGGGATCGGCACGGTCGAGCTGCTGGAGCTCGTCACGCGCGGCTTCCCGACCCCCTTGGAGCGCGAGGCGCCCCGGGTCACCACGCCCGACGGCGCTCCGCGCGAGCTGCGGATGTGCGATCCCGACGAGTCGCTGGTCGCGGAGGTCGTCAAGACGTCCTCCGACCCGTACGTCGGCCGGATCTCGCTGGTCCGCGTGTTCTCCGGCACCCTGCGCGCCGACCAGACGGTGCACGTCTCCGGGCACGGACTGGCCGACCGCGGTCACGAGGGCCGTGCCCTCCACGAAGCGGACGAGCGGATCGGCGCCCTGTCGACCCCCTTCGGCAAGCAGCAGCGGCCGGTCTCGCACGTGATCGCGGGCGACCTGGCGTGCGTGGCCAAGCTGAGCCGCGCGGAGACCGGCGACACGCTCTCGGCCAAGGACGACCCGCTGCTGATGGCCCCGTGGGAGATGCCGGACCCGCTGCTGCCGCTCGCCATCCAGGCGCACAGCAAGCCCGACGAGGACAAACTCTCCCAGGGGCTTTCGCGGCTGGTCGCCGAGGACCCGACGATGCGCCTGGAGCAGAACCAGGACACGCACCAGGTGGTCCTGTGGTGCCTGGGCGAGGCCCACGCCGACGTGGCGCTCGAACGGCTGCGCAGCCGCTACGGCGTCCAGGTCGACGTCGTACCCCACCGGGTCTCCCTGCGGGAGACGTTCGGGGACCGGGCGGCCGGGCGCGGGCGCCACGTGAAGCAGTCCGGCGGGCACGGTCAGTACGCCATCTGCGAGATCGAGGTGGAGCCACTGCCGGGCGGTTCGGGCCTCGAGTTCGTGGACGAGGTGGTCGGCGGCGCGGTGCCCCGGCAGTTCGTCCCGTCCGTCGAGAAGGGCGTCCGCGCGCAGGCCGCCAAGGGCGTCGCCGCGGGGCATCCGCTGATCGACGTGCGGGTCACGCTGCGGGACGGCAAGGCGCACTCGGTGGACTCCTCCGACGCCGCCTTCCAGACGGCCGGCGCACTGGCGCTGCGGGAGGCCGCGGCCGCGGCGAGGATCCACCTGCTGGAGCCGGTGGCCGAGGTGAACGTGCTGATCGGCGACGACTACGTGGGCGCCGTGATGAGCGATCTGTCCGGTCGGCGCGGCAAGGTGCTCGGCACCGAGCAGACGAGCGGCGGGCGGACCCTCGTCCGGGCCGAGGTGCCGGAGATCGAGATCGGCCGGTACGCGGTGGACCTGCGCTCCCTGACGCACGGCACCGCGCGCTTCGACCGCCGTTACGCGCGGCACGAACCGATGCCGCCGCAGATCGCGGAACGCCTCCGGGAGGAGCTGCGGGCGGCGTCCTAGGGGTGCGCGGCAGAGGACCGGCGCGGACTTCCCCCGCGCCGGTCGTGCCTTCGACTCACACCGGGATGAGGCTCGTTACCGGTCTGCCGGGTCCGGGCGCACGACGGCGCAACACCGGGGCAAACCGCGCGCGCGGGGGCGCCTTTCGCCGTCCGGTGCCGCATGTCGGTGTCGGCGGATACGCTGATGACCTGATCAACAGGTGTGCCGGGCACCGAAGTCGGGAAGGCCGCAGGAGCGACAGTGGTGGCGATCGGGGGCGGGAATGACCGTTGACGGCGGTTACGCGGACTTCTTCGGACCGCAGGTGCCGCGTACGGACGACGGAGGCCAGACGGCCACCTTCGCGCTGGCCTCGGCCGCCTACCGGGACAGCGAGTTGCAGGAGATCAAGAAGGCCGACAACGAGTGGCACCAGACGTCCCTCAACGCGGGCCGGTCCTGGGCCACCATCTTCCGGCCCAACCTCGGCGAGGCCTTCTCCCGCGCGGTGGCCGACCGGATGCTGGGCAGCGGCCGCAAGCCCCTCATCCAGTCCTTCGGTGCCGAGCCGCAGGTGGTCGTCGAGCACTGCCTGGCGGCCAACGGCATCCGCAAGGCGCGCGACGCCCGGCTGTCCACGGTGATCGTGCTGTGCGGTCTGCTGTTCCTGCCCGGCATGCTGGTCTGGCTGCTCGGCTTCCAGATCCGCACCACCGTCGCCAAGGCGGAGAACAAACAGGCCGGGGCCCTGGGCACCGCGGTGCTCGTGGCGATCGCCGCGCTGGCCGTGCTGTTCCTCCTCAAGATGCCCTTCTCCGGCTTCTGGGCCTGGTACGCGCGCGCCGCGGTCGTCCTGCCCGTCGTCGGCTGGTTCTGGGCCAAGCGCATCTGCGAGGGCACGGCGAGGGACCTGCGGGAGCGCTGGGACGGCCTCCTGTCGGGCAGCGGCGTCGGCGCCAAGGTCCCCGAGGCGGTGCCCAGCAACCCGGGTGAGACCGCGGCCGAGCAGCTGCGCCAGTCACTGGCCAAGCTCGGCGCCGAGCAGCAGTCCAACTCGGTCTTCTACGCCGGCCCCAAGGGCATACTCGGCATGGGCACCCGCTGGGGCAGCTGGCAGCTCGCCGAGAACCTGGTGCCGGCCGACCCGACCCGGGAGATCCACCCCTTCCGCAGCTGGGACGTCGTCCGGGCCATCCACGACCAGCTGCGCATGCTGGAGCGCGGCCCGCTCAACACCGGCGGTTTCACGAAGCCCTCCATACGGCACTGGGTCGTGACGCCCATCGGGGAGAACGCCAAGGCGGTGTCCCGCCCGGAGGGCACGGACGTCGAGGCGTACCAGGTCAAGTCGCACGCGATTCAGGACATCTGCAACAAGCAGCAGTTCGGCGCCGGTGACCGGCACTACCTGGGCGTCCAGTGGACCCTGTGGGACGGCCAGCTGGTCATCACCATGCTGATCACGGTGACCGTGCTGCACGAGACGCTGCGCATCGAGGTCACCGGCCATGCCCTGGGCCCGGTGAACCCGCTGTTCACCACCAAGCCGGAGGCTCCCTCCAAGGAGGTCGCCAAGTCGTTCAAGCCGTGGGAGACGCGCAAGGTGATGCTCCCGCTGGTCACCGCGAACGAGGTCGTACGGCTCGCCGTCCGCGCCCCGCTCACCTGGTATCCGCCGCTGCTGAACTGGCTCGGCGGCACGATCGGCCTGCCGGAGCCGTTCGGGCTGCGCCACGCGTGGGCGGACCAGCCGTGGCGCCACCGCTTCATGGCCGACGACGCGTTGCGGGCGGCGGCGCCGGTGCTGCGGGTGGTGCACTCGTCGGCGATCAGGGTGCTGGAGGAGAACGGCGTGGACACGGAGAAGTTCGGGACGCGGTCGGCGTTCCTCAGTACGGCGGTGCAGGACCCGACGCCGGGTAAGGCGGACCTGTACAACGCGTAGGCCTGTCTTCAGGTGCCCGGGGCTGCGGCTCAGGGGTGGGACGCGCGGCCCGGCGCTGACGGGGGTGCCGCTGCGCCCACCCGTGCCGCCCCAGCGGCACGACTGCCCGCAGCTAGGCGGCGGGCCACGCCTCCGCCAGCATCTTGCGGGTGTCCCCCAGCAGCTGCGGCAGTACCTTCGTGTGGCCGACGACCGGCATGAAGTTGGTGTCGCCGCCCCAGCGGGGCACGACGTGCTGGTGGAGATGGGCGGCGATGCCCGCACCGGCCACCGTGCCCTGGTTCATGCCGATGTTGAAGCCGTGGGCGCCGGACGCGGTGCGCAGGGCCGTCATCGCCTGCTTGGTCAGCTCGGCGAGCTCCGCGGTCTCCACGTCGGTCAGCTCGGTGTAGTCGGCGACGTGGCGGTACGGGACGACCATGGTGTGACCGCCGGTGTAGGGGTACAAGTTGAGCACCGCGTAGACCAGCTCACCGCGCCGGATGACGAGACCGTCCTCGTCGGACTTGGCCGGGATCGAGCAGAAGGGGCAGCCGTCGTCGGCGCCGGGGCCGCTCGGCTTGTTCTCGCCCTGGATGTAGGCCATCCGGTGGGGCGTCCACAGGCGCTGGAACGCGTCCTGGGTCCCCACCCCCATCTGCTGCTCCGGCTCACTCGTCATGCGTGCAGCATATGGCGCGCGGGCTCGGGATCGAAAAGAGCCCCCGGGACCGCTCCCGGGGGCCGATCCCCGCTGGTGCGGGGAGCAGGTCGACATATGCCAGGTCCGACCGATCGCGTCCGGACCAGCCCCGCTCGTGCGGGGACAGCGTCACACCTGAATCCGGCGCTCCACCACATCAACGAGCTTCGCCAGCGCCTGGTCACGCGGAATGCCGTTCTCCTGCGAACCGTCGCGGTAGCGGAACGACACCGTGCCCCCGTGCATGTCCTCGTCACCGACGATGATCATGAAGGGAACCTTCTGCTTCTGCTGCGTCCGGATCTTCTTCTGCATCCGGTCCGAGGAGGAATCCACTTCGACACGCAGCCCCTTCCGCCGTGCCTCCGCCGCGAACTCCTCCAGGTACTGCACGTGAGCGTCCCCCACCGGGATACCCACCGCCTGCACCGGAGCGAGCCACGGCGGCATAGCGCCCGCGTAGTGCTCCAGGAGCACCGCGAAGAACCGCTCGATGGAGCCGAACAGCGCACGGTGGATCATGACCGGGCGGGTCTTCGAGCCGTCCGCAGCCGTGTACTCCAGGTCGAAGCGCTCCGGCAGGTTGAAGTCGAGCTGGATGGTCGACATCTGCCAGGTGCGCCCGATGGCATCGCGCGCTTGAACGGAGATTTTCGGGCCATAGAACGCGGCACCGCCCGGGTCCGCCACGAGCTCCAGGTTCTGCTTCTCGGCGACCTGGCGGAGCGTCTCGGTGGCCTCTTCCCAGGCCTCGTCGGAGCCGACGAACTTCTCCGGGTCCTTGGTGGACAGCTCCAGGTAGAAGTCGGTCAGGCCGTAGTCGCGCAGCAGGTTCAGCACGAAGGTGAGCGTCTTGTCGAGCTCCTCCGACATCTGCTCGCGGGTGCAGTAGATGTGCGCGTCGTCCTGGGTGAAGCCGCGGGCCCGGGTCAGGCCGTGCACGACGCCCGACTTCTCGTACCGGTACACGGTCCCGAACTCGAACAGGCGCAGCGGCAGTTCACGGTACGAGCGGCCGCGCGCGTCGAAGATCAGGTTGTGCATCGGGCAGTTCATGGGCTTGAGGTAGTAGTCCACGCCCTCGTCGAGCTGCATGGGCGGGTACATGCCGTCGGCGTACCAGTCCAGGTGCCCCGAGGTCTCGAAGAGCTTCCCCTTCGTCGCGTGGGGGGTGTAGACGAACTCGTACCCCTCCTCCTCGTGGCGGCGCCGCGAGTAGTCCTCCATGACCCGGCGGATCACGCCACCCTTGGGGTGGAAGACGGCGAGGCCGGAGCCGATCTGTTCGGGGACGGAGAACAGGTCCAGCTCGCTGCCGAGCTTGCGGTGGTCGCGCTTCTCGGCCTCGGCGAGGAACTCCAGGTGCGCCTTCAGCTCGTCCTTGGACGGCCAGGCGGTGCCGTAGATACGCTGGAGCATCGGGTTCTTCTCGCTGCCGCGCCAGTAGGCGGCGGCGTTGCGCATCAGCTTGAACGCCGGGATGTTCCGGGTGGTGGGCAGGTGGGGACCGCGGCAGAGGTCCTTCCAGCACAGCTCGCCGGTCTTGGCGTCCAGGTTGTCGTAGATCGTCAGCTCGCCGGCGCCGACCTCGACGTCCGCGCCGTCGTCGTGCGACGCGGAGCCCTTGAGGCCGATCAGCTCCAGCTTGTACGGCTCGCCGGCGAGCTCCTCGCGGGCGGCGTCGTCGGTGACGACGCGGCGCGAGAAGCGCTGGCCGCGCTTCTGGATCTCCTGCATCTTCTTCTCGATGGCCTTGAGGTCATCGGGGTGGAAGGGCTTCTCGACGTCGAAGTCGTAGTAGAAGCCGTCCTTGACGGGCGGACCGATGCCCAGCTTGGCCTCGGGGAACAGCTCCTGCACGGCCTGCGCCATGACGTGCGCGGTGGAGTGGCGCAGGATGTTCAGACCGTCCTCGGAGGAGATCTCGACACCCTCGACGGTCTCGCCGTCCTGGACCTCGTAGGCGAGGTCCTTCAGCTCACCGGACACGCGGGCGGCGACGATCGAGCGCTCGCCGGTGAAGAGCTCGGCGGCCGTCGTGCCCGTAGTCACCACGCGTTCTTCCCGCTCGGAATCGCGTTGGATGAACACACGGACGTCTGACACCGGTCTCTCCTGACTGAAGTGGGGCTGCGGCGCCATACCAAAGCGCACGCATGAGGGCGATCGTACCGACCCCGGCCCGCTCACCGCGAAATCAGTCCCCGCGGTCGCCGTCGTCCCCGCGGTCGCCGTCGTCCCCGCCGTCCCCTCCGCAGGTCTCCTCGAAGAAGGCCGCCACCTCCACGTGCTCCTGGACCGCCTTCAGCAGCCGGTCCCGCTCCGCGTCGTCGGCCGGTACGGGGGCGATCTCGCAGGCGCCGGTGAGCCGGCGGAAGCCGCCCCTGCTCTCCAGCCGGCCGAGCACCCGCACCGGCAGCCCGACGAGATGGGCGTGCCCGGCGATCCGGTACGCCTCCTCGTCCAGCGTGATCCGTACGTGCGGGACGTCCGCCCCGGCCAGCACCCGCAGCCGTACGGTGCCCGCGCCGCGCGGCCCGGGACGGCGCATGCGGACGACGGTGCCGGTGATCCGGACCGGTACGGAGGGCTCGGCGCGCAGGTAGCGGGCGGCGGCCTCGCGCAGGGCGGGCAGGTCGCCGGGCGAGAACTCGACGGGTTCGGCGTAGGCGGCGCAGCCCTCGGGGACCCCGGCGGCCGGTGCCCAGTCGACGGCGATCCGGGCGCCCTCCGTGCCGCGGACCAGGGCGACGAGCGCCTCGGTGAGCTCGTGGCTGACGCCCGCGGCGACGGCCGTGTCGAAGGCCTCCATGCCGCCGGTGGCCCGCCGGTAGTCGACGGCCTCACGGGCGGCGCAGAGGGCGTGGTGGAGGCGTACGGCGAGGGGGCGGCCGGTGGTGACGGGCACGAACGCGGTGAGCCGGCGGCCGCCGGGGGCGGGACCGACCAGGACGTTCTCCAGGGCCTCGGCGGCGGCGCGCCGGTGCCGCGCGCCGTAGTAGCCCGCACGCGCGCGTGTGGCGAGTGCTCCGGCGAGCAGCATCCGGCGCGCGGCGGAACGCAGCTGTTCCTCCACGGTCCAGGAGGCGGTGTCGCCGGGTCCGGTCGGTACGTCGCGCCCCCAGCGGATCTCGTCGCTGGGCACGGCGAGGGAGAGGAGGATCTCGCGGGCGGCGGGCGTGCCGCTGCGGGACAGCGCGAGCAGGGCCTCGCCGAGCAGGTCGTCGCTGTCGGGGAAGGCGCGGCTGACGGGCACCAGCAGGCTCGTGGCACCGGCGGCCGGGCCGGGCGGGGTCCAGCGGCCGTAGCGGCCCGGGGCGCCGCCGCGACGCCGCCATCCGTGCCGGTGGAGCAGGGCGGTCAGCACGGCCGGGTCGATGGTGCCGGACCCGGGCGGGCTGCCGTCGTCCCAGGCCGGGTCACCGGCGGTGTCGGCGGGGTGCGGCCGCACGGCGCGCAGGGGTTCACCGGTCGGGCGGTGCGTCATGGTTTCCCTCCCGTCCCGACCCGCGTCATGATCTCGCACAGCGCCCGGTCGTCGAAGACCCGCGCGGTCGGTATCCGCACGGTGGTACGCCGCCGGCCGGTGACCGGGTGTCCGGCGAGGTTGGTCCAGTAGCAGCAGTGCCTGAGACCGAGCCGGTCGTGCCCGGCCCGCAGCCACTGGCCCCGGGACCGGGGGACGATCATCACGACCAGGATCTTGTGCACGGAGACCGGGGTGCGGGCGAGCTTCGCCAGGTGGTCGTTGTCGAGCGTGAAGGAGAAGAAGCGGCCGGGTGGGCTGGGCGGGATCTGGTACGTCGCCTCGAGCTGCACCTTGATGGTGACCTCGTCGTCGACCGTGTGCCCGGGGGCGCTGTGGCTGACGTGCCAGTCGATGCCGTTGTCCGGGAAGGGCTGGGAGAGCGAGCAGCCCGCCGCCGCCGCGACCGCGTGGAGGTAGCCGACCTGCAAGGTCTCCATGCAGGCGGTGGTGGCGAGAGAGCCGCGAGAGGGGGCCGTGCGCTCGGGCAGCAGCCCGCCCCGTTCGGGCTGCGCCATGGCCATGGCCAACAGCCTTCCAGAACTGGTGTATCCCCACTGCGGGTCGCTGAACTGCGAGGACCCGTACTCCTGTTGTCTCCTTCCGGCGTACGCCGCAAACAGCCCGGGTATCACCGAATCGGGACAGTGGACGGCGCGTCAGCTGCCGTACGCGAACGAGGAGTTGAGTGCCCTATGACGAGCTGGTTCGAGGGGCCGCTGGCCGCCTTCGACACGGAGACGACGGGTGTGGACGTCGAGACCGACCGGATCGTGTCGGCGGCCCTCGTCGTGCAGGACGCGCCGGGGCTGAGGCCGCGCGTGACCCGGTGGCTGGTGAACCCGGGCGTGCCGGTGCCCGAGGCGGCGACCGCGGTGCACGGGCTGACGGAGGAGCATGTGCAGCGCCACGGCCGTTGGCCGGCGCCGGTGATGTACGAGATAGCGGAGGCGCTGGCCGAGCAGGCCCGCGCCGGACGCCCGCTCGTGGTGATGAACGCGCCGTTCGACCTGACACTGCTGGACCGGGAGTTGCGCCGGCACCGCGCCTCCTCCCTCGGCCGCTGGGTGGAGCGGACGTCGCTGCACGTCCTCGACCCGCGCGTGCTCGACAAACACCTGGACCGGTACCGCAAGGGCCGCCGCACCCTCACCGACCTGTGCGCGCACTACGGCGTGGAGCTGGCGGACGCGCACGACGCGGCGGCCGACGCGCAGGCCGCGCTGGAGGTCGTACGGGCGGTGGGGCGCCGCTTCCCGGGGCGGCTGGAACGCCTGTCCACCGCCGAGCTGCACACGCTCCAGGCCGTCTGGCACGCGGGGCAGGCACGGGGGCTGCAGGCGTGGTTCGCGCTCAACGGCACCGAGGAGGCGGTGGACCCGGCCTGGCCGCTGCGGCCGGACCTGCCGGCGGCGGCGTGAGCGAACCGCCCCGGCCACGGGCAACGCCGGGCACGAGGGTGTGGGTGGCGACCACTTCGCGCGGCGAAGCCGCGCACAACACGACGAGAGCGACGTGGTCCGCATTGTCTGCGGACGCACGTCGCTCTCGCGAACGTGGGCGATACTGGGTTCGAACCAGTGACCTCTTCGGTGTGAACGAAGCGCTCTCCCACTGAGCTAATCGCCCGGGAACGCACTGAACAATACAGGGCCCGGCGCGTTTCCTTCAAACCGCTTGGTGACCGCCCTCCAGGTGGGCGGCGAGTCCGCGCCGTCCCGCCCGCATCATCAGGCGGTGGTTGGCCCGGAACAGGAGCCGCCCCGGCACGGCGAGGCTGCGCAGCAGGGGCTTGCGTACGTCGACCTCCTGGTCGTAGCGGACGAGGGTGCCGGTGCCGCGCGGGGCGACCGTCCAGCGCGCCCAGCCCTCCATGTCACCGGTCATGGCGACCTCCAGCACCCCCGCCTCCGCATCGCGCCGGCCTTCGCGCAGGGTCGCGGTGAGGTCGTACGGGAGGAGTGAGCGGAACCGGACGACCCCGCTGGTGTCGTCGAGCCGGGTGACCTGGCGCACCTGGGGCCACCAGCGGGGATAGTCCTCGATCCGTTCCAGCGCGCGGTAGACGGCCGGGACGGGTGCGGGCAGGGCCCACAGGCTGCGGAATCGGTAATGGTTCCAGTCCACCTGTGGAGTGTGCCCGGGCCCGCGCCCCTCACATGCCGGTTACGGCATCCTGTCGCCCAGAAGTGCCAGGTTCTCGATGGCGGCGAGGCCGTAGAGCGCGGTGTCGTTGGTGGAGACCCAGCTCGCCTCGCTGCCCGGCACCAGCGTGACCGGGCCGCTCAGCTTCTCCGTCCGCCAAGGGGCCGACTCCTTGTAGCCGTCGGAGTCGTAGAACTTCTGCCACGCGCGCGTGGCGAGCTTCTCGTCCCCGGTCCGTACGGCCGCGTAGGCGTCGAGGCGCGAGTGGCCCTGGAAGAGGATCAGGCTGCCGAAGTTGCTGCCGTACCGTGCCGCCTGTTCGGCCTTGGAGGCGTTGAAGTAGCGGCAGTAGTCGTAGTACGCCTCGTCGAACTCCGGCATGTCGACGAGGTCGATCAGTTCGGCGCACAGTTCGTTCAGGCCGAAGACGGCCGACAGGTGGGAGACGTCCACCTTCGGGGTGTCGGCGACGGCGAACCTGCCGGTGTCCAGGTCGTACAGGCCGCTGCCCTGGACGAAGCCGTTGGGCTGGGCGGCGATGGTCTCCATGGTGGACAGGACGCGGGCCTTGGCCTTCTCCCACTTGGGGCCCTTGCGTTCCCACTCGGTCAGCCAGGCCGAGACCAGACCGCTCCAGTCGGTGCCGAAGCCGACCGACAGGGCGTGGCGGTCGGGGGTGTACGGCTCGGTGCGGATCTTGCGGAGCGGGTCGAGGGCGAGGAAGGTCTCGTCGGAGTCGACGTTGGCGTGCATGAGGTCGCCGACGCGTTCGTCGGCGGTGAGGAAGTAGTAGTAGCGCCGGTAGGTGGTGTTGGCGATGCGCTGCTGCTTGGCGCTGTCGGCGTAGTGCTGGACTCCGTGCCGGGTGCCGAGGCCGGCCCATTCGCCGAGGTGGTAGACGTCCACCTCGCCGGTGTGCCGGGTCATGGCCTCGGCGAAGCGGAAGATGTCGGCGCGGCCGGAGCGCAGGTAGGCGTACCAGAGCCAGAGGTCCGGGGAGAGTTCGGAGTTGTCCCAGGCGTAGCCGCCGATGTCGTAGCGCCACTGGTGCCGGGCGGGGTCGTAGGTGTGCATGATGTCGCCGTAGTCCCAGAAGCCGTACCAGCGGCGCTGCTCCACCTGGTCCTTGTAGTAGGTGAAGAGGAAGTCGAGGTGGTCCTCGATCTTCGCCTTGGCGGGGGTGGAGCGGTCGGGCTCGGAGTAGAGGCCGGGGCCGAAGACCTTGGACTTGATGAGCTGCGCCGGCGGGGCGGCCAGCTGGGGCAGTACGCGCACGGCCTCGACCTGTTCGGCGAGTGTCTCGGCGCTCGGGGTGGCGGCGTTGGCCCAGAACAGCAGCTCCGAGGTGCGGGCGATGCCGTAGGGGGTGCCGAAGCCGGGCTCGTAGTCCTCGTAGGTGATGTTGAGGCCTTCGAGCTGCTCGGGGAAGGTGTCCTGGCCCATGCCGTCGTGGTAGAAGCGCAGGTCCATGGGCTGGGCCTCGGGTGACCAGAGCCAGAGGGTGACCTCGGCCTCGTCGGTCTGGGCGTCGCGGATGTCGAGCTGGGCGGGGTGCTTCTCCCAGAAGTCGCGCAGGCCGAAGGAGAGTCCGCCGCTCGTTCCGCCGACGTAGCCGAAGCCGGAGGCGCGCCGGCCGCCGCCGGCGCCGATCCAGCCGTGGCCCTTCTTGGTGCGCTTGCGCAGGGAGAAGCCGTCGGCGGAGAGCTGGGAGAGGGTGTAGTCGCCCCACTCGGGGATGTACTTCAGGCGGGTGGTGACCCGCTGGTCCCAGGTGGCGGGGTCGGGCAGCCTCTCCCCCGCGAACTGCGCCGCCTGTACGGCCGCGCCGGGGTCGCGACGCAGGCCGGTGATGCCCTTGACGGCCTCGCGGAGCAGGCCGGTGCCCTCGCCGCCGATGCGGATGTGCCGGTCGTAGGACTCGTCGCGCATCGGGACGGTGAAGCGGACGCCGAGGCCGCGGATGAAGTCGCCGCTCGCCTTGCCGGGCTCCTGCTTCCCGTCGAACGTGATGGTGTGCACCATGCGGAAGGAGTCGGCGCCCGCGTAGAAGTAGAGACGGATGGAGAAGGGCAGCCAGCCGCGGTGGCCCTTGCGGTGCTTGCCGTCGATGCGTACGACGGCGCGGACCGGGCCGTCCTGCTCGACCTGCACCTCGTCGATGGCGCCGTCGAAGCGCTCGTACTTCACGGTGCCCTGGTCGCCGTCCTCGATCTCGGGCTGGCGCAGCAGGACGAGGCGGCCGTTCTTCGCGATCTCGGTGGAGCCTCTGGTGACCGACTTGATCAGGGCCGATCCGGATGTGCCGATTCTCGCGGTGATGACACCGGTCGATATGTCGATGGTGCCGCCGCGCCGGTCGACGGTGACCTTCTTCGCGGGCGCGGCGGGGGTGCCGGCGGTCAGAGTGAGTCTGCCGTTGCCGGAGCCGACGGCGTGCGCGGTCCACTTGAGGGAGCCGTCCGGCCAGTAGGCGAGGGGCCAGGACTGGGCGGGTACGGCCTTGCCGTCCGCGTCCGTGACCGCGAAGGACTGGTCCTGCTGGTAGGTGCCCTTGGGCCACGGGACGCCGACGGTGGAGCCGGGGGCGGCGCCGAGGCCACCGTCCTCGAGCCAGGTCAGGGTGACGGGGTCGGCGTCGGCGTCCTTGGCGGCGGGTGCGGCCTGGGCGTTCTTCGCGCCCAGCGCCCAGCTGAACTGGGCGGCGGCTCCGGCGACGGCGGCCGCCTTGAGGAGGGACCTGCGGGGGATGGGGGACATGGCCTTTCCTTTCCGTTCCGTGCGGGGCGGGGCGGGGCGGGTGCAGGGGGTGTCGAGGGAATGGCTCTGCGTGCGAGGGGTGCCTGTCACGGGCATGACACAGAGGTGCGGCGCCGGGACGCCGGCCCTGGGGGCAAAGGCGCCGCGTCAGCGGCGCCGGTAGCGCTCCTCCACGGCGACGGCCGCCGCGGCTACGGCGCCGAGGACGGCGACCGCCAGCGGCGCGCTGAACCAGGCCGAGCAGACCACGACTGCCAGCCCGCCGACGATCAGGAAGGAACCTGCGGGGTCGAGCACGGTGCGGCGGCCGGCCTGCGCGAGCAGCGACCGCCAGGAGGCGCCGGGCCGCCAGGCCGCCGCCGCGCGCAACCCGGCCACGGCCGCGCCGATCAGGGCGAGGATCCCTACGGCACCCACCAGGGGACCGCCCGGCAGACCGTTGCGTACGGCCTGCACGTCCACCCAGACCGCGGCCAGGGCGGCCCACCCGGCGAGCCCGACGAGCCAGCCGCGGCGCACCGCCGCCCGGAAGTCGGCCGTGAACTCCCGCCAGCCGCCGCGCTCGTGGGCGAGGCGGCGCCCGAGATGCCGAGCGCCGGCCGCGAACGCGGCGGGGTAGGTGACCAGCGGCAGCGAGGCCACCGCGATCCACACCCCGGTGAGCAGGCACTCGGCGAACAGGGCGAACCCCTCGGCGAAGCGTGACTCCCCCCGCTCCGTGCGGGCCTTGGCGCGTGCGTCGGTCACGATCGGTTCACCTCAGCCCTTCAGACCGGACGTCGCCATGCCGTCGATCAGATAGCGCTGGAAGGCCAGGAAGAAGGCGAGGACGGGCAGCAGGGCGACGAGCGACATGGCGATCATGCCGCCGTAGTTCGCCAGCCCTTCCTGGTCCACGAACATCTTCAGGCCGAGGGAGACGGTGTACTTGCCGGGCTCGTTGAGGTAGATCAGCGGGCCCATGAAGTCGTTCCACGAGTTGATGAAGGTGAAGATCGCGCTCGTGATCAGGGCCGGCCGGCACAGCGGGAGCACGATCGACCAGTAGATGCGGAAGTGCCCGCAGCCGTCGAGGCGGGCCGCCTCGTCCAGTTCCCTGGGCAGATTGCGCATGAACTGCACCATCAGGAAGACGAAGAAGGCCTCCGTGGCCAGGTACTTCCCCAGCAGCAGCGGGGTGTACGTGTTGATCATGTCCATGTTGCGGAACAGCACGTACTGCGGGATCAGCAGCACGTGGTACGGCAGCAGCAGTGTGCCGATCATCAGCGTGAACAGCAGGTTGCGGCCCGCGAACCGGATCTTCGCGAAGGCGTAGGCGGTCAGTGAGCAGGACACCACGATCCCGATCACCGAACCGACCGCGAGGAAGAGTGAGTTGAAGAAGAACGTGGAGATGGAGATGTCCGCGATGCCGTCGGCGAGGCTCGTGTAGTTGGAGAGGATCGGGTCGCCGGGGAAGAGGTCCAGGCTGCCGACGATGTCCCCGCTCTCCTTGAAGGAGCCGCCGATCACCCAGAGCACCGGGTAGAGGATCACCGCGAGGATCGCCAGCGACCCGAGATGCCAGGCGAGCGAACCCGGCAGCCTGCGCCGCAGGGCTCCCTTCGCGGGCGGGGCGGGCGTGACGTCGGTGGCCTGCGCGCTCATCGGCCGCCCTCCTCGTAGTGCACCCAGCGCTTCTGGGA
Organism: Streptomyces sp. NPDC097107; assembly: GCF_044762405.1. Lineage (NCBI taxonomy): Bacteria > Bacillati > Actinomycetota > Actinomycetes > Kitasatosporales > Streptomycetaceae > Streptomyces > Streptomyces sp. NPDC097107. Next base: position 272,696 of record NZ_JBIWEF010000007.1, on the reverse strand, counting down.
CCAGAACAGCACCGCGGTGACCAGGGCGACCGCGACCAGCAGCATCCAGGCCATGGCGGAGGCCAGGCCCATCCGGCTGTTCTCGAAGCCCTGGACGTACAGATAACAGGTGTAGACCATCGTGCCGTCCGCGGGACCGCAGGCGTTGCCGCCGGCGCCGCCGCCGACGATGTAGGCGGAGCTGAAGATCTGGAAGGAGTGGATCGTCTCCAGCAGGACGTTGAAGAAGAGGACCGGGGAGATCATCGGCAGCGTGATGTTCCAGAACTGCCGCAGCTTGCCCGCCCCGTCGACATCGGCCGCCTCGTACAGCTCGCGCGGCACCTGCTTGAGGCCGGCCAGGAAGATGACCATGGGGGCGCCGAACTGCCAGACGGTCAGGGCCACCAGGCTGTAGATGATCAGGTCCGGGTCGCCGGTCCAGCCGCCGGCGCCGATCCCGAAGAACTGCTGCGTACGGTCGACGACCGCGTCGTCCGAGAAGATCGCCTTCCACACGATGGCGACGGACACGCTCGCGCCGATCAGTGACGGGGCGTAGAAGGCGGCCCGGTAGAAGGCCTGCCCGCGCCGCTTCTGCGCCAGCAGGAGCGCGACACCCAGCGCCGCGATCAGCTTGATCGGCGTGCCGACGACGACGTACCACAGGGTGATCTGGACCGAGTGGCGCCAGCGCGGGTCGCCGAACATCTCGGAGAAGTTGTCCAGGCCGATCCACTTGGGAGCGTCGAACAGGTTGTAGTCGGTGAACGCGAAGTAGAGCGAGGCGACCATCGGTCCCGCAGTCAGCAGCAGGAATCCGGCGATCCAGGGGGACATGAAGAGGTAGCCGGCCAGATTCTCCCGGCGGCCCCGCCGCTTCAGCTCGGCGGGGCGCGGAGACTTCACCGGTCCGTGCCGCGGCTCGGCTTCCGCGGCCAGGCCCTCCCTCGCAGGGGCGTGTGTCACTGCGTTCCCCATCAGCCGACGAGAGCCGTCTTCGACTCGGAGAAGAACTGCTTCACGGCGTCCTCGACGGACCGCTCGCCGAGCGCCATCTCCTCGGCGATGCGCAGGAAGGCGGCCTCGCAGATGTCGGCACCGTTCGGGTGCGGGGTGATCTGCTCCAGGACGCCCGCCTCGACGAGGGACGCCTCGTAGGCGGCGATCGCCTTGTTGACCGGGTCGGTCGGCTGGTACGCGTCGTACTGGGCCTGCGTCGTCGGAACGCCGCGGTCGTAGCCCATGATCTTGGCGACCTCGGGGTCGTGGACCATGAAGTCGATGAACTGGGCGACTTCCTCGGGGTGCTCGGTGCGCTTGTAGGCACTGAGCATCAGCGAGCCGAGGTACTGGCCGGTGCGCTTGCCGTCGGTGGTGGGGATCGGCGCGAGACCGTACTCGCTCTTGCCCTCGGAGGTGTAGCGGACGGTGAAGTTGTCCCAGGTGAACTCGCTGCCCGCGAGCTCCGCGGAGAGCGCCGACTTGGGCTTGATCTGGGCGACCTTCTTCGGGTCGGCGAACAGGCCGGACTGCACGCCCTTCTCCGCCTTCGTCCACCAGGTGGTCAGGTCGGCCTCGGAGAAGCCGAGCCCGTCCTCGGTGAAGAATGCCTTGCCGTTCTGCCGCAGGTACAGGTCGTAGAGGTACATGACGCCGTACATGCCGCTGTCCCCGGCTCGCCCGGTCCTGTCCCGGATCCTCGTCATCGCCTCGTCGAAGTCGTCCCAGGTCCAGCCCTGTTCGGGCTTGCTGCCGGCCCTGGTGTAGACGGGCCTGTCGATGACGAGGGCCATCGAATTCGAACCGACGGGCACGCCGAGGAGTTTCCCGTCGATCTCACCGAACTTCTCCAGGCCGGCCCGGAAGCCGTCCATGGAGAGGTTTCCCGCCTTGGTCTGCTCGCTCAGGTCGAGCAGGACATTCTTCGCGTCGTATTTGCGGAGAAAGCCGATGGCATTCTGGAAGACGTCCGGCGGGTTCCCGCCGGAGGCCTGGGTGTTGAACTTCTTCCAGAAGTCGGTGTACGGCTGGAAGTCGGTCTTGACCTTGATCTTCGGGTACTTCTTCTCGAAGAGCGCAATGGTCTTGTTGATGCGTTCGGCCCGGTCCTCGGCGCCCCACCACGAGTAACGGATCGTCACCGTCCCATCCCCCGAGCCGCTGCCGCCGCCGCACGCGGTGGCCGTCGCACCCAGCCCCGCGACGGCCAGCGAGGCGCCCGCCGCTTTGAGGATCGTGCGCCTCCCGGTCCGCCTCTCCGCATTCCCGTCCTGCTGCATACGAGCCTCCCCGCGACGTCGCGTCCGCCTCATGAATCGTTTCAAGTAAGCGCTTGCTGGCACAAGTTACGGAGGGCCCGGGGGCACGTCAATGATTCGGACAGGAATTCATGGGCACGGGGCGCGGACAGAGCGGACGACCATCCCGGCCGCTCGGCCGACCGCACCGGAGAAGGCCGAGGTCGGCGCGGTGTGGCCGACGGACCGAACACCGATGGGCCCGCCGGGGCGGGCTGCGCGGAAGGTCACGGTTGGGTGAAGACGCGCGGAAGCGGAACGGCCGCCCGGCCGGCCCGGGAGGCGCCGCACGTGACTCTCGGGCACGCCTCGGGACCGCCCGGGCGCACGCACGACAGAACGGCCCGGCTCACGAGGGTGAGCCGGGCCGCCTGATGATCCGGTGGGCGATACTGGGTTCGAACCAGTGACCTCTTCGGTGTGAACGAAGCGCTCTCCCACTGAGCTAATCGCCCGGACGCAGGAAGAACATTACCCCATGTCAGGGGGTGCCTGTGACCAGCGGGGGCCGGGTCGCCGCGCCCTCGCCGCGGATCACTGGTCCTTGATCTTCCAGGGCATTTCGAGCCCGAACCTGTAGAGGTAGATTCCGGCCAGCACGGCCACGATCACCACGCCGATCGAGGTCAGGATGATGTTCCGGCGCCGCACCTTGGGATCCAGGGCGCGCTGCGCCGCCTCGGTGACCTTGCGCTTGGTCCAGCGCAGGACCAGCTGGGCCCAGACGAACTCGGTCGCCCAGATCGCCATGCCGCCGAAGATCACGACCCAGCCCGGTCCGGGCAGCACCAGCATGGCGACGCCGGCCACCACCACCGCGAGGCCGACGACGAATACGCCGACCTGCCAGCTCAGGTGGAGGGCGCGGCGCGCCCTGACGAATTCCGGTGCCCGTGAGCCCAGCGCGCGGCCGGCCGCGGCCTCGTCCGTCCCCGTACGGTCTTCCGCCGCGACTGCCTCGCCGGACGTGTTACTCCCCGTGTTCATACAGCCAAACACTACCGGAGCGAAACCTGTCACCGGAATGGGCGCACGACCCGAACGATCACTCGGCCGGAAGAGTTACGTAAACGCACGCAAAACACTCAGAGGGGTTTACAACGGCACCGTAGGTGGCATGTCGATTTCGCCGACGTGCGAATCCCCGAGCGCACACTGAGCGAAAGGCCCTGGCGCTTATGAACACCACGGTCAGCTGCGAGCTGCACCTGCGCCTCGTTGTGTCGAGCGAGTCCTCCCTGCCTGTCCCCGCAGGCCTGCGGTACGACACGGCCGACCCCTACGCCGTGCACGCCACCTTCCACACCGGAGCCGAGGAAACCGTCGAGTGGGTGTTCGCCCGCGACCTCCTCGCCGAAGGTCTCCACCGCCCCACCGGCACCGGCGACGTCCGTGTCTGGCCGTCCCGCAGTCATGGCCAGGGCGTCGTGTGCATCGCCCTGAGCTCCCCGGAGGGCGAGGCACTGCTCGAGGCCCCGGCACGAGCCCTGGAGTCCTTCCTGAAGCGCACAGACGCCGCCGTGCCGCCCGGCACGGAACACCGGCACTTCGATCTCGATCAGGAGCTCTCGCACATCCTGGCGGAAAGCTAGGGCGAGGCACCGTGAAGCCGCCCGTCGCCGTCGACTCGGGGTGACGGCACGGGCCCGGACAACCGCATACGGCACACACCGGCGTCGTCGCCGCGGGTCTCCGCGGGGGCGGCGCCGGTGCGCGTGCGGCGGCGGAACCCACACGGCCCGCCGCCTCGCGCTGCCACCTGCCACCTGCCACCTTCCGCCGCCTCATGCCGCCTCCCGGCGCCCTCTTCGGGAACGAAGGCAGTCCGGTCGCCGTTGTACCGGCAACCGACGGCCGGACCGCGATCGGAGCCGGTTGGCCCGCCGCGGAAGCCACTACCATCGGCCAGCATCGGCGGGCGCCCGCCCGACCCCAGGCCAGGGAGCGAAATGTGCTGATCACCCACGACACCCGGTGCGCCCTCGACACCGTGGTGGATCTGGTGAACACCGTGCCGGAGGACGAATCGGCGCCGGACGGACTGCCGGATGTGGCGGCCCTCCAGGAATTTGTGGGAACGCACGAAGTCAGCGACGTCGGTGTGCTCTCGGAGCTCGACCTCTCGGCGGTGCGCAAGATCCGCGGCCGGTTCGCGGCGGTCTTCGCGGCCCCCGAGGCCCGGGCCGCGGCGGGACTGATCAACGACCTGGTCGCCGCTGCCGGAACCACGCCCCGGCTCACCGACCACGACGGCTACGACTGGCACATCCACTACTTCGCGCCCGGCGCCTCCGTCGCGGACCACCTGGCCGCCGACTGCGGAATGGCGCTGGCGTTCTTCGTCGTCGCGGGGGAGCAGGAGCGGCTGCGGCGGTGCGAGGCGCCCGACTGCCGGCGCGCCTTCGTCGACCTGTCACGGAACCGCTCGCGGCGGTACTGCGACAGCCGCACGTGCGGAAACCGCTTGCACGTGGCCGCGTACCGGGCACGACGCAAAGAGGCGGCGGGCTGACACCGCCGTTCCCGGCCGGGGGGCCACCGATGCCTTGGTGGCGACGCGGTCCCCGGCGGATGGCGCCGGGGAACGCGGGTACGGCTCACAGCAACAGCAGATCGTGCAACGAAGCCATGAGCAGCAGACACCCGATCACCGCAAGGAAGATCATGAGCGGTGGCTGGGAAAGGGCGAAGAGGCAGCCGCGCGGTTCGCTGTGCGCCCGCGCGGTTTCGCTCTGTCTCGGGTCCAGCTGGGGGTCCAGCTGAGTGGTGTCCGGCATCTCGCCGCGATGATGACGCAGCACGCGGGGCCTGCGCGATCAACACGCCCGTAAAGACCGGGAGTTCGTTGAATGTCGCAATGTCCGGTCGGATCTTGATCATTCCGGAGCACGCTCTGACGGCCTCGGACCGCTGTGTCGTTTCAGTCCCGGGACGCCGATGGCCAGCCGACGGTCGGCCGACGGTCAGATCCCGTGCTTCTTCAGGATCGCCTCGATGTCGCTGAAGTCGTCCTCGCCGCGGGACGTCGTCGCAGGTCGGGACGCCGGCCGGGCGGCCGGGCGGGAGCCGGCACCCAGGGAGGGCTCCGAGGCCGCCGGGGCGACCGCGTCGCGCTGTGCGGCGGCGCGGGCCTCCTTGCGTTCCTTGCGGGTGCCGCCGCGGCGGCGCTCCACGGTGCGCGTGGTCATGAACAGCACCCAGGACACACCCAGCACCGCGAAGCCGGCCCAGGCCACCGGACTGAAGGCCGTGTCGGCCAGCCACTCGACGACCCCGGTCATCACCAGGCCGATCGGGACGAGGGAGTAGGCGGCGATGCGGGTCGCGGTGAGAAAACGCCTGCGGTACGCGGTGATCGCCGCGATGCCCAGGCCTGCCGCGGACACCGCGGAGCAGATGGTCTCGGCAATCATCCGGTCCTCCAGGCTGGGCTCGGTCGGGCATGAGTACTTCTGTCCCTTCCATCCTGCACCGTCCGGGCGCCGTGAGGCCATGCTCCGGCGCGAGATCAGGGAGATCTAGGGGGTCTCGTTCGGATCAGGCCGGCTCCGGGCGACGGTGTCCAGCGGCTGAGCCGAGCGGGGTCCGGTGCGTGCGGCTGCAAGGCGGAGGGGGGTGACAGGGTGGAGCCCTGGCAACCGACGACGACGCCGCTGGGGGCACCTCCCACGCCCTTCAGGCAGTGGGGGAGCGCGTGCCGGGCCCCGCGCCCCGGGGAGGATCCAAACGACACCCCTAAGGGTCGGCTCCTCCCCAGGTGCCGGCGGCTGTCGTACGGCTCCTCCCCAGGTGCCGGCGGCCGTCGTACGGCTCCTCCCCAGGTGCCGGCGGCCGTCGTACGACGGTGGTCGGGGTGCCGTCCCGCCGACTGGGAGAATGGCAGCATGAGCGACTCCTCCCCCGCCCGTCCCGCGCCCGTCCTCGACGTCTGGTGCGAGCTCCAGTGCCCGGACTGCCGCACCGCCCTGGACGACCTCCGCGCCCTGCGCGCCCGCTACGGCGACCGTCTGGAACTGCGGCTGCGGCACTTCCCCCTGGAGAAGCACAAGCACTCCTTCGCCGCCGCGCAGGCCGCCGAGGAGGCCGTCGCCCAGGGCCAGGGGTGGCCGTACGCCGAGGCCGTGCTGGACCGGGTGACGGAGCTGGACCGCAAGGGAGAGCCCTTCCTGGTGGAAGTGGCCCGGGAACTGGGACTGGACGCGGAGGAGTTCGACACCGCGCTGATCGACGGCCGGCACATCCTGATCGTCGACGCCGACCAGGCCGAGGGCAAGGCGATCGGCGTGACCGGCATCCCCACGTACGTGATCGGCGGCGAGCGCCTCGACGGCGGCAAGAGCCAGGAGGGCCTGCGCGAGCGCGTCGAGGAGATCGCGGACCGGCTGCTGGCCGAACAGCGGGACTGATCCGGGAACACTCCCCTCGGCCCCGCCCCGCCCCCGCCCCCGCCCGCTGTCAGAGCAGCGGCTTGTAGAAGCTGTACCGCGTCGTCCCGTAGCCGAGCGACTCGTAGAGGCGCTCGGCCGCGGTGTTCCCCGCGAAGACGTTGAGCCCGATCAGTGGCCGGCCCGCGGCGATCGCCTGCGCCTCGGCCAGCAGCATCAGCGTGCGGCCGTGTCCCCGGCCCCGGTGGGCCGCGTCGGCCTCGACGTCGAAGACGAAGGCGCGGCCCTCGTGCAGCGCCAGCCACAGGACGCCGACCCGCGCCCCCTTGTGCTCCAGGACGCTGAACAGCATGTTCTCCGTGTCCAGCCCCTGCGGCAACAGCAACTCGTGATCACTGCGCGCCTTCTCGCGAGCCTCCGCCTCGGGCATTCCCCGCTCGATCCAGGTCCGGGCGTACTGCGCCGACTCGTAGGCCCGCCAGACGTCGAACTCGTCCCGTGCCATGGGCCGCGCTCGGCTGTCCGCGGGCAGGGCGGGCCGGGTGTCGCCGAGCTGCTTGGTCATGCCTCGGGTGCGCAGGACGTAGCCGAGCGCGGCGGTGAGCCGCAGACCCGCCACGGCGTCGGGGCCGACGGTCGCCTCGATCTGCCCGCAGCCCCAGCCCCGCGCGATCTCCTCGGCCGCGAGGGCGGCCACCGTGCCCCGGCCGCGCCGGCGGTCCGGCTCGTCGATGCGCAGCTTGTGGATCACGGCCACCGAGTCGCCGAAGGTCTTCGACGTGCCGAGGTGTATCGCGCCGACTGGACGGCTGTTCACGCACACCTGGTAGTGGCGGGAACGCGTTCCGTCGGCGGCGCGGTGAAGCGGCTCGGTCGGCCGCAGGGTGGTGGTCATCACGGGTGTTCTACCCGCCAAAGGTGTGAAGCGCAGCCCAATATCCGCGCTTACGGGTCCAGGTCGTCCCCGGACCGCTCCTCGAAGATCCTCACGGCCTTCGCGGTCACCGGTCCCGGGGCGCCCGGCAGTTCGCGGTCGTCGACGCGGTGCACGGCCTGCACGTCCCGCAGTGTGGAGGTCAGGAAGACCTCGTCGGCGCGGTCCAGGACGTCCAGCGGCAGATCGGTCTCGCGGGCACCGGTCCACTCGGCGGCCAGGGCGCGGGTGATTCCGGCGAGGCAGCCGGAGGCGACCGGCGGGGTATGGATCTCGCCGTCGAGGACGACGAAGACGTTCGACCCCGTGCCCTCGCACAGCTGCCCCACCGTGTTGGCGAACAGCGCCTCGGAGGCGCCCCTTTCGCGGGCACGGGCGAGGGCGACGACGTTCTCGGCGTAGGAGGTGGTCTTCAGGCCGGTGAGCGCGCCGCGCTCGTTGCGGGTCCAGGGCACCGTGATGACGGCCGTGGAGTCGGGGCGGCGGCCGGTCTCGCCGAGGGCGACGACGAGGGTCGGGCCGTGCTCTCCGCGGTCGGAGCCGAGCGGGCCGTGCCCTCCGGTGTAGGTGACGCGCAGCCGGCCCAGCGGCATGGGGTTGGCTTCGAGGACGGCGGCGCAGGCGCGACGCACCTCGTCGAGGTCGGGATCGGGCAGCCCCAGGCCGCGCGCCGAACGGGTCAGCCGGTCGAGGTGCCGGGTCAGCGCGAAGGGCCTGCCGGCCACCGCCTTCACCGTCTCGAAGATGCCGTCGCCCACGGTCAGTCCGTGGTCGAGGACGGAGACGCGGGCGGACTCGATGTCCTGCAGCCCGCCGTCGAGCCAGATCTTCACGTCAGTAGCGCCTCTCCGCTTCCGTTCACCTCGTACGCACCCGACGCTACCGCGAGCAGCCGGGACGCCTTGAGTTCGGTCTCCCGCCACTCTCCCTCGGGATCGGAGCCCCAGGTGATGCCGGCGCCGGTGCCGAAACGCAGCAGCCCCGCGGCTCGGTCGATCCAGAAGGTGCGGATGCCGACGGCCAGCTCGCCGGTCCCCCGGTCGGCGTCGACCCAGCCGATGCCCCCGCAGTACGGGCCCCGGGGCGCGGTCTCCAGGGCGTCGATGATCCGCAGGGCGCTGGACTTGGGAGCGCCGGTGACGGACCCGGGCGGGAAGGCCGCGTCGAGCAGCTCCGGCCAGCCGGCGCCCGTGCGCAGCTCGCCGCGTACCGACGAGACCAGGTGCACGAGACCCGGGTGCTTCTCGACCGCGCACAGGTCGGGCACCGTCACGGTGCCCGTGGCGCAGACCCGCCCGATGTCGTTGCGGACCAGGTCCACGATCATGACGTTCTCGGCGTAGTCCTTCTCCAGCAGGTCGGCCTCGGTCCGCCCGGTGCCCTTGATCGGCCCGGACCCGACGACCCGGCCGTCCCGGCGCAGGAACAGCTCGGGCGAGGCGGTGGCGATCTCGACGCCGTACCCGGGCAGCCGGATCGTTCCGGCGTACGGCGCCGGGTTGCCGCGGGCCAGCAGGGCGGTGAGGGCGTCCACGTCGGCGCCTGGGGCGACGGGCGCCGAGAGCACCCGGCAGAGGTTGGCCTGGTAGACCTCGCCGGCGGCTATGTGCTCGCGGATGCGCCGTACGGCGGCCGTGTACGCGGTGCGGTCGAGGGAGGACGCCCAGTCACCGACGGCCGGCCCCCGCCACTCTCCCGGTACCGGCGCCGGTACCGGGGCTGTCCGCACCTCGGCGAAGCGTGCGCAGGTCAGACGGCCTTCGAAGTCCGCGCAGACGGACCAGAAGCCCCTGGAGTCAAGGGCGGCGGGATCGCTCGTGACGTCGAGGAGACCGGTGGCGAGGCGGTCGCCGAAGCGGGCGAGGGGAGGGAGGACGGGCACACTGTCGAGTCTAGGCCGGTGGCCCGGAGGTGACCCGAACCTGTCCTTCCGGGTGCCCTGACCAGGTCCGCGACCGGACGCACCGCAGCACGCTGCACAAACGCGTTTTTGTACTGGCCCCGGAATCCGCTAGAGTTCATGACGTCGCCGGGACGCGCAAGCGGACCGCACCGACAGGCGGACGTAGCTCAGTTGGTAGAGCGCAACCTTGCCAAGGTTGAGGTCGCGAGTTCGAACCTCGTCGTCCGCTCGCAGGAAACAGGGGGCCTCCCGGGTCCCCTACACTCCTGGTGGAGTGGCCGAGAGGCGAGGCAACGGCCTGCAAAGCCGTCTACACGGGTTCAAATCCCGTCTCCACCTCCAAGGACGATTAGCTCAGCGGGAGAGCGCTTCCCTGACACGGAAGAGGTCACTGGTTCAATCCCAGTATCGTCCACTGGTCCGCAAGGATCACCGATCCGTATGGATCCCGCGCGATTAGCTCAGCGGGAGAGCGCTTCCCTGACACGGAAGAGGTCACTGGTTCAATCCCAGTATCGCGCACGCAGCACTCGCACCACCCCCAGGACGATTAGCTCAGCGGGAGAGCGCTTCCCTGACACGGAAGAGGTCACTGGTTCAATCCCAGTATCGTCCACACACCGAAGCCCCGGCCGTTCCGTACGGCCGGGGCTTCGTCGTGCGTCCGCTCGCTCAGCTGGAGAAGAGCATGCGGCCGAAGCCCTTCTGACGGTGGTGACCGTAGTGGCCGTGGTGGCCGTGGTGGCCGCCGTGCGGGGCGCCCCAGGCGGGGGCCGGAGGAGTCGGGTAGGCCTGCGGAGCGCCGGCCGGGTAGGCCTGCGGAGCGGCGGGCGGGGCCGCCGGCGGCGGAGCGGACTGGGACCACTGGGCCTCCAGGCGGGTCAGCGACTCCAGCTCGCCGTAGTCGAGGAAGATTCCGCGGCAGCCACCGCACTGCTCGATCTGAACGCCGTTGCGGTTGTAGGTGTGCATCGGTGCGCGACACTTGGGGCACTGCATGCTCGGCTCAACTCCTCGCCGGTCGGTCCTGCTTCGCGTTTCGTCAGGACAGACTCTGTCCGGCCGCGAGTCGGTTGCACCCTGCTTCGCGAAACTCCGGCTCAACCGCGTGGGGCGCGGGGGCCGATGGAGGCCATCCGGGCGCAGGCGTCGACCAGTGACCGTTCCACCTCGTCCAGGGGCCGGTCCGCCGCGACCGCCTTGGCGACGGCCCGGGCGGCGGTCTGCGCGGTGAGGGTGCGGGCCGGGACGTCCAGGGCGGGCCAGGGGTCGCCGTGCGGCGGGACGGCCGGGCCACCCGCCGCGCGATAGGCGGTCAGGAAGCGGTGCCAGTCGTCGGGCGGCAGCAGCCCGCAGGCGTACCAGGCCGCCGGGCGGGCCAGGTCCCAGGCCGGGACGCCGGTGCCGAGGTCGTCGACGTCTATCAGCAGCCAGGGGCCGTCGGGCGCGGGGTGGCGGATGAACTGGCCGAGGTGGAGGTCGCCGTGGCAGAGGGTGGCCGTGTCCGGCATGGCGGCCTCCCCGCGGGCCCAGGCGGGGAGGGTGGCCCAGGCGTGCAGCACGGGGGCGGCGGCGGGGTGGTGCGGGGCGGCGGTCCGGAGGCGGGCGACGGCTTGCGCGGCCTTCGCGGGGCCGCGCATGGGGGGTACGGCGACGGGGGCCGGAGTCCGGTGGAGGCGGGCGACGAGGGTGGCCGCGGCCTCCCAGGGCGCCGCGTCCGGGTCCTCCGGGTCCACGGGGGTGCCGTACGGCCAGGACGTGACGAGCCGACCGTGCAGCGCGACGGGCGTCGGGTCGAGCGGGGGCAGGAGGATGCCGGGGAGGCGGGCGGCGACGGTGACACGGAGGGCCAGCTCGGCGGGGTCGGCGTCCGCCGCGTGGGCCTTGGCGACGATGCCGGCATGCCGGACGACGGTGGCGTCGGGGCGGTCGGCCAGGGTGGCCCCGGCGAGGGGGGCGCCGCCGCAGGGGCAGTCCGGGGCTCCGGCGTGGGCCCTCTCCCTGACGCGGGCCGTCAGGGCGGGCAGGAGGTCGTCCGTTGTCACGGGCCGAGGGTACGCAGGCGTGCGCCCGCCGCCCCTGGGGTGTCCTTGGGATCTTGCCGGGGTCGCGGGGTCCGGCACGCGCATCTGCGGCGTTGTGGTCGGTTGCCAGGGCCTCGGCCCTGGAGGCAAAAGCAATGCCGGCGCAGCTCCCCAGCTGCGCCGGCATTTTGCCGTCCGCCGCACCCCCGTCCCCACGGGGTTTCATGGATGGATGTCCCCGCCCGGACCGCTCTTCCGGGCCTGGGGTCGCCGCTCAGCGCCCCAGCATCACACCCACGGACGACGCCTGTGTGGCCACTGTCTCCCACCCGTCGAAGACGAGGAGGAGCAGGACCGCCAGGGGCAGGGCCATGAGCGTCGCCACCGCGGGGTGGCGTCGCCCCTGACGGCGGCTTCGCCGCGTGCGGACCAGCGTCCGCGGTACCGTCTGGGCCATGGTCCCTCTCCTGACCGGTTCCGTTGTCTTCTGGCAGCGGCGGGCGTCTGACCTCGGGGGACGAGTGCTGCACCCGCCGCTTGACCTCAAATCTAGGCGTCCGGAGCTCCCTGGACGTCATGCCCTCGTACCGATTGCCGGGCCTCCCGGAGGATGAGCCATGACCAGCGGTGTACTCCCCTGGGTGGAGACCGGGACCCGCATCTCGGGGTCTTCCCGGAGGGGGAGCCCGCCGTGCCCCGGTATCTCCGCGCCGCCCGGTGACTTCGCTCACTTCCGCCAGGTCCGGGCGCACCCCTGCCTCCGCCCCGCGCACGGCCTCGTCCGCCGCCACGCCACGGGCGGGGGTCGCCTTACCGGTGCCCTCCACCGCCTCCACCCGCTCCACCTCCCCCAACCCAATGGCCGCCCGGTGGCGGGCGGTTGGGATCACCGGCGGATCGGTGCCGAGCCGCTCCCACGTTTTCTGACCGCTCCTCAACTCTCGCACCCGGCACTGACAATCCGTCGTCGTGAGAGGGCGCGGCCTCTGCGCGCGGGCGGCCGTGGAAACGTAAGCTGTGGCTCGTCACAGGGACCGGGCAGCGGGGATGAACATGGCGATGATGCGCCTGAGGCGCGAGGACCCGCGCGTCGTCGGCTCGTTCAGGCTTCACAGGCGGCTCGGCGCGGGTGGAATGGGCGTGGTCTACCTGGGCTCCGACAAGAAGGGGCAGCGGGTCGCGCTCAAGGTCATCCGGCCCGACCTGGCCGAGGACCAGGAGTTCCGCTCACGGTTCGCCCGCGAGGTCTCGGCGGCCCGGCGCATCCGTGGCGGCTGCACCGCCCGGCTGGTCGCCGCGGACCTGGAGGCGGACCGGCCGTGGTTCGCCACGCAGTACGTGCCCGGCCCCTCCCTGCACGACAAGGTCGCCGACGGAGGCCCGCTCGGCGCGGCGGACGTCGCCGCGGTGGGAGCGGCCCTGTCCGAGGGACTGGTCGCCGTGCACGAGGCCGGGGTGGTGCACCGGGACCTGAAGCCGTCCAACATCCTGCTGTCCCCGAAGGGGCCTCGGATCATCGACTTCGGCATCGCCTGGGCGACGGGGGCCTCCACGCTCACGCACGTCGGCACCGCGGTCGGCTCCCCCGGGTTCCTCGCGCCGGAGCAGGTGCGCGGCGCGGCGGTCACACCGGCCACGGACGTGTTCTCGCTCGGCGCCACACTGGCGTACGCCTCGATGGGCGACTCTCCCTTCGGGCACGGCAGTTCCGAGGTGATGCTGTACCGCGTGGTGCATGAGGAGGCCCAGCTGCACGGCGTCCCCGACGCCGTCGCCCCGCTGGTACGGGCGTGCCTGGCCAAGGACCCGGAGGAGCGCCCCAGCACGCTGCAACTGTCCCTGCGGCTCAAGGAGATCGCCGCCCGGGAGGCCCAGGGCCTGGCCGACGTACGGCCGCCCGCGCCGCGCAGCGGAGAGGCGGACCTGCCCACGGGACGGCTCGCCGACACTTACCCCGAGCGTGCTCGGCGGCGGCCGCAGGGCCGTCCGGGCGCACCGGGCACGCCCGCGCCGCGGAGCGCGCCGGGGGCCCGGGGCCCGGCTGCGGCACGCGGTGGCGATCCGTCGCGCGGTGCCGACCCGGCACGCGGCGGTCCGCCCTCCCGCGGTGGCACGCCGTCCCGCAACGGGTCCGCCGCCCGGGGCGGCAGCGCCTCGCGCGGTGGCGGAGCGGGGGCGAGGTCCGGGTCGCGGCCCACTCCCGCCTCCCGCAACACCACCGGCCGGAACTCCTCCCGCCACGACAGCGGCGGACGCCCCGCGCCGCGCAGCGGAGCCGGCCGCACGGCACCGAGGACCACGGGAACCCGTTGGCGACGGCCCGCCAACCCGCGGCTGCTGCGGCAGCGGCTGTTCGTGTTCGTGGTCGTGACACTGCTGGTCGCGCTGGGCATCGCCGCCGCGCAGGGCTGCCAGGGGCCGGCGCGGGGTCTCGGCGACGACCGGGACGGGGTACGAGCGCAGCAGGAGCGGGTGGAGGTGCGGACGCAGCAGGAGCGGGCGGACGTGCGGACGCAGCAGGAGCGGGCGGACGTGCGGACGCAGCAGGAGCGGGCGGACGTGCGGACGCAGCAGGAGCGGGCGGACGTGCGGACGCAGCAGGAGCGGGTGGACGTGCGGAGCCACTCTTCCGGACGTCGGGCGTCCGGGCGGTAGACGGGCGGGGGCAGACCGTCGACGGACTGTGGACGGACCGGCCGGGGACGGTCGACGACCGGCCTGAGGTCCTCGGCCGGGTGGCAGAGTGGTCGGCGCACGGGCCGGTCGGCCGGTCGGTCTGCCGGTCGGTCGGTCGGTCGGTCGGTCGGTCTGCCGGTTCTACGCCGAGGGCCGGCCCGTCGCCACCGCGTAGAAGGCGACCGCCGCCGCCGCGCCCACGTTGAGGGAGTCGACGCCGTGGGACATCGGGATGCGGACCCACTCGTCGGAGGCCGCAAGGGCACGCCGGGAAAGGCCGTCGCCCTCGGCGCCCAGCATGAGGGCCACCCGGTCCATCCGGTGCGGGGCGACCTCGCCGAGGGCCTTGGCGCGGTCGTCGGGGGTGAGGGCGAGGAGCGTGAAGCCCGCCTCGCGGACCGTCTCCAGGCCGGTCGGCCAGGTGTCCAGGCGCGCGTACGGCACGGAGAAGACCGCGCCCATCGAGACCTTCACGCTGCGCCGGTACAGGGGGTCCGCGCAGTCCAGGGAGAGCAGGACCGCGTCCATGCCGAGGGCGGCCGCGGAGCGGAAGATCGCGCCGATGTTCGTGTGGTCGTTGACCGACTCCATCACGACGACCCGGCGGGCGGTGGTCAGGAGGCCGGCCGCCGTCGGCAGCGGCTTGCGCTGCACCGAGGCGAGCGCGCCGCGGTGGACGTGGTAGCCGGTGACCTGTTCGGCGAGCGCCGGGTCGACCACGTACACCGGGGCGGGGGCCTCGTCGATGATGTCGCGCATGGTGTCGACCCACTTGGCCGAGAGCAGCATCGAGCGCATGGTGTAGCCCGCTTCGCCGGCCCGCCGGATGACCTTCTCGCCCTCCGCGATGAACAGGCCCTCGGCGGGTTCGCGCCTGCGGCGCAGTTCGACGTCGGTCAGGCCGGTGTAGTCGTGCAGGCGCGGGTCGTCGGGCTCGTGGATCGTGATGAGGTCGGCCACGTCACGCCGCCCCGTGCGGGCCGACGCCGACGACATCGCCGACGACGATGACGGCGGGTGGCCTGACCTCCTGCGCGACGACCGTCTCGGCGACCGTGGCGAGAGTGGCGTCCACCCGCCGCTGGGCCGCCGTCGTGCCCTCCTGGACCAGGGCGACCGGGGTCTGCGGGGACTTGCCGTGCGCGACGAGGGTCTCGGCGATCCGGCCGATCTTGTCGACGCCCATGAGGATCACGAGCGTGCCGGTGAGTCTGGCGAGGGACGGCCAGTCGACCAGGGAGCGCTCGTCGTCGGGGGCGACGTGCCCGCTGACCACGGTGAACTCGTGGGCGACGCCCCGGTGGGTGACCGGGATGCCGGCCGCGCCGGGAACCGAGATGGAGCTGGAGATGCCGGGGACGACGGTGCACGGGATGCCCGCCTCGGCGAGCGCCTGCGCCTCCTCCATGCCCCGGCCGAAGACGAATGGGTCGCCGCCCTTGAGTCGTACGACCGCCTTGCCCTGCTTGGCGTGCTCGATCAGCGCGTTGTTGATGGCCTCCTGGGCCATGAAACGGCCGTACGGGATCTTCGCCGCGTCGATGACCTCGACGTGCGGCGGCAGTTCCGCGAGCAGGTCGCGCGGGCCGAGCCGGTCCGCGATGACGACGTCGGCCTCGGCGAGCAGGCGGCGGCCGCGGACGGTGATCAGGTCAGGGTCGCCGGGGCCGCCGCCGACCAGGGCGACGCCGGCGGTGCGGGTGCGCTGGTGCGGGGCGACGAGGGTGCCGTCGCGCAGGCCCTCCACGACCGCGTCGCGGATGGCGGCGGTGTGGCGGGGGTCACGGTGGCGCGCGCTCGTGGTGAGTACGGCGACGGTGACGCCCTCGCTGTGGCCGGTCGCCGGGGTCCACGCCGTGGCCTGGTCGGCGTCGTCGGACCGGACGCACCAGACGCGGTGGCGCTCGGCCTCGGCGGAGGCGGCGGCGTTGGCGTCGGTGTCGCTGGTGGCGATCAGGGCGTACCAGGCGTCCGCAAGGTCGCCGTCCGCGTACGGGCGCTGCTCCCAGGCGATTTCACCCGCGTCCGCCATGGCCTCGACAGAGGGGGTCGCCTCGGGAGAGACGAGGCGGATGGCCGCGCCCGCCGCGATGAGGGCGGGCAGGCGGCGCTGGGCGACCTGCCCGCCGCCGAGGACGACCACGCGGCGGCCGGTGAGGCGGAGGCCTACGGGGTAGGCGGGGTGTTCGGCCATGAGGGAGGGCTCCTCGTCCTGGCGTGCGGTGGGCGCTGCGGCGATGGAGCGGCCCTGACGTGGGGATACGTGCGGATTCTAGGAGACGTGCGGAGGTGGCACGAGGCCGGTCCAGCGTACGGCGGGGCCAGGGGCGGGACGGCGGTGACGGATCACCGGCCGCGCCGCCCCTCTCCCGCTCACCCGCGGGGCTACTTCTCGGTGACGCCCGCCGAGTCGAACGTCGCGACCTCGTGCATCGCCCGCGCGGTGCTCTGCACCATCGGCAGGGCGAGCAGCGCGCCCGTGCCCTCGCCGAGGCGGAGGTCGAGGTCGACCAGCGGGCGCAGGCCCAGCTTGTTGAGCGCGGCGACGTGGCCGGGCTCGGCGCTGCGGTGACCCGCGATGCAGGCAGCGAGGACCTCGGGGGCGATCGCGCGGGCCACCAGGGCGGCGGCGCCGGCGCTGACGCCGTCCAGGATCACCGGCGTGCGCAGGGAGGCGCCGCCGAGCAGCAGACCGACCATGGCCGCGTGCTCGAAGCCGCCGACCGACGCGAGGACGCCGATGGGGTCGGCCGGGTCGGGCTGGTGGACTTCCAGCGCGCGGCGAACGACCTCGGTCTTGCGGGCCAGCGTCTCGTCGTTGATGCCGGTGCCCCGGCCCGTGACCTCGGCCGGGTCGGCGCCGGTGAAGACGGAGATGAGCGCGGCGGACGCGGTGGTGTTCGCGATGCCCATCTCGCCGGTGAGCAGCGCCTTGTTTCCGGCCGCCACCAGGTCGCGGGCGGTCTCGATGCCGACCTCGATGGCCTGCTTGGCCTCCTCGCGGCTCATCGCGGGGCCGGTGGTCATGTCGGACGTGCCGGCGCGGACCTTGCGGGGCAGCAGGCCGGGCGTGGCGGGCAGGTCGGTGGCGACACCGACGTCCACGACGCACACCTCTGCGCCGACCTGGGAGGCGAAGGCGTTGCAGACCGCTCCCCCGCCCAGGAAGTTGGCCACCATCTGGGCGGTGACCTCCTGCGGCCAGGGGGTGACGCCCTGGGCGTGCACCCCGTGGTCGCCGGCGAAGACCGCGACGGCAGCGGGCTCCGGGATGGGCGGCGGGCACTGGCGGGACAGGCCGGAGAGCTGGGCGGAGATGATCTCCAGCATGCCGAGCGCACCGGCCGGCTTGGTCATGCGCTTCTGCCGCTCCCATGCCTCGCCGAGCGCCTTGGCGTCGAGCGGGCGGATCTGTGCGACGGTCTCGGCAAGCAGGTCGTGGGGGTCCTCTCCGGGCAGGGCGCGTCGGCCGTACGTCTCCTCGTGCACGACCCAGGACAGCGGGCGGCGCTTGGACCAGCCGGCCTGCATCAGCTCGGGCTCGTTTGGGAACTCGTCGACGTACCCGACGCACAGGTAGGCGACGACGTCCAGGTGTTCGGGCAGGCCGAGGGCGCGGACCATCTCGCGCTCGTCGAAGAAGCTGACCCAGCCGACGCCGAGGCCCTCGGCGCGGGCGGCGAGCCAGAGGTTCTCGACCGCGAGCGCGGAGGAGTACGGCGCCATCTGCGGCTGGGTGTGCCGGCCCAGGGTGTGCCGGCCGCCGCGCGTCCCGTCGGCGGTGACGACGATGTTGACCGGGGTGTCGAGGATGGCCTCGATCTTCAGTTCCTTGAACTGCTTGGCCCGGCCCTTGGGAAGGGACTTCGCGTACGCCTCGCGCTGACGCGTCGCCAGTTCGTGCATGGCGCGACGGGTGTCGGCGGAGCGGATGACGACGAAGTCCCAGGGCTGCGAGTGGCCGACGGAGGGCGCGGTGTGGGCAGCCTCCAGGACGCGGAGCAGCACCTCGTGCGGGATGGGGTCGCTGCGGAAGCCGTTGCGGATGTCACGGCGTTCGCGCATGACCTTCAGGACGGCCTCGCGTTCGACGTCGTCGTAGGCGGGTGCCGCCGGACCGGCGGACTGCCGTACTTGCGCCACGGCGGCCGGGTGCGCGTCGTGCGACTCTTCCTGATCGGCGGCGCGCGTCTCCAGGTCGTCGGCGCTTTGGGCGACCTCGGGGCCGGCCTCGCGCGGCGCGGGGACCGGGGCGACGGGGTCCGGCGCCTGGGCGTCCGCGCGGGCCTCCGGGGGGAGGAGGACGGACTCGGGCGGCGTCGGGGCGAGGTGCGGGGTGGTGGGCACCTGACCGCCGTCGACCGGCACGAACCGGCCGACGGGCTGAGCGTCGGGCGCGGGCTGAGCGTCGGGCCCGGGGCCGGGTTCTGCGTCGACGGTGCCCGTCGGTGTCACGTCGGACTCCACGGGTCCGGGCATGCCGTGGGGCACGTCCGCGTCCTGCGGTACGGCGACGTCAGCGAGGGACTGGGGGCCCTGGGCCGGCTGCGGCTCGTCCGGGAGGGGCTGGACTTCGGCGGCGGGCTGGACGTCCGGCTGCCGTCCGGTGTCCTCGGGCACGGACAGCGCCTCCGGCTCGGGCTGGACGTCCGACTGTCGTCCAGTGCCCTCGGGCACGGACAGCGCCTCCGGCTCGGGCTGGACGTCCGGCTGTCGTCCGGTGCCCTCGGGCACGGACAGCGCCTCCGGCTCGGACTGGACGTCCGACTGTCGTCCAGTGCCCTCGGGCACGGACAGCGCCTCCGGCTCAGGCTGGACGTCCGACTGTCGTCCAGTGCCCTCGGGCACGGACAGCGCCTCCGGCTCAGGCTGGACGTCCGGCTGTCGTCCAGTGCCCTCAGGCACGGACAGCGCCTCCGGCTCGGGCTGGACGTCCGGCTGTCGTCCGGTGCCCTCGGGCACGGACAGCGCCTCCGGCTGCGGGTGTGCCTGTGCCTGTGCCTGCATCGGCTGTACGGCCGTTGCCGGTACCGGCGCCTCCGGGGACGGCTCCGGTCCGGCGTGGTGGGACGGCGTGATCGCGTCGGGTGCCTGGCCGACCGCTGGTGCGTCGGGTGCCTGGGGGTCGAGGCCTGCGGGTGCCTCGGCGAGCGAGGGCCCGGGGGTCTCGGCCGGCTGGACGGGCTCGGGCGTGGGTGCTTCGGTGGCCTCGGCGAACTGCGGGTCCTCCGGCACCGGCTGCGCGAAGACCTCTTGGGCGGGCTGAGCGTCCTCGACGGGCTCGGGCGCGGGCTCCGGAGTGACCGCCTCGGGAACCGGTACGGCTCCCCCCACGGGGCCGGGGCCGGGTTCCGGGCCGAGCCCGGCGGCCTGCTCCGCCTCGGCCTGCGGGAGGGACGCCCCCTCCATCGCGGCCCCCGGCACTACTGCGGCCGCCGCCGGGCTCTCACCGTCGGCGTTCGGCGTCCCCGGGTCGGAGGTGGCCTCGTCACCCGGCACCGCGTCGGCACCCACGGGACCGACGGCACCGTCGGCCTCGGCCTCGGCGACGTCGTCGTCGGCGGCGGCGTCGTCGTCGTCGGCCACGGTCTCGGTCAGGGCTTCGGCGGCGGCGACGTCAGCGGCGGCGGCGACAGCCGGAACCCCGGCCTCGCCGGCTGCGCCGGACATGCCGACCTCACCGGGATCGCCGACTTCGCCGGTCGCGTCAGACGCACCGGAACCACCGACCTCGGCCTCTCCGGTCGCCCCGCCCGTCGCCGCCACGGCCTCCGTGGCCACACGGGCGACGGCCTCCGTAGCCACGGCCTCCGTGGCCACGCGGGTCACGAGTGCCTGGGCCGCGCCCACCGGCTCGGGCACCTGTTCCGGTACCGGAACAACCGTTTCCGCATGCGCCGCCCCGTGACTCACCGGGGACTGCGTTCCCCAGTGCGCCGCCCCCTGCGGTGGCATCACGGCCGCCTGCGGAACGTCGAGGTACTCGGGACCGGCGGTCGGCGGGCCGGAGTGCCGCACCGGCGCGTCGGCCGGGCCGCGGTCGGCGAGGGAACGGACCGGGCTCGCGGAGGTGTCGGGGATCGGCGGACCGAGGTGCAGCGGCCTGCGCGGCGGCACCGGCGCGGACGCGGGCTCGGGTGCCGCCTCCGGCTCCGGCAGGCGGACGCCGCCGAGGTCGACCGAGCCGCTGTCGCGGCCGGACATCTCGTGCGGGCCCGGCTGGTGCACGGTCTCGACGACCGGCTCCGGCGCGGGCGGCGCGACCTCGTTGCCCCAGGCGCTCTGGGCTCCCGGCAGCAACAACAGGTCCTCGTCCTCGGCGGTGGTCTCGGAGAGGTAGGTGTACGCGCCGGGTGCGGGGACGCCCGGCTGCTCCACCATGCCTGCGTTCTCCGGCAGCCCCTCGCCCGGGATCTGGCCGGTGTCGGTCATGCGTAACCCCTCGCCCATCGGTTAGTGCTTCTACGACCAGCTACACCCGGGACGGCGCACCGACCGCCCCGCAGTGAAGAACGAGCGTGCGTGCCCAGCGGCACGAACGACCCGCCGGAAAAGACGACAAAGCCATTGAGTGGCATTGTCGCGGTCGTTCCCCCGCCACGACAGCTTGATCCGCGACGGCCCGCTGTGGACTGCGCCACGTTGCGCGTCCTCCGGTTCTGCCGTACCACACCCAGCCCGGATGGGGCGGGTTTTTACGGACATTGACCGACGAAGTGCCGGGTGTCCGAGTGCGGTACAACAATCCGCCAGCCTACCCCGCGCGGTATGACAAGCCGATCACGGGGCGCGGTCCGGGAGGACCCCGCTGAGCAGGAATACGACGCTCCGCTCGGTCTCCGTCCAGGCCCGGGTGTCGAGTCCGACGGACTGCAGCAGGGCGCACTCGACCCGGTAGCCGTGCTCCGTCAGGTCCCTGCCGACGAGTTCGGCCGCGTCGCGGGTCGCGGCGTGCGCGACGATGCGCTGCGGCCGCCGGTCGGCGACCGCGGAGACGACGGCCGCTCCCCCGCCGCCGACCCGGACGACGTCGGGCTCGGGGAGGTTCTCCAGGACGTGCGGAGCGGTGCCGTGCACGATCTGGAGCTGGGCGCCGAAGTGCCGGGCGCCGGCCTCGGTGCGGGCGCAGGCGTCCGGGTCGCGGTCGACCGCGATGACCGCGGCACCCGCGCGGGCGGCCTCGGTGGCGAAGGCGCCGCTGCCGCAGCCGATGTCCCACACCAGGTCGCCGAGGCGCGGGCCGAGCCGGGCTAGTTGGGACACGCGGAGCAGATCGGTCTCGCCCTCGCCGAGTTCGCCGGCGTACGCCTCGGCGGGCAGGGCCCAGCCGCGCGGGCCGGCGGCGGGGTCGCGGCCGGCGACCCAGCCCGTGCCGTCGGTCGCGGTGCCGGGGCCGATGCTTCCGCCGGCGACGATGACGACGTTCGGGTCGCGCCAGGTGTGGTCGGCGGCCTTGTCGGAGGTGACGACGGTGACCCGTTCGCGGGTGGTGCCGAGTTCCTCGCAGATGACGAAGGTGCGGTGGACGCCCTCCATCAGCAGGCCGAGTTCGGCGGGGCCGGCGCCCGGGGAGGTGAGGACCGCGACCTTGGTGTGGGCCCGGCATACGTTCACCGCGCGCCGCAGGGTGCGGGGGTGGGCGACGACCACATGGGCGTCGTCCCAGGGCATTCCGGCGCGCGCGAAGGCGGCGGCCACGGCGGAGACGGCCGGGACGACTTCGACCTCCAGGCCGAACTCGGGTGCGCGCAGTGTGCGTACGACGCCGAAGAAGCCGGGGTCGCCGTCGGCCAGTACGACCGCCGTTCCGCGGTGGGCGGCGATGCGGCGGGCGGCGAGGGCGACGCTGCCGAGGCGGACGCGCTCGGCGGCGGGCGGTACCTCGGGAAGTGCCAGGTGGTGGCCGGCACCGGCCACCAGCGTGGCGGCGCCCAGTGCGGAACGTGCCGCGGCGGTCAGCGGCGAACCGTCCCATCCGATCACCGTGACCCGGTCGGCCATCGTCGTCAGTCTCCAGGGTTTCGCAGGTCGTGGTCGCGGAACCGTTGGCCGGCGCGCCCCGTGAGGGTACCTGGTGCGGCCTGGGGCGGGGCGGTGGCGCGGTCGGAGCCCCCGCGGATCAGTTCCAGTCGGTGAAGGTGGTGAAACCGTCGTTGTCGGTCAGTGGCCCGGCCGCGCCCTCGAGGTCCTCCGGCAGCAGGCTCCACACGATGAAGTCGGTGCGGACGTCCCTCCAGACACCGTCGTCGGTGCGGACGCGGGCTATGCAGGCGTTGCGCAGGACGCCCTCGCTGATGCAGCCGATCTTCTGGGCGACCTGCTGGGAGGCGGTGTTGCCGGCGGCGGTGCGCAGCTCGACACGTTCGAACTTCTGGTCGCCGAAGAGCCATTGGGCGGTGGCGAGCGCCGCCTCGGACGCGTATCCCTCACCCCGGGCCCAGGGGGCGACGATGTACCACAGCTCGGTGGACCGTACGTGCCAGTTGGTGCTGGCCAGCCGGATGACGCCGACCAGGCGCTGGGTGAGGAACTCGGTGACCGCGAGGTCGAGTCCCCGGCCGGATGTGCGCTCGGCGGGGGCGTGGTCGCCGATCCAGGTACCTGCGGCCTGCTCGGTGAAGGGCTGGGGAACGTGGGTCCAGGCGGCGACCTGCTCGTCGTTCATCATGGCGGCGAGGGCCGGGACGTCGTCCTCGTCGAGGGGGCGCAGCACCAACCGCTCCGTGCTGATGGAGATGTTGGGGAAGGTGCTCGTCATGCGCCGCTCCGTAACCTGTGTGACCGTCAGGGCCTACTCGAACTGCCCAGCATGCAGCATGAAAGCACTCAACCACACCACGGGGTCCGCCCCGGTGCGGAGCGGACCCCGTGCGCGACGGACCCCGTGCGGGACCGGCGGTGCGATCAGAAGGAGGGCAGGACGGCGCCGGCGTACTTGTCCTCGATGAACTTCTTCACCTCGGGCGAGTTGAGGAGCTCCGCGAGCTTCTTCACGCGCGGGTCGTCCTCCTGGCCCTCCTTGACGGCGAGGAGGTTGCTGTTCGGGTTGCCCTTGGCGCTCTCCAGCAGGAGGGAGTCCTTGGCCGGCTTCAGGTCGGCCTCGATGGCGTAGTTCCCGTTGACGACGGCCGCGTCCACGTCGTCCAGGGAGCGGGGGGTCTGGGCCGCCTCCAGCTCCTTGAACTTGAGGTTCTTCGGGTTCCCGGTGATGTCCGAGGGCGTCGCCGAGGTGCCGACGCCGTCCTTGAGCGTGATGAGCCCGTTGGCCGCGAGCAGTTGCAGGGCGCGGCCCTCGTTGACGGTGTCGTTCGGGACGGCGACGGTCGCGCCGCTCTTCAGGCCGTCCGCCTTGTCGACCTTGTGGGAGTAGAGGCCGAGGGGCTCCAGGTGCACGTCGACGACGGACACGATGTGAGTGCCGTTCTTCTTGTTGAAGTCGTCGAGGTACGGCTGGGTCTGGAAGTAGTTGGCCCCCACCGAGCCGTCCTCCGTCGCCGTGTTCGGCGTGACGTAGTCGGTGAACTCCTTGACCTCGAGGTCGAGGCCCGCGTCCTTCGCCAGGTCGTCCTTGACGTAGTTCAGGATCTCGGCGTGCGGGGTGGGGCTCGCGGCGACGATCAGCGGGCCGGAGGTGTCGGAGGCGGCGTCCTTGCCCGAGCCGCAGGCGGAGAGTCCGAGGGTGAGCGCCCCGGCGGCGAGGACAGCGGTGGTGATCTTGGCGGTGTTACGCACGAAAAGTGCCTTTCCTGATGAGGTGGTGCGACCCCGTCGCGGGTGGCGGGGAGTCCGGTGAAGATGTCGAGCGGCCGGTTACGCGGCCTTGCTCACGTCGGCTGCCGCGGGCTCCTCGGCACTGAGCAGCCGCAGCCTGGGCCCGGCGCCCCCGCGTCCGCCGCGGCGGTGCAGGGTACGGGCGGCGTAGTCGCCGGCGAACTGGATGAGCGAGATGACGACGGCGAGGATCGCGACCGTTATCCACATCAGCCCGGTCTCGAAGCGCTGGTAGCCGTAGCGGACGGCGAGGTCGCCGAGACCTCCGCCGCCGACGGTGCCGGCCATGGCCGAGTAGCCGATGAGGGCGATGATCGTGGTGGTGGTGCTGGCGATCAGCGACGGAAGCGCTTCGGGGACCAGGACCTTGCGGACGATGGTCCAACTGCTGCCGCCCATGGACTGGACGGCCTCGACGAGCCCTCCGTCGACTTCGCGTACGGCCGTCTCGACGAGTCGCGCGAAGAAGGGGATACCGCCGATGGCGAGCGGCACAATCGCGGCCTCGCTGCCGATGGTCGTGCCGGTGACCCAGCGGGTGAAGCTCATCAGCGCGACCATGAGGATGATGAACGGCATCGAGCGGCCGACGTTCACGATCTGGCCGATGACCTTGTTGACCAGGACGTTCTGCAGCAGGCCGCCCTTGTCGGTGAGGACGAGGAGTACTCCGAGCGGGAGCCCGGCCACCACGGCGATCAGGGTGGACCAGCCGACCATGATCAGGGTCTCCCAGGACGCCTGCTCCAGCAGTGGCTGCATCTCGGACCAGGTCACTTGGCACCTTCCTTCACCAGCGGGGACGGCTCCTCGGCCGCCTCGCTCACCACGTCGATCTGCAGGCCCTGTTCGCGCAGGAAGCCGACGGGCACCACGTTGTCCTCGTAGCGGCCGGGCAGTTCGATCCGCATCCGGCCGACCTGGAGGCCGCCGACGGTGTCGATGGCGGCACCGAGGATCGAAATGTCGATGTTGTAGGTGCGGGCCAGCTGGGAGATGACGGGCTGCGTGGCGGCCTCGCCGTGGAAGGTGACGTCGAGGACGGTGCGGTCGGCGCCGGACGCGTCGCCGCCGACCGGGAAGAGGGCGGCGGCCAGCTCGGAGCCCGGGGTGGCGAGCAGCTCGCCGACCGTGCCGGACTCGACGACGCGGCCCCGGTCCATGAGGGCTGCCGAGTCGCAGACGCTCTTGACGACGTCCATCTCGTGGGTGATGAGCAGGACGGTCAGGCCGAGCTGCCGGTTCAGGTCGCGCAGCAGCTGGAGGATGGAGCGGGTGGTCTCCGGGTCGAGGGCGCTGGTGGCCTCGTCGGAGAGCAGGACCTTGGGGTCGCCGGCCAGGGCGCGGGCGATGCCGACGCGCTGCTTCTGGCCGCCGGAGAGCTGGGCCGGGTAGGCGCCCGCCTTGTCGGCGAGACCGACGAGGTCGAGCAGCTCCAGCGCCTTGCGGGAACGTTCCTTCCCGGACTTGCCGAGGATCTCCAGCGGCAGTTCGACGTTGTCCTGCACGGTCCGGGAGGAGAGCAGGTTGAAGTGCTGGAAGACCATGCCGATACGGCTGCGCGCCTGCCGCAGTTCCTTGCCGGCGCGGGGGCCGCGGCCGGCGAGCGCGGTGAGGTCCTGGCCGGCGACGGTCACCGTGCCGGCGGTGGGGCGCTCCAGGAGGTTGACGCAGCGGATGAGCGAGGACTTGCCGGCGCCGGACTGGCCGATGACGCCGTACACCTCACCCTCACGGACGTGCAGGTCGACGCCGTCCAGGGCGGTGACCTCGCGGCCGCGTGAGCGATAGACCTTCGTGAGGCCCGATGTGGTGATCACGTGGGTTTCCGTCACTGTCGAGTGCGCGGCACAGTGGTGTGCGCCGGGCACGGGGCGTTGTTCTTCGGGGGCTTGGGGGTCCTTCGGAACGCGGCACGGTTCTCGCGGTGGCGATGCGCGGTGGCGTGGGAAACCGGGGAGAAACGTGTGCGCGGGGCGTGGCTCGGCCGCGTGCGCGGGGCGCGGTGGCGGGTACGAGCCGGCGCTCGCTTCGGGGCGCGAGGCTCAGGTGGTGCAGGGGCCCTCTAGAAGGCGCACATTCGGCACATACAACGAGCACCGGGCGTCATCGTCGCCTCGGTCGCAGGGGTGCGGTCGCTCGTCGTGCTCATGCGATCAGTAAAGCAGACGTGTGGTCCTGACCGGACACCGCTGTCCGGATGTTGGACAGCGGTGGACGGTGGCCGGTCGCGGGGCCGCCGATCAGCCCCGGACGGAGATCTCGACTCCCGCCTCGGTGACCAGTGCCGACAAGGCCGACAGGTCGGTGACCACCAGGTCGGCGTCGAGTTCGTCGGCCCGGTGGGTTGTGGCCAACGCCACGGTGGTCATGCCGGCGGCGCGGCCGGCCTGGAGTCCGACGGGGGCGTCCTCGAAGACCACGCAGGCGGCCGGGTCGACGCCGAGGGCGCGGGCGCCGAGCAGGTAGGGCTCGGGGTCGGGCTTGCCGCGGGTGATGTCGTCGGCGGCGACGAGTGTCTTGGGCAGGATGCCGACGGCGCCGAGCCGGGCCTCGGCGAGCCGGCGGGTCGCCGAGGTGACGACGGCCCAGCGGTCGGCCGGCAGGGCGTCGAGGAACTCCCAGGTGCCGGGCAGCAGGTGCACGCCCCCGCCCGGTACGTCCTCGACCTCGAGCTGCTCGATCCGCGCCACGGCTTCCGGCACCCTGGCCGCGGGGAGCAGGTCGGCGGCTATCTCCGCGGCCGGCCTCCCGTGCAGCTCGACCCGCGCGAACTCCTGCGCCGTGATCCCGTACTCACCGGCCCACCGCGTCCAGCAGCGGCGTACGGACTCGAGGGAGGAGACGAGGGTTCCGTCGTTGTCGAACAGGAGGGCTTGTGCGTGGATCTTCATGTCTCCGACCCTACGGCTCGACCGGTCCCCGCCGGACGGGGCCGGGGACGGCGGGCCTTTTGGGCCGTAATAGGGTCGCTGCCATGCTTGACGTCCTGACGCTGGTGACCGGCGTCGCCGCGCTGCTGCTCGCCGCCTGGTGCGGCTGGGCGGCCTACCGTGACCAGCCGACGAAGGACTGGCACTTCATCGGCATGGCCGTGGTCTCGGTGCTGGCGCTGGTCCAGCTCGTGGTCGGGATCGTGCAGCTGGCGCGCGGCGAGGAGCCCGGCCAGGGCACGACGATCTTCGTTGCCTATCTGCTGGGCGCCTTCGCCTGTGTCCCGGCGGCGGGGTTCATGTCGCTGGCCGAGCGCACTCGCTGGGGCTCGGTGACGGTCGCCGCCGGCGGTGTCGTCCTCGCCGTCCTCGAGGTGCGGCTGTATGACATCTGGGGAGGCTGAGATGGTGGCCGCGCAGGAGAAGACGGACCGGAAGCGGTTGATCAGCGGTCCCGGGATCCTGCTGGTGTGGCTGTACGGGGTGATGGTCGTCGGCGCCGTGTCCCGGTCCGCGTACCAGATCGCGACCGAGTTCGACCGGGCGCCGCTCCCCTACACGCTGTCGGCCGTCGCGGGCGTCGTCTACGGCTTCATCACGTACACCCTGGTGCGCGGCGGCGAGACGGCCCGCAAGGCGGCGCTGGTGTGCTGCGCCGCCGAGCTCGTGGGCGTCCTGACCGTCGGCACCTGGACGCTGGTGGAGCCGTCCGCCTTCGCCGACGCGACCGTGTGGTCGGACTACGGGATGGGGTACCTCTTCATCCCCGTGCTGCTGCCGCTGTCGGCCGTGTACTGGCTGCGCCGGGCCCGTACCGCGTAGCGGCGGGCGGGCCCGGTACCGCCGGCGGCTTCAGGCCGTGGTCGCGTACGCCTCGGCCGGCTTCTCCAGGACGATCATGGGCACGCCGTCCGCGCCCTGCGCGGTCCCCACCGTCTCGTAGCCGACCCGCCGGTACAGCCGCAGCTTGTTCTCGCTGCGGTGCCCGGTGTGCAGGCGGAAGCGCTTGGCGCCGCGCTCCTCGGCGAGGGCGGACTCGGCGGCGCGCAGCAGGCGGGCGCCGATGCCGTGTCCCTGGAGCCGAGGGTGGACACACAGCTTGCCGATGGACGCCGCCCCGTCGTCGGTGACCCGGCCGTGCACCGAGCCGACTACCTCGTCGCCGAGCCGCGCGACGAAGACGCAGTCGTCGGCGACCTCCTGGCGCACGGAGTCGAGGGTCTGGACGAGCGGATCGATGCGGTAGTTGCCGTACAGCGCCGCCTCGCTCTGGAAGCAGAGGTACTGCAGCCGGAAGATCTGCTCGCCATCCTGCTCGGTCGCCGCCGAGATGGTCACGCTCATGCCCATGTGTGCACGCCTCCCGCTCACCTGATCACCTGTGGTCCCCCACTCCTATCCCCGTCCTCAGCGGGCCGCAACCTCCGGCGTCAGCAATCGGCGCAGACATCCCAGACATCGGGAGCGTTCCGGGCCAAGACTGCCTTGTGAGATACCCAACTCCCCCGCGATTTCCCGGTATGTGAGGTCTTGGGGCGACAGCAGAGCCTCCATCAGCCGGGGGCAGCGGCCGGGCAGCCGGCGCACGGCGTCGCGCAGGGCGCGGTGCCTGGCCGCGGTGAGCGCGAGCTGCTCGGGCTCGTGCTCGGCCGCGCCGGCGGGTTCGGTCTCGTACGGCCGCTCGTCGCGGATCGTACGGCGGGTGCGGCGCGCCTCGGTGCGGACGGCGCTGCGCAGCCAGCGCTGCGGGTCACGGGGCGGGCCGTCGACCTCCAGGCGTTCCAGAAGGCGCAGCCAGACCGCCTGTTCGAGGTCGCCGGGCTCGGCCCCCGACGCATATGCCTCGGCCGATGCCTCGGCGGTGAGCAGGGGGCGCAGGGAGGTCACCAGATCGTGCGTCATATGCGGGCCAGACGCGGCCGCCCGGGCGCCGGGTTGCCCGGACGGCCGAAGGTCACCCCAACCGGGGGCGGTCGCTCAGTTGTTGACGAAGTCCTCGCGGGCCAGCAGGCCCGTGTCCGGGTGGTCGGTGAAGACGCCGTCGATGCCGGTTGC
The DNA here is from genome assembly GCF_044762405.1 of Streptomyces sp. NPDC097107. Taxonomy (NCBI): domain Bacteria; kingdom Bacillati; phylum Actinomycetota; class Actinomycetes; order Kitasatosporales; family Streptomycetaceae; genus Streptomyces; species Streptomyces sp. NPDC097107. The sequence goes on along the minus strand of NZ_JBIWEF010000007.1, from coordinate 243,736 downwards.
GAAGTAGGTCCGGAACGCGCCGAAGGCGTCGCCGTAGGCATCCGGGTCGCTGCCCTTGCGGAAGTCCGCGGGGAGGAAGGGGTTTTCGTTGCGCATGGTGTACGGGTGCAGGATCAGGCCCGCGCGGTGCGCGTCGCGTACCAGCGTGGTCGGTTCGGTGAGCCGGCCGGCGGAGTCCTTCGGGATGACCAGGTCCAGGGTGGGGCCGATGCCCTGCGCGTAGGAGGCGATCTCCTTCAGGCCCTTCGGCGTGATGAGGTCGGCCGTGGTGCGCGGGTCGCCGGTCTCGACGAAGTCCCAGGGACGGCTGTTCGCGCCGGAGAGCAGCACGGCGAGGGGGTTGCCGACGAGCTTGTTCATCCGCTGGATGCTGGTGGGCTCGAAGGACTGGATGATGACGGGCGAGTTCTTCCGGTCCTTGCCGTACTTGCGCAGCAGCCGCGCGAGGCGCTCCTCCGTACCGAGGCCCAGCTTTCGGAAGTAGGTGGGGTGCTTGAGCTCGGGGTAGATCCAGACCTGCTTGCCGCGCTTGCGGGTCTGCTCGTTCTGCCAGCGGAGCACCTCTTCGAAGGTGGGGATCTCCCAGCGGCCGTCGTAGAGGGTGTTGTGCGGGCGGTTGGCCGGGATGCGCTCGGTGGCGCGGAGCGTCTTGAGCTCGGCGAGCGTGAAGTCCTCGGTGAACCAGCCGGTGACGGAGACGCCGTCGAGTTGCTTCGTGCGCTTGCGGTCGGTGAACTCGGGGTGGTCGGCGACGTCCGTGGTGCCGCCGATCTCCGGCTCGTGCCGGCAGACGAGGTGACCGTCCCTGGTGGGGACCAGGTCACCGGCCTCGACGATGTCGGCGCCCATGTCGAGGGCCAGTTCGTAGGCGCCGAAGGTGTGCTCGGGGCGGTAGCCGCTGGCGCCGCGGTGGCCGATGACCGTCGGGACGGGCAGGCTCTTCACCCCGCCGCCGCGACCGCCGTGTCCGCCGCCGTGCCGGGCGTCGGCGGCTCTCGCTGTGCCGGACAGGCCGAGTACGGCTCCGCCCGCGCCGAGCACCGCCGCTCCGAGGAGCGCCCGCCGTCCGGTGCCGCCCGCCTGCTCGTCCGACTCCTGCGTTCCCATCAGGGCCCTCCTGCCGTTGACCGTCAGTGCGGGCCGATCGTAGGGGCGCGTACATGACGGGCGGGAGACCGTGGCCGGAACACGCGGGTGCGTGGGGATGTCGTATGGGCGCGGAGGGGCCGGTGGGGGGTGGGGCGGGATGCCTGACGTGCCGTCGGCTTCGGGGCGGCGGGCCGGGGTACTCGTCCAGTCGCCGTGGCCGGCGTGGGGCGCCCCGCGTGGCCGGCGGCCATGGCACAGGGGTCGGCCGCGCGGGTCCGGCGGCGCGCCTCACACGGTCCGCGTGTCGCGCGTGCTTCGATCCGGGCCGTGTCCGCACCTGCGGACCGGCGACGTCCGGGCCCCGGGGACGCGACCTGCCTCACATCCCCGGGTGGGAGTAAGGGCCGTGCGACCGCCTGCACCGCAGGTGAACGCCTGTCAACACTGGGTAACTCCCGGATGACCCGACGTGCGTGACCCCCTCGGCCGCGAGTAATGTCCTCACCTGCACAGACTCACACCGCATCCCCGACACCGGAGGACCCGTTGTCCCGCTTCGCGCTCATCAAGGCAGTGCTCGGCCCGATCATGCGCCTGATGTTCCGCCCACAGGTGGAGGGCGTGGAGAACATCCCGGGCGACGGCCCGGTGATCCTGGCCGGCAACCATCTCACCTTCATCGACTCGGTGATCATGCCCCTGAAGTGCGATCGGCAGGTCTTCTTCATCGGCAAGGACGAGTACGTCACCGGCAAGGGCCTCAAGGGACGGCTGATGGCCTGGTTCTTCACCGGCGTCGGCATGATTCCGGTCGACCGGGACGGCGGCCGGGGCGGGGTCGCGGCACTGATGACCGGCCGCCGCGTGCTGGACGAGGGCAGGGTCTTCGCCATCTACCCGGAGGGCACCCGCTCCCCCGACGGCCGCCTCTATCGCGGCCGCACCGGCATTGCCCGGCTCACCCTGATGACCGGCGCCCCCGTCGTACCGTTCGCCGTGATCGGCACCGACAAGCTCCAGCCGGGGGGCGCGGGCCTGCCCCGGCCGGGCAAGGTCACGGTGCGCTTCGGCGAGGCGATGGAGTTCTCCCGCTACGAGGGCATGGACCGCGACCGTTACGTCCTGCGGGCCGTGACCGACTCCGTGATGACCGAGGTCATGCGGCTGTCCGGCCAGGAGTACGTGGACATGTACGCGAGCAAGGCGAAGGCCGCGTAGGGCCGCGAAGCGTACGGAAACGGACGGCGGACCGCTCGATGAGCGGCCCGCCGTCCGTGCGTTGCGGACGCGGCACGGCGCCCCGGCGACGGTGGCGCTGCCGTCGGGGCGCCGTGCCGCGTCCGCCGGCGCGCCGTGTTCGCCTGCCCGGGCGCCGTATCCCGTGGACCGGGATCCGTGTCGCCCGCACGGGCGCCCTGCCGCGTGGACCGGCGACGTGTCGCTCACACCGGGCTGCGCATCGCCTGCGCGGGCGCCGAGTTCGGCTGGTCTGCGCGTTCCGGCCCGCCCAGTTCATGGCCGTCGGCACCGGCGCAACGGCGTCGTGCCGCGGGGACGGCGTCCCACAGCCGAGGTGCGGGGCACCTCCGGGGCCCGACCCGGCGGGTGCCGGACCGGCCGGGTGGCGGGGGCGACGCGGCCGACCCGGCGGCTGCCGGACCGGCCGGGTGGCGGGGGCGACGCGTAGCCGACCTTCCCGGCGCGTGTTTGCCGCGCACCCGGCCCGGCCGACCGGAATGCCGCCCCGGGCGGCTCGGGCGGGCACGGCCGGCTCATTCGGGTCGGGCGGCACGAGCGGCACGGCGGCTCGGGCGGCACGGCGGCTCGGGCGGCTCGGGCGGCTCGGGCGGCTCGGGCGGGCACGGCCGGCTCATTCGGGTCGGGCGGCACGGGCGGCACGGCGGCTCGGGCGGCACGGCGGCTCGGGCGGCACGGCGGCTCGGGCGGCACGGCGGCTCGGGCGGCACGGCGGCTCGGGCGGCACGGCGGCTCGGGCGGCTCATCCGGGTCGGGCGGCACGGCCAGCACCGGCGGCACGAGCGGCACCGGCGGCACGAGCGGCACCGGCGGCACGGCGGCACGGGCGGCTCGGGCGGCTCATCCGGGTCGGGCGGCACGGCCAGCACCGGCAGCACGAGCGGCACCGGCGGCACGGCGGCTCGGGCGGCACGGGCGGCTCATCCGGGTCGGGCAGCACGGCCGGCACGGCCCGCTCAAGCGGCACGGCCCGCTCGGCCGGCTCGGCTGAGTCGACCGAACCGGCCGAACCGGCCGGATCCCTACGGGTGTTCCACCCCGTCCTCCAGGCGCTGGCCACGCAGCAGGAACCAGGACGCCACGGCGGCGGCCAGGAGGACGGCCGCGCCTACGCCCGCCGCGAGGGTCAGGCCGTCGACGAAGGCCTGGCGGGCGGCGTTCAGCAGGGCCTCGGCCGTGTGCGCGGGGAGGTCGGAGGCGGCCTCCACCGCGCCGCCCAGCGACTCGTGTGCCGCGGCCGGGGTGCCGTCCGGACCGGTGAAGTCGCGGTAGACGCCGGTCACGATGGAGCCGAGCACCGCGATGCCGAGGGCGGCGCCGAGTTCGTACGCCGTCTCGGAGACCGCGGAGGCGGCTCCCGCCTGTTCGCCCGGCACGCCGGACAGGATCACGTCGGCGGTGACGGTGAACGAGAAGCCCGCGCCCACGCCGACGACGAGCAGGACCGCGCCGAGCAGCGGGTAGCCGGTGTTCTGGCCGACGACGGTCAGCGCGGCCAGCGCGAGACCCACGGCGGCGAGACCGCCGGAGACCACGGCACGGACCGAGAAGCGCCGGGCCGCACGGCCGGCGAGCAGGCCGGCCACCACCGCGCCGATGGCGGCGGGCAGTTCGGCCAGGCCCGCCTCGAACGGCCCCCTGCCCTGCACGAGTTGCAGGTACTGGGAGAGGAAGAACACCAGCCCCGACAGGCCCAGGATGGTCAGCAGGTCGGCCAGGACCGCGCCGCTGAAGCCACGGTTGCGGAACAGCCGCATGTCGAGCAGCGGGACCGGCATGGTCAGCTGGCGGCGGACGAAGCCGTGGAGCGCGGCGGCGCCGAGCAGACCCGCGGCGAGCGTGGCCCACGCGAACCCGTGCGCGGCTGCCTCCTTGACGGCGTACACGACGCCGACCATGCCGACCAGCGAGAGGGTGACACTGAGCAGGTCCCAGGGGCCCGGGTTCGGGTTGCGGGACTCGGGCAGCAGCTTGACGCCGACGACGACCAGGACCGCCATCACGGGCAGGTTGATGAGGAAGACCGAGCCCCACCAGAAGTGCTCCAGCAGGAAACCGCCGACGACCGGGCCGACCGCCGCACCGGCCGAGGCCGCGGCGCCCCATATGCCCACGGCGAGGCTGCGTTCGCGCGGGTCGTGGAAGAGGTTGCGGATCAGGGCCAGGGTGGCGGGCATCAGGGTGGCGCCCGCGACGCCGAGCAGGGCCCGGGCGACGATCATCAGCTCGGGCGTGGTCGCGTAGGCGTTGAGGACCGAGATCGCACCGAACGCCGTGGCGCCGATGAGCAGGATGCGCTTGCGGCCGATGCGGTCGCCGAGGCTGCCCATGGAGACCAGCAGACCGGCTATGACGAAGGAGTAGACGTCGCCGATCCAGAGCAACTGGGTGCCGGAGGGCGCGAGATCCTCACTGATGTAGGGGGTCGCGAGACCGAGCACGGTCGCGTCGACGGCCACCAGCAGCACGGCCAGCACGAGGACGGACAGCGCGAGCCAGCGGCCGGGGCGCTTCACCGCCTCGTTCGACTGCGCCGGCTGCAGGGTGCGGGTCATGGTTCACTCTCTCCGAAGTGCGCCGCCGAGCAGCAGCTCGACGATCATGTGGGTGAAGTCGTTGCGGGCCACACGGCCCTCCGTCACGGCCCAGGCGCAGGCGCCCAGCAGGCCGTACAGCGCCTCGGTGAGCCAGGCGGGGGTGAGGTCGATGCGGAACTCGCCGCTCTCCTGACCGCGGCGGAACACCGCGGCCATCCGGGCGTCGATGCGGGCCCAGCCCTCGTTCTGCTCCTCGCCCTCGAACAGCTGGTTCTCGGTGTAGAGGAAGGCGAGCAGGCCGGCGGCGGGCTCGATCTCGCGCACGAGCCGGCGCACCGCGTCGGCCGCCGGCCCGTCGTCGAGGCGGGCCGCGTCCAGGGCGGCCTCGCACTCGGCGATGCCTAGGGACTCCAGCGCCCGGACCAGGGCGTCGCGACCGGCGAAGTGCCGGTGCAGCGTGGCCCGGCTCAGCCCGGCCGCCCTGGCGACCTCGTCCATGGTCGCGGTGGCTCTGCGGGTCAGCAGGGCGGCGGCACTGCGCAGTACCTGGTCACGGTCAACAGCCATGAGACAACGATAACCCACCTGAGACACGTTTGTCTCACATGGGGCCTGCGTGACTCACCTCACGAGCGAGACCGCCCTGCGGGAGCAGTCAGTGCCAGGGCAGCTGCCCGCGCCGCGCCCAGTAGGCGTCCGGGTCCTCGACGAGCGCGCCGAGTCGCGCCACCTGGTCGTCGTCGAGGTCGACGGCGGCGGCGTGCAGGTTGGAGCCGAGCTGGTTGACGGTCGCGGCGCCGGAGAGGACTACGTCGGCCCAGGGCTGCCGCAGGATCAGCGCGAGGGCGACCGCGTCGCAGCCCAGGGCGGTCTCCTCCGCCACGGCCTTCAGGGCACCCGGCGCATGCGGCGCCGCGAGGCGGCCGTTGGCCATGCCCTCCTTGACGATCACGGTGAGGCCGGCCTCGTGCGCCTCGGCCAGCGCGGGCCCGGCGGAGGTGTCCAGCACGTTGTACGTCGACTGGACGGTACGGAAGAGGGGCTCGCCGTCGACGGTCACGGCGAGCGCGGTACGGATCGCGTCGGCCTGGGCGGGACCGCTGGTGGAGAAACCGATGGTGACCCCCCGCGCGGCGGCCTCGGCCAGCTTCGCGTGCAGTTCCTTGTCGGTCAGGGCCGGACTGCCGGGAGTCAGCGAATGGATCTGGTAGAGGTCGAGCCGGTCGCCGAGCAGAGCATCGGTCTCGGCGCGCTGGCGCTCGTACGTCGCCGCGCCGTGGTCCTTGACCTCGTGCCGCTCGGCCTCGGCCGACCAGTCGGCCGTGTAGGTGTAACCCCACTTGCTGCCGACGACCACGTCGTCCACGTCGGGACGCTCCCGGAGCCAGCCGGCGAGGAACTCCTCCGAGCGCCCGTAGGAGCGTGCCGCGTCGAAGTACCGGACCCCCTGCGCGTAGGCGGCGTCGAGGATGTCGTGGGTGCGCTCGCGCATCGCCTCGACGCTGCGGTCGGCCGGCAGGTCCCGGTCGCGGCCGAGGTTGATGTAGCCGGGGCGGCCGACGGCGGCGAGACCCAGGCCGATGTGGCAGGTGGGGGTCGTGGCCGCGGCCAGGCGGGCGAAGGGCATCGCGGGCTCCGTTCGGTCGGCTGCTGGAGCTGTGGAAGCTGCTGAGCTGTTGACCAACGTAACCGCGATGCCCCTCGGGCACACCGGCTGCTACTTCTTGGCGTTCGCCCACGCGTGCTGGCCGGCCACGTCCGCCTTGACCTCGGCGAGCTGGACGGCGACCGCACTGGGTGCCGTACCGCCGCGGCCGCTTCGGGAGGCGAGCGCGCCGGGGACGTCGAGGACGGTGCGCACCTCGGGGGTCAGATGGGCGGAGATCTTCGCGAACTGCTCGTCGGTCAGCTCGTCCAGCTCCTTGCCCTCGGCCTCGGCGGCCTTCACGCACTCCCCGGCCACCTCGTGCGCGACGCGGAACGGCACACCCTGCCTGACCAGCCACTCGGCGATGTCGGTGGCGAGCGAGAACCCGGCCGGGGCCAGTTCCGCCATGCGCTCGCGGTGCACGGTGAGGGTCGCCATCATGCCGGTGAAGGCGGGGAGCAGGACCTCCAGCTGGTCGATGGAGTCGAAGACCGGCTCCTTGTCCTCCTGGAGGTCGCGGTTGTACGCGAGCGGGAGGGCCTTGAGGGTGGCCATCAGGCCGGTGAGGTTGCCGATCAGACGGCCGGACTTGCCGCGGGCCAGCTCGGCGATGTCCGGGTTCTTCTTCTGCGGCATGATCGACGAACCGGTGGAGAAGGCGTCGTGCAGGGTGACGAAGGAGAACTCCTTCGTGTTCCAGATGATGATCTCCTCGGCGATCCGGGAGACGTTCACGCCGATCATCGCGGTGATGAAGGCGAACTCGGCGACGAAGTCGCGGGAGGCCGTCCCGTCGATGGAGTTGCCGGCGCTGCCGTGCTCGAAGCCGAGGTCCTTCGCGACCGCCTCCGGGTCCAGGCCGAGCGAGGAACCGGCCAGGGCGCCCGAGCCGTACGGCGACACGGCGGTGCGCTCGTCCCACTGGCGCAGCCGCTCCGCGTCCCGGGACAGCGCCTGGACGTGGGCGAGGACGTGGTGGGCGAAGAGCACCGGCTGGGCGTGCTGGAGGTGGGTGCGGCCGGGCATCGCCACGTCGGGGTGGGCCTCGGCGAGGCCGACCAGCGCGTCCTGGAGGTCGGCGATCAGGCCGCCGACGGTCCGGGCGTGGTCGCGCAGGTACATGCGGAAGAGGGTCGCCACCTGGTCGTTGCGGGACCGGCCGGCGCGCAGCTTGCCGCCGAGGTCGGGGCCGAGCCGCTCCAGCAGGCCGCGCTCCAGGGCGGTGTGCACGTCCTCGTCGGCGATGGTGCCGACGAAGGAGCCGTCTGCGACGTCGGCTTCCAGCCGGTCGAGGCCGTCGGTCATCCGGGTCAGCTCGTCCTCGGTGAGCAGGCCCGCCTTGTGGAGCACACGCGCGTGGGCGCGCGAACCGGCGATGTCGTAGGGCGCGAGCCGCCAGTCGAAGTGGACGGACGCGGACAGCCTCGCCAGGGCCTCGGCGGGACCGTCGGCGAAACGGCCGCCCCAGAGCCGGACATCACCGTTGTTGCTGCTCACTTGGGTCGCTCCTCTGGGCCGTTGTGGTGCCACCGCCTCCGCACGGTTACCTCCGGTGGCATGCATGATTATGCAGAGTTCCGCATGATTCGTCAATCTGGCGGGGTCCGGCTGGACACGAGGACCAGCTTTCCCGCATCCCCGACCGCGCGCAGGCGCAGTGGCCGTCCACGAAACGCCGGCCGGGGAGGCCGCGGGCGTGCCGGAGGTGGGCGGAAAACGCGTCCGTCTGCCGGGACCAGCGGGGATTCCTCGGACAGGCGCACGACGGGCACCCATAATCGTTAGTCATGGGAAAGACTTATGAGCGCATAGACGGCAGACTCCGCACCTTCATCGAGGCACAGCCCCTCTTCTTCACCGCCACCGCTCCCCTGGCCGGCGACGGAACGGTCAACCTGTCCCCCAAGGGCCTCACGGGCAGCTTCGCGGTGCTCGACGACCTCACCGTGGCCTACCTCGACTTCGCCGGCTCCACCGCCGAGACCGTCGCCCACCTGCGCGAGAACGGACGGATCACGCTCATGTGGTGCGCCTTCCAAGGGCCGCCGAACATCGTCCGGGTGCACGGCCGCGGCGAGCCGGTCTTCCGCGACGACCCCCGCTTCCCGGAACTGCTCACCCACTTCCCGGACATCGACACCACCGAGCACGGGCTGCGCGCGATCATCGTGGTCACGGCCGAACTCGTCCGCGACAGCTGCGGCTACGCCGTCCCCTTCATGGCGTACGAGAGCGACCGGGACCTGCACGGCAAGCGGTTCGCCCGCGAGGACGACGCGTCGCTCAGTGCGTATTTCACCAAGAAGGAGCACATCGCGACGAGCATGGACGGCCTCCCCGGGCTGCCGTTGCCGCTGCCCCCCTCTACCGTCTGACCCATGCGCCCCGGTCTCGTCGCCGTCCTCGTCTCCGCCTCCCTCCTCGTGCTCGGTGCGGCGCCCGCCGACGGGCCCGTTCCCCGGCCGCTGCCGGCCCGGATGGCGGACACCGGCGGCGGCACCCAGCTGATCACCGCGGTCGCCCCGCGGACCGGCTCGACCGAGGGACGGGTCACCTGGTGGGACCGCAGGGGCGGCGGCAGGGACGCCGGCCGGTGGGTGAAGGCCGGGTCCGCGCCGGCCCGCTTCGGGGCCAACGGGCTGGCCGACGGGGCGACGCGCGAGCAGGGCACGAACACCACCCCGACCGGGCTGTACGACCTGCCGTACGCCTTCGGCATCCGGGCGGCGCCGCGCGGGACGGCGTACCGGTACCGCCCGGTGCGCCAGGACTCCTGGTGGTGCCAGGACAACGCCTCCCGCGCCTACAACCGCTGGACCGAACCGCGCCCCGCCGACTGCCGCGCCGCCGAGGCCGAGCACCTGATCACCTACCCGGCGCAGTACGCGCACGCCCTCGTCGTCGGCTTCAACTACCACCGCCCGGTGCGCGGACGCGGCGCGGGCATCTTCCTGCACGTCAACGGGCGAGGGGCGACGGCCGGTTGCGTGTCGGTGCCGGCGGAGGCGATGCGCCGCATCCTGCGGTGGGCCGACCCGGAGGACCAGCCGCACATCGCGATCGGTACCTCGGGCGGGGCGACGGCGATCACACGCTACTGAACGGGCGCGGCAGTACCGGCACGGGCTGAACGCTCCGGGGGTGCGGCGCGTATCTGTGGGCCAAGGGTCAAGTCCCCACGGAGGAACCGTGACCACCACGCTCGCCGGCGGCCGTGCCGCCCGCCGTCAGACGATGCGGCGCATCCGTCCGCGCCGCTCCCCCGCCGTCCCCCTGCTGCTCGCCGTGTGGGCGGGCGCGGCGGGCGTGTTGTGGCTGTGGTGGCGCAACACGCCCGCCATCTCCGACCAGACCGGCATGATCCTCAACGCGGGCCGGATCACCGGTCTGCTCGCCGGGTACCTGATGGCGCTGGTGGTGCTCCAGATGGCGCGCGTGCCGGCGCTGGAGCGGCGGGTGGGCTCCGACCGGGTCGCCCGCTGGCACGCCATGACCGGCCGCTACACGCTCTGCCTGATCCTCGCCCACGTCTTCCTGATCATGTGGGGGTACGCCGCCCAGGCCGGCAAGGGCCTCGGCGACATCGTGCAGCAGACGGTCAGCTCCGTGAACCAGCTGCCGGACATGGGCAAGGCGGCCATCGGCACCGGACTGCTGGTCCTCATCGGACTGCTGTCCGCCGGCCCGGTCCGCCGCCGCATTCCGTACGACGCCTGGTACCACGTGCATCTGCTCACCTACGTGGCGGTGTTCCTGACCTTCTGGCACCAGCTGACCACCGGCAACGACTTCGCCGTCGAGCCGGTCGCGAAGACCGTCTGGTACACGCTGTACGGGACGGTGACCGCGCTCGTCCTCTGGTACCGCTTTCTCACCCCCCTCCGCCTCAACCTGCGGCACCGCATGCGGGTCGAAGCCGTGATCGAGGAGACGCCCGGGATCGTGTCGGTGCTGATCGGCGGGCGCCGGCTGCACCGGATGGGCGCGGAGGCCGGGCAGTTCTTCCGCTGGCGGTTCCTGGCGCCGGGGATGCGGTTCAGCTCGCACCCGTACTCGCTGTCGGCGGCGCCGCGCCCGGACATGCTGCGGATCACCGTGAAGGCGATCGGCGACCACAGCGCCCGGCTGCGCGAGCTGGAGCCCGGCACCCGGGTGTGGGCGGAGGGCCCGTACGGCGCCCTGACCGCGCAGCGCCGCAGCCGCGGCAAGGTGCTGCTGGTGGCGGGCGGGGTGGGGATCACGCCGATGCGGGCGCTGTTCGAGACGCTGCCCGGCGCATCCGGCGACATCACCCTGCTCTACCGGGCCAACAGCACCCAGGATCTGGCCCTGTGGGACGAACTGGCCGGGATCGCCGACGAGCGCGGGGCCCGGCTGATGTACGCGGTGAACAGCCCGCACGGGGAGCGCCCCGACATCTCTGCGGAGACCCTGAGCCGCAAGATCCCGGACGTCGACCGCCACGACGTCTTCCTGTGCGGGCCGCCCGGCTTCGCCCAGTCGGTGTACGAGGCACTGCGCGGCGCGGGAGTCCCCGCCCGCCGTATCCACCACGAGTCGTTCGAGATGTGAGCGACGGACATCAGGAGTCCAGGACAGATGAGGAAAAGCCACCCCGTTCGGCGTGCCGTGCTCGCCGGCGCCGCGACCGTGTCCGGGATCGTGCTGCTGCTGTCGCTGAAACCGGCGTCCGACCCGGGCTCCGCCTCGGCGGCGGGTGGCGCGGCGCCGCCGGTGGCCGCGCAGTCGCCGCAGGGCGGCCGGGGCGCGGGGGCCGGCACGGTCACGGGTGACGCGGCGAGTACGCAGTACGGCCCGGTGCAGGTCCGGCTCACGGTGAACGACGGGAAGATCACGGGCGCCGAGGCCGTCCAGGCGCCCAAGGGCGGACAGAGCGACCAGGTCACCGCCAACGCCGTACCCAAGCTCAACCAGGCCGCCGTCACCGCCGGCAACGCCGGCAACGCCGACATCGACGCCGTCTCCGGCGCCACCTACACCAGCGCCGGATACAAGCAGTCGTTGCAATCGGCACTGGACAAGGTGGCCGCCGCCGGGTCCGCCGGACAGGGATCGGGCGGCGAGGGAGCGGGCGGTGACAGGTCCGGTGGTGACGGACCGGGCGGGGGCGCCCAGGGCACGCAGACGCTCACCGGCGGCGTCGCGCAGACCCAGTACGGGCCCGTTCAGGTCCGTGTCACCGTCAGTGGCGGGAAGATCACGGACGCCGAGGCCGTGCAGGCGCCCAAAGGCGGACAGAGCGACCAGGTCACCGCCAACGCCGTACCCAAGCTCAACCAGGCCGCCGTCACCGCCGGCAACGCCGACATCGACGCCGTCTCCGGCGCCACCTACACCAGCGCCGGATACAAGCAGTCGTTGCAATCGGCACTGGACCAGTCCGGTGGCTGACGCCGTGGCCGAACCCGCACAGGCCCCCGCCGCGGTGCGTCGTGTGGAGGAGACGATGGGGACCGTCTTCTCCCTCGACGTCCGCGGCGGGGAACCCACGGCCGTCCACGCGGCGCTGGACGAGGCGGTCGCGGGGCTGCGCCGGGTCGACGAGGTGTTCAGCACCTATCGGGAGGGCAGCCAGATCTCGCGGCTGGCGCGCGGTGAACTGACCGTCGGCGCGTGCGCGCCCGAGGTCGCCGAGGTGCTGGAACTGGCGGCGGAGGCGGAGCGGGTGAGCGACGGCTGGTTCAGCACGTCGTACCAGGGCCGTCTCGATCCGACCGGGATCGTCAAGGGCTGGGCCGTGGAGCGCGCCGCCCGGCGGGTCGCGGCGGCGGGTGCGAGTGGCGTCAGCGTCAACGGGGGCGGGGACGTGCAGTTGCTCGGGGCGCCGGGGGCGGGGCGGCCGTGGCGGGTCGGTGTGTCGGATCCGCTGCGTCCGGGCGGGCTGGCGGCTGTCGTCTCCGCGGCGGGGACGGCCGAGCTGGCGGTGGCGACGTCCGGAAGCGCGGAGCGGGGTGCGCACATCGTCGATCCGCGCACCGGGCGCTCCGCGGTGACCGACCTGGTGGCGGTGACGGTGGTGGCGCCACGGCTGACGTGGGCGGACTGCTGGGCGACGGCGGCGTTCGCCATGGGGTCGCGGGAGGGGTTGCGGTGGCTGGAGTCCCTGGACGGGGTCGAGGGGCTGTTGGTGACTGCCGGGGATGAGGTGCGGTGCACGGGGGGTTTGGCGGGGTGGCTGGGGTGAGCGGCGTTGGTGAGTGAACGGCGCTGCGGCTGAGGTACGGGGGTGTCACTCGCCCGCGTCGGCGGGGTGCCTCCCCCGCTCCCGGCTCCTCCCCCACGCTCGGCTTCGCTCGCGCGGGGGCCCCGTCAGCGGGAGGTGGCCCCACCGCCCGCCCGTGCCGCCCCTGGGGGTACCTGGGTACCTCCCAGGCCGTTCAGGCACGGGGGGAGGCACGACTGCCCGCAGCCGGGAAAGGGGCGCGGGGAACTGCGCGGCCGGCCACGGACGGCCCGCGGTCGGCCGACCACCGCGTCGCCCCCTTCAGTGGCCGTTCTGAGCCAACCTCAGCAAATGGTCCGCCAGCGCCTGCCCACCCGTAGGCTCCCTGCTGATCAGCATCAGCGTGTCGTCTCCCGCGATCGTGCCCAGGATGTCGTGCAGCTCCGCCTGGTCGATCGCCGAGGCGAGGAACTGCGCCGCCCCCGGAGGAGTCCGCAGGACCACGAGGTTCGCGGACGCCTCCGCGGAGATCAGCAGCTCCGCCGAGAGCCGCCGCATCCGCTCCTCCTTCGCCGACTCCCCGAGCGGGGCTCGCGGGGTGCGGAAGCCGCCCTCGCTGGGCACCGCGTAGATGAGGTCGCCGTCGCTGTTGCGGATCTTCACCGCGTTCAGCTCGTCCAGGTCCCGGGAGAGCGTCGCCTGGGTGACGGTCAGCCCGTCGTCGGCGAGCAGCTTCGCCAGCTGGCTCTGCGAGCGCACCGCCTGCCGGTTGAGGATGTCCACGATCCGGCGGTGGCGTGCGGTGCGGGTCTGCGGAAGGGCGGGCCCGGCCGTCTGCTCGTGCTCCTGCGCATGGCTCATCGTCGTCTCATTCTCCGGATCGTCCGTCCCCGTCGGCCGCGTCGGCGGCCTGGTCAAGGATGCCGGGCAGCGCCCCGAGGAACGCGTCCACCACGTCGTCGCCGAGGTTCAGCGCGGGCATCAGCCGTACGACATCGGGTGCGGGCGCGTTCACCAGGATTCCGGCGTCCTGAGCCGCCTGCTGCACCTGGGCTGCGAGCGGCTCGGTGAGCACGATACCCAGGAGCAGTCCCGCCCCCCGGACGTGGCCGACGAGCGGGTGGCCGAGCGCCTCCACCCCGCCCCGCAGCTTCTCGCTCTGCCGCTTGACGTTGTCCAGCAGTCCCTCGTCCGCGATGGTGTCGAGGACGGCGAGTCCGGCGGCGCAGGCGACCGGGTTGCCGCCGAAGGTCGTGCCGTGCTGGCCGGGCTGGAGCAGTTCGGCCGCGCGGCCGAAGGCGAGGGTCGCGCCCAGCGGCAGTCCGCCGCCGAGGCCCTTGGCGAGGGTGACGACGTCCGGCAGGACACCCTCGTGGGCCTGGTACTCGAACCAGTGCCCGGTCCGGCCGACACCGGTCTGCACCTCGTCCAGGACGAGCAGCGCACCGGTGGCGGCGGTGATGGCGCGGGCGGCCTTCAGGTAGCCGGGGGGCGGGACGACGACGCCGTTCTCACCCTGGATCGGCTCGATGATCACCAGGGCCGTCTCCTCGGTGACCGCGGCGGCCAGCGCCTGCGGGTCGCCGTACGGTACGTGCGTGACGTCGCCGGGCAGTGGCAGGAATGGTTCCCGCTTGCCGGGCTGGCCGGTCAGGGCCAGCGCGCCCATGGTGCGGCCGTGGAAGCCGCCGTCGGTGGCGACCATGTGCGGCCGCCCGGTCAGCCGGCCGATCTTGAACGCGCCCTCGTTGGCCTCGGCGCCGGAGTTGCAGAAGTAGACCTTGCCGTCGCGGCCGAAGCGCTGGAGCAGCCGTTCGGCGAGGGCGACGGGCGGCTCGGCGACGAAGAGGTTGGAGACGTGGCCGAGGGAGGCGATCTGCCGGCTCACCGCCTCCACCACGGCCGGATGGGCGTGGCCGAGCGCGTTGACCGCGATGCCGCCGACGAAGTCGAGGTACTCCTTGCCGTCGGCGTCCCGGAGCCGGGAGCCCTCGCCGTGCACCAGGGGCAGGCGCGGGGTGCCGTAGTTGTTCATGAGCGCGCCCTGCCAGCGGGCGGTCAGCTCCTGGTTGGTCATGCGGCATCCCCCTGTTGCTCGTCGGGCACGACCATCGTGCCGATGCCCTCGTCGGTGAAGATCTCCAGCAGGATCGAGTGCTGGACCCGGCCGTCGATGACGCGGGCGGTCGTGACGCCGCCCCGCACGGCGTGCAGGCAGCCCTCCATCTTCGGCACCATGCCCGAGGACAGGTCCGGCAGCAGTTTCTCCAGCTGGGACGCGGTGAGGCGGCTGATCACCTCGTCGGAGTTCGGCCAGTCCTCGTAGAGGCCCTCGACGTCGGTGAGGACCATGAGAGTCTCGGCGTCGAGCGCCGCAGCGAGTGCCGCAGCCGCCGTATCAGCATTGACGTTGTAGACATGGTGGTCGTCCTGGGAGCGGGCGATCGACGAGACGACCGGGATGCGGCCGTCGGCGAGCAGCGCCTCGATGGCGCCGGTGTCGATCTCGGTGATCTCACCGACCCGCCCGATGTCGACGAACTCGCCGTCGATCTCGGGCTGGTGCCTGGTGGCGGTGATGGTGTGCGCGTCCTCGCCGGTGAGGCCGACGGCGAACGGCCCGTGCTGGTTGAGCAGTCCGACCAGCTCGCGCTGCACCTGCCCGGCCAGCACCATCCGCACGACGTCCATGGCGTCCTCGGTGGTGACGCGCAGGCCGGCCTTGAACTCGCTGACGATGCCGGCCTTGTCGAGCGCCCGGCTGATCTGCGGGCCGCCGCCGTGCACGACGACGGGCTTGAGGCCGGCGTGGCGCAGGAAGACGACGTCCTGGGCGAAGGCGGCCTTCAGGTCCTCGTCCACCATGGCGTTGCCGCCGAACTTGATGACGACGGTCTTGCCGTGGTGCCGGGTCAGCCAGGGCAGGGCCTCGATGAGGATCTGGGCCTTGGGGAGCGCGGTGTGCTTCCTCGTCGTGCTCATGAGCTGTACGCGCTGTTCTCGTGGACGTAGTCGGCGGTGAGGTCGTTGGTCCAGATGGTGGCGGTCGCGTCGCCGGCGGCGAGGTCGGCCACGACGTGGACTTCCCGGTAGCGCATGTCGACCAGCTCGCGGTCCTCGCCGACGCCGCCGTTCTTGCAGACCCAGACGCCGTTGATGGCGACGTTGAGGCGGTCCGGCTCGAAGGCCGCGGAGGTGGTGCCGATGGCGGAGAGTACGCGGCCCCAGTTGGGGTCCTCCCCGTGGATGGCGCACTTGAGGAGGTTGTTGCGGGCGATGGTGCGGCCCACCTGGACGGCGTCGTCCTCGGTCGCGGCGTTCACGACCTCGACCTTGATGTCCTTGCTGGCGCCCTCGGCGTCCCGGATGAGCTGCTGGCCGAGATCGTCGCAGACGGTGCGTACGGCTTCGGCGAACGCCTCGTACTTCGGGGTGAGGCCGGAAGCACCCGAGGCGAGCAGCAGCACCGTGTCGTTGGTGGACATGCAGCCGTCGGAATCGACGCGGTCGAAGGTGACCCGGGTGGCGTCGCGCAGGGCGCGGTCGAGTACCTCGGTGTCGAGGTCGGCGTCGGTGGTGAGGACGACGAGCATGGTGGCGAGGCCCGGCGCGAGCATGCCGGCGCCCTTGGCCATACCGCCGACGGTCCAGCCGTCCTTGCTCACCACGGACGTCTTGTGCACGGTGTCGGTGGTCTTGATGGCGATGGCGGCCTTCTCGCCACCGTGCTCGGACAGCTGGCCGGCGGCGGTCTCGACGCCGGGCAGCAGCCTGTCCATGGGAAGCAGTACGCCGATGAGCCCGGTGGAGCAGACGGCGACCTCTCCGGCACCCGTCCCGAGCACCTCGGCGGCCTTCTCGGCGGTGGCGTGGGTGTCCTGGAAGCCCTTGGGTCCGGTGCAGGCGTTGGCGCCGCCCGAGTTGAGGACGACGGCGGACACCTGCCCGCTCTTCAGCACCTGCTCGGACCAGAGCACCGGCGCGGCCTTGACGCGGTTGGAGGTGAAGACGCCCGCGGCGGCGCGGCGGGGGCCGGTGTTGACCACGAGGGCCAGGTCCGGGTTGCCGCTGTCCTTGATCCCGGCGGCGATACCGGCCGCCGTGAACCCCTTTGCTGCCGTCACACTCACGGCGCGACTCCGATCGTCGTCAGTCCGGTGGTCTCGTCGAGACCCAGGGCGATGTTCATGCTCTGGACGGCACCGCCCGCGGTGCCCTTGGCCAGGTTGTCGATGGCGCTGATGGCGATGATGCGGCCCGCGGCGGCGTCGTACGCGACCTGGATCTGAACGGCGTTGGAACCGTGGACGGACGCGGTCGCCGGCCACTGGCCCTCGGGCAGCAGGTGCACGAAGGGCTCGTCGGCGAAGGCCTTCTCGTAGGCGGCGCGGACGGACTCGGCGGTGACACCGGGCTTCGCCTTGGCGGTGCAGGTGGCGAGGATGCCGCGGGGCATCGGCGCGAGGGTCGGCGTGAAGGAGACGGTGACCGGCTCTCCCGCCGCCGCGCCGAGGTTCTGCATCATCTCGGGGGTGTGCCGGTGCAGGCCCCCGACGCCGTACGGCGACATGGAGCCCATGACTTCGCTGCCCAGCAGGTGCGGCTTGGCCGCCTTGCCCGCGCCGGAGGTGCCGGAGGCGGCGACGATCACGGCCTCGGGCTCGGCGAGCGAGGCGGCGTACGCCGGGAAGAGCGCCAGGGACACGGCGGTCGGGTAGCAACCGGGCACCGCGACGCGCCTGGACCCCTCCAGCGCGGCGCGGGCACCCGGCAGTTCGGGCAGGCCGTACGGCCAGGTGCCGGCGTGCGGGGAACCGTAGAACTGCTCCCAGTCACCGGCGTCCTTCAGCCGGAAGTCGGCGCCCATGTCCACGACCAGCACGTCCGGCCCGAGCTGCTCGGCGACGGCGGCGGACTGCCCGTGCGGCAGCGCGAGGAAGACGACATCGTGGCCGGCCAGCACCTCGGGCGTCGTCGCCTCCAGGACCCGGTCGGCCAGCGGCAGCAGATGCGGCTGCAGCGCGCCGAGTCGCTGTCCCGCGTTGGAGTTGCCGGTCAGGGCGCCGATCTCGATTTCGGGGTGCGCGAGGAGCAGACGCAGCAGCTCACCGCCCGCATACCCGCTCGCTCCGGCCACTGCCGCACGTACCGCCATGACATCCTCCTCCTCGATGGCATGACTATACGTATTGCCGCAGGTTTATGCAATCTGCTTCCGGCAGGCTCGGTCGCACCCGTGGCTCCTGGTGGTGTGGCCGCGCCATGCCCGTCAGGGACCACCGCTGCCGGGCGGTCCGATCGACGCCCTCGTCGCCTGGCAGCGCGGCGAACTCGCCACCCACGGGCCGGCCGGCCTGGGCCAGGACGACGACCCGCTGGAGTTCGCCGGGTTCGTGGCCTGGGACGACCGCGCGTACTGGTGAGGCCGTCCCAGGCCCACTCGACGACTACCGCTGTCTGATCCGCAGGAACGTCACCGAGTTCGCCGGGAAGGTGTACGTGAACTCGCTCGCCGCTCCCGAGAAGGTCGACCGCACCGGGGTGACCGGTGTGTCCGTCTCGGTGTTGACCGCGTCCGGGTCGGCGGCCAGCGTGGTGACGCGGGCCTTGGAGGCGACCTGGGCGCCGCCGAGGTCGACGGCGGTGCGGGCCGCCGTGTCCTGGGCGTTGACGACCTTGACGATCAGCTCGCCGGTCCGCGCGTCCTCGGTGACGATCTGGCGGAACGGCTCGGCCGGCTTGTCGTCGGTGAAGCCGCCCCACTCCTCGCCGTCTAGGTAGAGGGTCACCTGGCGGCCCCGCACCTTGATGTCGATGTCGTAGGCGCGGCCCGTCTCGATGGAGCCGGCCTTGGAGACGAGCGTCGACTTGCCGCCGTCCGAGGCCTGCTCGACGGCGGACTGGGTGTTGTTCCAGCCGCCCAGGTTCCACCAGTAGTAGTTACCGGTGTCCTTGACACCGAAGGCGACGAGGAAGCCCTCCTTGCCGGACTTCTTGGTGGCCGTCACGTGCAGGTCGTAGTTCTGCCAGGTCGGGTCGCCCGCCGTGACCAGGGTGTTCTCGGCGGCGGCGTCCGTCTGGACGTAGGCGCCGTCCTGGACGGTCCAGCTGCCGGTGCCCGAGGGGGTCCACCGCGAGGCGTCACCGGAGAAGTCGTCGGCCAGGAGGGTCTTCCCGTCCGCCGACGTCACCTTCACGTCGTCGTACGCCGCACTGGTCGCCCAGGTCGACAGGCCGACGGCGCCGGTGATGGGGCCGCTGACGGTCGGTGTGCCGGTCGCCGTCGAGGGGACGACCCGGTCGCCGGTGTTGTTCATGAAGAGCTTCTGGACCTCGTAGTTGGCCGAGTTCCAGGACGCGTGGTTGTTGAACCAGATCATGTCCGGGCTCCACTGCACGTAGTCCTCGTTGGCGAGCAGTGGGGCGTAGGAGGCCAGCTTGACGATGTCCGCGTTGCGTTCGAGGCCGGTCATGAAGGCGGCCTCGGACAGCGCGTTCCTCCAGGCGTTGCCCTGGGAGGCGTACTCGCCGAGGAACACCTTGGGGCCGCTGCGGTCGTACGAGTCGTAGCGGTCGTTGTTCTGGAGGAACCACTGCGGGCTGTTGTAGTAGTGCTCGTCGACCATCTCGACGCCGGCCTCGCGGTTCAGCTGCCAGGCGGTGTCGAAGGTGGTGCCGGAGTCGTCCGGGCCGGAGTTGGAGACGACGGTGATGCCGGGGTACTCCGCCTCGATGGCGGTGCGGAACTGCTTGAAGCGGGTCATGAACTCCCGGGGGAGGTTCTCCTCGTTGCCCACGCCGATGTGGGTGAGGCGGAAGGGCTTCGGGTGGCCCATCTCGGCGCGCACACCGCCCCACTCGCTGGTGCGGGGGCCGTTGGCGAACTCGATGAGGTCCAGGGTGTCCTGGATGTGCCGCCTCAGGAGCGCGTCGTCGTCGGTGGCCTTGTTCTGGCCGCAGCCGGTGACCAGGGCGGGCACGACGGGCAGCGGCATGGCTCCGATGTCCTCGGCGAAGCGGAAGTACTCGTAGTAGCCGAGGCCGTAGCTCTGGTTGTATCCCCAGAAGTTGGCGTTGGTGGCGCGCTCCTCGACCGGGCCGACGGTGTCCTTCCACTGGTAGCTGCGTTCGCGCTGCCAGCCGCTCCCCTCGCTGTAGTCCTCCATGGAGCCCGTGTTGACCAGGCAGCCGCCGGGGAAGCGCAGGAAGCCGGGGTCGAGGGCCTCGATCTTCTCGGCGAGGTCCTTGCGCAGGCCGTTGGGCTGGCGCTTGTAGGTGTCGCGGGGGAAGAGGGACACCATGTCGAGGGCGGCGGGGGCGGTGGTGGCGACGGCGAGGCGGCCGCGGCTGCTGGTGCGGGTCGCCGTGAAGGTGGCGGTGTACTTGCGCCACTCCCCGTTGACGGCGACCCGGCGGACCTTGGCGAGCGTGCCCGCGGCGTCCCGGAGGGTGACGGTGAGGGTGGTGCCGCTCTCGGCGCGGGCCCACACCGAGAAGTCGTACTTCTTGCCCTGCTCCACCCTGATGCCGGTGTTGTAGCCGGCGTTGGCGACGGAGGAACCGGCCGCCAGGGAGAGGTAGTTGCGGTTGCGCTCGTTGAGGCGGCCGTCGTCGTTCACGACCTGCGCCGTGCCCTCGGCCGCCCACGAGGTGAGCGGCGTGTAGGAGGCGTTGTCGGCGGTGGAGTACTCGAAGGACCGGTTCTGCACGAGCTCGGCGTACAGACCGCCGTCGGCGGCCCGGTTGATGTCCTCGTAGAAGACGCCGTGCATCGTGTCGTCGATCGCGGCGCCCTCGGCGGACGGGTCGACGGTGATCGCGTAGTCGGTGACGGCCTCCGCGTGCGCCGGGGACGGCAGCAGGGCGGAAGCCGCCAGGAGGGCGGTGACGCTGAGACCGAGTCTCCAGCGGGTGCGTGACATGGGTACTCCGCGGCTCTCACTAGGTCGTTCGAAATAACGGACGTTGGTCAGTACTTCGAACGGCAAGATAGGGAGGGGGCGGAGGCGCGTCAATGGGTCGCGCGGCAACCAGTGGTCCGGGAGCGGAAAGCGGGTGGAAATGGGCGAGTTGTGGCCGGTGCCGGATGCGCTGGCGTATCTCGCGGGCCGGTGGCGCACCCAGCGGGCGGTGCGGGATCTGGCGAGTGGCGCGGAGGGTTTCTTCGAGGGGACCACCGCCTTCGACGCGCTCGCCGGCGGCGGTCTGGTGAGCCGGGAGACCGGGGACTTCACCTGGCGGGGCGCGACCCGCCCCGCCGAGCGGACGCTGCGCTACGAACCGGGGGCCACGCCGGGCACCGCCGAGGTGCGGTTCGCGGACGGCAGGCCCTTCCACGGCCTGGACCTGTCCTCGGGGCACCACGTGGCCGACCACCCGTGCGCCGCCGACCTCTACCGCGGCGAGTTCACCGTCCGGGACGGGAGCCACTGGCGGACGGTGTGGCGGGTGGGCGGCCCGGCGAAGGACCTGCTGCTCACCACGGACTACACCCGGGAAACGGGTGGCATCCGGATGCCTTAGGGTCTGTCGTTCGGATCGGGTCGGCTGAGAGGGACCGCGCCGCTCGGCCCACCCGAGCGGGGCGTGGTGCCTGCGGCTGCAAGGCGGAGGAGGGCGGCAGGGCGGAGCCCCGGCAACCGGCGGCAACGCCGCGGATGCGCGTGCCGCGCCCCGCGACGCCGACAAGGTCCAAACGACAGGCCCGCTAGGCGGGCGCCCCTTCGAAGCGGAGGTTCCAGCGGCCCGCGCAGCCCGTGACGGTAGTGGTCGACAGGGGGCGCACGTCCAGGTTCCAGTAGGTCGCGGGCGGCGCCTTCAGCGCGTAGACCAGCGCGGCCCGGATCACGGACGGCTCGGCCACGGCGACGACACGGTCGCCGTCCTCGCCGGGACGGGTGTCGAGCCAGCCGCCGACCCGGGTGATGAAGGTCAGCAGCGACTCCCCGCCGTGCGGGGCCGTCCGCGGGTCGGCGAGCCAGGCGTCCACCGCAGCCGGCTCCCGGGCCATGGCCTCGCCGAGGGTCAGCCCGCGCCAGCGGCCCATGTCGCACTCCCGCAGGGCGAGTTGCACCAGCGGCGCGAAGCCGATGGCGTCGCCGGTGGCACGGCTGCGGGGCGTGGGCGAGCAATAGCGCAGCTCGGACGCCGCGAGCGGCAGCAGATCACCCGCGGCGCGCAGTACCTCGTCCCAGCCGGCCTGGTCCAGCGGCCGGTCGTCGTCGAAGCGCTCCGCGAGCAGCGGTGAGCTGCGTGCGGCCGCGACGAACGTGACCCGAAGCGCCATGCGGTGATGGTGCTGTCCGGAGGAGCGCAGGTCAAGAGGTGTCACCTGGGCGCTACCCAGGGTGCGCCACGGTTCACCGGCCGAAGGCGGGCGCCATCCACTGGTCGGGCCGGTCCAGCGCCGTCAAGCCGAGCCTCTCGTAGACGCCGAGCGCGTCGTGCGCGGCCATCAGGACGCGCCGCATCCCGTCCGGCAGCAGGTGCTCGCGCACCGCCCCGACCAGTGCCGTACCGAGGCCCTTGGCGCGTACCGCGGGGTCGACGCACACGTCGCACGGCCAGGCGAAGGCCGCCCGGTCGGTGACGACTCGGGCGTACGCCACCTGCTCCCCGGTCGCAGCCCTCGGGGAGGCTCGGCGTGTCGGTCGTGCCGGGATGTTCGCAGGGGTGGCAGGCGGCGTCGACCCGTCAGCCCGCCGCCCTTTGTCCCCGCACCTCCGCGCAGGCCGTGCGCAGGCGCCGTACCCCTTCCGCGATCTCCCCGACGCCGCCGACCGCCGCGAAGCTGAGCCGGAGATGGGCGGCCGGGGGTTCGGCACTGAAGTACGGGCGGCCCGGGGTGATCGCGACGCCCGCCCGCAGGGCCGCCGAGGTGAGCGCGGACTCGTCGGTGCCCTCGGGCAGGCGCAGCCACAGGTGGTAGCCGCCGGAGGGGATGTGGGGCAGGGACACCTCGGGCAGGTGCAGTCGCAGGGCCGACGTCATCGCGTCCCGGCGGGCCTTCAACTCCGCCGAGACGGCGCGCAGATGGCGTGGCCAGGCGGGCGAGCCGACGAGCTCCAGCGCCGCCTCCTGGAGGGGCCGGGGCACGAAGAAGGTGTCGACGACCTGGATGGCCCGCAGCCGCTCCAGCACCGGGCCGCGCGCGGCCAGCGCGCTGACCCGGAAGCTGGGCGAGGTCGCCTTGGTCAGTGAGCAGACGTGGACGACGACGCCGTCCGGGTCGTCGGCGGCGAGCGGGGCGGGCAGCGGGCCCGCGTCCTCGTGCACCAGCCGCCGTACGAAGTCGTCCTCGACGACGAAGGCACCGGCCGCGCGGGCGATGCGCAGCACCTCGCCGCGCCGCTCGGGGGCGAGCACGGCGCCGGTCGGGTTCTGGAACAGCGGCTGGCAGACGAAGACGCGTGCGCCGGTCGCCCGGAAGGCGTCGGCGAGCAGGGCCGGGCGCACGCCGTCCGCGTCCACGGGGACCGGTACCGGGCGCAGGCCGGCCGCCCGCGCGATGGCCAGCATCCCGGGGTACGTCGGGGACTCGACGAGGACGGCGGTACCGGGCGGGGCGAGGGCGCGCAGGGCGGTGGTCAGTGCGGACTGGCCGCCCGCGGTGATCAGCACCTCCGCCGCGGTGATGGCCCCGCCGATGCTGCGAGCGAACCACTCCCGCAGCTCCGGCAGTCCCTCCATCGGCGGCCTGCCCCACGCACCGGGCCGCCGCCCGGCCCGGGACAGGGCCGCTGCCATCGCCCGCTCCGGCTGCAGCGACGTGTGCAGGTAGCCGCCGTTGAACTCCACGACGCCGGGCGGTGGCGCGGCCAGCGAGACCAGGACTCCGGAGGCGTCCACCGAGCGCGGTACGAGGCCGGCGGGACCGTCGGCGCTGAGCGCGATCTCCTGCCACGAGGTGTCCCCGGAGGGCACGGCCGACTCGCGTTGCCGGGCGCGGAAGGCCCCGGCGCCGGGCCGGGTGACCACCAGCCCCTCGGCGGCCAGCTGCGCCAGGGCGCGGGAGACGGTCACCGGACTCACCCGGAACCGGTCGACGAGGGCCCGGCTGGACGGGAGCTTTCCGCCCGGTGAGTAGCGGTCGAGTTCCCGCCGCAACTGGTTCGTCAGGTCAGCGACACTGCTACGCTCATGCATGAGAGCACAGAGTAGCGCTACCAGCTCGACGGCGATAGCAGTCGACGGTCCGGGCACCACCGCCGGCACTGGCACCGGCTCCTCCGGCACCGGCTCGTCCGGCACCGGCTCGTCCGGCACCGGCTCGCTCGGCGCCCTTCAGGCCGCCCTCGGTGTCGTCGCCTTCTCCCTCACCTTCCCCGCCACCGCCTGGGGCCTGGAGGGCTTCGGCCCCTGGTCCCTGATCGCCGTGCGCAGCGTCCTCGCCGCGGTGATCGCGGGCGGCTGCCTGCTGGCGGTGGGGGTCCCCTCGCGCGAGCGAAGCCGAGCGTGGGGGAGGGTGCCGCTTCCCGAGCGGCGGCACTGGTCCGGTCTCGCGGTGGTGGGCGGTGGCGTCGTCCTCGGCTTCCCGCTGCTGACCACGCTCGCCCTGCAGACTTCCACCACCGCGCACGCCGCCGTCGTGGTGGGCCTGCTCCCGCTGACCACCGCACTGCTGTCCGCGCTGCGTCTGGGCACCCGCCCCTCGCGCACCTTCTGGATCGCGGCCCTGGCGGGTGCGGCGGCCGTGCTCGCCTTCACGGTGCAGCAGAGCGGCGGCGCCCTGACCACGGCCGACGCCTATCTCTTCGCGGCGCTGCTGGTGTGCGCGGCCGGCTACACCGAGGGCGGCCGGCTGGCCCGGGTGATGCCGGGCTGGCAGGTCATCGGCTGGGCGCTGGTGCTGTGCCTGCCGCTGACCGTGCCGATGGCCGCCGTGGCCCTGTCCTTCGAGCCGGTGCACCTGACGGCGCACAGCGTGACCGGGCTGCTGTGGGTGGCGGCGGGCTCGCAGTTCCTGGGCCTGGTCGTCTGGTACCGGGGCATGGCGGCCATCGGCATCCCCAAGGCCAGCCAGTTGCAACTGGCCCAGCCGCTGCTCACACTGGTGTGGTCGGTACTTCTCCTGGGCGAGCACCTGACGGTGGCCGCCCCGCTGACGGCCGCGGCGGTACTGGTCTGCATCGCGGTCACCCAGCGGGCCCGGGGGTAGGGCCTGCCCTGCGGCACACAGGTGAGGAGGCCTCACACATGCGAGCAACCAAGGGCGATCAGCTGATCCAGCACGGCCGGGTCGTCGGTGAGCACGACAAGGTCGCGGAAATCGTCGAAGTCATGGGCCAGGAAGGCGCACCCCCGTACCGGGTCCGGTTCGAGGACGGGCACGAGGCGGTGTGCTCGCCCGGCCCCGACTCCGAGATCCGGCACAGGGAGATCCAGCTGTAGCCGGCGCCGGTCCTACCCGTTCCTGCCGGAGGTGCCGGCCGCCCGCGCGTAGTGGTCGGCGCTCACCCGCGCCATCGCCCCGATCCGGTCCTCCGCCACCTCCTTCGCGGAGAAGAAGACGTGCCCGCGCACCTCGGGGTACTCGTGGGCCAGCGTGAGGTGCCGGGACAGTTCGGCGGGGTCCTGCCACGCGGCGGGCTGCGCCGGGTCGCCCGCCTTGTACAGGGCCTCACCCGCGTACAGCTCGGTCCGGCTGCCCTGGGCCACCTCCGCCCACCAGGGCAGCAGCTTCGCGTAGTCGGCGGCGTCCAGGCCGATGTTCCAGTACAGCTGCGGCACGATGTAGTCGAGCCAGCCCTCGCGCACCCACTTGCGGGTGTCCGCGTGCAGGTCGTCGTAGGTCTGTACGCCCGCCCTGGTGTCCGAGCCCTTCGCGTCGGTGGCGGCGTTGCGCCACACCCCGAACGGGCTGACCCCGAAGCGGGCGGCCGGCCGGACCTTCTTGACCCGCTCCGCGGTCTCGCGCACCAGCAGGTCGATGTTCTCCCGCCGCCAAGCGGCCTTGGTGGCGAAGCCGCTGCCGAAGGTGCTGTAGGTCCCGCCGTCGTCGAAGCTCTGGCCCGCCACCGGGTACGGGTAGAAGTAGTCGTCGAAGTGGACGCCGTCCACGGCGTACTTCCCCACCGCGTCCATCATCGCGTCCTGGACGAAGGACCGGACCTCGGGCAGTCCCGGGTTGTAGTAGAGCTTCCCGCCGTACGGCACGACCCATCCGGGGTTCTCGCGCCCGGGATGGGAGGGCACGAGGCGGGCCGGGTCGTCGTGCGTGGCGACGCGGTACGGGTTGAACCAGGCGTGCAGCTCCAGGCCACGGGCGTGGGCCTCCTGTACGGCGGTGCCCAGGGGGTCCCAGCCCGGGTCGCGGCCCTGGCTGCCGGACAGGTACTCCGACCACGGCTCGTACTCCGACGGCCACAGCGCGTCGGCCGTCGGCCGCACCTGGAAGATCACGGTGTTGAGGCCGTGCCGCACCGCGTTGTCGAGATGCTCGACGAGTTCCGCGCGCTGCTCCGCCGCACGCAGCCCCGCGCGGGTGGGCCAGTCGCGGTTGGCCACCGTGGCCAGCCACATGCCCCGCATACCGGTGACGGCACGGCCGGCGGGCGGTCCCGCCGCGGGGCCGCCCGGTGCCGTCGGCGGGGCCGGTGCGCCCGAGGGGATCGGCGCCGCCGACGCCCGGGGCGCCATGGTGAACGCCGACAACGCCGCCACCGTGAAGGCACGACGCGAGACACGGCCCATGGGAAGACCTCCTGAACGCTTCGGATCCGCACGGTCACGGATCGTGAGGGAGACCCCAGCATGCCCGACCCGGGAGACGGATCCGTGACCATTCGGGGGTAACGTGCTCGATCGGAGCAGGCACCGGGGACCCCGGTACGCCTGCTGCCACAGCCGTGAAGTCAGCGAAAGGGACGATGTGACCGGCATCTCGGGAGATATCACACGCGTCGGCGTGGTGGGCTGCGGTCAGATGGGGGCGGGCATCGCCGAGGTGTGCGCCCGCTCCGGTCTGGAGGTGATGGTCGCCGAGACCACCGGCGAGGCCCTGGAGATCGGCCGTACCCGGCTGTACAACTCGCTGAGCAAGGCGGCCGAGCGCGGCAAGATCACCGAGGAGGAGCGGGACGCGACGCAGGCGCGCCTGAGCTTCACCACCGATCTCGGCGAGTTCGCCGACCGTGATCTGGTGGTCGAGGCCGTCGTCGAGAACGAGCAGGTCAAGACCGAGATCTTCCAGGTGCTCGACCAGGTCGTGACCCGGCCGGACGCGATCCTGGCCTCCAACACCTCCTCGATCCCGCTGGTGAAGCTGGCGGTCGCCACCTCGCGGCCCGACCACGTCATCGGCATCCACTTCTTCAATCCGGCCCCGGTGCAGCAGCTGGTCGAGCTGATCCCGGCGCTCACCACCTCCGAGGGCACCCTCAGCCGGGCGCAGCTGTTCACCGAGAAGGTGCTCGGCAAGCACGCCATCCGCGCCCAGGACCGCTCCGGCTTCGTGGTCAACGCGCTGCTGATCCCCTACCTGCTCTCGGCGATCCGGATGTTCGAGTCGGGCATCGCCAGCCGCGAGGACATCGACAACGGCATGGAGATGGGCTGCGCCCACCCGATGGGCCCGCTGAAGCTGTCCGACCTGATCGGCCTGGACACTGTCTCCTCGGTCGCGTACTCGATGTACGAGGAGTACAAGGAGCCGCTGTACGCCGCTCCCCCGCTGCTCCAGCGCATGGTCGACGCGGGCCGGCTCGGCCGCAAGAGCGGTTCCGGCTTCTACTCTTACGGCTGACACGCATCCTGGCATCGCACGGGCCCGGCACCTCATGAGGTGCCGGGCCCGCGGCGCTCACACGGCGTGTGCGCACCGGGTCCACATATGCCGCTCGCACATTCTCCCCGCGCGCCCACCAGGCGAGTTGACTTGCCATGCACATGCAAGGGACGTGAGACGACTACGGAAAGGAGCGGTTCGTGACCGCCGATCCCGAGCATTCCGTCCGTCAGGGAGAACTCACGGAGTTACGGCGCCGGCTCGATGTGGCGTACGCCCGCGTCGAGGGCGGACTCGCCCTGCTCTCCCATCGCACCGAGGAGAGCGCCAGAGAACTGGAGGACCTGCCTGACCGCCCTGGAGCACGCCCGCTGGCCGCTTCCTCGGTCGCGGTCCTCACGGCCCTGGGTGCCCTGGTCGTGGCGGTGTGGCAGGCACTCGGACGCCAGCTAGGACCGGAGGTGGTACAGCAGGAGTAACGCGGCCGCCATGTTGGCGGCCGGGACCTCCCCGCGGGCGACCATGTCGGGCACGAGCTTGAGGGAGACCCATTCCCGGCGGTCCGACTCGAAGTCGTCCACGGGGTGTCCGACGTACGCGCCCTCGTCGGCCCAGTAGATGTGGTGCCGGGCGTCGGTGAGGCCGTTGGACGGCTCCACGCTCATGAGGTGGCGCAGCGGTCCCGGCCGCCAGCCGGTCTCCTCCTCCAGCTCCCTGGCCGCGGCCACCGCCACGTCCTCGCCGTCCTCCACGACGCCTGCCGCGAGTTCCCAGCCCCAGCTGTCGGTGATGAAACGGTGCCGCCACAGCAGGAGGACTTCGCCCGCCGCGTTCACGACCGTCGCCACGGCCACGGGGCGCATCCGGATGAGGAAGTGGTCGAGGTGCCGGCCGTCCGGTAGCCCGACGTCGGCGAGTTTGACGCTGAACCAGCGGTTTGAGTACACAGTTTGTTCGTTCTCTTTCGTCCACTGCACTGTTCTGCCACCTTTCCTGGAGTAGGTGGCAATATCGCAGCAGTGGCGTCCCGGCAGCAGGCGTACGACGGCCGCTCACGGCGCAGCGGTGGGCGCAGGGCACCCCGGGGACCTGGCGGTCACAGCGGGACGCGCAGGGCCCCGTCGATGAGTTCGGCGGCCTCCGCGGTGCCCGCGCAGCCGCTGCGCACCAGGTGCTCGCGGACCGCGCGGAGTCGGTCGCGCAGGCGCTGGGACTCCATGCCGCGGGCCTGTTCGGCCATCTGCACCGCGGTCGCCACCGCCTTGTCGGCGTTGCCCTTTCGCAGTTCGATCGTGCTGAGCATGGCGAGCCGGTGCACGCGGCCCCGGTCGTGCGCGGGATTGTCGACGGCCGCCGCGGCGTGCTCCCCCGCCGCCGCCAGCTCCCCGAGGCTCAGCAACGCCTCCGCCACCTGGACGTTGACCAGGCCGGGCTGGACATAACCGGTCTCGTCGGGCTCGTACCCCCGCCGGATGCGCTCGGCGGCCTGTTCGGCGCGCCGGATGCAGGACAGCGCGCCGGCGCCGTCGCCGAGGTGCGCGTACGCCTTCGCCTGCATCGCGTACAGGTCGGAGGCGAGGGCCGGGGTGATGTGCCGGCCGGCGGCGCGCAGGGCGGCCTCGGCGAAGGCGACGGCCTGCCGGTTCTCCCGCATGAACAGCGCCTGGTTGACCAGCAGGGCGATGACGTAGGCGCCCAGGCCCCGGTCCCCGCTGGCCTTCGCGAGCCGCAGCGCCTGGTGGAAGTAGCGCTGCGCGAGGCCGTGCGCGTCGGAGTCGTACGCGCAGATGCCGGCCACCGCCACCAACCCGCCCGTGGCCCGGTGCAGCTGGCGGCCGGTGGCGTCCGTGTAACTGCCGCGGAGCAACGGGGCGGCCTCGGAGTTGAGGAAGCCGACGACGCGGGCTCGGGTCGCCATGCCGCCGGCCTTGCGGTACATCTGCTCGTAGTGGGCGCGGGCGCAGCGCAGCATCTCCAGGTCCCCCACGGTGACCCGGTGCCGGCCGCCGCGGGAGACGTCCACGTCCTCGGGCGGGTTCTCCCACTCCCACACCGGCATCACGGCGGGCGTGCCGGTGAGCGCGGGGGCGCCGAGGATGTGCGGGCGCTGCTGCTGGTCGGAGCGCCACAGGGCGGTCGCACGCTCCACGAACCCGGACAGTGAACCGGTGTGCGGGGCGGCCCAATCACCGGGCACGCCGAGGCCGATGTCGTCGAGGGTGACGGGGCGGTGCAGCCGGGAGGCGAGGACCTCGCAGAGCAGGTCGGGCACCTGGCCACGCGGCCGCTGCCCCTTCAACCACCGTGCGACGGCGGTGTGTTCGTACCTCAGCGCGAGCCCGCGCGCTCTCCCCGCCTGGTTGACGTGCGCGGCCAGTCCCGCGTGCGAGACCCCGGCCTCGTCGAGGATCGCGTCGAGCAGGGTGTTGGGCTGCATGGGTGCCCCCGGTGACTCGGTGCCGACAGCGTAGTGCGTCGGTCCTCACACGGGGTGTGAACGGAGTACGCGCATCCGTACCGTGCGCGCACTGTCGCGGAGAGTTCCGGGCCGGTTGACTTGACCGTCTCGAAAGAGGCCGGCCGGGCCGTCGGCTCCCCCTCGTACAGTACGGCGGCCCGTTTCCACGCCGTCCGCCCGGCTGCCTGCCCGACACTCCGTGGCGGGGCGGACGGCTCCGCCGGCTTCGCGGAGCGACTGATCGCCGATCAGTGTGCGGGTGCGTTGTCGAGTGCCGGTGCGTCGTGGCCGCTCGCGCCCACGCGGCGGAGCCGCGAGTGTCACAGCCGCGCACTTGTGGAGGGACGCCACCCTGACGCCGACAAGGGGCGCGGGGAACTGCGCGACCAGCCACCGACTACCCGCGGCCGCCGGCCGGCAGAACCCCACGCCCCTCGGGCGAACCGCCGGCTAACTACGCAGCACCGCTCCGACCCGCTCGCCCGCGAGGGCAACCGCCGCATCGCGGGCCGCCGACGCCTCGTCGACCGTCAGCGTCCGGTCCCCCGCGCGGAAGCGCAGCGCGTACGCCAGGGACTTGCGCCCCTCGCCCAGCTGCTCCGCGTTGTCGTAGACGTCGAACAGCCGGATGGACTCGAGCAGTTCGCCCGCGCCCTCACGCAGCGCGGCCTCGACCTCCGCCGCGGGGACGAACTCGTCGACCACCAGGGCGACGTCCTGCGTGGCGACCGGGAAGGTGGAGATGCCCGGCGCCTGCGGGGTGCCGTCGCCGACCCGCGCCACGGCGTCGAGGTCCAGCTCCATCGCGCAGGTGCGCGCCGGCAGGCCCAGCGTCTTCAGGACACGCGGGTGCAGCTCACCGGCGTGCCCGATCACCCGGTCCTCGCCGTCCACCGTGATGGTCAGCTCGGCGCAGCGGCCCGGGTGCCACGGACCGTACTGGCCCTTGCGGGAGCCCAGTTCGGCGCCGGCCTCGCGGGCGACGGACCGGGCGGCCTCGATGGCGTCGGCCCAGTCCGCCGGACGGCCCTTGCCCCACCAGCCGGCCTGCTCGCGGGCGCCGGCCAGGACGACGGCGACGTGCCGCGGCTGGTCGGGCAGCGCGGCGTCCAGCGCGGCCAGGTCGTCGGCGCCGGGACGCCGGTCGACGGGCAGGTTGGCGGCGGCCTTCCGCTCGTCGCGCGGGTGGAAGACCAGACCGGTCTCGAAGAGAGCCAGGTCGTGCGAGCCCCGGCCGTCGTTGCGGCGCAGGGCGCCCAGCAGGCCCGGCAGCAGCGAGGTCCGCAGCGCGGGCTCCTCGTCGCTGAGCGGGTTGACCAGCTTGACGACGCGGCGGGCCGGGTCGTCGGCGTCCAGCCCGAGCTGGTCGAAGACCTGCTCGCTGACGAACGGGTAGTTCGGCGCCTCGACGTAACCGGCCCCGGCCAGCGCCCGGCCGACGCGGCGGTGCAGCCGCTGCCGGGAGGTCAGGCCGCGGCCCGCCGGGGGCCTGGGCAGCGTGGAGGGCAGGTTCTCGTAGCCCTCCAGGCGGATGACCTCTTCGGCCAGGTCGTTCGGGTCGGCGAGGTCGGGCCGCCAGGACGGGGCGGTGACGATCAGCTCGTCCTGCCCGTACACGTCGCAGCCGACCTCCTGAAGGCGGCGTACGACGGTCTCGCGGCCGTACTCGACGCCCGCGACCTTGTCCGGGTGGTCGGCCGGAACGCGGATGGTGTGCGGCACGGGCGGGGCGCTGATCTCGGTGACGCCGGCCTCGGCGGTGCCGCCCGCGAGCAGCACGAGCAGGTCGACGGTGCGCTGCGCGGCAGCGGCGGCGGCCTGCGGGTCGACGCCGCGCTCGAAGCGTCGGGAGGCCTCGGAGGACAGCTTGTGCCGGCGGGCGGTGCGCGCGATGGCGACCTGGTTGAAGTGGGCGGCCTCGATGACGACGTCGGTCGTCGCGTTGCCCCCGTTCTCCGCGGCACCGTGGTCGGCGATCTCCGTGTTGGCGCCGCCCATGACGCCGGCCAGCCCGATCGGGCCGCGGTCGTCGGTGATGACGAGGTCCTCGGCGTGCAGCTTCCGCTCGGTGCCGTCGAGGGTGACGATCTTCTCGCCCTCCGCGGCCCGGCGCACGCCGATGGTGCCCTGGACCAGGGAGCGGTCGTAGGCGTGCAGCGGCTGGCCCAGCTCCATCATCACGTAGTTCGTGACGTCGACGGCGAGCGAGACCGGGCGCATGCCGACCTTCTGCAAACGCCGCTGGAGCCAGATCGGGGAGCGGGCCTCGGCGCTGAGGCCGGTCACCGTGCGGGCGGTGAAGCGGTCGCAGCCGGTGGGGTCGGCGATCTTCACCGGGTAGCCGTAGGCGTTCGGTCCGGGCACGTCGAGCAGGGCCGGGTCGCGCAGCGGCAGGCCGTAGGCGATGGCGGTCTCGCGGGCGACGCCGCGGATGGACAGGCAGTCGCCGCGGTTGGCGGTCACCGCGATGTCCAGCACCTCGTCGACCAGTTCCAGCAGCTCGATGGCGTCCTTGCCGACCTCGGTCTCCGGCGGCAGCACGATGATGCCGTGCGACCCGTCGTCGCCCATGCCCAGCTCGTCGCCGGAGCAGATCATGCCGTGGGACGTCCTGCCGTAGGTCTTGCGGGCGGAGATCGAGAAGCCGCCGGGCAGGGTGGCGCCGGGGAGGACCACGACGACCTTGTCGCCGACGGCGAAGTTCCGGGCGCCGCAGACGATCTCCTGGGGCTCACCGGTGCCGTTGGTCCGGCCGACGTCGACGGTGCAGAAGCGGATCGGCTTCTTGAAGCCCTCCAGCTCCTCGATGGTCAGCACCCGGCCGACGACGAGGGGGCCCTTGAGGTCGGCACCGAGGTGCTCGACGGTCTCGACCTCGAGGCCGGCCGAAATGAGCTTGGCCTGGACGTCGCGGCCGGTCTGCGTGGCCGGCAGGTCGACGTACTCCCGCAGCCAAGAAAGCGGGACCCGCATCAGATCTCCATCCCGAACGGCCGGGTGAAGCGCACGTCACCCTCGACCATGTCTCGCATGTCCTCGACGTTGTGGCGGAACATCAGCATCCGCTCGATGCCGAACCCGAAGGCGAAGCCGCTGTACTTCTCCGGGTCGACGCCGCAGGCGGTGAGCACCCGCGGGTTGACCATGCCGCAGCCGCCCAGTTCGATCCAGCCCTCGCTGGAGCAGGTGCGGCAGGGCCGGTCGGGGTTGCCGACGGACGCGCCCTTGCAGACGTAGCAGAGCATGTCCATCTCGGCGGACGGCTCGGTGAAGGGGAAGAAGTTGGGCCGCAGCCGGGTCTTCATCTCCGCGCCGAACAGCGACTGGACCATGTGGTCCAGGGTGCCCTTGAGGTCCGCCATGGTCAGGCCCTCGTCGATGGCGAGCAGCTCGACCTGGTGGAAGACGGGGGTGTGCGTGGCGTCCAGCTCGTCGGTGCGGTACACGCGGCCGGGGCAGATCACGTAGACCGGCAGCTCGCGGTCGAGCGCGGAGCGGATCTGCACGGGCGAGGTGTGGGTGCGCAGCACGACGCCGGACTCGGTGCCGCCCTTCGGTCCCTCGACGAAGAAGGTGTCGGCCTCGCCGCGGGCCGGGTGGTCCGGGCCGATGTTCAGGGCGTCGAAGTTGAACCACTCGGCCTCGGCCTCGGGGCCCTCGGCGACCTCGTAGCCCATGGCGACGAAGACGTCCTCGATGCGCTCGGAGAGCGTGGTGAGCGGGTGGCGGGCGCCGGCCGGTACACGGTCGTAGGGCAGCGTGACGTCCACGGCCTCCTCGACCAGGACGCGCGCGTCGCGCTCGGCCTCCAGCTCCTCCTGGCGGGCCGCGAGCGCCTTGTTCACGGCGCCGCGGGCCATGCCGACGCGCTTGCCGGCCTCGGCCTTGGCCTGCGGGGGCAGGGCGCCGATCTCGCGGTTGGCCAGCGCCAGCGGCGAGGTGCCGCCGGTGTGGGCGACCTTGGCCTCCTGGAGCGCGTCGAGGGAGCCCGCTGCGTCGAAGGCGGCGAGCGCCTCGTCCCGCATGCGCTCGATCTCTTCCGGTTTCAACGCCTCGACCTCGACAGGGTCGTACGACTTATTCGGTGCCGACATCTCTTCCCGTGCTTCCGATTGTCCCCCAGCTATCGCTGGGAGGTGCCCCATGCTGATGGTCCCCGTCACCGGCTCGTGGACGAAGCGTCCGTGTGACGCAGCGTCTCCGTGACGAATCGTCTGCGTCCGAGCGTCTCCGCCTGCGGGACACAAAGGTGCCAAAGGCCGAGTCTAACGGGGTGGAGGGAGGCGAATGCGCCCGCGGTGCTCAGGCCAGGTAGGCCGGGGCCGCCACGGGCAGCGTAAATCGGAACTCGGCGCCGCCGCCGGGGGCGCGGCCGACGGTGATGGTGCCGCCGTGGGCTTCGACGATGCCCTTGACGATGTACAGCCCGAGGCCGGTGCCGCCGCGCTTGCTGCCCCGCCAGAAGCGGGTGAAGACGCGGTTCATGGACTCCTCCGGGATGCCGGCCCCTTCGTCGCTCACCGTGACCGACGTGCCGGTGTCCTCCCCTTCGCGGGGGGACGCCGTGGGCGTGACGTCAATGGTGACGGTTCCCTCGCCGTGGCGCACGGCGTTTTCCAGCAGGTTGCTCAGGACCTGGTCGACCTTGTCGGGGTCGGCCCACAGGTCGGGCAGCGGCTGCGCGATGCGGAGCAGGAAGCGGTCGGCCCGCTGGCCTGCGGCGACGTACGCCTGGATGTGCCGGCCGACGGCGGCGCCGATGTCGACGGGCTGGCGGCGGACCTCCAGCCTGCCCGAGTCGATCCGCGAGATGTCCAGCAGCTCGGCGATGAGCCGGGTGACCCGGTCGGCGTCGGCGTCGACGGTCTCCAGCATCAACCGCTTCTGGTCGTCGGTGAACCGCTCCCACTTGGCCAGCAGCGTGGCCGTGAAGCCTTTGACGGAGGTGAGCGGGGAGCGCAGTTCGTGGGCGACGGTGGCGATCAGCTCGGCGTGGCTGCGTTCGGTGCGGCGGCGGGCCTCGGTGTCGCGCAGGGTGACGACGACGCGGTGGAGGGGGCCGGTGGGCCGGGTGCGGACGTAGCGGGCGGAGACGAGGACCTCCCGTCCGCCGGGGAGCAGGAGGTTCCGCTCGGGCTGTCGGACGCGGATGGCGAGCCCGCCGTAGGGGTCGGTCAGTTGCCACCAGCGCCTGCCCTCGAGGTCCTCCAGGGGAAGCGCCTTGTCCAGCTGCTCGCCGAGGGCTTCGGCGGCGGGGACGGCGCTGATGCGGGCGGCGGCCGCGTTGAAGCAGATGACCCGGCCCCGCTCGTCCGCGACGACGAGACCGTCGGGCAGCTGGTCGGGGTCGATTCCGAGGCCGGCGAGATCGCCGGGTGTGCGGGGCGCGGGCGGACGCGGCGCCTCCCGTGCACCCGGTGCGCTGCTCGTGCCGACGCTCATCCCCGTACCCCACCTCTCAACCGCGCAGGGGCCTTGAGCCGGTCACCCTACTAGCTCTCGGTGACGGAGCGGCACCCTCCGGCGGCGCGCTGTGCACGCGCCGACGCGTAGAGACATACGGCGGCGGCGGTGGCGAGGTTCAGACTCTCGGCCTTCCCGTGGATCGGAACGCGCAGGACGGCGTCGGCGAGGGCGCGGGTCTCCTCCGGAAGCCCCCAGGCCTCGTTGCCGAACACCCAGGCCGTGGGGCCGCCCATGGTGCCGGCGTCCAGTTCGGCGTCGAGGTCGTGCTCGCCCGCGCCGTCGGCGGCGAGGACGCGGACCCCGGTGTCCCTGAGACCGGCGACGGCTCGTTCGACGGGGACGCCGACGGCGACGGGGAGGTGGAAGAGGGAGCCGACGGAGGCGCGTACGGCCTTGGGGTTGTACAGGTCGACGGAGGCGTCGGTGAGTACGACGGCCTCGGCGCCGGCGGCGTCGGCGCAGCGCAGCACGGTACCGGCGTTGCCGGGGTCGCGGACGTTGGCCAGGACGGCGACGAGCCCCGGGCGGGCGGCGAGGATCTCGTCGAAGGGGGTGTCCAGGAACCGGCACACCCCGACCAGGCCCTGCGGGGTGACGGTGGTGGAGATGTCCTCGATCACCTGCTCGGCGGCGAGGTGGACGCGGGCACCGGCGTCCCGGGCCGCGCCGACGATGTCGGCGTAGCGCTCGGCGGCCTCGACGGTGGCGAACACCTCGACGAGCGTGTCCCCGTACTCCGCGGCCTCCCGCACGGCCTGCGGCCCCTCGGCCAGGAACAGCCGCTCCTTGCCCCGGAAGTTCCGCTTCGCCAGCCGCCGGGCGGCGGCGACGCGGGGGGACCGGGGGGAGATCGGCTCGGGGGCGGCAGGGCGCATCTACTTCTTCACCTTCACAGTTTCTCGACGCGGGCTGGAGCGCCCCTTCAGGGGCGCGGGGAACTGCGCGACCAGCCACAACGAACCCGCGGCCGAAAGACGGGGCAGCGGCGGCAGCCGAAGGACCCGCAGGCTCGAAGCCTGCGGGTCCTTCGACATCGGCTCAATGCCGGCGCAGCGTCACGCGGCCTTCGGCGCGTTGACGTCGCTCGGCAGCGCCTTCTGGGCGACCTCGACGAGCGCGGCGAACGCGTTCGGGTCGTTGACGGCCAGCTCGGCGAGGATCTTGCGGTCGACCTCGACGTTGGCGGCCTTCAGGCCCTGGATGAAGCGGTTGTACGTGATGCCGTTGGCGCGGGCAGCGGCGTTGATGCGCTGGATCCACAGCTGGCGGAAGTCACCCTTGCGCTTCTTGCGGTCGTTGTAGTTGTAGACCAGCGAGTGGGTGACCTGCTCCTTGGCCTTGCGGTACAGGCGCGAACGCTGACCGCGGTAGCCGGAGGCCTGCTCGAGGATCGCCCGGCGCTTCTTGTGGGCGTTGACTGCCCGCTTGACGCGTGCCACTTGTTAACTCCTTGTAGCGGGGCCGCGGTGATCCTCGCGCGGCCCGGTATCGATTGGGTCCCGGTCCTGCCGTACGACGCTCAGTGGCGCCCGTACGTCACTTGCCGAGAAGCTTCTTGATCTTCGCGGCGTCGCCCGGGGCCATCTCGGCGTTGCCGGTGAGGCGACGCGTCACGCGGGACGACTTGTGCTCGAGCAGGTGGCGCTTGCCGGCGCGCTCACGGAGCACCTTGCCGGAGCCGGTGATCTTGAAGCGCTTGCTGGCACCGCTGTGCGACTTGTTCTTCGGCATAGCGCCGTTCTCTCCTCGTCGGTGGCGCTCCGATGCCCGGTCGTGAAACCGGGCACGGTGGAGCGTCGCTTGTATCGGTTACGTCCTGGGGACTGACGTCCCCCGGGGTCACGCCTCGGCGGGTGCCTCGGCCTGAGCCTCGGCGGGTGCCTCGGCCTGAGCCTCGTCGTCCACCTCGTCGGACTCCGCGGCGTTCTGCGACTTGCCGGGGTTGGCCTTCGCGTCCGCCTTGCGGGCTTCCTGCGCCTGGCGAGCCTCGGCCATCGCCTCGGTCTTCTTCTTGTGCGGACCGAGGACCATGATCATGTTTCGGCCGTCCTGCTTCGGGTTCGACTCCACGAACCCGAGGTCGGCCACGTCCTCCGCGAGACGCTGCAGCAGTCGGTAGCCGAGCTCCGGCCGGGACTGCTCGCGACCACGGAACATGATCGTGATCTTGACCTTGTCGCCCTGCTTGAGGAACCGGACGACGTGACCCTTCTTGGTGTCATAGTCGTGCGGGTCGATCTTCGGCCGGAGCTTCATCTCCTTGATGACCGTGTGCGCCTGGTTCTTGCGCGCTTCACGTGCCTTCATGGCCGACTCGTACTTGAACTTTCCGTAGTCCATGAGCTTGCACACGGGCGGACGGGCGTTCGCCGCGACCTCGACGAGATCGAGGTCGTACTCCTGCGCAAGCTCCAGGGCCTTGGCAAGCGGGACAATCCCGACCTGCTCGCCGCTGGGACCGACAAGTCGCACCTCGGGAACGCGAATCCGGTCGTTGATGCGGGGCTCGGCGCTGATGGATCCTCCTCGGTAGCACCACGCGACGGTCTGGCGGACAGCCGCGTAACGTCTGTGTTCGATAGACCTAACCGCGTCGGCGCAACAAAAATGCCCCGCGCGATCACAGGCGGGGCTCCTCGAACTACTACCGGAGCACCGTCGCGATGGCCGCGGGGCGCGATTTCGGGCCGGTCGCCGCCGCTGGGACGGGACCGCCTGACCGGTGACCCGCCGTCCATGGGACGGCCAGGTGGGAGTTCGAAGCCTCCACTTGTGGGCCGGGCCCGCCGCCCTGAGGCGTGCGTGTCCGACCGGTCGTTACACAAGGTTAGCAGCTCGGCAGGGGAAGGGCTAACCGAGACCGAGTGGGGCCGGCCCCCGCCCTGCGCCTATCGTGTGCGGCATGAGTGACACCCCTCCTGAGACGCCCGACTTCGATGCCATGACCCGCGACATCGCCGAGGTTCCCGCGGTCGAGGTGATCGTGACGGTCGCCGTCAACCTGATGAGCGCCGCCGCCGTGAAGCTGGGACTGACCGAGGAGGGCGAGGCGCACAAGGACCTGGACGAGGCCCGCAAGCTGGTGCACGCGCTGGCCGGTCTGCTCGACGCGACCGCGACCGAGATCAGCTCCTTCCACGCGGCCCCGCTGCGCGACGGTCTGAAGTCGCTCCAGCTGGCCTTCCGCGAGGCCTCGCTCGTCCCGGACGAGCCGGGCCAGGGGCCGGGCGAGAAGTACACGGGGCCGATCTACGGCTGACCCTGTTCCCTCACGTACAAGGGCTCGCCCGGCGGCGTGGCCCCGGCCGGCAGCAGTGCCAGGTCGAGGCCCCGCACCAGGCGGGCCCTCAGTGTCTCGTCGGCGGCGAGGCGCTCGGCGACGGCGCGGGCGGCCTTCGCCGGGTCGGCGCCGGGATCCAGGAGCAGCGCCAGGGTGCCGTCGGCCCGGCCCGGCCCGAGGTACGCCCGGAGCACGGCGGGCTCGGCGGCCACGGCGGCGCGGACGGCCTCGGCCACGGCGGGATCGGCGAGCGGGTCGGTCGTCGTACGGCCCTCGGCCAGCGCCAGCAGCGCCGCTCCGGTCAGCTCGAACGGCACCGGTCCGGCGAGGTCCAGTACGACCGTGTCCGCCTTCTCGTGCGCGGCGGCCTGCAACGCCTGGTGCACCGGTACGGCGACGGGGCGGGCCCCGGGGTCCCAACGGGCGAGCGAGTCCGTGGACGTGAAAGCGGGCAGGGCGGTGCGGCCACCGGCCTTCAGCGTCGGCACGGCCATGTCGCTGGTCTTCTCGCGGCGCAGTCCGTTCTCGTCCTCCTCCGCCTCGCCGAGTACGGCCACGACCGGCACCAGCAGCCGGGCGCCCTTGAGCGCCTCCAGTACGGGTGCCAGGGCGGACCGATCCTCGGCCCAGGCGGTGAGCGCGGCGCTCAGCCGGGGGTCGGCGGAGCCGTCGTCGTCGGAGAAGGCGGAGTCGGGAATGTTCTTGTCGGCCACGGTTCCCGACCCTAGTCGAGAGGGGCGTACCGCCCGCCGCGGGCTCCCCTGCCCGGCGGGGAGGACGATCATGGTCAGTAGCCTCGCCGGATGACCGCGACCTTCGACGACGCCGTCCGCGCTCGGCTCCGGGCTCCCCGCATCTGGTACGTCGGCACTGTGTTCGCCGACGGAGCGCCGCAGGTCAGCCCCATGTGGGTGGACCTGGAGGGGGAGAACGAGCTCACGTTCAACACCTCGGTGGGCCGGGTGAAGTCGGTGGGCCGGGTGAAGGAGGAGAACCTGCGCCGCGACCCCCGTGTCTACCTCTCGCACGCCGACGCCACCGACCCCTCCGACCGGGTACAGATCAGCGGTGTCGTGTCCCGCTTCGTCGAGGGCCGGGAGGCGCACGACCGGATGGACCGGCCGGCCCGCAAGTACCTGGGCAGCGAGCGCTTCGAGTGGACCATGCCGGGCGAGCAGCGGATCGCGGTGGTCGTCCGCCCGGTGAAGGTGCGGCACATCGTGGGGGTGGAGCGGTTCCGTCCCGGTGGTCCGGTGCCCGCTTCCTGAGCGGCCCTCGGCCGAGCCGCGCGCGGACGATCCTCATCCGTCTCTCAGGGATCTGTGACCGGCATTTAACGTCCGCCCCACGGAACGCACAGCCACCGCCTGAAGCATCACGGGCATGGAGTCCTCCAGAGCCCGGCCGGACCGGCGAGCCCGAAGGCCACGGCGACGGCGCGCGCCGTTGTGTGCCGCCCTGATCGCGATCGCCGTCGTGGGCGGTGCGGCCACCGGCGCTCCGTACTGGCAGGGGCAGGGCCACGCGCGCCCCGGTACGGGCGGCGCCGTATCGTCGTCGGGCTCGGCACCCTCGGGCGGGGAGGCATCGGTGGAGACGGTCGAGCCGGTCGTGGACCGTGACGCGCTGCTGGCCTCGGCCATGGCGTCGGTGGCCGTGGCGGACGGCGCCGAGGTGTCCGTGGCGGTGACCGACGCGGACTCCGGCGAGAGCGCCTCGTACGGCACGGGTGTCTTCGAGACGGCGAGCATCGTCAAGGTCGGCATCCTGGCCACGCTGCTGCTCCAGGCGCAGGACGCGGGGCGTGCGCTGACCGCGGCCGAGCAGTCGTACGCCGTCGCCATGATCGAGGACAGTGACAACGACTCGGCGTCGGCGCTGTGGCGGGCGATCGGGACGGCGAACGGGTTCGACGCCGCGAACGAGCGCTTCGGCCTGACGGGGACCTCGGGCGGCGACGGCCCGCTGTGGGGGCTGACCCGGACCACGGCCGCCGACCAGGTCGCGCTGCTGCGGCAGGTGTTCGTGGCGGACGGCTCCGAGCTGAGCGAGGCGTCACGGGCGTATGTGCGGGGGCTGATGGGCCGCATCGCCGACGGTCAGCGGTGGGGCGTGTCGGCGGCGGCCGACGGTGGCGACGGCTCGGGAGGCGG
Organism: Streptomyces sp. NPDC097107; assembly: GCF_044762405.1. Taxonomy (NCBI): domain Bacteria; kingdom Bacillati; phylum Actinomycetota; class Actinomycetes; order Kitasatosporales; family Streptomycetaceae; genus Streptomyces; species Streptomyces sp. NPDC097107. Next base: position 202,939 of record NZ_JBIWEF010000007.1, on the reverse strand, counting down.
CGGTTCAGGGGGTGGCGGTTCAGGGGGTGGCGGTTCAGGGGGTGGCGGTTCAGGGTGGGCGTTGAAGAACGGCTGGCTGCGGCGCAGTACCACCGGGCTCTGGGTGGTCAACAGCGTCGGACGGGTCTCGTCGGATGGTCACGACCGACTGGTGGCGGTGGTGTCGCGGGGCAGCGCGACGCTGGCGGAGGGGATCGCGCTGACCGAGGCGGCGGCCAAAGCGGCGGTGTCCGTGTTCGCGGGGGCCGCGGGCGCCGCCGGTGGTCACAAGTCGTCGTAGCGTTCCCGGCGGCCCCGCCACAGGACGACGGCCGCGACGATCATGACGCCGCCCGCGCCGCCGGCCAGGGGGGCGGCCCAGGCCGAGGTGTCGTCGTCGGAGTCCGGGGCGTCGGGGCCGGAGCCGAAGTACTTCTCGCCGTACACCGCTGACTTCAGCCCTTCCGGTTTCAGCCGTCCGGCCGCCTCGATGGCGGCGGCGGGGTCGACGAAGCCGTAGCCGCGTGAGTCGTCGCGGCCCTCGGCAGGGGCGTTGCGGGCCGTGTCCTCCAGCAGGGACTTGACCTGGGCCGGGGTGAGGTCCGGGTGGGCCGACTTCACGAGGGCGGCGGCGCCGGAGACGAAGGCGGAGGCGGCGCTGGTGCCCCAGCCCTCGTAGTACCGGTGGTCGGGGTCGGCGATGATCACGTCGACGCCGGGGGCGCTGACCGTGGCGTACCAGCGGCGGGTGGAGAAGGAGGCACGGGTGCCGTAGCGGTCGACGGCGGTCGCGGCGATCACGCCCGGGTAGGCGGCCGGGTAGGAGATGTGGTCGCCCTTCTCGCCGCCGTTGCCGGCCGAGGCGACGACGACCACACCCTTCTTCAGGGCGTACTGGATGGCCTCGTCCTCGGCGGGTTCGGGGTGGGCGGAGGCCGAGTCGTCGCCGAGGGAGAGGTTGATGATGTCGGCGCCGTGGTCGGCGGCCCAGCGGATGCCCTCGGCGAGAGCGTTGCCGCGGGTCTTGCGGGCCTTGGCACGGGACGGGTCGCCGTCCTCCAGGATCACGCGCAAAGGCAGGATCTTCGCCTCGGGGGCGATGCCCATGACGCCGTCGGCGTTGCCGGCGCCGTGGCCGTGACCGTGACCGGCGATGATCCCGGCCATGGCGGTGCCGTGCCGGGCCCAGGCGCGGTCGCCCTCGCTCGCGCCGAAACCGACCAGATCCTTGCCGGTGAGGACGTTTCCGGTCAGGTCGGGGTGGTCGGCTTCGACGCCGGTGTCCAGGACGGCGACGGTGACGCCGGCGCCCTTGGTGGTCCCCCACGCCTCCTGGGTGTGCATGGCGTCCAGCGCCCACTGCTGGGCGCGGATGCCGTCGGCGTGCGCGGCGGGTGCCGGGACGAGGACGAGGGCGGCGGCGAGGAGGAGGCTCAGGGCGCCCGTCCTGCGGGCGCGGGTCCCGGCGGTGTCCGCGACGGGGCTGACCGTGTTCACGGCGGCGCCGGCGGGGCTCACCGCGCTGCTGGCGGGGTTCACGACGGGCGCTCCGTGGCCGGGCCGACATTCTTGCGCAGGGCGCGTTCGACGCGGTCGGCGAGGCCCTGCGCCTCGTGGCCGAGGCCGGCCTGGGCGGGGGCCGACGTGGCGTCGGACTCCATGGCCTCCTCGGCGGGCTCCGGCTCGTCGACGGTGCGGGCGTCGGCCCAGCCGGACACGGCGTAGACGACGACGGGGGCGTCGGTGAGGACGGAGACGGTCCACGAGGCCCGCTGCCGCGCGCCGAAGCCCGCGGCGACGGTGTCCCTCGCGGCGTACGGCAGCGGCATGAGGTCCTCGCGGCGGCCCAGCCCCTCCTTCTCGAACCGGCCCGCCAGCGAGGTCATGGCGGCGGCGTCGGCCTTGGCGAAGAGCAGGCCGACGGTGGTGATGTAGCTCTGGGTGGCGTCGGTGTAGGTGGCGCGCAGCAGGCGCCGGCAGCCGATCGGGTCGAGGGCCTTGGCCAGCAGCGGGTCGAAGGCACCCGCGCAGTCGCTGTCCGGGGCCACGGCGACCCGCGTCCAGGTGCGGTCGGCGCCGCCGGGGCCCGCGCCCTGTCCTCGCACGGTGGCCGGGAACAGCTGGTCGACCGGCACCGTGTGCCACAGCTCCCCGGCCTCGGCGAACGCGCCGCGGGCGCCCCCGTCCCCGGAGTCCCCGGCAAGCCAGCTGCCGGTGACGGCACCGGTGACGAGTCCCAGCCCGAGCACGAGGCAGACGGCCGCGGCGACGGCCTGGGGTCGCAGCCGTCCGCCGAGCGGACGCGGCCGGGCACGTTCGTCATAGCCCTCGGGCTCCCCGAACGACACCCGCGGCCGCCCGTCGCCGGGCACCGGCGACGGGCTCCAGGAGAAGGCCGGGTCGGGGGTGGCGGCCCTCGGAGACGGGGTCGCCGGGTCGGCGGGCGGGGTGCGTGCGGGTCGTCGTCGCGGATGCGGGTCCGCTCGGACTGCGAACTCCGCTGCGGCTGCGGGTTCGGCTCCGGCTTCCCGTCCGGGAGTGACTGCCGGTGCCGCTCGGACTTCCCGTCCGGGAGTGACTGCCGGTACCGACTCCGGTGCCGGTTCTGCCGGGATCGGGCGCAGGCGTGTGGTCGTCTCCGACGGGGTCTCCGCGGGGACGGCGGGCCGGCGGAGCGGCGCCTTGGGCGCCCCGCTTCCACCCGGGGTCTCCCGGCCGACGTTCGGCGGGACGTCGGGGAAGCGGGCGGAGGCGCGGGGCGGGGGCGCGGGGTCGGTGCCTCGGGAATCGGCCAGCCGGAAACGCGGGTAGCGGGGCCGGGTACCGTCACCGGGGCCGGGGACCTCGGGGTCGCCGTCCCCGCCCGGCGTGGACGGACCGGACTCCCGGCCGTCGCCCGAGGAGGCGGTTCCGTCCGCCCGGCCTTCCCCCGTCGCCGTACGCCGTCCCGGGGCGCCCTCCGGTTCCGTTCTGGCGTCGCTGCCCTGGTGGGAGGCGGAGTGCGGGACGTTCACGTCGCCGCGCACCGCCGGCGCCTGTGCCGGGCGGGGCGGCGTGCCGGGACGGGGCGGTGTCTCCGGGTGAGGCGGAGTGCCTGGGCGGGGCGCAGTGTGCGGATAGGGCGGCGCGCCCTGGTGGGGCGGCGTACCCGGCTCGGGCGGCGCGCCCAGGTGGGGCGGCGTACCCGGCTCGGGCGGCGTTCCCCGGTGAGGCGGCGTACCCGGCTCGGGCGGCGCGCCCTGGTGGGGTGGCGTACCCGGCTCGGGCGGCGCGCCCTGGTGGGGCGGCGTACCCGGCTGGTGGGGCGGCGTACCCGGCTGGAGGGGCCTGTTCAGGTGGGGCGGCGTGCCGCGGTGGGGCTGGGTCTCGGGGCGCGGGGGGACGGAGGCGCGGCGTGCTTCCGTGCTCATGCGCCCCCCGTTTCCTCTTCCTCGGGCCCGGCCCGTTGCTCGACGCGGGCCGGTGATGTGGTCTCCCGCCCCGGCCCGGCGCGGACCGATCCGTCCCGGGCACGCATACCCGCACGGGACGACCGCCATCCCGGCGCGGACCTCGGGCCCTGCCGCCCGGGCGTCGGGCCGTGCGTGCGCGTCACTCTACGGCGTGCCCCCGCCCGGCGGGGAACCAGTCCACGCGCCCGCGGCATTGGCCCGGAACGTCCCCCTACCCTGCGGTAAACCTGTCTGGCAGGCTGCGTCCATGACTGCGCGCGCCGCCGACCGGGCCCGTTACGACCGGGCCACCGCCCATCTGGACGCCCCCGTGGCGATCGTGGATCTGGAGGCCTTCGACGCCAACGCGGACGACCTGGTCCGCCGGGCGGGCGGCAAGCCGATCCGGGTCGCCAGCAAGTCCGTACGCTGCCGTGCGCTGCTCGAACGCGCCCTGGCGAGAGACGGTTTCGCGGGCGTCATGTCGTTCACGCTGGCCGAGTCCCTGTGGCTGGCGCGCTCCGGTTTCGAGGACGTGCTCCTCGGCTATCCGTCGGCGGATCGCGCCCGGTACGCCGAGCTGACCGCCGACCCCAAGCTCGCCTCCGCCGTGACCGTGATGATCGACGACCCGGCGCAGCTCGACCTCATCGACGCCGCCCGCGAGGGCGGCCGTGAAGTCGTGCGGGTCTGCCTGGAGTTGGACACCTCCCTCAGGCTGTTCGGGGGGCGGGTGCGGGTCGGGGCCCGGCGCTCCCCGCTGCACTCCCCCGCCCAGGTCGCCGAACTGGCCCGCGCGGTGGCCCGCCGGCCGGGGTTCGAGGTCGTGGGGCTCATGGCGTACGAGGGGCATGTCGCCGGTGTCGGGGACGCGGTGCCCGGCCGGCCGCTGCGGTCCCGGGCGGTGCGGCTGATGCAGGCCGCCGCCCGCCGGGAACTCGCCGAGCGGCGGGCCGCGGTCGTGCGTGCGGTGCGGGCCGTGGTGCCCGGCCTGGAGTTCGTCAACGGCGGCGGCACGGGCAGCGTGCAGCACACCGCCGCGGAGGACGCGGTCACGGAGATCGCCGCCGGGTCCGGGCTGTACGTACCGCGGCTGTTCGACAACTACACGTCGTTCCGGGGCCGTCCGGCGGCGCTGTTCGCCCAGCCCGTCGTACGGCGGCCGGGGGTCGGGGCCGTGGCCGTCCTCGGCGGCGGCTACCCGGCCTCCGGTGCGCCCGGCGCCGACCGGCTGCCGGTGCCGTACCTGCCCGAGGGTTTGCGCTACGACCCCCAGGAGGGCGCCGGTGAGGTGCAGACGCCGCTGCTCGGCTCGCCCGCCGACGACCTGCTCATCGGCGACAAGGTGTGGTTCCGGCACGCCAAGGCAGGTGAGCTGTGCGAGCGGTTCGACGCGCTTCACCTGGTGGAGGGGGACGCGGTGACGGCGACGGTGCCGACGTACCGGGGCGAGGGAAACACATTCCTGTAGCTCCGTAGCCCCGTAGCTCCGTAGCCCCGTAACGCCGCAGCTCCGTACTTACGGTCGGCTCGACGGGCCGATGCCGCTGCCCACGCCACCGCCCGTGTCCGCGTCGCCGACGGGTCGGATGCCCTTGGTGATCCGGTCCATGTCGTCGAGCGGCGGTCCGTCCTCGCCGGCGTCGAAGACGTAGCGAACGAGGATCGGGGACTCGGTGCCGACGGTGGAGGGGAAGACCAGCGACTGCACATAGCCGCCGGGGCCCTTGGCGGTCTTCACCCGCCAGCGCACGTAGTAGCCGGCGCGTCCGGCGACCGCGACCTGCCCGGAGGCCACCTCCTCGTGGGACTCGATGCCGCCGAAGGGCTTGTTGCCGATCAGGTCGCGGTCGTAGGCGTCGTCGGCAGCGTCCTCGATGTCCTGCTGGGCGAGGGCCTTCGGGGAGGTCTCGGCGTTCGCGGTGACGGTGCGGGAGATGACGAGACCGTTCCGGCACACGCCGCCGTCGCCGGGGCAGTCGTAGGTGCCGTCCGTGGTCATCATGACGTCGTCCTCGGTGACGTACTCGGGCAGCACCCAGCCGGTCGGGAGCGGGAAGGTGATCCCGTTGAGCTGGTCCTCGACCACGGGCGGGGCGTCGGCGGAGGGTTCGGAGGGCGTCGGCGAGGGGGTCGGCGCCGCGGTGACCGGCTCCGGAGCGGTGGACGTCGCGGTGGTCGGCGGGGCCTGCGCCGCGGGGCCGCCGTCCTCCTCGCCGAGGACGAACACCCCGGTGACGATCGCCGCGACCAGCGCGGCCGCCGCGGTGGCGAGGGCGACGGCCCTTCCGCGACCGGGCACGGGCTGCTGTCGGTGCACCGGCTGCTGGTGCTGCATCGGCTGCTGGTGCTGCATCGGCTGCGGCTGCGCCGGCTGCTGCGGCGAGGACGGGGGCGCGCCGAACCCGGTGGTCCCGGGTGCGCGACGGTGCTCCGTCCAGGCCGCGCCGTCCCACCAGCGTTCCTGGTGCGGGGCCGACGGATCGCGATACCAGCCGGGTGGCGGCGTCATGCTCATTCCGGCACTGTAGGACGCCGCCCGGGGCGATCTACAGCGGTGTGACGTACGCCCCGGAGATCCCGCCGTCCACCAGGAAGTCGGTGGCGTTCACGAAGGAGGAGTCGTCGCTGGCCAGGAACGCGACGGCCGCGGCGATCTCCTCGGCCTCGGCGAACCGCCCGAGCGGGATGTGGACGAGGCGGCGTGCGGCCCGCTCCGGGTCCTTGGCGAACAGCTCCTGGAGGAGCGGGGTGTTGACCGGGCCGGGGCAGAGGGCGTTGACCCGGATGCCCTCCCGCGCGAACTGCACGCCCAGTTCCCGGGACATGGCGAGGACGCCGCCCTTGGACGCCGTGTACGAGATCTGCGAGGTGGCCGCGCCCATCCGGGCCACGAAGGACGCGGTGTTGATGACGGACCCCCTGCCCTGGCGCCGCATGTAGGGGATGGCGGCCTTGCAGCACAGGTAGACGGAGGTGAGGTTGACCTCCTGGACGCGCTTCCACGCCTCCAGCCCCGTCTCCAGGATGGAGTCGTCGTCGGGCGGCGAGATACCGGCGTTGTTGAACGCGACGTCGACGCTGCCGCAGGTCTCGTACGCCGTCCCGAACAGCGCCTCGACCTGTTCGGGGTCGGTGACGTCGACCTTGACGAAGGTGCCGCCGACCTCCTCGGCCGCCGCCTTGCCCCGGGTCTCGTCCACGTCGCCGCAGACGACGTGCGCGCCCTCGGCGGCGAGCCGGCGGGAGGCGGCGAGGCCGATGCCGCTGCCCGCCCCGGTGACGACGGCGGTACGGCCGACCAGACGGCGGCAGATGATGTCCTCGGTCATGAGTGGCTAGGCCTCCGTACTCGACGACACGTTGCTGATGAAGACGTTCTTGGTCTCGGTGAAGGCGGTCAGCGCGTCCGGGCCGAGTTCGCGGCCGAGGCCGGACTGCTCGAACCCGCCGAACGGCGTCCAGTAGCGGACGCTGGCGTGGGAGTTGACGGACAGGTTCCCCGCGCGCACCACGCCCGACACGCGCAGGGCCCGGCCGACGTCCCGGGTCCACACCGACCCGGACAGTCCGTAGTCGGTGGCGTTGGCCAGGCGGACGGCGTCGGCCTCGTCCTCGAAGGGCAGGACGACGGCGACGGGCCCGAAGACCTCCTCGACGGCCACGCGCGCGTGCGCCCCGACGCCGGTGAGGACGGTGGGCGGGAACCAGAAGCCGGGGCCGCCCTCCGGGGCCTTGCCGCGGATGCCGTCGGCGTCGGCGGGGACGTAGGAGCGGACGCGGTCCAGCTGGGCCCGGGAGATCAGCGGGCCCATGTCGGTGCGCTCGTCGGCCGGGTCGCCGACGAGGACGGACTCGATCGCGGGGGCGAGGAGGGCGAGGAAGCGGTCGTACACCGTGCGCTGGACGAGGATGCGGGTGCGGGCGCAGCAGTCCTGGCCGGAGTTGTCGAGGAAGGACATGGGCGTGGCGGCCGCGGCCGCCTCGATGTCCGCGTCGGCGAAGACGATGTTGGGGCTCTTGCCGCCCAGTTCGAGGGTGACGGGCTTGAGGAGCGCCGCGCCCTTGGCCGCCACCTGCTGGCCCACGGCCGTCGACCCGGTGAAGACGACCTTCGCCACGCCCGGATGCTCGACGAGCGCGTCGCCCGCGACCGGGCCGCGACCGGGCAGCACCTGGAACAGGCCCTCGGGGAGCCCGGCCGTCAGGGCGAGTTCGGCCAGGCGCAGCGCGGTCAGCGGGGTCGTCTCGGCGGGCTTGAGGAGGACCGCGTTGCCCGCCGCCAGCGCGGGCGCGGTGCCCCAGGCCGCGATCGGCATCGGGAAGTTCCAGGGTGCGATGACGCCGACGACGCCGAGCGGTTCGAGCATCGTCACGTCCAGGCCGCCGGTGACCGGGATCTGCCGTCCGGTGAGCCGCTCCACTCCCCCGGCGGCGTAGTCGAGCAGGTCGCGGACGTTCCCGGCCTCCCAGCGGGCGTTGTTGATGGTGTGCCCGGCTTCCTGGACCTCCAGCCGGGCCAGTTCTTCCAGGTGTTCGTCGACCGCGGTGGCGAAGCGGCGCAGCAGCCGGGCGCGATCGCCGGGGGCGAGGGCGGCCCAGTCCGTCTGCGCCCGCGCGGCCCGTACGACGGCGGCGTCGACGTCGGCCGCGGAGGCGGCGGGGACGGTGGCGAGGGCCTCTTCGGTGGCGGGGTTCAGTACACGTAGCAGGTCGGGCAGGTCGGACAACGGGGCCTCACATGCGTTCGAAGGAGCGGCGCAGCTCCCAGTCCGTGACGGCGGCGTCGTAGGCGTCCAGTTCGACGCGCGCCATGTTGCGGTAGTGGGCGACGACCTCGTCCCCGAAGGCGGCCTTGGCGAGGGTGCTGTTCTCCCACAGCCCGGCGGCCTCGCGCAGGGTGGTGGGGACGTGTTCGTAGTCGGCGGTGTAGGCGTTGCCGGCGCAGGGTTCGGGCACCTCCAGCCGCTGTTCGACGCCGTGCAGTCCGGCCGCGACCATGCCCGCCACCGCGAGGTACGGGTTGACGTCGCCGCCGGGGAGCCGGTTCTCGAAGCGGAGCGAGCGGCCGTGGCCGACGACGCGCAGGGCGCAGGTGCGGTTGTCGTGGCCCCAGGCGACGGCGGTCGGGGCGAAGGAGCCCGGCTGGAACCGCTTGTAGGAGTTGATGTGGGGGGCGTAGAGGAGGGAGAACTCGCGCAGCGCCACCAGTTGCCCGGCGAGGAAGTGCCGCATGACCTGGGACGTACCGCCCTCCCCCTCGCCGGCCATGGCGCTGTTGCCGTCGGCGTCGGTGAGGGAGAGGTGGATGTGGCAGGAGTTGCCCTCGCGCTCGTTGTACTTGGCCATGAAGGTGAGGGACATGCCCTCCTGGGCCGCGATCTCCTTGGCGCCGGTCTTGTAGACCGCGTGCTGGTCGCAGGTGACCAGGGCCTCGTCGTAGCGGAAGACGATCTCGTGCTGGCCGGGGTTGCACTCGCCCTTGGCGGACTCGACGGTGAGGCCGGCGCCCGCCATCTCGTTGCGGATGCGCCGCAGCAGGGGCTCGACGCGGCCGGTGCCGAGCACGGAGTAGTCGATGTTGTACTGGTTGGCCGGGGTCAGGCCGCGGTAGTTCGAGTCCCAGGCCTGTTCGTAGGTGTCCCGGAAGACGATGAACTCCAGCTCGGTGCCGGCCTGCGCGGCCCAGCCGTGCCCGGCGAGGCGCTCCAGCTGGCGGCGCAGGATCTGGCGGGGCGCGGCGGGCACCGGGGAGCCGTCCTCCCAGGCGAGGTCGGCGACGACCATCGCGGTGCCCTCGTTCCACGGCAGGCGGCGCAGCGTGGCCATGTCGGGGTGCATGGCGAAGTCGCCGTAGCCGCGGTCCCAGGAGGACATCGCGTACCCGTCGACGGTATTCATGTCGGCGTCGACGGCGAGGAGGTAGTTGCAGCCCTCGGTGCCGTGCCGGAGGACCTCGTCGAGGAAGAAGCGGGCGGCGAACCGCTTGCCCTGGAGGCGGCCCTGCATGTCGGGGAAGGCCAGGACGACGGTGTCGATGTCACCGGCGGCGACGAGGGCGTGCAGTTCCTCGACCCCGAGCGGGGGTGTGCGGTCTGCCACGGGGGAAGCCTCCTTCTGGCCGGGAGCTATAAGGTATTGCCGGGAACCATTGCTTGGGAAGGGGGCGCGGCCGCATGCCGGAGGAAACCGGCGGGAGCGTGACGGACCGGCTCGCACCGGTGCTGCGGGCGGTGCGGGCCGGCAACGGCTTCGAGGAGGCGCTGGAGCAGATCCTTCAGATCGTCAGGCTGGGCCTGGTGCCGGGGGGCGAGCGGCTGCCGGCCGAGCGGGAGCTGGCGGAGCGGCTGGGGATCAGCCGGGTGACGCTGCGCGAGGTGCTGAGGGTGCTCCAGGACCAGGGGCTGGTGGCGGCCCGGCGCGGCCGGTACGGCGGAACGTTCGTGCTGCCGCGGGCGGACGCGGGCGGCGGGGACGAGCTGCGGCGCCGGGTCGCCGGGGTCGACATCGAGGACGTGCTGCGCTTCCGGGAGGTACTGGAGGTGGGCGCGGCCGGGCTGTGCGCGGCGCACGGGCTGACGGACGCGCGGGCGGCGCGGCTGCGCGAGGCGCTGGCCGGCACGCGGGACGCGCCGCTGGCGGAGTACCGGCGACTGGACACGATGCTGCACCTCACCCTCGCCGAACTGTGCGGCTCCCCGGCCCTGGCCGCGCAGTACGCGGCCGCCCGGTCGACCCTGAACGACCTGCTGGACTGCATCCCGCTGCTGGTGCGCAACCTGGAACACTCCCAGCGCCAGCACACCGCCCTCGTGGAGGCCGTGCTCGACGGGGACGCGGACGGGGCGCGGGAGATCGCGCGGGAGCACTGCGCGGGCACGGCGGCGCTGCTGCGCGGGTTCCTGGCGTGAGCGCCCTGCCGTGGGAACGCTCCCCGGAAAAGGTATGAGATCGGTCCATTGTCTGGAGGTCGGATGGCGGGCAGGCCGCTGATCGGCGTCAGCACGTACCTGGAGTCCGGGGCGCGCTGGGGCGTGTGGGAGCTGGAGGCGGCGCTGTTGCCGGCCGGGTATCCGCGGCTCGTGCAGCGGGCGGGCGGACTGGCCGCGATGCTGCCGCCGGACGCGCCGGAGCACGCCGCGGCCACCGTCGCCCGCCTCGACGGGCTGGTGATCGCCGGCGGCCCGGACGTGGAGCCGGTCCGCTACGGCGCCGAACCCGGTCCCCGCACCGGCCCGCCCGCCCGGGCCCGGGACACCTGGGAGCTGGCGCTCATCGAGGCGGCCCTGGCCGCGCGCGTCCCGCTGCTGGGCGTCTGCCGGGGCATGCAGCTGCTCAACGTCGCCCTGGGCGGGACCCTCGTCCAGCACATCGAGGGCCACGCCGAGGTGGTGGGCGTCTTCGGCGGGCACCCGGTCAAGCCGGTGCCGGGGACGCTGTACGCCTCCGTCGTACCCGAGGAGATGTTCGTGCCGACGTACCACCACCAGGCGGTGGACCGGATCGGCGCGGGCCTCACCGCGTCGGCCCACGCGGCGGACGGCACCGTGGAGGCCCTGGAGCTGCCGTCCGGACCGGGCTGGGTCCTCGGCGTGCAGTGGCACCCGGAGATGGGCGAGGACGTACGGGTGATGCGGGCGCTGGTGGAGGCGTCGGGGCCGGTCTGACCAGGCTCCGGGGACGGCCCGCGCCCCGCGCCCCGCCGCCGGACCTACGCCCGTGTCAGCGACAGCAGTTGCCGGGCCGGGCCCGTCGGGCGGTGGCCCGTGGGCCATACCGCTCGTAGGTCGCGGGCCAGGGCGACGTCCGCCACGGGCACGCGCACCAGGCGGCGGGTGGTGAGTTCCTCGCCGACGGCGAGTTCACTGAGGACGGACGGGCCGGCGCCGCTCACGGCTGCCGCCTTCACCGCGGTGGTCGACGACAGCTCGATCAGGGGGCGGGCCAGCCCGCCCAGGGCCGCGTCCAGGACCTGCCTGGTGCCCGAGCCCTTCTCCCGCAGGATCAGCGGGGTCGCCGCCAGTTCCGACCCCGCGAGCGGGCGCCGCCGACGGGCCCACGGGTGGCCCGGTGCGGTCACGACGATCAGCCGGTCATGGGCGATGACGGCCGAGTCGAGGCCCGCCGGGACGCTCACCCCCTCCACGAAACCCAGGTCGGCCTCACCGGCCAGCAGGCGCTCCGCCACCGCCGTCGAGTTCCCGGCGAGCAGCGAGACCGCCGTGTCCGGCAACTGGGTGCGCAGCGCGACCAGCCAGCCCGGCAGCAGGTACTCGGCGATCGTCATGCTCGCCGCCACCCGCAGCCGCGAGTCCCGCCGGTCCCGCAGCGCCTGTGCGCCCGCGTCGAACGCCTCGGCCGCCTCCACGATGCGGCGCGCCCAGTCCGTGACCAGCGCGCCGGCGTCGGTGAGCCGGGAACCCCGCGGCGAACGGTCCACCAGGGCGACACCCAGCTGGCGTTCCATCGAGCGGATGCGGCTGCTGGCGGCCGGCTGTGTGATGCCCAGCTCCCGCGCCGCCCCGCCGAGGCTGCCCAGGCGTGCCACCGCCAGCAGCAGCTCCATCGCCCCGAGATCCGGTACCCGGTGCGCCAGCGAGCCCGCCGCGTGCCGCCCCGGTGTGTGCTGCCCGCCCTCCGTACCGCCCGTACCGCCCGTACTGCTGCTCATAACCCCAGCTTATGCCCTCATAGGGACATGGTCCCTGGTCAGGGCCTTCTGCCACGGAGACCGTGGACGCATGGTCACCGCAGCCCAGCCCCTGTCTCCTCCCGCCGTCCCCATCCGGCGTGTCCCGGCCGTTCGTCACCTCGGGCCCAACTGGTACGCCTGCGTCATGGGCACCGCCATCGTCGGTACCGCGGGAGCCGCGCTTCCCTGGCGGGTGCCCGGCCTGCGCGCCGTCTGCACCACGGTCTGGGCGCTGTCCCTCGTCCTGCTGGCGGTCCTGCTGGTGGCCCGTTCCCTGCACTGGCTCCACCACCGCGACCAGGCCCGCGCCCATCTGCTCGACCCGGCGGCGGCTCCCTTCTACGGGTGCCCGGCCATGGCTCTGCCGGCCGTGGGCGGCGGCGCCCTGACCGTCGGGCGGGACTGGCTCGGCACCTCCGCCGCGGTCGCCCTGGACACCGTGCTGTTCACCGCCGGTACGGTCATCGGGCTCGCGGCTGCGGTGGCCGTGCCGTACCTGATGGCCGTGCGTCACCGGGCAGAGCCGGGACAGGCCAGTCCCGTGTGGCTGCTGCCGCTCGTCGCGCCGATGGTGTCCGCGGCCGTCGGACCGCTGCTGGTCCCGCACCTCCCGCCGGGGCAGCCCCGGGAAACACTGCTGCTCGCCTGTGTCGCCATGTTCGGGGTGAGTCTGCTCGCGACCCTGGTGACCCTGCCGGTGATCTTCGGCCGGCTGCTCACCGGCGGTCCGCTGCCGCTCGCGCTCACCCCGTCGCTGTTCCTGGTGCTGGGACCACTCGGGCAGTCGACCACCGCCGTGGGCACGTTCGCGGACGTGGCCCCGGGAGTCGTTCCGGGCCCGTACGCCGAGGGCTTCGGGGTGCTCGCCGTCCTGTACGGCGTGCCGGTGATGGGCTTCGCGCTCATGTGGCTGTGTCTCGCCGCCGCGCACGTCGTGCGGGCCCGCCGGGAGGGCATGGGCTTCTCGATGACGTGGTGGTCGTTCACCTTCCCGGTGGGCACCTGTGTCACCGGGGCGGAGGCGCTGGCCCGGCACACGGGGCTCGCCGTCTACGACGGGCTCACCGTCGTCCTGTACGCCGGCCTCGTCGCCGCCTGGGCCGTCGCCGCCGTGCACACCACGCGCGGTGTGGTCAGCGGCGCGCTGCTCGCAGGGCCGCGCCCAGCGCCCGGGGCGCCTCGGCCAGCGACGGCCCGTACCACGTGAGGTACCGCCCGTCGACGAGGGCGCAGGGCAGGCCCGGGAAGGCCTCCGGGCCGTCGGCGGCGGTGAAGCGGTACGGCTCGTCGGGCAGGACCACGACCTCCGGGCGGACCGCCCGCAGTTCCTCGACCGGAACCTTCGGGTAGCGCTCGGCGTGACCGGCGTACAGGTGATCGACGCCGAGGCGGGCGAGCACGTCGCCCGCGAAGGTGTCGCGCCCCAGCACCATCCATGGCCTGCGCCAGATCGGTACCACGGCCGTACGGCGCTGCTCGGGGGACGGGGACGGCAGGTCCGACCAGGCCGTCTCCGCGGCGTCCAGCCACCGGGGCCGGGACGGCGCGCCGCAGGCGGTCAGTACCCGGTCCAGCTCGGTGAACGCCTGCGGCACCGTGCGCACGTCGGTCACCAGCACCTCGGCGCCCGCCGCGCGCAGGGCGTCCAGGTCGGGGGCGCGGTTCTCCTCGTCGTTGGCGACCACCAGGTCGGGGGCGAGGGCGACGATCCGCTCGGTGTCCGGGTTCTTCGTGCCGCCGACGCGTGCGACGTCGAGGCCGGCCGGGTGCGTGCACCAGTCGGTGGCGCCCACGAGGGCGCCCGGAACCGTCCGGGCCACCGCCTCGGTCAGCGACGGCACCAGGGAGACCACCCTCACCGGCGCGTCCTCACCGGCGGGGCCCTTCCCGGACCGCCTCGATGTGCTCGGCGACGGCGACCACGATCAGTCGCGTTTCGGGCACCGTGGCCCGCCACCGGTGCCGCACCCCGCCGGTGAGGTAAAGCGTGTCGCCGCGCCCCAGCCGGTAGGCACGGCCCTCGGCCTCGATCTCCACGGCGCCCTCGGTGACGAACATCAACTGGTCGTTGCGGTACTGCAGTTCCCGGCCCGCGTCGTGGTCGCCGGTGAACTCGGAGGCATGCATCTGGTGGTGTCCGCGCACCAGCGAGCGCACCTTGGGCGCCAGCTCGGGATCGGGGTCCTCGGCCCGGACGACGTCGACGCTGCACGCGGGGTCGGCGGCGGCGAGCAGTTCCACGGCGGTGGTGCGCAGGGCGTCGGCCACCTTCTCCAGGGAACTCTGGCTGGGCCGCGCCCGGTCGTTCTCGATCTGGCTCAGGAAGGGCACGGACAGGCCGCTGCGCTCGGCCACGCCGGCGAGGGTGAGTTCGAGGGCCCGGCGCCGCCGCCGTACGGCCGCGCCCACCCGAAGGTGCTGATCTTTGTGGTCGCCCATCGCTCCGGCTCCCTCCTTCACCCGTCGCGGTACCGCCGCGGCCGCCCGGTCCGGGCGCCGTACTCCTGAGGAGTTCTCTGCACCCTACGCATGTTCGGCAAACCGTTTCATGCGGCCGTCACATCGACGTCACGGTGCGGTGGCCGCGACCTCACACTTCTCGCCACCTGAAGGGCCGCTCGCGCGGCGTGCCGGACGCCTTACCGGTTCAAGGCGTGGCGGGCCCCGCATGTTCCCGCCAGCCCCTCCAGCCCCGTCGGAGCGATGCTCAGGCGGGGACTTGGCGCTCCGTGGTTGTCCAAATCCCTACCGTGTCCGGGCTCGGTACGACCCGAGGGGTGGGCCCGGCGGCACGCTCTCGCGAGGCGCCGCCGGGCCCACCCCTCGGGGTGGCCGGTACTGCTGCTCGGCCGGTACCGCTACTGCGGGGTCATCCGCCCGACCATGTCCGGGTGCTCCTCCAGCCAGGCCGCCACGGCTTCCTCCTCGTGGCCCTGACCGCGGTTCTTGATCTCCGCCTCCAGGCTGCCGAGCTCGTCCTCGCTCATGTGGAAGTCCTTGATCCACTCGGTGAGCCGCGGGTACTGCTCGGGGAACTTCTTGCTGGAGATGGTCCGGATCGTGTTGCCCTCGCCGAAGGCCTTCTTGGGGTCCTTCAGCTTGGTCAGCTCGTACTCGCTGTACGCCCAGTGCGGCGACCAGAGAGTGACCGCGACCGGCTCCTTCCTGGCCAGCGCGCGCTTGAGCTCGGCCAGCATCGCCGGCGTGGAGCCGTCGACGACCTCGTACTCGTCCTCCAGGCCGTAGCCCGGCATGACCTCGTCCTTGAGCAGCTGCATCTCACCGGTGCCGGGCTCGATACCGATGATCTTCCCGTCGAAGAGGTCGGCCTTGCCCTTGAGGTCCGCGAGGGACTTGACGTCCTTCACGTACGAGGGGACGGCGATCTCCAGGGAGGTCGGCTCGTACCAGGTGCCCAGGTCGGTGAGGTTGTTCTTGTGCTTGTCCCAGTAGTTCTTCTGGGCGTAGGGCAGCCAGGCGTCGAAGTTGAGGTCGAGGTCGCCGGAGGCCAGGCCGGTGTAGACCGGGCCGACGTCCATCTGCTTCAGGTTCAGCTTGTAGCCGCGCCGCTCCAGGACGTTCTTCCACAGGTAGGTGACGGCGATGTCCTCGTCCCAGGGGAACCAGGCGATGTCCAGCGGGCGCTTCGCCTCGGCCGGGGTGGCGCCGGCGCCGCCCTCGACCGGGGCGAGCTTGTCGACGAGACCCGGGTTGGCGTCCAGCCAGGTGCGGACGGCGTCCTGCTGGTTGCCCTTGCCGGCCTTGTTGATCTCGGCTTCGAGGCTGGTCAGCTGCTTCTCGGTCATCGAGAAGTCCTTGAGCCACCGGGCCGTGGTGGGGTCGTCGCCCGCGAAGCCCTTGCGGGACAGCGTGTGCACGCCGTCACCCGCGCCCCAGGCACCCTCCGGGTCCTTCAGCTTCTTCAGGTCGAGGTCGTTGTACGCCCAGTGCGGGGACCAGAGCGTGACGACCACCGGCTCCTTCTTGCTCATCGCCCGCTTCAGCTCGGCCAGCATCGCCGGGGTGGAGCTGTCGACGACCTTGTACTCCTTCTCCAGGCCGTACGCCTTGAGGACCTTGCTCTTCAGCAGGGCCATCTCACCGGCGCTGGACTCGATGCCGGTGATCTTCCCGCCGAAGAGGCCGGCCTTGCCCTTGAGATCCGCCAGCGAGTTGATGTCCTTCATGTACGCGGGGACGGTCAGCTCCAGCGACGTCTCGTCGTACCAGGAGCCGAGGTCGTCGAGCCGGTCACCGTACTTCTTCCAGTACTGCTCGTGCGTGGTCGGCAGCCAGGAGTTGGTGACGATGTCGATGTCGCCCTGGGCGAGGGACGTGTAGAGCGGCCCGGCGTCGAACTGCTTGGCCTCCACCTCGTAACCGCGCTGTTCGAGGATCTCCTTCCACAGGAAGGTGGAGGCGACGCCCTCGTCCCACGGGACGTAGCCGAGCGAGACCTTCTTGCCCTGGCCTACGTTCTTGCCGTCGGCGACGGTCTCCGAGTCACCGGAGCCGCCGAACATGCCCATGCCGCCGGCCACCAGGGCCAGGATCACGACACCGATCACGGCGACCTGCGGACGGGGACGGTAGGACCAGATCTTCATGCCGCTCGCGGCCCGGGCCCGGGCCGCGGCGCGCCGGCCCAGCGGCGAGACGTGGGTGCCCAGGGCGCTGGTCATGCGGTCCAGGTAGATCGCGAGGATCACGATGGCGATGCCGGACTCGGAGCCGAGGCCGACGTTGAGCTGGCCGATCGCCTCGTTGACGTCGCCGCCGAGGCCGCCGGTGCCGACCATGCCGGCGATCGCGGCCATGGACAGGCCGAGCATGATGACCTGGTTGACGCCCGCCATCACCGTGGGCAGCGCCAGCGGG
Source organism: Streptomyces sp. NPDC097107 (assembly GCF_044762405.1). Taxonomy (NCBI): domain Bacteria; kingdom Bacillati; phylum Actinomycetota; class Actinomycetes; order Kitasatosporales; family Streptomycetaceae; genus Streptomyces; species Streptomyces sp. NPDC097107. Next base: position 185,959 of record NZ_JBIWEF010000007.1, on the reverse strand, counting down.
AGCTGGACGCGCAGCAGGGTGTTGCGGGGGGTGGTGCCGAAGGCCTCCGCGGCCTCGACCAGTTCCTTGTCGACCTGGCGGATGCCCAGCTCGGTCATGCGCACGCCCGGGGCGAGCGCGAAGATCAGGGTGGCGACGATGCCCGCGGAGGCGCCGGTGCCGAAGAACAGGATCGCCGGGATCAGGTAGATCATCGCGGGCAGCGTCTGCATGAAGTCCAGCACCGGCCGGACGACGCCGCTGACCCGGTCCGAGCGGGCCGCCCAGATGCCCACGGGCACCGCGACGACCAGCGCGATCAGGGTGGCGACGAGCACCAGCGACAGGGTGATCATCGCGTTTTCCCACAGTTCCATGGAGACGATGAACGCGAATCCCAGGAAGGTGAGAACACCGGCGACCGTGCCGCGCAGCCAGAAGGCGATGATCGCGAAGATGCCGACGAGGAGCAGCGGTTCGGGCGCCTGGAGGACGGCGTTGATGCCGTCGTAGGTGCCGGTGAAGACGGTCTTGAGGAAGTCGAAGAGCCACGCGACGTGTCCGAGCAGCCAGTCGACGGCGCTGTTGACCCAGTCGCCGAGCGGAATCCTAGGCACGGGCCATCACCTTCTCGGGACCCTTGTCGCGCGGGGAGTCGCAGGTGCCGACCTCGGCCTGCTCGTCGCCCAGGAAGCCCACGAGGCGGCGGGAGGGGACCACACCCACGAGCTCGCCGTCGTCGATGACCGCGACGGGGTGCGGTACGCGCGCGCTGATGGCGCACAGCTCGGTGAACGACGTCTCGGACGTGGCCGTGTCGCACGCGCAGTCGGCCTCGTCGCCGCGCAGTTCGGTCTCCATGACGGCTCGGGCGGTGAGGACGCGGGAGCGGTCGACGTCCTGGGTGAAGGAGGCGACGTAGTCGTTGGCGGGACGTATCAGGATGTCCTGCGCGGTGCCGATCTGCACGATCCGGCCGTCCCGCATGACGGCGATGCGGTCGCCCAGGCGCATGGCCTCGTTGAGGTCGTGGGTGATGAAGACGATGGTCTTCTTCAGGGTTTTCTGCAGTTCGAGCAGCTGGTCCTGCATGTCGCGGCGGATCAGCGGGTCGAGGGCGCTGAAGGACTCGTCCATGAGCAGCAGGTCGGCGTCCGTGGCGAGGGCGCGGGCCAGGCCCACGCGCTGCTGCATACCGCCGGACAGCTCGTCCGGCCAGGACTTCTCCCAGCCGGCCAGGCCGCACAGGGTGAGCGCCTCGTCGGCGCGGCGCTCGCGCTCGGCGCGGGGCACGCCCTGCACTTCGAGACCGTAGGCAGCGTTGTCACGGACGGTGCGGTGCGGGAAGAGCGCGAAGTGCTGGAAGACCATGCTGATCTGCCTGGAGCGGACCTCGCGCAGTCCGCGGTCGCTTAGCTCCGTCAGGTCCTGACCACCGAAGCGGACGTGCCCGGCGGTCGGTTCCAGCAGACCGTTGAGCATGCGCAGCAGCGTGGACTTGCCGGACCCGGACAGCCCCATGACCACGAAGATCTCGCCGGGCTCCACGGTGAAGGACGCGTCGATGACGGCGGCCGTGGTGCCGTCGGCGCGCAGTTCCTCCCGGTCGGCTCCCTGGCGCAGCCGTTCGGCTGCCTGGTCCGGTTTCCTGCCGAAGACCTTGTACAGGTTTTCGGCCTCTAGTCTGGCTGACACGCTTACCTCTTGCATCGGGGGCAGGGACAGGGACGTGAAGACTCGCCGATGCGCAGACCCGCTGACGCGAGCACTCGTGAATACGAAGACTCGCTAACAGTTGAAAGCATCAACCAGCTTTGACCCGGGTGCGCGCCTGCCCTGATCGTCCCGACCCAAACATTTGAGTGACCCAGTTCACACGCCCCCCGCCCCCTCGCCACCTGGCCTGCGGCATGATGCGAGGCGTGACCGGACGACTGATGCTTCTCGACACCGCCTCCCTCTACTTCCGCGCCTACTTCGGCGTGCCGGACTCCGTGAAGGCCCCCGACGGCACGCCGGTGAACGCCGTGCGCGGACTCCTCGACTTCATCGACCGCCTGGTGAAGGACCACCGGCCCGACCACCTCGTCGCCTGCATGGACGCCGACTGGCGCCCGCACTGGCGCGTGGAGCTGATCCCCTCCTACAAGGCGCACCGCGTCGCCGAGGAGCGCCCGGCGGGGCCGGACACCGAAGAGGTGCCCGACACGCTCTCGCCGCAGGTGCCGGTCATCGAGGCCGTCCTCGACGCGCTCGGCATCGCCCGTGTCGGCGTGGCCGGGTACGAGGCGGACGACGTCATCGGCACGTACACGGCGCGGGCGACGGGCCCGGTCGACATCGTCACCGGCGACCGGGACCTCTACCAACTGGTCGACGACGCCCGTGGCGTGCGCGTGCTCTACCCGGTCAAGGGCGTCGGCACGCTCCACCTCACCGACGAGGCGGCACTGCGCGAGAAGTACGGAGTCGACGGCCGCGGGTACGCCGACCTGGCGCTGCTGCGGGGCGACCCGAGCGACGGACTGCCGGGCGTGGCGGGCATCGGCGAGAAGACGGCGGCCAAGCTGCTCGCCGAGTTCGGGGACCTGGCCGGGATCCTGGCCGCCGTCGACGACCCGAGGGCGAAGCTCACGCCCACGCAGCGCAAGCGGCTGACCGAGGCCGCACCGTACCTCGCGGTCGCCCCGAAGGTCGTCCGGGTGGCCGGCGACGTCCCGCTGCCGGACGTCGACACCGCGCTGCCGCACGCCCCGCGCGAGGCCGCGGCGCTGGACGGACTGGCGGCCCGCTGGGGTCTGGGCGGATCACTGCAGCGGCTGCTGACGACACTCGGCACCTGAGCCGTGCGGCCCCGGCAGGCGATGCCTGCCCGGCGCATCGGAGCCCCGACGAGGGGAAGCCGTACTTGGCGCATACGAGGATGCTAACTTAGGTATACCTAAGTCAGGGAACCCTTATGCAGGGAGCAGGGAGGCCGACATGGCAGACCGTCCGGAACGCAAGCCGCGCAAGCCGCACACCGCACAGGTCGTCCGCACCGAGCGGCTGACCCCGCACATGCAGCGTGTGGTGATCGGCGGCGAGGAACTCGCCGGGCTGCCGGCGGACACCTGCACCGATCACTACGTGAAGCTGCTGTTCCCCGCCGGGGGCGCGACCTACCCGGAGCCCTTCGACGTGGAACGGATCCGCGAGGAGTTCCCCCGCGACCAGTGGCCGGTGACCCGGACGTACACGGTGCGCCACTGGGACGCGGAGCTCCGCGAGCTGACCCTGGACTTCGTGATCCACGGCGACGAAGGTCTGGCCGGCCCGTGGGCGCAGCGCGTCCAGCCGGGCGAGACCGTCCACTTCATGGGCCCCGGTGGCGCCTACGCCCCCGACCCCACCGCCGACTGGCACCTGCTCGCCGGTGACGAGAGCGCCCTGCCCGCGATCGCCCGGTCCCTGGAGGCACTGCCCGACGGCGCCCGCGCCTTCGCCTTCATCGAGGTCGACGGGCCCGAGGAGGAGCAGAAGATCGACTCCGACGTGGACGTCGTCTGGCTGCACCGCGGCGACCGTCCGGTGGGCCAGGCCCTGGTCGAGGCCCTGCGCGGCCTGGACTTTCCCGAGGGCCGGGTGCACGCCTTCGTCCACGGCGAGGCGGCCTGCATGAAGGAACTCCGGGGGCTCCTCCGGGTGGGACGCGAGATCCCCCGCGAGGACCTCTCCATCTCCGGGTACTGGCGCCTCGGCCACAACGAGGACGGCTGGCAGGCCTCGAAGCCGGAGTGGAACGCACGCATCGAGGCAGAACAGGAGGGCACGGCCTCAGCGGCGTGACCGGCCCGCCCCTCCCCGGCCGCGTGACCGAGCCCGCCCCTCCCCGGCCGCGTGACCGAGCCCGCGCCCACCACCCGGCCACGGGACCCAGCCCGCGCCACCGCCCGGCGGCTGCCCCAGCCCGCCACCACCACCCCGCC
>NZ_JBIWEF010000007.1:0-181784 GCF_044762405.1 Streptomyces sp. NPDC097107 | reverse complement strand
CCGGCCACGGGACCCAGCCCGCGCCACCGCCCGGCGGCTGCCCCAGCCCGCCACCACCACCCCGCCCCGTGACCGAGCCCGCGCCCACCACCCGGCCACGGGACCCAGCCCGCGCCACCGCCCGGCGGCTGCCCCAGCCCGCCACCACCACCCCGCCCCGTGACCGAGCCCGCGCCCACCACCCGGCCGTACGCACACGCCCGGGCACCGCAGCGTCGGCCCGGCCGACGCACTCCCGGCGTACAGCGCGCGGTGTCGCGCGGCCACGCCGCCCCTCCCCACCCCACCAGGTGCCGCCCCGTACAGGCCGGCGAGGGCGCGACTCAGTCGCCGCGTACGCGTGCGTGCAGGTGCATGTCGTGCCAGCCGTCGGAGTGGAGCAGGGCGCTCCGCTTGGTGCCCTCCAGGGCGAAGCCGGCCTTGCGGGCGACCCGGCAGGAGGCCTCGTTGGCGACGGAGTGGGCGAGTTCCAGTCGCTGGAAGCCGATCCCGTCCAGGGCCCAGCGGGCGAGCGCGTTCGTGGCGCGGGCCGCGACGCCCCGGCCGCGAGCCGCCGCCGTGGTCCAGTAGGCGACCTCGGCCACCCCGTCGCCGAGCACGACCTCGCGGAGGGCGACCCTGCCGAGGAGCCGGTCGTCGGCCTCGTCGGCGACGGCCCACTGGACGTTGCGCTCGTGAGCCCAGCCCTGCTGCCACTCGGAGATCCAGCCGCGCACCTCCTCCTCGGAGTCGGCAGTGCGGATGTGCCACTGGTGCATCACCGGGTCCTGGAAGGCCGCGTGCACGGCGGGCGCGTCCTCGGCGCGCCACGGGCGCAGCACCAGTCCGTCGCCGGTGGGGACCGTGGGCTGCGGGGTACGTGAGAGGGAGCCTGTGGGGAGGACCGGGCGCGTCAAGTAGGGCATGGGCCGCATCCTGCCAACCGCGGCCGGTCGACGGCCAGGCGGTTTCGCCGCGCCTGCCACCGCCTCGTACGCTGGCAGGCGATGAGACGCCGCACCCCGCTCCCGCCCTCGCCCCTCCCGCAGCGCGACGGGATCGACGCGGTGCGGGTGCGGCTGCCCGCCGACGGGCCGTGGTCCACGGTGCGGGAGCACCTGACGGAGCGGCTCGCCCGCGCGGGCGCCGGCGTGGTCGACGGCATGTTCGACGCCGGGCTGTTCGTCGACGCCGACGGGCGGGCCGTACCGGAGGACGCGCCGTACGAGCCCGGGATGTTCGTGTGGTACCACCGCGACCTGCCCGCCGAGGTGCCCGTGCCCTTCCCCCTGGAGGTCGTGTACCGCGACGAGCACGTCGTCGTCGCCGACAAGCCGCACTTCCTGGCCACCACCCCGCGCGGCGGCCACGTCACCGAGACCGCGCTCGCACGGCTCCGCCGGGAGCTGGGCATTCCGGCGCTCGGCGCCGCTCACCGCCTGGACCGGCTCACCGCCGGACTGGTCCTGTTCACGGTGCGCCCCGAGGAACGCGGCGCGTACCAGGGCCTGTTCCGCGACCGGCTGGTACGCAAGGAATACGAGGCCGTCGCCCCGTACGATCCGGAGCTCGCCCTCCCCCGGACCGTACGCAGCCGAATCCGCAAGGAACGCGGGGTACTGACCGCCCAGGAGATCGAGGGCGAGCCGAACGCCGTGAGCCGCGTCGAGCTGATCGAGCGCCGCCCTGCCCCGGGCCTCGGCCTGGGCCGGTACCGGCTGGTGCCCGGCACCGGCCAGACCCACCAGTTGCGCGTCCACATGACCGCGCTCGGTGTGCCGATCCTCGGCGACCCGCTCTACCCCGAGGTGACCGACCCCGTGCCGGCCGGCGACTTCCGGCGCCCGCTGCAACTGCTGGCGCGGGAACTGGGGTTCACCGATCCGGTCACGGGGCGCGAGCACCGCTTCCGCAGCGGACGGTCCCTCGGTGCCTGGACGGCGTACGAGGACTGGGCCGCCGGCCGTCAGTAGCCGCGCCACCAGAGCAGGAAGCGCTGCCAGGCACCGCGGGGACGCGGCTGCTCCGGCACCGGCAGGGGCTGCGCAGCCGTCACCGACACCGGCGGTTGCGAGGGGACCTGCGGCTCGGGCCGCTGTTCCGGCCGGGGGATGCCGACGTGCCAGGCGGTGCGCCGCTCCGGGGCCGGGGCGTGGCTGGGCTGCTGCCTGATGTCCTGCTGCGCCTTGGGCTCGAAGTACACCGGCAGCTCCACCAGGTGCCGCGACGCGATCGACGACCGCCACCGCAGTTCGTCCTCGTCGCAGGCGAGCTGGACGTCCGGCAGCCGCATCAGCAGCGCGTCGATCCCGGCGTCGGCGATGGCACGCCCGATGTCCTGGCCGGGGCACTCGTGCGGGCCGCCGCCGAAGGCGAGGTGGGCGCGGTTGCCCTGCATGCTCGCCTCCAGGTCGGGGCGGATGCGCGGGTCGACGTTGCCCGGCGCGATGCCGAGCAGCAACCCGTCGCCCGCGCGGATGCGCTGACCGCCCAGTTCGGTGTCCTGCTTGGCGAAGTAGGCGAAGACGGTACTGAACGGCGGCTCGTCCCACAGGGACTGCTCGACCGCCTCGGGCACCGTCATCTGGCCGCCGCTGAGCTGGGCGCGGAAGCCCGGGTCGGTGAGGACCACGCGCAGCACGTTGCTGATGAGGTTCACGGTCGCTTCGTAGGCGGCCAGCAGGACCACCCGCAGGTGCTCCCTCACCTCGTCGTCGGTGAGCCCGGCGGGATGGGTGACGAGGCGCCCGGCGATGTCGTCCTCGGGGCTGGCCCGGCGGGCGGTGGTGAGGCGGCCCAGGGCATCCATGACGTAGGCGTGGCTGGCGATCGCCGTCTCGGTGCCCTTGAGCGTGTCGCGGGCGGCCTCGACCATCCGGTCGTTGTACTCGTCCGGCATGCCGAGGAGATGGCACATCACGCCCATCGGCAGGTGCTCGGCGAACTGGCTGACCAGGTCGGCGCGGCCCTCCTCGCAGAACCGGTTGACGTGACGCTGGGTGTACCGCTTGATGTGGCGGCGCAGTTCCCGGTAGTCGATGTCGGACATCGCGCTGGTGACCGCTCCGCGCAGCCGTTTGTGCTCGTCGCCCTCGACGTGGGAGCAGATGGGCTGCCAGGCGATGTGCGGCATGAGGGGGTGGTCCGGCTTGACCATGCCCTCGTTGAGCGGCGTCCAGATCCGGCTGTCGCGGCAGAACTGGGCGGGCGTGCTGACCATGTGCAGGTTCTCGGCGTGCCCGAGGACCACCCACATCGGTACGTCGTCGTGGAGCAGCGCCGGCGCCACCGGCCCGTGCTGCTCGCGCAGCTTCTCGTACAGCTCTTCCAGGTCCTCCGTCTCGTGCAGCCGGTGCAGTCCGCCCGGTCCGAGGCCGTGCGCGGGGCAGCCGGGCGGCGGTTCGAGCAGGGGGTCGCCCGTTCCGGTCAGGGAGTGGCGTTCAGGCGTCACAGTGTCGCTCCGCAACAGAAGTGTGGGTCAGGGGTGTGGTTCGAGGAGGCCGGTCGGCCGCGCCGGGTCAGCCGATCGCGCCCTTCGTCGCGATGGAGTGCAGGAACTGCGTCAGCGTCAGCAGGACGTCCCGGCTTGAGGCCCGGCGCCGCACGTCGCAGTCGAGGATGGGGATCTCCTCGGCCAGGTCGAGCGCGGCCCGCAGCTCCGCGACTGGGTAACGGGGCGCGTCGGGGAAGGTGTTGACGGCGACCACGAAGGGCACACCGCGCTCCTCCAGGCGACCCATGACGTCGAAGCTGACGTCCAGGCGGCGGGTGTCGACGAGTACCACCGCGCCGAGGGCGCCCTCGAACAGGCCGTTCCAGAGGAACCAGAAGCGCTCCTGGCCGGGCGTGCCGAAGAGGTACAGCACCAGTTGGTCGGTGATGCTGATGCGGCCGAAGTCCATGGCCACCGTGGTGGCCGTCTTGGAGGCGGAACCGTAGTTGTCGTCGACCCCGATGCCGGCCTGGGTCATCGTCTCCTCGGTGGTCAGCGGTCTGATCTCGCTGACCGAGCCGACCATGGTGGTCTTGCCGACCCCGAAGCCGCCCACGATGACGATCTTCACGGCGGCCTCGGCCGTGTGCGGAAGCCGGTCCTCGGTCCGTGGGCCCGGGATCGTGTCAGAGTTTTTGAAGTCCATGCATCACCGCTTCGAGGAGGTTTCGGTCGGCGACCTTCTGGCGGACGACCGGGGCGCGGGCCTGCACCAGTTCCGTCGCCAGCAAGTCGGTGAGCAGCACGGTCACCACACTGAACGGCAGGCCCAGGTAGGCCGACAGCTCGGCTGCGGACAGCGGCGCGGCGCACAGCCGCAGCAGGGCCGCCTGTTCGGGTGTGGCGGACACCGGAGGGTCGGCGCGGGCCACGATCAGGGTGACCAGGTCGATGTCGGCGCGCTCGCCGCCGCCCTCCCCGCCGATGACGAACAGCCGCTCGGGGTTGGGTGTCCCGTCGTCCTTGCTGGGCGGTCCGGCAGCGGAGGACGCGGCGGACGGCTCCTGCCCGGGAGATCGCCTCTGGCGTTGGGGAGGAGTCATACGGTCTGCCCGTTGCGCCTGGCGGGACTGGTGAGATGGGGCCCGATGCGGGCGACCAGGTCGGCCATGCTGAGGCCCATCCGGCCGGGCTCGCAGCAGACGTCGGAGAGCACGGCGAGGTAGGCGTTGGGTCCGGCGGCCATCAGATAGAAGTAGCCGCCGTTCATCTCGATGAGGACCATCTTCATGTCGCCGTCGCTGGTCGGGATCTCCTGGCTGACGGCGCTCGCCAGGCTCTGCAGGCCCGCGCAGGCCGCGGCGACCCGGTCGGCGGCGTCCGGGTCCCCGGAGTAGCGGGCGATGCGCAGGCCGTCGGCGGAGAGCACCACGATCATCTCGATGCCCGGGACGCCGTCGTAGAGATCCCGGAGCATCCAGTCGAACTTGCCTTGCTGCTCGATCACTTGAGGTTCCCCTCGTCGTCTGCCGGGGCGTGGGCCGGCTCGTTGCTGCTGGACTGCTGGTGGGCCTGGGTGCTGCCCGTGTGCTGTTTGAGGCCCTCCCAGAAGGCGCCGATGAAGTGCCCCGGTGGGAGCCCCTCGTCCTTGACCGGCTCGGGCTCCGGCTCCTCCGGAAGGCCGTTCCGGGCGCGCTCGGCGGCCTGGCGGGCCTCGCGCTCGGCGTCCTCCCGCTCCCAGATCGCCTGCTCGGCGAGGCGCTGGCTGAGCGGCATCTTGACCCGGCTGCGGCGCTGCGGAAGTCCGCCCGCCGTCCACTCGGTCACCTCGGGAACGTCGTCCTCCAGGGAGACCGTGTCGGGGATGCGGGGGCTGGTGGGGCGGCGCTTCTTCGGCGTGCGCTTGGGTCCGGGGAGGGCGTCCGGGCCCGGCTGCGGGATCGACGCCGCGCCGATGCCGTGGGCGAGACCGACTCCGGGCTCGGTGGTCATCATCTTGCTCGGCACGATGAGGATGGCCCGGACACCGCCGTACGCGGAGGCCCGCAGGGACACGTCCATGCCGTACTGCGTGCACAGGCGGCCGACGACCGACAGACCCAGCCGCGGGTGGTGGGCGAGGTCCTGCACGTCGGTGCCGCGCTTGGCGTGCTCCAGCAGTCCCTCGATACGGGCGCGGGACTCCTCGCTGAGGCTGACGCCCGCGTCCTCGATCTCGATGCAGACACCGCTCTGCACCTCGGTCGCGGTGACATGCACCTTGGACCCCGGCGGCGAGTAGCGGGTGGCGTTGTCGAGGAGTTCCGCCGCGGCATGGATGACCTGCTCGACCGCGGTGCCCTTGATGTTGACCTTGGCGATGGAGGCCAGGTTGATCCGGCGGTACTCCAGGATCCGGGACATGGCGCCGCGCAGCACGCTGTAGAGCGCCACCGGCTTGGGCCACTGGCGTCCGGGCCGGCCGCCGCCGATGACGGAGATCGAGTCGGCGAGGCGGCCGATCAGGGCGGTGCCGTGGTCGATGCGCAGGAGGTCGTCGAAGACCTCGGGGTTGCGCCCGTGGTCCTCCTCCATCTCGCGGAGTTCCTTGTTCTGCTGGTGGACGATCGCCTGCACCCGGCGGGCGATGTCGACGAAGGAACGCTCGGCGGATTCCCGCATGGAGTCCTGGTGGTCGACGATGTCGCACACCATGCGGATCATCTTGCGCTGGGGCTCGCCGAGTTCGGTGTAGGAGGGGTCGATCTCGCCGAGACGGCGCATCACCTCGTGGGGTGTGCTCCCCCGGCGCATGAAGTCCAGGACGTTGGGCAGGACTTCACCGCCGAGGCGGACCATCTCCTCGTGATGGCTCGCGGCCCGGCGTTCCAGATACGCGCTGTGACGGGCGTGCTCGGCACGCAGGACCCGTAGCGCACGGCCGCGGCGAGTCGCTTCGGCCGCCGCGGTGATCACCAGCAGGGTGGCGACGACACCGCACAGGCCGACGGCGAGCCGGGCCGGTTCCGTCACCAGGGCGACGGCGGCCCCGGTGGCCGCGGCCATCAGTATGGCCGGCAGCAACAGCGTTCGCGCGTACGGAAGTTCACGGCGACCTGGAGGGGAATCAACACTCACCATGTAGGCCCTCTGAAAACGAATCGGCGGGGATGGGGGAGCTTGCGACGGGGTATCTCTGGGGGTTGTCGGGTTCTTCGGCGCATTGGGAACAAGCGCGCGATTTCACCCCAACTCGGTGCGCTGCGGGCGAGCTTAGTCCGAGGGGATCATCGCCGTGTCATATTCAGCAAGCACCTGAGACGGGCATCGGGACTGGGGTAGTCTCGGGCCCATTTGCACGCCTGGGAGTCATGCGAACACACTACGTAATTGCGAGTGGGTGTACGAAAATCACTCACCGTAATGAGGGAAACCGTAATGAGGGAAAGAGGCGCCGGAAGGCGCCTCGAAACGCCCGGAGGCCCGGCGGAACACCGCCGGGCCTCCGGGTTGCGGGAGCTAGCCCACGGACGAGTAGGCGACCACCCCGCGCAGCAGTTCGTCGACCGCCTTGCGCGCGTTCTTCGGGACCGTCGAGCCTTCGGCGGGCGCGGCGGCCGAGATCTGGCCGAGGACGTCGATGACCTGCTTGCACCAGCGCACGAAGTCGCCGGCGGGCATCTCCACCTCGCGCAGCACCTCGTCGAGGCCCTTGCCGGACGCCCACATGTACGCGGCCCAGGCGAAGCCGAGGTCGGGCTCGCGCTGGCCGACGCCCTCGGTCTGGCTGATCCGGAAGTCCTCCTCCAGGGCGTCCAGGCGGCCCCAGATACGGACCGTCTCACCGAGCGCCGCCTTGGCCTTGCCCGAGGGCAGCTTCGGCGCCATCGCGTCGTCGGCGGCCCGGGACTCGAAAACCAGCGCGGAGACACAGGCGGCCAGCTCGGGCGGGGAGAGGCCCTCCCAGACGCCCTCGCGCAGACACTCGCTGGCGAGCAGGTCCAGTTCGCCGTAGAGCCGGGCGAGGCGCTTGCCGTGCTGGGTGACCTCGTCGCCGCGCAGGTAGTCCATCTCCGTCAGCAGCGCGACGATCCGGTCGAAGGTGCGGGCGATGGTGTTCGTCCGGCCCTCGATCCGGCGCTCCAGCTGGGAGGTGTCGCGCAGCAGCCGGTGGTAGCGCTCGGCCCAGCGGGCGTGGTCCTCGCGGTCGTCACAGCCGTGGCACGGGTGGGCGCGGATGTCCTTGCGCAGCCGGGCGATCTCCCGGTCGTCGGCGGCCTGCGAGCGCTTCTTGCGGGCCCGCTCCGGCGGGATGTGCCCGGCCTTGGTGCGCAGCGCGGAGGCGAGGTCCCGGCGGGACTGGGGCGAGCGCGGGTTGAAGGACTTCGGGATGCGCATCCGCTCCAGCGCCTCGACCGGCACCGGGAAGTCCATCGACGCCAGCCGCTTGACCTGCCGCTCGGCGGTCAGCACCAGCGGACGGGGCCCGTCGTGGTGCTCGAAGCCACGGTGGCCGTTGGACCGGCCGGCGGGCAGGCCCGGGTCCAGCACCAGGGCCAGGCCCGCGTACTTGCCCGTCGGCACGTGGATGACGTCGCCCGGCTTCAGCTTCTCCAGCGCCACGGCGGCCTCGGCGCGGCGCTGACTGGCGCCCTGCCGGGCCAGCTCGGTCTCCCGGTCCTTCAGCTCGCGGCGCAGCCGCGCGTACTCCTCGAAGTCGCCGAGGTGGCAGGTCATGGAGGCCTTGTAGCCCTCCAGCCCTTCTTCGTTGCGCTGCACCTGGCGGGAGATGCCGACGACCGACTTGTCCGCCTGGAACTGCGCGAAGGAGGTCTCCAGCAGTTCCCGCGAACGGTGGCGGCCGAACTGCTCGACCAGGTTGACCGCCATGTTGTACGACGGCTTGAAGCTGGAGCGCAGCGGGTACGTGCGCGTACCGGCCAGTCCCGCGAGGTGCTCGGGGTTCATGCCGCGCTGCCACAGCACGACGGCATGGCCCTCGACGTCGATGCCGCGCCGCCCGGCCCGGCCGGTGAGCTGGGTGTACTCGCCGGGGGTGATGTCGGCGTGCTGCTCGCCGTTCCACTTGACGAGCTTCTCCAGCACGACCGAGCGGGCGGGCATGTTGATGCCGAGGGCGAGGGTCTCGGTCGCGAAGACGGCCCTGACCAGCCCGCGGACGAACAGCTCCTCGACGACCTCCTTGAAGGTCGGCAGCATGCCCGCGTGGTGGGCGGCGATGCCCCGCTCCAGGCCTTCCAGCCACTCGTAGTAGCCCAGGACGTGCAGGTCCTCGGTCGGGATGGAGGACGTGCGCTCCTCGACCAGGGAGCGGACCCGTTCCCGCGCGTCCTCGTCGTTGAGCCGCAGCCCCGCGTACATGCACTGCTGGACGGCGGCCTCGCAGGCGGCGCGGCTGAAGATGAACGTGATCGCGGGCAGCAGGCCCTCGGCGTCCAGGCGCTCGATGACCTCGGGCCGGCCCGGCGTCCAGACGCGGGAGCGCTGCCGGCGCTCGCGCTCCCGGTCGGCCTCCTTCATGGCACGGCCGCGTCGCCGGTCCTGGTAGGACGGGCGGCTCGCCTCCAGGCGCGCCATGCGTGTGAGGTCGGGGTTGACGGCCTTCTTGTGACCCTCACCCTCCTCGAACAGGTCGTACATCCGCCGCCCGGCCAGCACGTGCTGGAACAGCGGCACCGGCCGGTGCTCGGAGACGATCACCTCGGTGTGGCCGCGCACGGTGTCGAGCCAGTCGCCGAACTCCTCCGCGTTCGAGACGGTGGCCGACAGTGACACCAGGGTCACGGATTCGGGGAGGTGGATGATCACCTCCTCCCACACGGCGCCGCGGAAGCGGTCGGAGAGGTAGTGCACCTCGTCCATGACCACGTGGCCGAGGCCGAGGAGGGTCTGGGAGCCGGCGTAGAGCATGTTCCGCAGGACCTCGGTGGTCATCACGACCACCGGGGCGTCGGAGTTCACGCTGTTGTCGCCGGTGAGCAGGCCCACTCTGTCCGCACCGTAGCGGCGGCACAGGTCGGCGTACTTCTGGTTCGACAGCGCCTTGATGGGCGTCGTGTAGAAGCACTTCTTGCCCTGCTGGAGGGCGAGGTGGACGGCGAACTCGCCGACGATCGTCTTGCCGGAGCCGGTGGGCGCGGCCACCAGCACGCCCTTGCCCGCCTCGAGCGCCTGGCAGGCCTCGATCTGGAAGGGGTCGAGGCCGAAGTCGTACATCTCGCGGAAGGTGGCGAGCGCGGTGGCCTGCTCGGCAGCGCGCTGGCGGGCTGCCGCATACCGCTCGGCCGGTGAGAGATCCTCTGTCATCGTGCTTTCGAGCGTACCGGGCCGCACTGACAACAGGACGATCATTATCGGGATCGGTCCTGTGCGGGGATCGCCTGAATATTGCGGGGGGACGCGGCGGGGGATTCCCGGGGCGGCGACGCGTGCCGTCACCGCCCCGCCGGTCTCAGGTCACGTCGTCGTAGCCGTTGACCCGGTCCTTCGTCGCCTGCTCGGGCAGCGCGCGGGCGGTGGTCACGGGTTCGATCTCGTCGATGGCGTCGGGGGTGAGATCCAGCTCGGAGGCCTCGTCGTCGTCGGGCTCCAGCGCCTCGAGGCGGGCCCTTCGGCGGTCGTTCAGCAGCGAGATGGCGACCGCGACGAAGTACAGGATCCAGATCGGTCCAGCCAGCGCGATCATGGTCAGCGGGTCCGTGCTGGGCGTGGCGATGGCCGCGAACAGTGTGATGCCCATGATCATGCCGCGCCACCAGCCGACCATGCGCTTACCGGTCAGCACCCCGGTGAAGTTGAGCATCACCAGCAGCAACGGCAGCTCGAAGGAGAGGCCGAAGACGACCACCATGCGCGTGACGAGGTCGAGTAGGTCGTCCAGCGGGAGGAGGTTGTCGACGCCGAACGGCGTGAACTCGATCAGCACCTTCGCGGTGGTGGGCAGCACCACGTAGGCGAAGTAGGCGCCGAAGAGGAAGAGCGGGGCTCCCGTGGCGACGAACGCGTAGGCGTACTTCTTCTCGCCCTTGTGCAGGCCCGGGGCGACGAACGCCCACAACTGGTAGAGCCAGACCGGCGAGGCCAGCACGATACCGGCCATCAGGGACACCTTCAGCGCCAGCGTGAACGGACCGAGCAGGCCGTTGATGGTGATCTGCGCGCACGGGTCCGAGTCGTTCGGCAGCTTCGCCAGCTCTTCGAACGACCTCGTGCAGCCGACCGAGTCGAGGACCGGGTCGGTGAAGAAGTTGATGATGTCGTTGTAGAAGAAGGCGGCGGCGATCGTGACGGCGACGATGGCCAACAGCGCCTTCGCGAGCCGGTTGCGGAGCTCACGAAGGTGCTCCGCGAGGGGCATCCGCCCCTCGGGATCCCTCTCCTTGTTGCGGGCAGGCTTCAGCAACCCACATTCCCATCTCGTGCGGCGGGCCGGAGGTCACCGGCCCTGCGTCAGCGCTTGGTCGTGTCCGTCGGCTCGGTGACCGGACGGGAACTGGTCACGTCGCCGGGGGCGGCCTGAATGGTGCGCTTCGCCGCGGCCTGCTCGGGGTTGGGGGGATCGGCGGGAGCGGAGTCGTCGGACTTGCTCTCGCTCTTCATCGCCTTGGCCTCGCTCTTGAGGATGCGCGCCGACTTGCCGAGCGAGCGCGCCATGTCCGGAAGCTTCTTCGCGCCGAACAGCAGGATGATGACGACGAGGATGAGAATGATCTCGGGGGCGCCGAGCCTTCCGAACATAAGTCTTTACCTTCTCACCGAGGCGGCTGGGTGGGGGTGCTGTCCGACCGGTCGGACATGCGTCCGATCGATCGTCTTGTGCAGCGATCGTAACGCTCAGGGGTAAACGTGAGGCAATCCCCGTGCGTACTCCCGTCCGCGACCGGGCCTCGTTTTCCGGGCCGCGACCAGCAGCGTACCTTCAGGGACCTGTGGGGTGACAGGGCAAAGTGTCCCAATACGCGACTCGTATGGGTCCATCGGGTCCCGGCCGGGCGTCCGAACCGGGCGGTCAGACCTTCACAGGGCGTCCACCGCGCGGGCCGCGCTCCCGGTCGCCCGCTCCAGGTCCTCCGCCGCCCGGCTGATCCGGTCGGCGGAGTCCGTCACCTGCCGGCCCAGGCGCTCCGCCTCCACGAACACCTTCACGGCGAACACCGCGAGGACGGCGAGACCCAGAAAACCCACGGCAACCGCGAACATCGGCCAGAACATGACGCCGAGCCTAGACGGTGGAGTGCAGCCGCAGGGTCCTGACCCCGCCGCCGGTGAGCAGCTCCACGACCCGCTCCCCCGCCGGCTTGCGCACGGCGGACCCGCACTCGGGGCAGGTGAACGAGTAGAACGTGGTGCGGCTCGTGGCGCCGATGGCGAGACGCAGGGCGCTCGCGGCGAGCTCGAAGCGGCCCCGGCAGTCCGGGCAGCCCGCCTTGAACACGACCGGGGACACGCGTCGCATGCCCGCGAACGCGGACGCCGCCGTCATGCCCGGCGCAGCCGGCCCCACGGACTCGCTCACAGTCCTCGCTCCTGCCTGTCGTGCCCGTTCCGTCCGTCCTCCGGCCCGCCGGACGCCTCGACCGCCCCGACCGCCCCGACCGCCTCGATGCCGTCGTACGCCGCCAGCGCCTCGCGCGCCGCCCGCCGGGCACTGTCGGCGAGCTCGGGCGGGGAGACGATGCGGCCGTCCCGCCCGAGTCGCAGCGCCAGCCGCCGCAGGGACGCGGGGTCGGGGGTCCGCAACGTGATGCGCAGCCCGCCGTCGGCGAGCTCGTCCGCGCTGTCGTGCGGGTAGTACTCGGCGACCCAGCGCCCGCCCGGGCCGACCTCCACGACGACCTCCGGGTCCTCGGCGGCGGGCTGCACCAGCCCCTCCGACAGGTCCCGCAGCTCCACCTCGGGCGGCGCGGACGGCTCGTCCAGGATGCGGATCTCGGCGACCCGGTCGAGCCGGAAGGTGCGCCGGGCCTCGGAGCGGCGGCACCAGGCCTCCACGTACGTGTGCCCGACGCTGACCAGGCGGATGGGATCGATCTCGCGCTCGGTGACCTCGTCGCGGGCCGGTGAGTAGTAGCGGATCCACAGCCGGCGGCGCTCCGAGATCGCCCGGTCGACGTCGGCGAAGACGCCGCCCTCCGACTCGAAGGTGACGGACAGGCGCGAGCTGGCGCCCGCGGCCTCGCCGGCCGAGGTCTCCACCTTGGCGGTCGCCCGCAGCAGTGCCTGCCGGTCGCTCTCGCGCAGGCCGGGCAGGGTCGCCACGGCCCGGGCGGCGACGAGCAGCGCGGTGGCCTCGTCGGCGGCCAGCCGCAGCGGCTCGGCGGCGTCCGCGCCGAGGGCGGCCGGGTTGTGCCACCAGATGCGCTCGCCGTCGGTGTCGATGTCGAGCAGGTCGCCGCCGCGGAAGCTGGTGCCGCACATGGGCAGCACGTCGAGGTCGGAGACCAGCTCGTCCTCGGTGATGCCGAAGGCGCGCGCGACGTCCTCGACCCGGGCGCCGGGGCGCTCCCGCAGATACGTCACCAGGGACAGCATCCGTCGGGTCTGGTCGATGGCGTTCACTGGCCTGACCGGTTTGCCTGCCACTGTGTTGTCCGCTCCCCCTCAGCCCTTGGCGACGGCACGCAGCCGGTCCACCACGTCCGCACGCAACTCCGCGGGCTCCAGCACCACCACGTCCGGTCCGAACTCGACCAGCCAGGCGTCCAGGCCGTGCCCGTACGGAATCTCCAACTCGTCCCAGCCGCCACCGAGTTCCCGGACTCCGGTGGCCTTCGCACGAAGGGGGTATCCCGCGCCCGTACGCAGCCGGATCAGCGCGGAACGGTCGGCGGTCTCCCCCGCCCAGCTCGCGACCGTCTCACGGACCGTGACGACGTCGGGCACGGGCGCGGTGAACCGCGCGCCGCGCGAGCGCACCCGGCCGGTGATCCGGGAGAGCCGGAAGACCCGCTCGGCACCGCGGTCGCGGTCGAAGCCGGCCAGGTACCAGTGGCCGCGCCAGCACTCCAGCGCCCAGGGCTCCACGTGCCTGGGCTCGGGCTGGGCGGCGTTGGCCTTGCGGTAGTCGAAGAGGACCGGCCGCCGGTCCCGGCAGGCCAGCATCAGCGGCTCGAACGCGGCCTCGTGCACCGGGATGCGCGGCTCCAGGGCGCTGTGCGCCTCGTACGGGTCGACATCCTCGGGCAGCCCGGCCGCGCGCAGTTTCTGCAGCGCGCCGCTCGCGGCACCGGCCAGCCGGGCCTGCTGCCACACCTTGGCGGCGAGGCCCAGCGCGGCGGCCTCCTCGGCGTCCAGGGTGATGGGCGGCAGACGGTTGCTGTCGCGGCGGGCCAGGTAGCCGACCTCACCGTCGAGACCCTCGACGGTCTCGATGACCAGTCCGAGTTCCCGCAGGTCGTCCTTGTCCCGCTCGAACATGCGGTTGAAGGAGTCGTCGGAGCCCGCCGCGCCCTGGCCCGGCCTGGAGGCCTCGACGTAAGCCTCGATGGAGTCACGCAGCTCACGCTTGCTGAGTGGCCGCCGCGTCCCGAGCAGACACAGCGCCAGGTTCATCAGCCGCTCGGCCTTGGCAATGGCCATCGACGCCCTTCTCCCTATGGTGCTTACGACGGATGACCGTACCGCCCCGCGGTGGCCCGGCAAAAGCCGAGGGCCCATGCCCGGACAGGCATGGACCCCAGGTGACCGGCTCTGATCGCTGTCCGCTCGGACTTCGATCAGACTCCGAGCAGATCGACCACGAAGATCAGCGTCGAGCCGGGCGGGATCGCCGGGGTCGGGCTCTGGTCGCCGTAGGCGAGGTGCGCCGGGATGGTCAGCTGGCGGCGGCCGCCGACCTTCATGCCCTGCACGCCCTGGTCCCAGCCCGCGATGACGCGGCCGCCACCGAGCGGGAAGCGGAACGGCGTACCGCGGTTCCAGCTGGCGTCGAACTCCTCGCCCGTGCTGAAGGTCACGCCCACGTAGTGGACGGTCACGGTCTGACCGGCCTGCGCAACCGGGCCGTCGCCCTCCCAGATGTCCTTGATCTCGAGGTCCGCCGGGGGCTCGCCGCCCGGGAAGTCGACCTCGGGCTTGTCGATGCTCACGTGTTCAGCTCCTGCTTGTCTGCGGAAAGGCAACGGCCCAAGTCTTACATCTCGAAGGCGTCACATCTTCGCCAGGATGTCGACGGAGAAGACCAGCGTGGAGTCCTTCTCGATTCCGCTGCCCTCCGGCGGGCTGTCGCCGTACCCCAGGTCCGGCGGGATGACGATGAGGACGCGGCTGCCGACCTTCTTGCCGGTCAGGCCCTGGGACCAGCCCTTGACGACCTGCTGGAGCGAGAACGACGTCAGCTGCTTCCTGCCGTACGTCGAGTCGAACTCCTTGCCGCCGTCCCAGACCACGCCCTTGTACTGCACGAGCACGCTGTCCTCGGCGCCGACCTCGGTGCCCTCGCCCTCGAGGACGTACTCCGCCACGAGCTTCTTCGGCGCGTCGGCCTTCGGCAACTCGATGGAGGGCGCCTTGCCGTCGGTGTTGGTGCCGACCTTGGGCAGGGCGGCGTCCTCCTGGGGGACTTCCTTGCCCTTGGCTGAGCTCTTGGCGTTGAAGGTGTCCTGCACGTCGACCACGAAGACCAGCGTGTCGGAGCCCTTGATGCCCGCCTGCTCGTTGCCCTGCTCGCCGTACCCCCAGGTGGGCGGCACGGAGAACTGGACGCGGCTGCCGGTCTTCTTGCCGGCGAGCGCGTACCGCCAGCCGTCGATGATGCTGCCCTGGGCGAGCTGGATGACCAGCGGGGTCTTGCGGTCGTAGGAGTTGTCGAAGACCTTCGCGCTCTCCCAGATCTGGCCCAGGTAGTTCGCCGACACGAAGTCGTTCTCCGCGATGGCCTTGCCGCCACCTGCGACGACCGTCTTGACCGCGAGGTCCTTGGACGGCTCGCCGCTGCCCTTGGCGACGGTCGGCTTCTCGTCGAACTTCGTCCCCGCGGTGATCGCCGGCAACGGACCGTCGACGATCTTCGGCGGCGGCGGTGCCGACGTACCCGACGCCTCGGGCGTCGCGCTGTCGCCGGTGCTGCTCGAGCCGGAGTCTTCGTCACCGCATGCGGCGAGCGTGACCAGTCCGGCGGGGACGGCGATGAGGAGTGAGCGTCGGCGCACGGTGGGGGCCTCGTATCGGTGTCGGTCGGTCCTGTTGAAGTGCGCGCAACTCTACGGCGTGAGAAGGGCACCGTACGGCTAACGTACGGTGCCCGTGTGGCGTTCCGCCCTTTCGTGCGGAAACGCGTGTCTCACCTCGGCCGGCTCACATTCCGGCGATCAGCTTCTCCACCCGGTCGTCCACCGAACGGAACGGGTCCTTGCACAACACGGTGCGCTGCGCCTGGTCGTTGAGCTTGAGATGCACCCAGTCGACGGTGAAGTCCCGGCGCTGCTCCTGGGCCCGTCGGATGAAGTCGCCGCGCAGCCGGGCCCGAGTGGTCTGCGGCGGAACGGACTTGCCCTCGAAGATCTTCAGGTCGTTGGCGACCCGGGCGGCCCGGCCCTTCTTCTCGAGCAGGTAGTACAGGCCACGGCGGCGGTGGATGTCGTGGTAGGCGAGGTCTATCTGCGCGACCCGCGGGTGCGACATGGTCATGTTGTGCTTGGCCCGGTACCGCTCCAGGAGCTTGTACTTCATGACCCAGTCGATCTCGGTGTCGATGCGGTCGAGGTCCTCGGCCTCGATCGCGTCCAGTGTGCGGCCCCACAGCTCCAGCACCCGCTCGACGGTGCCGGTGCGGATGCCGCGGCGCTCGCAGAAGTCCACCGCCTTCTCGTAGTACTCCCGCTGCACCTCCAGCGCGGACGCCTCGCGGCCACTGGCCAGGCGCACCTTCCGGCGCCCGGTGATGTCGTGGCTCACCTCGCGGATCGCCCGGATCGGGTTCTCCAGGGTGAGGTCGCGCATCACCGTGCCCGCCTCGATCATGCGCAGCACCAGGTCGGTGGCGCCGACCTTGAGCAGCATGGTCGTCTCGGACATGTTCGAGTCGCCCACGATGACGTGCAGGCGCCGGTAGCGCTCGGCGTCGGCGTGCGGCTCGTCGCGCGTGTTGATGATGGGCCGGGAGCGGGTGGTCGCCGAGGAGACGCCCTCCCAGATGTGCTCGGCCCGCTGGCTGACGCAGTACACGGCACCGCGCGGCGTCTGCAACACCTTGCCGGCGCCGCACAGCAGCTGCCTGGTCACCAGGAACGGAATAAGGATGTCCGCGAGCCGGGAGAACTCCCCGTGCCGGGCCACGAGGTAATTCTCGTGGCAGCCGTAGGAGTTGCCGGCGGAGTCGGTGTTGTTCTTGAAGAGGTAGACGTCGCCCGCGATTCCCTCCTCGTGCAGGCGTCGTTCGGCGTCCACCAGGAGTCCTTCGAGAATGCGCTCGCCTGCTTTGTCGTGGGTGACGAGTTCGGTCACGTTGTCACATTCGGGTGTGGCGTATTCCGGATGTGATCCCACGTCGAGATAGAGGCGGGCCCCGTTGCGCAGAAAGACATTGCTGCTGCGGCCCCATGACACGACACGGCGGAAGAGGTACCGCGCCACCTCGTCAGGCGACAGGCGGCGCTGTCCCCTGAACGTGCACGTGACGCCGTACTCGTTCTCCAGCCCGAAAATGCGGCGGTCCATGACTGAACATTACGCCTGATGACCCGAACTGAAACGGGGTTCGACGGCACGGTTTGGATCATTTTCCGATGAAGCCGCAACCACCGCTCCCCCGGCGGGAGCTGCGAGGACCCGGCCCGTGCACGCCAGCACGAGCAGGGACACGGTCCCTGCCGCCCCGGGCAGCGCGAAGCCCCACAGCACCCCGCCGTGCTCCACGACGGGCCCGGCGAGGCCCGTACCCACCGAGGCGCCCACGGTGAACGTCGTCACCAGCCACGAGAACGCCTCCGTCACCGTGCCGCGCGGCGCGTGCCGGTCGACGAGGACGAACGCACAGGCGATGCACGGTGCGAGGAAGACGCCCGCGAGCACCGTGAGCAGCACCATGGCGACGGCGTCCGGCATCAGCAGCAGAGGCAGGTAACACACCGCCAGCAGGGCCACCAGCACGCGCAGTCGGCGCGCGGGATCGCCGGTCCACTGGCGGACCCCGTAGACGGCCCCGCCGACGAGCGCCCCGAGCCCCAGGGCAGCCATCAGCCAGCCGTAGACGGCGTCGCCGCCGTGCTCGTCCGCGTACGGCACGGAGGCGACGGTGATGGACCCGAGCGCCATACCGATGAACAGGAAGGCGCCCAGCAGCGCGAGCAGCCCGGACGAGCGCAGCGCGCCCAGCCAGTGCGCCTCGCGCGGCGCCGACCGCCACGCGCGCGAGGGAGGCGACACCACCACCGACAAGGCGCCCAGCACACCCACCGCGTTCAGCACGAGCAGGGCGACCATCGGCGACCACAGCGACACGCACACCGTCACGAGCAGCGGCCCGACGGTGAACATGACCTCCTGCGCGATGGCGTCCACGGCGTACGCCGTGTGCACCTGGTCGTCCTTGCGCAGCACGCTCGGCCACAGCGCCCGCAGCCCGCCCTCCAGCGGGGGCGTGAACAGCCCCGCCGCTCCCACGGCCACGTACGCGAGCGCGACCGTCCCGGTGCCCGCGAGGGCGAACACGGCCATGGCCAGGCCCGACAGCAGGGCGGCCGGCAGCTGCACCCGCGGCTGACCGTGCAGGTCCACGAGCCGCCCGAGCACGGGCTGTCCCACGGCGTTGGCCACCCCGTACACGGCGGCCAGCGCTCCCGCGAGGCTGTAGGAGCCGCCCTCGGCCCGCACGAACAGCACGATCGCGATGGCCGCGGTGGCGTTGGGCAGCCGCCCCACGAGCGTGCCGACGAGCAGCCTGACGGCATGCCGCGCCCGAAGAATGTCCAGGTACCCGGCGACCACGACCCACCCCCTCCTCCGAACCGACCACTGAGGTTTTACGTATAACGTCTGTCGCCATACGTACCATGTCGCCTGTTCACGAGTCCAGACGAAAGCGCAGGCGAACGGTGGCACGAGGCAGCACCCGCCCCACGAGCCGGGACGTCGCCCAGGCCGCCGGCGTCTCCCAGGCAGCGGTGTCCCTGGTCCTCGGCGACAAGTGGCGCGGCCGCGTGTCGGAGCCCACGGCCCAGCGGGTCCGGGAGGCCGCGCAGGAACTGGGCTACCGCCCGAACCTGGCCGCCCGCAACCTGCGCCTCGGCCGCACGCGGACGGTGCTGCTGGTCGTCCCCGCGCTGACCACGGAGTTCTTCGCGGAGGTGTACACGGGCGCCGCGCGGGTCGCCGCCGAGCACGGCTTCGGGGTGGTCCTGTATCCCTCCCCCGAGGGCGTCGGCCCGGCCCGGGACCCCTTCGCCTCGTCCCAGGCCGCCCTGGACGGTGTCATCGCGTCCTCGATGGCGGCCGACGCGCTCAGCGCGATCCGGGGCGACCAGCTTCCCCTCGTCATGCTGGACAGCGATCCGGAGGGCAGCCTGGGCGCCGCGACGGTCAACCTGGACATCGCCGACGGCATCCGCCAGGTCGCGGAGCACCTTCTGGCCCTCGGCCACCGCCGCTTCCTCCACCTCGCGGCGGACGTCCCGTCCTGGACCTTCGAGGTGCGCGCCCGGGAACTGGCCGCACGGCTGGCCGCCGCCCCCGGCACCGACCTCCGCACCGTCCACGCCCCCATCTCCATCGAGGGCGCCCAGAGCGCCACGGAGGCCGCGCTCGCCGCTACGGGGCCCCGGCCCACGGCGCTGGTCTGCGACGACGACAAACTCGCGGCCGGCGCCTACAAGGCGGCCCGGCGGTCCGGGCTCCGCGTCCCCGACGACCTCTCGGTGACCGGTCTGGACGACCTCGGCCTCGCCACGGCCGTCGACCCCGAGCTGACGACCGTACGCCTGGACGCGGAACTCTTCGGTGAGCGCGGGATGCGCGCCCTGCTGGCGGTCATGGAGGGCCGGGCACCCGAGGAGGGCGACATCCCGGTGCACCTGGTCGTACGGGGCTCCACGGCACCGCCACCGCCAGACTGAGCGGCGCCGGGGCACATGGCACCCGGCGCCGCGCGAAGGCTTCCGTGCAGCGGCTGGCCGCTACTCCTCGCCCTTGTCCCCGCCCTCGTCCTCGTCCGGCAGGGGCAGGTCGTCAGTGCCGGCGGCTCCCGCCGCCGCTCCCGAATCCAGCAGTCGCGACAGCTGCGCCCCCACGATCCGCTTGAACTTCCGCTTCTGGGGCCGCGTGCGGTCCAGCACCGCGACTTCCAGCCGCTCCGCCGGGATCTCCCGCTCGCTGCCGTTCGTGTCGCGGGACAGCGACTGCACGGCCAGCTTCAGCGCCTCGGCCAGTGTCATGCCGTCCCGGTGCCGCTGGTCCAGGTAGCCGCTGATCTGCTCGGCGTTGCCCCCGACCGCGACCGAGCCGTGCTCGTCCACGATCGAGCCGTCGTGCGGCAGCCGGTAGATCTGGTCACCGTCGGCGCTGTCGCCGACCTCGGCGACGACCAGCTCCACCTCGTACGGCTTCTCGGCCTGGCTGGAGAAGATCGTGCCCAGTGTCTGGGCGTACACGTTGGCCAGGCCGCGAGCCGTCACATCGTCACGGTCGTACGTGTAGCCGCGCAGGTCGGCATAGCGCACGCCGCCGATCCGCAGGTTCTCGTACTCGTTGTACTTGCCGGCGGCCGCGAAGCCGATCCGGTCGTAGATCTCGCTGAACTTGTGCAGCGCGCGGGACGGGTTCTCGCCGACGAACACGATGCCGTCGGCGTACTGCAGCACGACCAGGCTGCGGCCACGGGCGATGCCCTTGCGGGCGTACTCCGCCCGGTCGGCCATGGCCTGCTGGGGTGAGACATAGAACGGCGTCGACACCGGTTATCCATCCCTTTCTGGAGACGTCACTGGACCACCTGACAACACGGCCGCACCCGCTACAGCAGCGCGGCCCGCGGGCCGTCGGGGTGTTCGAGCCGCCGCTCCAGCACCGCGCGGGCGAGTGCCGAGCCCTCGTCCTCGCTCAGCCGGCGGAAGCCGTCCTCGGTGATCACAGTGATGATCGGGTAGATCCGGCGGGCGACATCGGGACCACCGGTCGCCGAGTCGTCGTCTGCCGCGTCGTACAGCGCCTGGACCACGAGCGTCGTGGCCTGCTCCTCGGTCAGGTCCTCGCGGAAGAGCTTCTTCATCGCGCCCCGGGCGAAGATCGAGCCCGACCCGGTGGTCGCGTAGTTCTGCTCCTCGGAGCGCCCGCCCGTCACGTCGTACGAGAAGATGCGGCCCCTGCCCCGGTCCACGTCGTACCCGGCGAACAGCGGCACCACGGCCAGCCCCTGCATGGCCATGCCCAGGTTGGACCGGATCATCGTGGACAGACGGTTGGCCTTGCCCTCCAGGGACAGCTGGGCCCCCTCGACCTTCTCGAAGTGCTCCAGCTCCAGCTGGAACAGCTTCACCATCTCCACGGCCAGTCCCGCCGTGCCGGCGATGCCCACCGCCGAGTACTCGTCGGCCGGGAAGACCTTCTCGATGTCCCGCTGAGCGATCATGTTGCCCATGGTGGCCCGCCGGTCACCGGCGAGGACGACACCGCCGGGGAACGTCACCGCCACGATCGTGGTGCCGTGCGGCGCCTCGATCACACCCTGCACCGGCGGCAGCTGCCGGTTGCCCGGGAGCATCTCCGGCTGGTGCTCACCGAGGAAATCCATGAACGAAGAGGACCCGGGCGTCAGGAAGGCAGCTGGTAGACGCCCGGTGCTGCGAGTGTTGGCTTCCACGCGATTCCTTCCACGTATGCGACAGCTATGCCACGGACCCTACCCGGCTGCGGGCAGTGATCCACATACTCGGCGGGAACCATGGAACGAACACCCCGGCCCCCGTCTCGGGCCGCGCGCGGCACGGTTTCCCACCGCACCGCGCGCGACACCCTCACGTTCTGCTCGTCCGCCCCTCATACGGCCCGCGGGCCTGTGAAGCGAAGGAGAAGCAGGCCCTCAGCAGGCCTACTGGCCACCCTTCTGCACGAAGGACCGCACGAAGTCCTCCGCGTTCTCCTCGAGGACGTCGTCGATCTCGTCCAGGACGGAGTCCACGTCGTCGTTCAGCTTCTCCTGGCGCTCCTTGAGGTCCTCGGAAGCCTGCGCGTCCTGCGCCTGCTCCTCGACCTCCTCGGTGGAACGCGTGGCCTTCTGCTGCCCGCCGCCGGTGTCCTTGGTCGCCATAACCCTCACCCCGCTCGGTTCGCCCGACACAGTTGCTCGGTCAAGATCAGACCCTACAAGCCGGGTCCGACATCGGCCCCGCACTTTCCTCAACGTACGGGTGCCACCTCGATGGTTCCCGGACCCGGGTGTTTCCACCCTGTCCGGCCGATTCTCCCGTGTACCCGCTCGGCCCGGTCACCCGCCCGACAACACCTTGACCAGGTCTTCCGCGGTGCGGCAGCGGTCCAGGAGCTCCTTGACGTGATTACGCGTTCCGCGAAGCGGTTCAAGGGTTGGCACCCGCTGGAGCGAGTCCCGGCCCGGCAGATCGAAGATCACCGAGTCCCAGGAGGCCGCCGCGACGTCGTCCGCGTACTGCTCCAGACAGCGCCCGCGGAAGTACGCGCGCGTGTCCTCCGGCGGCTTCGTACGGGCCCGCTCGACCTCCGTCTCGTCCAGCAGCCGCTTGATGCGGCCGCGGTCCAGCAGACGGTTGTACAGGCCCTTGTCGGGCCGTACATCGGCGTACTGGAGGTCCACGAGGTGCAGCCGGGCCGCGTCCCAGTCCAGGTCGTCGCGGCGCCGGTAGCCCTCCATGAGCTCCCGCTTCGCCACCCAGTCCAGCTCGCCGGCCAGGCTCATCGGGTCGTTCTCGAGCCGGTTGAGGGTGTCCTCCCAGCGGCCCAGGACGTCCTTGGTCTGGTCGTCGACGTCCGCGCCGTACCGTTCCTCGACGTACTTGCGGGCCAGCTCGTAGTACTCCATCTGGAGCTGCACCGCGGTCAGTGTCCGGCCGCTGCGCAGCGTGACCAGGCGCTTCAGGGACGGGTCGTGCGAGACCTGGTGGAGGGTGCGCACCGGCTGGTCCACGGCCAGGTCGACGGCGATGAACCCGTCCTCGATCATCGACAGCACCAGGGCCGTCGTACCCAGCTTCAGATAGGTCGAGATCTCCGACAGGTTCGCGTCGCCGATGATCACGTGCAGTCGCCGGTACTTCTCGGCGTCCGCGTGCGGTTCGTCGCGCGTGTTGATGATGGGCCGCTTCAGCGTCGTCTCCAGGCCCACCTCGACCTCGAAGTAGTCCGCGCGCTGACTGAGCTGGAAGCCGTGCTCGTGTCCGTCCTGGCCGATGCCGACGCGGCCGGCGCCGGTGAAGACCTGGCGGGAGACGAAGAAAGGCGTCAGGTGGCGCACGATGTCCGAGAAGGCGGTCTCCCGCTTCATCAGGTAGTTCTCGTGCGTGCCGTAGGAGGCGCCCTTGTTGTCGGTGTTGTTCTTGTAGAGGTGGATCGGCTGGGCACCGGGCAGCTGGGCGGCCCGCTCGGCGGCCTCGGCCATGATCCGCTCGCCGGCCTTGTCCCACAGCACGGCGTCCCTCGGATTGGTGACCTCCGGAGCGCTGTACTCGGGGTGGGCGTGGTCGACGTAGAGGCGTGCCCCGTTGGTGAGGATCACATTGGCCAGGCCGATGTCCTCGTCGGTGAGCTGGCTGGAGTCGGCGGACTCGCGGGCGAGGTCGAAGCCCCGCGCGTCCCGCAGCGGATTCTCCTCCTCGAAGTCCCAGCGGGCCCGGCGGGCCCGGTGCATCGCCGCCGCGTAGGCGTTGACGATCTGGGACGAGGTGAGCATGGCATTGGCGTTCGGGTGGCCGGGGACGGAGATCCCGTACTCCGTCTCGATGCCCATTACTCGCCGTACGGTCATGCGGCCCTCCTTGCCCGGCGGCGCCCGTCGTGGGCGCCGCTCAAGTACCGCTGGCGCTCCGATGCGTGTGCGGTGCCCGTCCCCGCACTGCGCGACTCGGCGGTACGGAAGAGCCTAGAACGCCTTTGCGCTGGTGGGGAGATCATTTGCGGCATTGCCTTGCTCCAGTCGGGGCTCCGGAAAACAGTCGGCTGCGGGTACCCGCTGAGGGCACCCGCAGCCGCCCCGCCTTTTACAGGTACTGACCGGTGTTCGCCACCGTGTCGATGGAGCGTCCGGTGTCCGCGCCCTGCTTTCCGGTGACGAGCGTACGGATGTAAACGATCCGCTCGCCCTTCTTTCCGGAGATCCGGGCCCAGTCGTCCGGGTTGGTGGTGTTGGGCAGGTCCTCGTTCTCCTTGAACTCGTCCACGCAGGCCTGGAGGAGGTGGGAGACGCGAAGGCCCTTCTGGTTCGCTTCCAGGAAGTCCTTGATCGCCATCTTCTTGGCGCGGCCCACGATGTTCTCGATCATGGCGCCGGAATTGAAGTCCTTGAAGTAGAGGACTTCCTTGTCGCCGTTGGCGTAGGTGACCTCCAGGAAGCGGTTCTCCTCGGATTCGGCGTACATCTGTTCCACCGCGGTCTGGATCATGCTCTGGACGGTGGCCGCCCTGTCCTTCTCGTGCTCCGTGAGGTCGTCCACGTGGAGCGGGAGGCGCTCGGTGAGGTACTTGCCGAAGATGTCCTTGGCCGCCTCGGCGTCCGGACGCTCGATCTTGATCTTCACGTCGAGCCGGCCGGGCCGCAGGATGGCGGGGTCGATCATGTCCTCACGGTTGGAGGCACCGATCACGACCACGTTCTGCAGGCCCTCCACACCGTCGATCTCGGCGAGCAACTGCGGGACGATGGTGTTCTCCACGTCCGAGCTGACACCGGAGCCACGGGTACGGAAGAGGGACTCCATCTCGTCGAAGAAGACGATGACGGGCGTGCCCTCGCTGGCCTTCTCGCGGGCCCGCTGGAAGACCAGACGGATCTGCCGCTCGGTCTCACCCACGTACTTGTTGAGCAGCTCGGGACCCTTGATGTTGAGGAAGAAGCTCTTGCCCGCGGCCTGGCCGGTCACCTCGGCGACCTTCTTGGCCAGCGAATTGGCGACCGCCTTGGCGATGAGCGTCTTGCCGCATCCGGGAGGCCCGTAGAGCAGGACGCCCTTGGGCGGACGCAGCTCGTGCTCCCGGAACAGGTCCGGGTAGAGATAGGGGAGCTCGACCGCGTCGCGGATGGCCTCGATCTGTCCGCCGAGGCCACCGATCTGCTCGTAACCGATGTCGGGAACCTCTTCGAGGACGAGTTCCTCGACCTCGCTCTTGGGAACGACCTCGTAGACATAACCGGAGCGGGGTTCGAGCAGGAGTGCGTCGCCGGGACGGATGTTGATCCCGCGCAACGGCTCCGCGAGGCGCACCACCCGCTCCTCGTCGGTGTGCCCGAGCACCAGGGCTCGCTCGCCGTCCTCGAGGATCTCCTTGAGGGTGACGATGTCACCGACGCTCTCGTACTCCATGGCCTCGACCACGTTGAGAGCTTCGTTGAGCATCACTTCCTGGCCGCGCCTGAGCTCGTCGAGTTCGACGCTCGGGCTGACGTTCACCCGTAGCTTGCGGCCGCCGGTGAAGATGTCTGCGGTGCTGTCCTCGTTCGCCTGCAGGAAGACACCGAAGCCCGCCGGTGGCTGGGCCAGCCGGTCGACCTCTTCCTTGAGGGCCACGATCTGGTCGCGGGCCTCGCGGAGTGTTCCGGCGAGTCGTTCGTTCTGGGCGGACACGCCGGCCAGGTTGGTCTGCAGCTCGACAATCCGCTCTTCGAGAATTCTCGTGTGCCGCGGAGATTCGGCGAGCTTGCGTCGCAGGACGGCGATCTCCTGCTCAAGGTAGGCCACCTGCCCGGCCGGGTCCTCGGACCCGCGTCCCGGGCGGATGCCGCGGTTCATGTCGTCGTCGTGGGCTGCCACGGTCCTCACCTCCTCCAAGGGGAGCTGGACGCTTCCAGACCCTACCTGGGTGGGTGTCGATTGAAACCCCTAGATCACAAAGACTGTCGGGGTGTGTCCGATCTTCACCCTTGCGCTCTCCCTCACGCCAGGGGAATACCCACGGAACGTGAGTGGAACCCAGCCGGAGGTAGGGTCGAAGCGTTCAACACCCGTCAGAGCTGGCCGGATTCCCGAACGGCTCGGCGCAGGAAACGGCAGGAGAGATGACCGTGCAGCAGGAGGCCGGAGTCGACGGCGAGGCACTGGAGGTCTGGATCGATCAGGACCTGTGTACCGGCGACGGCATCTGCGCCCAGTACGCGCCCGAGGTGTTCGAGCTGGACATCGACGGTCTGGCGTACGTCAAGGGCGCCGACGAGGAGCTTCTGCAGGCCGCTGGAGCGACAACGCCCGTGCCGTTGCCGCTCCTCACGGACGTGGTCGACTCCGCGAAGGAGTGTCCGGGCGAGTGCATCCACGTACGTCGCGTTTCGGACAGGGCCGAGGTCTACGGTCCGGACGCAGAGTGACCGAACCGTGACCCAATCTGCACGCTCCGTGACCGCTGTCTGATGTGTCACACCACCCGTCGCAGGGCCGCGGTCACACGGCCCGCGACTGGGACGGCGTGTCGCGGACGAACGCACCGTTCTCCCACTGCCACTTCACGTCCTCCGTGACGTCGGGGCAGCAACTGGGCACGTCGGCCGTCGAGTAGCCGAGAAGCGTGGCGTGGACGGCGCCGTCGCGCACCGCGAAGTCGGTGACCGTCCGGCGGTCCCGGGGGTTCACGAGGGTGGCCACGACGCGGGGCCTGCCACCGTCCGCGTCCCGCGTGATGACGTACACCCCGTCGGGCGGGGTTCCCATGGGCGCGTCGCAGTGCACGACGGCCACCGTCTCGGGCCGGCCGTCGCCGTCGATGTCGCCGGACGCCTTCTTCTGCACGACTGCTTTGACCGGACCGCACTCCAGGGGAAAGCCGACGGCCGCCGGATCCGGCGGGGTGCCGTGCGCCGGGGCGTTCTTCGTCTGGGGGGCGGCGGTCTGCGCCGCCGTCGCGGCGTCGGGCTGAAGGACCGAGGAGAGGGCCACCACGCCGGCGAGGGCCGTGGCGGTGGCGACCCAGTGGATCGGGCGGGCGTGGGTGTGTGACAGATCCGGAACGGCGGGGTGCTGCACGAGGAGTGTCTCCTGTGAGGGCTGTGCCGGCGGGGGGTGGCCAGCATCGTGCCACACGTCACAGTGCGGGGGAACGGCGGGGTGGGTACTCGGCCAGGCTGCGCCGTTCCGCGCCGCGTCTCCAGGTTCGGCCGCGGGGCCCGGTCCAGCCGCGGGCCGGTCAACGCGAAAGCGCCGTGGTGGACTTCCCGAAGGGTCTCGGGAACTCCGCCACGGCGCCTGTACGTTGATCGCGGCACGGGCCGCCTCAGCGGCCGGAGCCTCCGCCGGCGTTGGGGCCGTCGTAGTCCTCGCCGTAGGCACCCTTGGCGGGGCGACGGCGGCGCATGGGCGGCTCGACGCCGTCCGCGAGGCGGCGGGCGGTCAGCAGGAAGCCGGTGTGGCCGATCATCCGGTGGTCCGGGCGGACGGCCAGGCCCTCGACGTGCCAGTTGCGGATCATCGTCTCCCAGGAGGTCGGCTCGTTGAAGCAGCCGATCTCGCGGATGGACTCGACGGTCCGGGCGAGCTGGGTCGTCGTCGCGACGTAGCAGCACAGGATGCCGCCGGGCACGAGCGCCTTCTTGACGACGTCCAGGCACTCCCAGGGGGCGAGCATGTCGAGGATGACGCGGTCGACGTCGGTGTCGGACAGGTTGTCCTGGAGGTCGCCGACGGTGAGCTGCCAGGCGGGGTGCGGGCCGCCGAAGTAACGCTCCACGTTCTGCCGGGCGATCTCGGCGAAGTCCTCGCGGCGCTCGTAGGAGTGCAGCATGCCCTGGTCGCCGATGGCGCGCAGCAGGAAGCTGCTGAGGGAGCCGGAGCCCACACCGGCCTCAACGACGCGTGCGCCGGGGAAGATGTCGGCGAAGGCGAGGATCTGCCCCGCGTCCTTCGGGTAGACGACGGCTGCCCCGCGGGGCATGGACAGGACGTAGTCGGGGAGCAGGGGGCGCAGCGCGAGGTAGGCGACGTTCCCGGTGGTGCGGACAACGCTGCCCTCGGGAGCACCGATCAGTTCGTCGTGGGGGAAGGAACCCTTGTGGGTGTGGAAGTTCTTCCCGGCCTCGAGCGTGAACGTGTAGTGGCGGCCCTTGGGGTCGGTCAGCTGAACCTGGTCCCCGACCTTGAAGGGCCCGCGCCTGCGGGCGGCACCGGTCGGTTCGGACATGTGACCAGCCTACCGGTCCCCGGCGGGGCCGCCGACCACGCCGGTGACCAGGGCCGGGGGTCGGGTTGGTGGTCGGAGCCGGTGGTCAGGGCCGGTGGTCAGGGCCGGTGGTCAGGGCCGGTGGTCAGGGCCGGTGGTCAGGAGGGGCGGGCCATCGCCTTGACGAAGGCCCGCTCGACGTCGGCTGCGGACAGCACGCCGTAGATCTCGCCGGTCTCCTCGACCACCAGGTACTCGGTGGCCGGGTTGGCGCGCAGGGCGTCCAGGAGTTCCTCGCCGGACAGTTCGGCCGACAGGCGCATGCCGTCGGTGAGGTCCTGGGCGAGGGTGCTGACCGGTACCCAGGGGCGCCGGTGCTCGGGTACGCCGACGATGGCGGCCTCGCGGACCAGCGAGACGGGGGTGCCGTCGCCGTCGACGACGACCAGGGCGCGGGCCCCGGAGGCGTTGGCGCGGCGCAGCGCCTCGGACAACGGGGTGCCCGCCGGGACGGGGACGGCACGCCTGGTGAGGGCACGGGCGCGCAGCTCCGGGAGGTGTTC
Organism: Streptomyces sp. NPDC097107; assembly: GCF_044762405.1. NCBI lineage: Bacteria > Bacillati > Actinomycetota > Actinomycetes > Kitasatosporales > Streptomycetaceae > Streptomyces > Streptomyces sp. NPDC097107. Next base: position 153,551 of record NZ_JBIWEF010000007.1, on the reverse strand, counting down.
GCGCAGGCGGGCCATGCGCAGGCTGTTCCCGGCGCCGGTCCAGATGATCGCGGCGAGGATCGCGGCGAGCAGGGCGTCCAGGACGGTGTCCATGCCGACGTCGTCCGCGGCGCGGGAACCGAGGGACTGGGTGAGCAGCGGCAGGCCGACCAGCACGGCGATGGCGAGGGCCCGGCCGACCCAGGCGGCGGCGATCGTGCCGTGCATCGGCTTGCCGGTGATCTTCCAGACCACGGCGCGGAGCATCCGGCCGCCGTCGAGAGGAAGGCCGGGCAGCAGATTGAAGGCGGCCACGAGGAGGTTGGAGACCATCAGGCCGGCCAGCAGGACACCGGGGACGCTGTCGGGCTCGACGGGCAGCAGGGCGGCGTAGAAGACGCCGGCGAGGACGAGGGAGAGCAGGGGGCCGACGAAGGCCAGCACGAACTCGCGGCCGGGCGTCTCGGCCTCCTTCTCGATCTCGGAGACGCCGCCGAAGAACTGGAGCTGGATGCGGCGGACCGGGAGCTTGAAGCGGAGGGCGGCGACGGTGTGGGCCAGCTCGTGGACGAGGACGGAGGCGTAGAAGGCGACCGCGAAGAAGAGGGAGACCAGATAGCGGGCGGCGCCCAGCTCGGGCAGCACGCGGTCGAGCTGACCGCCGAACACCCAGGTGATCAGGGCGGCGACCAGGAACCAGCTCGGCGCGACGTACACGGGTACGCCGAAGGGCCTGCCCATCAGCAGCCCGCCCCCGGGCTCCGGCTTCCGCTGCGGGGGCCGGCCGGGACCGGGACCGACCTGGCTGTGGGCCTCGCGACCGTCGCGATCGGGCCCCGTGGGCGCGTGGGCGGGGCGGTCACCGCCGGAGGACGGGTCGGGCCGGCGGCCCTCGGTGCCCGTCGCGGGGGCGGGGCGGTCACCGCCGGAGGACGGGTCGGGCCGGCGGCCCTCGGTGCCCGCGCCGCTCACGGACGGCTCGGTGGACGGCCGGCCGGCGCCGTCCCCGCCGGGGGCCTGCCCGCCCTGCGCGTCGCCCGCGCCGGCGTGCTCGGGCGCCGGGCGCCGCGCGGAGCCGACGGGGTCGCCCTCGCGGGATGAGTGCTGCGAGTCCGAGTCCGGGGCGGGGTCCTGCGGGGTATTCGGTGCGGGCTCGCTCCGCGCGGGCTCGCTCCGCGCGGAGGCTCCCGCGGTGTTCTTCCGCAGGGTCTCGGGACCCGGCGACGGACGGCCCGGCGCCTCAGGAGCCGGCGACTCGGGTCCCGGCGACGGACGGCCAGGCGTCTGCTCGGGCGGGCCGGAGTCCGCGGGATCCGGCTGCTTGGACGCGGCGGCCGGGGCCGTGGGCCCTGCCTGGGGCTCGGCCGACTCGTCGTTGCCGGACCGCGGCTGCCCGCTCCCGCCGCTCACGTCCACGGTGTCCCCTCGTTCGAAGCGTCTCCCGCGCCTGCCGGGCGAGAGGGTCTCATGTCGATGGTATGCGTCCGTCGCGGCCCGTCCCGCCCCGGCACCCCTGTGCTTCCCTTCCGCCGCACGGGTCACGGCCGTCGGCTGGGTCACTGTCAGTGGCGGGCCGTAAGGTCTGTGGGCATGGAGACGAGCATCGAGGATGTCGCGGAGGACGCCGGCGGACCCGCCCGACCGGCGGCGACGGTGGCGGACCACGGAGACGCGACGGTGGACCCGGCGGCGGCCGCCGTCCCCTCACCCGTGCCTGTGGCCATAGCGCCGGCCTCGCTCTCGCCCTCCCGGGCCGGCGACTTCATGCAGTGCCCGTTGCTGTACCGGTTCCGGGTCATCGACCGCCTGCCGGAGAAGCCGAGCGAGGCGGCGACGAGGGGCACCCTGGTGCACGCGGTGCTCGAGCGGCTCTTCGACGCCCCGGCGGCCGAGCGCACGGCACCGCAGGCGAAGGCGCTGGTCCCGGGCCAGTGGGACCGGCTGCGGGAGAGCAGGCCGGAGGTGGAGGAGCTGTTCGCGGACGACCCGGAGGGCGAGCGGCTGGCTCGGTGGCTCGGCGAGGCGGAACAGCTCGTGGAGCGCTGGTTCGCCCTGGAGGACCCGAGCCGGCTGGAGCCCGCCGAGCGCGAGCTGTTCGTCGAGGCCGAGCTGGAGTCCGGGCTGCGCCTGCGCGGCATCATCGACCGGGTCGACGTGGCGCCCACCGGCGAGGTGCGGATCGTCGACTACAAGACGGGCAAGGCGCCCCGGCCGCAGTACGCGGAGGGCGCGCTGTTCCAGATGAAGTTCTACGCGCTGGTGGTGTGGCGGCTGAGAAAGGTCGTCCCGCGCCGCCTCCAACTCGTCTATCTCGGCAGCGGCGACGTGCTCACGTACGACCCGGTCCTCGCCGATCTGGAGCGGGTCGAGCGCAAGCTGCTGGTGCTGTGGGAGGCCATCCGGCTGGCGACCGAGACGGGCGACTGGCGGCCGCGCCCCACGAAGCTGTGCGGCTGGTGCGATCACCAGGCGCACTGCCCGGAGTTCGGCGGCACTCCCCCGCCCTACCCGCTGCCGGTGAGGGCGGCCGACGCCGGCCGCACCGAGCAGGGCAGAATGGGGCCGGACTAGCGAAGGAGACTTACGTGGCCATCCGCGTCCTACTGGTCGACGACCAGCCGCTGCTGCGCACCGGCTTCCGGATGATTCTCGAGGCCGAGCAGGACATCGCGGTCGTCGGCGAGGCCGGAGACGGCCTCCAAGCACTCGACCAGGTGCGGGCCCTGCAGCCCGACGTGGTGCTGATGGACATCCGCATGCCGCGGATGGACGGTGTGGAAGCGACCCGCCAGATCACCGGGCCCGAGCGGGACGGCCCGGCGAAGGTGCTGGTGCTGACCACCTTCGACCTCGACGAGTACGTCGTGGAGGCGCTGAAGGCGGGCGCCAGCGGTTTCCTGCTGAAGGACGCCCCGGCCAACGAACTGGTGCAGGCGATCCGCGTGGTGGCGAGCGGCGAGGCGATGCTCGCGCCGAGCATCACCAGGCGGCTGCTCGACAAGTACGCCACCCACCTGCCCTCCGGCGACGAACCGGTGCCGGATGCGCTGCACACGCTGACCGAGCGTGAGGTGGAGGTGCTGAAGCTGGTGGCCCGCGGTCTGTCCAACGCGGAGATCGCCGCCGACCTCTTCGTCAGCGAGACCACCGTGAAGACACACGTGGGTCATGTGCTGACCAAGCTGGGTCTGCGTGACCGGGTGCAGGCCGCGGTGTACGCGTACGAGAGCGGCCTGGTCCGCCCCGGCGCGCAGTAGACCGCTCGATACCCGTCCGAACGCGCGACACCGGCGCGTACGGAACCCGAAGGGCGCCCTCTTCTTCTCGAGAAGAGGGCGCCCTTCGGTCCTGCCGGCGGGACGTCAGCCGCTCACACCCCGGCCCAGCTCCCACAGCTGGAGCGTCGAGGAGGAGTTGAGCACGTACGCCGTGCCCGTGACGTCGTCACCGGCGGCGACGTACTGCTTGCCCTGCCACAGCGGGATCACCGGGGCGTCGTCGGCGGTGATGTCCTGGATCTCGGTGAGGCTGTCCACGGCGGAGAGCCGGTCTGCCTCGCGACGGGACTCGGGGATCAGAGTGTTCCTGATCTCCTGGTTCACGTACGGCGAGTTGAGGGTGTTGTCCTTGTCGAGGAACGGCGCGATGAAGCTGTCCGCGTCCGGGAAGTCGGGGAACCAGCCCATGCCGAAGACGTCGTACTCGCCCTTCAGCTCCGCCGGGCGGAACTTGTCCCAGGGCGCGCCCTCGATGTCGATGTCGAAGAGACCGCTGTCGTTCAGCTGCTTCTGCAGCTGCTCGAACTCCTGCTTGGTCGCGGCACCGTAGTGGTCCGTCGTGTAGTGCATGGTCAGCTTCACCGGCGTCTTGACGCCCGCGTCCTCCAGCATCCCCTTGGCCTTGTCCACGCTCGGGTCGCCGTACGTGTTGAAGAACGAGTTGGAGTGACCGGTGATGCTGGCCGGGACCATCGAGTACAGCGGCTCGGCCTGGGAGCCGTAGACCTCGGAGACGAGTGCGCTGCGGTTGATGAGCTGGGCCATCGCCTTGCGGACGGCCTTGTCCTTCACCGTCGGCGCGTCCGTGTTGAAGCCCAGGTAGCGGATCTCGAGACCGGCCACCTCGATCAGGTCGACGTCGCCGTCCGTGGCGTTGGCGAGCTTCCGGATCTGGTCCGGCGTCATCGCACGCGTCATCACGTCGATGTCACCCTTGTCGAGCGCGGTACCCATGGCCTCGGCATCGTCGAACGACACGACCTCGACCTTGTCGTTGTTCACCTTGAGACTCCCCTTGTAATCGGGGTTCTTGGTGAACACGGCCTTGATCATCTCGTCGTTCTTGACCTCGGCCTTCATGGTGTACGGACCGGAGCCGGTCAGCTCGAAGCCCGCGCGCAGCTTGCCCTTCTCGTAGTCGTCCGGGTTGACGATGCCCGCGACCGGGGTCGACAGCTTGAACGGGAAGGTTGCGTCGGCGGTGTTGAGGTGGAAGATGACCTCGCGGTCGCCCTGCGTCTCGACGGTGTCGACGGTCGACAGCAGGCCGTACACCTGGCTGTCGGCCTTGATGGACAGGGCGCGCTCGATGGAGAACTTCACGTCCTCCGCAGTGATGGCGTCTCCGTTGGCGAACTTCAGGCCGTCGCGCAGGGTGCAGGCATAGCGCTCGTTGCCGGTATCGGTGAATCCGCACTCCTCGGCGGCCTCGGGTACGGGTTCACCGTCGCCGCGGGGCTGGATCATCAGGGTCTGCGTGGTCTGACGCAGGATGTTCCAGGAGCCGACATCGTAGGCGTACGCCGGGTCGAAGGGCGCGGGGGCCTCCTCCGAGGCGGTGAACCGGTCCGTGGTGCCGACGACGATCGCGTCCCCGCCACTGCCGCTGTCGGACCCGCCGCAGGCGGCGAGCACCGGCGCGAGCAGGCCGACGACGGCCGGCAGCACCAAAGTCTTGCGGTTCATGCTCGAGTTTCTCCAGAGCTGTCGGTCCGTGTATCCGGCATGCAGGGGTGTCGCGGCGGATCACGGGGGTAGTGGCCGATGTTCTCTCGACGAGATTAGTCCGCGCCCGCACGGGGGCTCGCAGCAACCGGAGTTGAGGACTCATCACGGAGTGAAACCGGTCGTGGACACACCGAAAACCCGACAGTGGAAGGATTAGTGCAGGGTTTCACCAATCAGGACACAAGGGCGCCTCGACAACGTTCGCCAAGCGCGAACCAGCACAGCTACGCCACCGTGTCGACCCCTGACAGCGTGACGAACATCACACAGGGGCTTCTGTCGGCGAGTGCCTGAATTCGGCCATCCGGAAGGGCGGAATTCCCCCGCCGTGCGCCCCGCGTAGTCTCGCGCTGACGTTCCCGGAATTGCCGCGTTAACGCCGCCGCACGCTGGGTGAACGCCTAGCGCATTTGTGTCATCAGGCCGCGCAGAAATGTCAGGTCGACCTCTTCCAACGAGTCGACCACCGTGCGGCGTACGGCCGGGGTGATGGGGGCGACCGAGGGAACGGCCACGACGTGGCAGCCGGCGGCCTCCGCGGCGGCGACCCCGGTCGCGGTGTCCTCGACGACGGCGCATCGGGCCGGGTCCACCCCGAGCCCGGCCGCGGCGGCCAGGTACGGGTCCGGGTGGGGCTTGGTGCGCGGCACCTCGTCGCCCGCGACGGTGAGGCCGAAGTGCTGGGGCCCCAGCGAGGTCAGCACGCGGTCGATGATGCGCCGGTGCGAGGCGGAGACCAGGGCGGTGGGGATCTCGTGAGCGGAGAGCTCCGCGAGCAGCCGGGCGGCTCCCGGCATGAGCGGCAGGGTACGGCCGATGCGCTTCTCGAAGCCGTCGTTGAGCAGCACGCTGAGTTCGGCGAGGGTGATGTCGGCTCCGGTGGCCTCGATCAGGAATCCCGCGCTGCGGCTCATGGGGCCGCCGACGACCACGTGGCGCCAGGAGTCGTCGAGGGTGTGGCCGAGGGAGGCGAAGACCTCGACCTCGACGTCCCACCAGAAGCCCTCGGTGTCCACCAGGGTGCCGTCCATGTCGAGGAGCACTGCCTGGAGGGCGGAGCCTTCGGCCGTACGGGTTCCGAGCGCGGGGACCGTACTGGTCATCCACGTACCTCCTTGAAGGGACGACCAGGCCGGTTCCCACGAAGGGAACCGGCCTGCGGTGGACCGACCATTGTACGTCGTGCGGGACAGGAACGCCTGGTGTGGCCGCCGAAGCGGTACGGAGGCGTCCCACGGCGCCTCAGCGGGCGTTGAAGTACTTCGCCTCCGGGTGGTGGATCACGATGGCGTCGGTGGACTGCTCGGGGTGCAGCTGGAACTCCTCCGACAGGTGGACGCCGATGCGCTCCGGCTGGAGCAGGTCGGCGATCTTGGCGCGGTCCTCGAGCTCCGGGCAGGCGCCGTAGCCGAGAGAGAAGCGGGCGCCCCGGTACTTCAGGGCGAACATGTCCTCCATCTCGGCGGGGTCCTCCCCGGCGAAACCGAGCTCGGAGCGGACGCGGGCGTGCCAGTACTCGGCGAGGGCCTCGGCGAGCTGGACGGACAGGCCGTGCAGTTCGAGGTAGTCGCGGTAGGCGTTGGCCTGGAACATCCGGGCCGTCTCCTCGCCGATCCGGGAGCCGACGGTGACGATCTGGAAGCCGACCACGTCGGTCGCGCCGGACTCCTCGGGGCGGAAGAAGTCGGCCAGGCACAGGCGCCGGCCGCGCCGCTGGCGCGGGAACGTGAACCGGGTGCGCTCGTTGCCGGCCTCGTCGAGGACGATCAGGTCGTCGTCCTTGGAGACGCAGGGGAAGTAGCCGTAGACGACGGCCGCTTCCAGCAGGTTCTCCGTCTGGAGCCGGTCCAGCAGCCCGCGCAGTCGCGGCCGGCCCTCGGACTCGACCAGTTCCTCGTAGGAGGGTCCCTCGCCGGTCCGGGCCTGCTTGAGGCCCCACTGGCCCTTGAACAGGGCGCCCTCGTCGAGCCAGGACGCGTACTCCTTGAGCTGGATGCCCTTGACGACACGCGTGCCCCGGAAGGGCGGCGCGGGGACCGGGTTGTCGGTGGCGACGTCGGAGCGGACGTGGCCCTCCTCGGGACGCTCCTCGACCTCCACCGTGGCGGCGCGGACCCGGCGCTGGCGCAGTTCGGGCAGTTTCGCGCCGGGCACACCGCGCTTGATGCCGATCAGGGCGTCCATCAGGCGCAGGCCCTCGAACGCGTCACGGGCGTAGCGGACCTCGCCGTCGTAGATCTCGTGGAGGTCCTGTTCGACGTAGGCCCGGGTGAGGGCGGCGCCGCCGAGGATGACGGGATAGTCGGCGGCCAGTCCCCGCTGGTTGAGCTCCTCCAGGTTCTCCTTCATGATCACCGTGGACTTGACCAGGAGCCCGGACATCCCGATGACATCGGCACGGTGCTCGCCGGCCGCCTCCAGGATCGCGGAGACCGGCTGCTTGATACCGAGGTTGACGACGTTGTAGCCGTTGTTGGACAGGATGATGTCGACGAGGTTCTTGCCGATGTCGTGGACGTCGCCGCGGACGGTGGCCAGCACGATCGTGCCCTTGCCGTCGTCGTCCGTCTTCTCCATGTGCGGCTCGAGATGAGCCACCGCGGTCTTCATGACCTCGGCGGACTGGAGCACGAACGGCAGCTGCATCTGGCCGGAGCCGAACAGCTCACCGACCACCTTCATGCCGTCCAGCAGGGTCTCGTTGACGATGTCGAGGGCCGGACGCTCCGACAGGGCGTCGTCCAGGTCCCGCTCCAGGCCGTTCTTCTCGCCGTCGATGATGCGGCGCTTGAGACGCTCGTCCAGCGGGAGGGCGGCCAGCTCGTCGGCCTTGGAAGCCCGCAGCGACTGGGCGGTGGCGCCCTCGAACAGCGCCATGAGCTTCTGCAGCGGGTCGTAGCCCTCACGGCGGCGGTCGTAGATCAGGTCCAGAGCCGTGGTGACCTGCTCCTCGTCGAACCGCGCGATCGGCAGGATCTTGCTCGCGTGCACGATCGCCGAGTCCAGACCCGCCTTCACACACTCGTCCAGGAACACGGAGTTGAGCAGGATCCGGGCGGCCGGGTTGAGGCCGAAGGAGATGTTCGACAGCCCGAGGGTGGTCTGCACGTCCGGGTGGCGGCGCTTGAGCTCGCGGATACCCTCGATGGTGGCGACACCGTCGCCGCGGGACTCCTCCTGGCCGGTACAGATCGTGAAAGTCAGGCAGTCGACGAGAATGTCCGACTCGTGGATGCCCCAGTTGCCGGTCAGGTCCCCGATCAGCCGTTCGGCGATCTCGACCTTCTTCTCCGCGGTGCGGGCCTGCCCCTCCTCGTCGATGGTCAGCGCGATCAGCGCCGCCCCGTGCTCCCGCGCCAGCCGGGTGACCTTCGCGAAGCGGGACTCGGGACCCGCACCGTCCTCGTAGTTGACCGAGTTGATGACCGCCCGGCCGCCGATCTTCTCCAGCCCCGCCCGCAGCACCTCCACCTCGGTGGAGTCCAGCACGACCGGCAGCGTCGAGGCAGTCGCGAACCGCCCGGCCAGCTCCTCCATGTCCGCCACACCGTCACGGCCCACGTAGTCCACACACAGGTCCAGCATGTGCGCGCCCTCACGGATCTGGTCCCGGGCCATCTCCACGCAGTCGTCCCAGCGGCCCTCCAGCATCGCCTCACGGAACTTCTTCGACCCGTTCGCGTTCGTCCGCTCGCCGATCGCCAGGTAGGAAGTGTCCTGCCGGAACGGCACCGTCTGGTAGAGCGAGGCCGCGCCCGGCTCCGGACGCGGGTCGCGGACGGTCGGCGTGCTCTCGCGGACCCGCTCCACGACCTGGCGCAGGTGCTCGGGCGTGGTACCGCAGCAGCCGCCCACCAGGGACAGCCCGTACTCGCGCACGAACGTCTCCTGCGCGTCCGCCAGCTCCGGCGCGGTCAGCGGATAATGCGCGCCGTCCTTGCCCAGCACCGGCAGACCGGCGTTCGGCATGCAGGAGACCGGAACACGCGAGTGCCGGGCGAGATAGCGCAGGTGCTCACTCATCTCCGCCGGACCCGTCGCGCAGTTCAGGCCGATCATGTCGATACCCAGCGGCTCCAGCGCCGTCAGCGCCGCACCGATCTCCGAGCCCAGCAGCATCGTCCCGGTCGTCTCCACCGTCACCGAGCAGATCACCGGCACGTCCAGCCCCAGGGCGTCCAGCGCGCGCCGGGCACCCAGCACCGACGCCTTGGTCTGCAGCAGGTCCTGCGTCGTCTCCACCAGCAGCGCGTCCGCGCCGCCGGCGACCAGACCCTCCGCGTTGCGCTGATACGCGTCGCGCAGGACACCGTACGGGGCATGACCCAGGGTGGGCAGCTTCGTGCCCGGACCCATGGAGCCCAGCACCCACCGCTGCCGGCCGTCCCGCGCGAAGAACGCGTCGGCCACCTCACGGGCCACCCGCGCACCGGCCTCCGACAGCTCGTGCACACGCTCGGGAATGTCGTACTCACCGAGCGCCGAGTGGTTCGCACCGAAGGTGTTCGTCTCGACGCAGTCCACGCCGGCCGCGAAGTACTCCTCGTGCACCGAACGCACGATGTCGGGCCGCGTCAGGTTCAGCACCTCGTTGCAGCCCTCCAGCTGCTGGAAGTCGTCCAGCGAGGGGTTCTGCGCCTGCAGCATGGTGCCCATCGCACCGTCGGCCACCACCACACGGGTGGCGAGTGCCTCGCGGAGGGCGGACGCACGGGTCCGGGTGTCGGCGGACGGGGTGGACGGCGACGAGGCCATGAAAGGGCTCCCTAGGATGCGACGGCTGTCGGCTTTGCGCTGCCCGGTGCCGTCCGCTGGGAACGTCCCGGGGGAGAACGCACGCCGCCAGGGTAGCCGGGACCGGGGGCTGATGGTCGGGGCGTCCACGAGACGGACGAGTACGGCGGGGCGGACGCCCGCCGACGGTGCCCGCCGAAGGGGTGAACATCCCGGCTCCGGGACGGGCCGGGAACGGACTCGGGGCGGTCCGGAGACGCACCCGGGGCGGTCCGACAGGCCTGGAACGGTCCAGGGAGGTTTCCGGGAGCGGCCCGGAGACGCGCCCGGGGGCGGTCCGACAGACAGGCCGGGAACAGTCCGGGCAGGTTTCCGGGAGCGGTCCGGAGACGGGCCGGAACGGTCCGGACGCGGTCGGCGGGCCGCTGATGGGCGGCCCGGGACGCGGGTCCGGGCCATCAGGACGTGGCCGGAGTGCAACAGTTGCCCGCCGACCATTAGCGGGAGGTCGGCATCGACCGGTAGTGTTCGGCATTGCCGAACGACGTCAGCGACGCCGAGGTCGGCAGTCGAAGGGGACGGAGGCAGTACGTCGATGGCACGGAACATCCAGTCGCTCGAACGGGCGGCCGCGATGCTGCGCCTGCTCGCGGGCGGCGAGCGGCGGCTCGGCCTGTCGGACATCGCCTCGTCGCTGGGTCTGGCCAAGGGCACCGCCCACGGCATCCTGCGCACCCTCCAGCAGGAGGGCTTCGTCGAGCAGGACGACACCTCCGGGCGCTATCAGCTCGGCGCCGAGCTGCTGCGCCTGGGCACCACCTACCTCGACGTGCACGAGCTGCGGGCACGCGCCCTGGTATGGGCGGACGACCTGGCGCGGTCCAGCGGTGAGAGCGTCCACCTCGGCGTCCTGCACCAGCAGGGCGTCCTGATCGTGCACCACGTCTTCCGGCCCGACGACAGCCGGCAGGTGCTGGAGATCGGGGCCATGCAGCCGCTGCACTCCACGGCGCTGGGCAAGGTGCTGTCGGCCTACGACCCGGTCGCGCACAGCGAGGCCCTGGAGGCCGACCGCAGGGCGTACACGGACCGGACCGTCTGCGAGCCGGACAGGTTCGAGCACATCCTGGACATCACGCGCGCGCGTGGCTACGCGGCCGACGTCGAGGAGACCTGGGAGGGCATCGCCGCCATCGCCGCCCCGATCCACGACCGCAGGCGCATGCCGGTCGGCGCGGTCGGTATCAACGGGGCCGTGGAGCGGCTGTGCCGGGACGGCGAGCTGCGGCCCGAGCTGGTCGCGGCGGTGCGGGACTGCGCCCGCGCGGTGTCGCGGGACTTGGGCGCCGGGCGCTTCTAGGCACGCGGGCACGAGTCGGAAAAGCCGAGGGCCGGGACGCCGAACGCGTCCCGGCCTTCCGCGTTCCCCGCCGGGCGCGCCGGACCGAAGATCGATAACCCAGGACGATCAATAACGATCGTGCTTTCGATTACAGAGCTCTTGACGCATGCGCGACGCCGAAGCAAGACTCGCGTCCATCGGTCGGCATTGTCGAACACCTACCGGCAATACGCGTTAGAGTGTGACAACGCCAAGGGCCGCCATCGCTCTCATACCGAGGGCGCCGGAACACCCGGAGGGACCCGGGGGTTCGGCTTCCCCTGGACGAAGGACAAAGGAGTCGCGGGTGTCCAGCTCCGACATCTTCATCGGCGAGACCATCGGTACCGCCATACTCATCCTGCTCGGCGGCGGCGTGTGTGCCGCCGTGACGCTCAAGGCCTCCAAGGCCCGCAACGCCGGCTGGCTCGCCATCGCCTTCGGCTGGGGCTTCGCCGTCATGACGGCGGTGTACATCTCGGGCCCGCTCTCCGGCGCCCACCTCAACCCCGCCGTGACGGTCGGCATCGCGGTCAAGGACGGCGAGTGGGGCAACGTCCCCACCTACTTCGCCGGGCAGATGCTCGGCGCCATGATCGGCGCGGCCCTGGTCTGGGCCGCCTACTACGGCCAGTTCCTCGCCCACCTCACCGACCGCGAGATCGTCGGCGGGCCGGGCGCGCAGGACACCACGGCCAAGGCCGTCGAGGCCCAGGAGAAGGGCGCCGGCCCCGTGCTGGGCGTCTTCTCCACCGGCCCCGAGGTCCGCAACGCGGTACAGAACCTCTCCACCGAGATCATCGGCACCTTCGTCCTGGTGCTCGCCGTCCTCACCCAGGGCCTGAACGACGAGGGCAACGGCCTCGGCATCCTCGGCGGCCTGATCACCGCGCTGGTGGTCGTCTCGATCGGCCTGTCCCTCGGCGGACCGACCGGCTACGCGATCAACCCGGCCCGTGACCTCGGCCCGCGCATCGTGCACGCCCTGCTGCCCCTGCCCAACAAGGGCGGCTCCGACTGGTCCTACGCCTGGGTCCCGATCGCCGGTCCGCTGATCGGCGGTGCGCTCGCCGCAGGTGTCTACAACGTCGCGTTCGCCTGAGCGGGCATCCGCTCGGCCATCATCGAGCCGCAGAACACGCGCCGTACGCACCGGCCACCACCACGGAAACCCAGGAGCACACTGTGACCGACGCTCACACCGCAGGCCCCTTCATCGCCGCGATCGACCAGGGCACGACCTCTTCCCGCTGCATCGTCTTCGACCGCGACGGGCGCATCGTCTCCGTCGACCAGAAGGAGCACGAGCAGATCTTCCCCAAGCCGGGCTGGGTCGAGCACGACGCCACCGAGATCTGGACCAACGTCCAGGAGGTCGTCGCCGGGGCGGTCGAGAAGGCCGGCATCACCCGCGACGACATCAAGGCCATCGGCATCACCAACCAGCGCGAGACCACCCTCGTCTGGGACAAGAACACCGGTGAGCCCGTCCACAACGCCATCGTCTGGCAGGACACCCGCACCGACGCCCTCTGCCGGGAGCTGGGCCGCAACGTCGGCCAGGACCGCTTCCGCCGCGAGACCGGCCTTCCCCTGGCCTCCTACTTCGCCGGCCCGAAGGCCCGCTGGCTGCTCGACAACGTCGACGGTCTGCGGGAGCGCGCCGAGGCGGGCGATCTGCTCTTCGGCACCATGGACACCTGGGTCATCTGGAACCTGACCGGCGGGGTGAACGGCGGAAAGCACGTCACCGACGTCACCAACGCCTCGCGCACCATGCTGATGAACCTGCACACCATGCAGTGGGACGAGAAGATCGCCGAGTCGATCGGCGTGCCGACGCAGATGCTCCCGGAGATCCGCTCCTCCGCCGAGGTCTACGGCGAGATCACGGGCGGCCGGCTGGGTGACCTGCTCGGCGGCATCCCGGTCGCCTCCGCGCTCGGCGACCAGCAGGCGGCCCTGTTCGGCCAGACCTGCTTCTCCGAGGGCGAGACCAAGTCGACGTACGGCACCGGCACCTTCATGGTGATGAACACCGGTGACAAGCTCATCAACTCCTACTCGGGCCTGCTGACCACGGTCGGCTACAAGATCGGCGACCAGGACACGGTCTACGCCCTGGAGGGCTCGATCGCCGTCACCGGCTCGCTGGTGCAGTGGATGCGCGACCAGATGGGCCTGATCTCCACCGCCGCCGAGATCGAGACCCTCGCCCTGACGGTCCGGGACAACGGCGGTGCCTACTTCGTACCGGCCTTCTCCGGCCTGTTCGCCCCGTACTGGCGCTCCGACGCCCGCGGTGTGATCGCCGGCCTCACCCGGTACGTCACCAAGGCGCACCTCGCGCGCGCCGTCCTGGAGGCCACCGCCTGGCAGACGCGGGAGATCGCGGACGCCATGACGAAGGACTCCGGTGTGGAGCTGACCGCCCTCAAGGTCGACGGCGGCATGACCTCCAACAACCTGCTGATGCAGACCCTCGCCGACTTCGTGGACGCCCCCGTGGTGCGCCCGATGGTCGCCGAGACCACCTGCCTCGGCGCCGCCTACGCCGCCGGCCTGGCCGTCGGCTTCTGGAACAGCACCGACGACCTGCGCGCCAACTGGCGGCGGGCCGCCGAGTGGACCCCCCGCATGGACGCGGAGATCCGCGACCGTGAGTACAAGAGCTGGCTCAAGGCCGTCGAGCGGACCATGGGCTGGCTCGAGGACGAGGAGTAAGAACCGCAATGACCACTCAGTCCACCCTGCAGTCCGTGCCTGCCCTGGGGACGCACCCGGCCTCCGGCTCGAACCCGAGCCGGGCCGAGACCCGGGAGCAGCTCTCCAAGGCGTCGTACGACCTTCTCGTGATCGGCGGCGGCATCCTGGGCATCTCCACCGCCTGGCACGCCGCGCAGTCCGGTCTCAGGGTGGCCGTGGTCGACGCCGGCGACTTCGCCGGTGCCACTTCCTCCGCCTCCTCCAAGCTGCTCCACGGCGGTCTGCGCTACCTGCAGACCGGCGCGGTGAAGCTGGTGGCGGAGAACCACTTCGAGCGCCGTGCGGTCTCCCGCCAGGTGGCCCCCCACCTGGCGAACCCGCTCACCTTCTACCTCCCCGTGTACAAGGGCGGGCCGCACGGCGCGGCGAAGCTCGGGGCCGGTGTCTTCGCGTACTCGGCGCTGTCCGCCTTCGGTGACGGCGTCGGGCACCTGCTCTCCCCGGCCAAGGCCGCGCAGGACGTGCCGGAGCTGCGCACCGACAACCTCAAGGCCGTGGCCGTGTACGGCGACGACCAGATGAACGACGCCCGGATGGCGCTGATGACCGTCCGCGCGGCGGTCGATTCGGGCGCGGTCGTCCTCAACCACGCCGAGGTCACCGGCCTGCGCTTCACCAAGGGCCGGGTGACCGGCGCCGAGCTGAAGGACCGGCTGACCGGCGACGAGTTCGGGGTCAGCGCCCGCCTGGTGCTCAACGCCACCGGCCCCTGGGTCGACCACCTGCGCCGGATGGAGGACCCGAACGCGGCCCCTTCCATCCGCCTCTCCAAGGGCGCGCACCTGGTACTGAAGCGCACCGCGCCGTGGAAGGCCGCGCTGGCCACCCCGATCGACAAGTACCGGATCACCTTCGCCCTCCCCTGGGAGGACATGCTGCTGCTCGGCACGACCGACGAGGAGTTCGAGGGCGACCCGGCGGACGTGGCGGTCAACGACAAGGACATAGCCCAGATCCTCGACGAGGCCGCGTTCTCCATCCGCGACCAGCAGCTCGACCGGGACCTGATCACGTACTCCTTCGCGGGTCTGCGCGTGCTGCCGGGCGGTCCCGGTGACACGGCGAAGGCCAAGCGCGAGACGGTCGTCAGCGAGGGCCGGGGCGGCATGCTGTCCGTCGCGGGCGGCAAGTGGACCACCTTCCGCCACATCGGCCGTACGGTGATGAAGAAGCTGGAGGCGCTGCCGGGCCACCCGCTGGGCGACGACTTCGAGCCGATCGCCTCACTGCCGAAGAAGCTGCCGCTGCCCGGCGTGGCCAACCCGCGCGCGGTGGCGCACCGGCTGCTGGTGGACGGCCCGGCACCCGGCCCGCGCATGGCGGCGGACACCGCCCGGCACCTGGCCACCCACTACGGCTCGCTGGCCTTCGACATCGCCCGCCTGGCCAACGACGACCCGGAGCTGGCCGAGCGGGTCCACCCGGACGCCCCGGAGATCTGGGCGCAGGTCGTGTGGGCCCGGGACAACGAGTGGGCCGAGACGCAGGACGACGTGCTGCGCCGGCGGACCACGCTGACGATCCGCGGCCTGGCCACGGACGACGTCCGCGCGAAGGTCCAGGACCTGCTCGACAAGAAGTAGGACCTGGCCACCCGCTGCGTGAGGCGGCGGCTCCGCGCCGATGGAGCCGCCGCCCTCACGCGTGCGCGTCGCAGGGCCGCACCGACCTTCATAATGTCGAAAGACATCGGATGTCTGAGCGGCATCCCGGAGACACAGGGAGGTCGGCCGTGGCGGTCACCGACGAGGCGATCGAGAAGATCAAGGGCATGATCGTCTCCGGCGCGCTGCGGCCGGGCGACCGGCTTCCCAAGGAGAGCGAGCTCGCCGCCGGCCTGGGGCTGTCCCGCAACTCCCTGCGCGAGGCCGTGCGGGCCCTGTCCCTGATCCGGATCCTGGACGTGCGGCAGGGTGACGGCACCTACGTCAGCAGCCTGGATCCGCAGCTCCTGCTGGAGGCCATCGGTTTCGTCGTCGACTTCCACCGCGACGACACGGTGCTGGAGTTCCTCGCCGTGCGCCGCATCCTGGAGCCGGCCGCGACCGCGATGGCGGCCTCCCGGATCACCGACCGGGTGCTGGACGAGCTGGAGGGCGGGCTGGACGCCCTCGGCGCCGAGCCGTCGGCGGAGGAACTGGTCGCCTGCGACCTGGAGTTCCACCGGGGCATCGTCGGAGCCTCGGGCAACTCGGTGCTCTGCTCCCTCCTGGACGGTCTGTCCGGGCCCACCACCCGGGCCCGCGTCTGGCGCGGGCTCACCCAGGAGGACGCGGTCAGCCGCACCCTGTACGAGCACCGCGCGATCCTCGGCGCACTGCGCGACCGGGACGCGGAGGCGGCGCGTTCCTGGGCGACGGTGCACATCGCGTCCGTGGAGCAGTGGCTGCGCTCCACCCTCTGACCCGGGTCCGATCCGGCCTCGGCGTCGGGTGTCCGGCCGCCGGGAACGGGGCAGTGATGCGTTCACTCCCCCGCGCAAGGGGGCTGCGGGCGGTCCCTCGGCACGCCGTAAGGTTGGGGGGTACGCGAGGGCACGTCGGAAGGAGGCGCTGGGTGATCGAGCTCGAGGGGGTTCCCGAGCTGGTCGACCCGGTCATGGTGGCCGCGTTCGAAGGCTGGAACGACGCCGGCGACGCCGCCTCCACCGCGGTCGCGCATCTCGACAGGGAGTGGAAGGGCGAGGTGTTCGCGGCGCTGGACGCCGAGGACTACTACGACTTCCAGGTCAACCGCCCCACGGTGTTCATGGAAGCCGGCGTCCGCAAGATCACGTGGCCGACGACGAGACTGTCGGTGGTCCGGATCGGCGGCGACAAACCACGCGACCTGGTCCTCGTCCGCGGCATCGAGCCGTCCATGCGCTGGCGGTCGTTCTGCAACGAGCTGCTGGGCTTCGCCCACGAGCTGGGCGTCGAGCTGGTGGTCGTCCTGGGCGCCCTGCTGGGCGACACGCCACACACTCGTCCGGTCCCGATCAGCGGGACCACGTCGGACGCCGACCTCGCCCGGCGCATGGACCTGGAGGAGACCAAGTACGAGGGCCCCACGGGCATCGTCGGCATCCTCCAGGAGGCGTGCACGCACGCGGGCGTTCCGGCCGTCTCGCTGTGGGCCGCGGTGCCGCACTACGTGTCGCAGCCGCCGAACCCGAAGGCCACGCTGGCCCTCCTGAACCGGTTGGAGGACCTGATCGGCGTGCGTGTCCCGCTGGGCGATCTGCCCGAGGACGCGCGTGCCTGGCAGGTGGGTGTGGACCAGCTGGCCGCCGAGGACAGCGAGGTCGCCGAGTACGTCCAGTCGCTGGAGGAGGCCCGGGACACCGCGGAGCTGCCGGAGGCGTCGGGCGAGGCGATCGCCCGCGAGTTCGAGCGGTATCTGCGGCGCCGGGACGGCTCCGGACCGGGCGGGCCGGGTGGCCACGCCACTGCGGACGGCGACGGCTCCTCCGGGACGCCGTATCTGCGGGACAACCCCAGCGGCCGTGCGCGTCCGCCGAGGCCGCCGAAGACGAGCGGGGACGACGAGGAGTCGTCGGAGGACTGAACGAGCGGAAACAGGGGCGCTTCCCGGCGGGAAGCGCCCCTGTTTCCGTGTGGGCACTTGCTGTCTCGGTACGTGCGCCTGCTTACAGCGCCACGCCCAGCAGCGCGTCGACCGCGCGGGAGACGACGCCGGGCGCGCCGATGTCCGTGCCGCCGCTCTCCTGCTGGAGCGCGGCCCAGCGGTCGACGGCGTCGAGCGCTGCCGGGGAGTCCAGGTCGTTCGCGAGGGCCTCGCGGATCTCCTCGACGAGCGCCTCGGCGGGCGGGCCGTCGGGCCGGGAGACGGCTGCGCGCCAGCGCTCCACCCGGGCGAGCGCGTCCTGCAGCACCCGGTCCGTCCACTCCCAGTCGGAGCGGTAGTGGTGGGCGAGCAACGTGAGCCGGATGGCGGCCGGGTCGACACCCTCGCGGCGCAGCTGCGAGACGAAGACCAGGTTGCCCTTGGACTTGGACATCTTCTCACCGTCGAGACCGACCATGCCGGCGTGCACGTACGCCTTGGCCATGGGGAACTCGCCGGTGAGCGCCTGAGCGTGCGAGGCGCCCATCTCGTGGTGCGGGAAGGCCAGGTCGGAGCCGCCGCCCTGGACGTCGAAGCCCATGCCGAGGTGGTCGAGGGCGATGGCGACGCACTCGATGTGCCAGCCGGGGCGCCCGCGGCCGAGCGAGCCGCCGTCCCAGCTGGGTTCGCCCTCGCGAGCGGCCATCCACAGCATCGGGTCGAGCGGGTTCTTCTTGCCCGGCCGGTCCGGGTCGCCGCCGCGCTCGGCGGAGAGCAGCCGCATGGCGGCGGCGTCGAGGTGGGAGACGCCGCCGAAGTGGGGGTCGGACTCGACGGAGAAGTAGGTGTCGCCCTCCAGCTCGTACGCCGCGCCCGCGTCCCGCAGCCGCTCGACGAGCGGGACGATGCCGGGTATGGCCTCCACGGCGCCTATGTAGTGCCGCGGCGGCAGCATCCGCAGCGCCGTCATGTCCTCGCGGAAGAGGACGGTCTCCTTCTCGGCGAGGGCGGTCCAGTCGACACCGTCGCGCACGGCCCGCTCCAGCAGTGGGTCGTCGACGTCGGTGACGTTCTGGACGTAGTGAACCTGCCGCTTGTTGTCGAGCCACACGCGCTGGACGAGGTCGAACGCGTTGTAGGTCGCCGCGTGCCCCATGTGGGTGGCGTCGTACGGCGTGATGCCGCAGACATAGATGCGGGCGACGGGACCGGGGTCGAGAGTGACCAGGCCGCCGGTCGCGGTGTCGTGGATCCTCAGGTCGCGACCCTGACCAGGCAGGGCGGGGACCTCGGAAGCGGGCCAGGCATGCATGTCATGAGCGTAACCGGACGGGTGTTCCGTACACGAACCGGACCGGGTTGGATGGCCGGTAAGGCGCTCTTGCGCGAAACCGGCCGTTGTGCGGTGGGGGCGGTACCGGCTCGCTAGACCGGCGGCCAGGGGATGGCCGGCCACTCGCCGCTCGGTTCCGGGTGCCTCCCGGAGGCCAGCAGCGCGTCGACGCGCGCGCGCGTGGCGTCGAGTTCGGCGGGGGTGATCAGCGCGCCGAGCCGGATCGCCAGGGTCCCGCCGTCCTTCAGGGCTTCTCCTAGGGCGTCGAGCACCGTCAGGGCCTCCCCGGTGAGCGGGTCCCCCGCCCAGCCCCACAGCAGGGTCCGCAGCTTGTTCTCGGCGTGGAAGGTCACCCCGTGGTCGATGCCGAACAGCCGTTCCTCGTCCGCGGGCAGCAGATGGCCGCCCTTGCGGTCGGCGTTGTTGAGTACGGCGTCCAGTACGGCCAGCCGGCGCAGCCGCTCGTCGTCGGCGTGCACGAGCAGCGCGGTGCGGCCCTCACCGACCTCGGCGAGGGCGATCGCCTTCCAGCCGGGGCCGGGCTCCTCGTCCTCCACCAGGGCCAGCAGCTCCGTCTCCGGCACCGCCTCGATCCACAGCTGGCACATGCCCTCGCCGTACGGACCGTCGCGCAGCACGGTGGGCGGTACGAGGCCCCAGCCGGTCGCCTCGGACACCTCGTACGCGGCGACCTCGCGCTGGGCGAGGCTGCCGTCGGGGAAGTCCCACAGGGGCCGCTCCCCGGCGACCGGCTTGTAGATGCAGGCCGCCTCGCGTCCCTCGTGCGTCACCGTGCAGTACAGCGCCGCGTTGGAGGCGTCGCGGATGCGTCCGCGCACGGTCAGCTCGCCCCGGGCGAGCAACTCGGCGGCCGCCGCGTCGGTGGTCACGCTCCGCGGCGGTATCCGTTCTGGCGCGGACATACGTGTCCTTCCGGGTCGAGCGGGAGGCTGCACAGCGGGCACGGCGGCCGCCCGGCGTTGACGACGTCGAGGGCGCGCTTGGCGAAGGCCCTGGCCTGCGCGCCGGTGAGGCGGACCCGGAGCATCGGGGGGCCGTTCTCCTCGTCCTGGAGCAGCCGCTCCTCGGCCTCCGCCAGGTCCTCCTCGGACTCGGCGTCCAGTTCCACGAGGGCCTGCGCCTCGACGATCATGCGCTGGTCCTCGCCGTCCCAGGCCAGCGCCATGGTGCCGACCCGGAACTCCTCCTCGACGGGGGTGGCCAGCGGGGCGGTGTCGGCGGGCTCCGTGGGTGCCATGGCGGGGACGACGGTGCTGCCGCCGCTGCGCCGTACGACCTCGTCGAGGAGTTCGTCCATGCGCTCGGCGAGAGCGGCGACCTGGGTCTTCTCCAGGGCCACGCTGGTCACCCGGGAGCCTGCGGTGGCCTGGAGGAAGAACGTACGGCGCCCGGGCAGCCCGACCGTACCGGCCACAAAACGTTCCGGTTGGTCGTAGAGGAACACCTGACGGGACACGTCCTGTCTCCATGGAAGTCGGGGGAAGGTAGGCGGGGCACTGCTGCAACCGCTTCACCCTACTGCGGCCGACGATCACGGTGCGCCCGCACCACCACCGACGGGGGCCTGGTCACCAGGGGGCTCCTCGTGCGGGGCCAGGGAGGCGAAGTCACCGGTGTCGCCGAGGCGGACGAGGAACGGGCGCAGCCGGGTGTAGCGGATCGCGGTGACGGAACAGGGCTCGACGGAGATCCGCTGGAAGAGGTCGAGATGAAGGCCGAGTGCTTCCGCGACGAGGGACTTGATGATGTCGCCGTGGGAGCACATGAGGTAGACGGCGTCGGCGCCGTGGTCGCGCTCCACGCGCGCGTTCCACTCGCGCACCGCCTCGGCGGCTCGGGTCTGCATCGCGCGCATCGACTCGCCGCCGGGAAACGCCGCTGCGGAGGGGTGCGCCTGCACCACCTCCATCAGGGGCTCGTCCCTGAGCTCGGCGAGCTTGCGGCCGGACCAGTCGCCGTAGTGGCACTCCCCGATCCGTTCGTCGGTGTGCGCCTTCAGCCCGGGCCGGGCGTCGAGCAATGGGCGGATCGTCTCCTGGCAGCGCTGCAGCGGGCTGGCGACGATCTCTGAGAGCGGCAGGGCGGCAAGCCGGCCGGGCAGCGCGGCGGCCTGCGCGGCCCCGCGTTCGTCGAGGGCGACGCCGGGCGTCCAGCCGGCGAGCAGCCCCTCGGTGTTGGCGGTGGAACGTCCGTGCCTAACCAGGATCAGCGTGGGCATGCGGCCAGGGTAGGCGTACGGCGCGGTGCGAGGGCGCCGGGGCGAAGGGAGATTGCGTTCGGTGATCGTCGACTGTGCCGTCTACCGGGACGGGCACCGCACGGACGGACCCGAGGACCTCTCCGACGCGCTCGGCGGGGCGCGGACCTCGGGCGGCTTCGTCTGGATCGGTCTGCACGAACCGACGGAGGACGAGTTCGACCTGGTCAGCCAGGAGTTCGGGCTGCACCCGCTGGCGGTGGA
Source organism: Streptomyces sp. NPDC097107 (assembly GCF_044762405.1). NCBI lineage: Bacteria > Bacillati > Actinomycetota > Actinomycetes > Kitasatosporales > Streptomycetaceae > Streptomyces > Streptomyces sp. NPDC097107. The sequence goes on along the minus strand of NZ_JBIWEF010000007.1, from coordinate 132,324 downwards.
GGATGCCCTGAAGGCCCACCAGCGGCCCAAGCTGGAGGTGTACGAGGACTCGCTCTTCGCCGTCCTGAAGCCGGTGGTGTACGAGCCGGAGAGCGACGCCGTCTCCACCGACGAGCTCATGATTTTCCTGGGCGACGCGTTCGTGGTCGTCGTCCGGCACGGCGAGGGCGCCCCGCTGAAGGCCGTACGGCAGCGACTGGAGCACGAGCCCGAGCTGCTCGGCAAGGGGCCCACCGCGGTGCTGTACGCGATAGCGGACGCCGTCGTCGACCACTACCTGGACGTCGCCGTCGAGTTGCAGAACGACCTGGAGGATCTGGAGGCCGAGGTCTTCTCCCCGGACGGCGGCGGCTCACGGCACACCGCGTCCCGGATCTACACCTTCAAGCGGCAGGTCCTGGAGTTCCGCCGGGCGACGGGCCCGCTGGCGCCGCCGCTGGCCCGGCTGGCGGGGACGGGGGCGTTCGGCGCCGGGGTGCCGTTCGTGAACGAGAGGGCGCGGCCGTTCTTCCGCGACGTGAGCGACCACCTCACGCGCGTGAACGAGTCAGTGGAGGGCCTGGACCGGCTGGTCTCGGACATCCTGTCGGCACACCTGGCGCAGACGAGCGTCCGGCAGAACGACGACATGCGGAAGATCTCCGCTTGGGCGGCCATGGCGGCGGTCCCCACGATGCTCGCGGGGGTCTACGGCATGAACTTCGACCACATGCCGGAGCTGCACTGGGAGTGGGGCTACCCGGCGGTGATCGTGCTGATGGCCGCTCTGGAGGTGCTGCTGTTCCGGCTGTTCAAGCGCCGGGGCTGGCTGTAGGGCCAGGCAGTCCGCGCGTCGGCCGTCAGGCGACCTCCGGGGCCGCGGCGGCGGGACCGCCGAGCGCGTCGCGCCGTTCGGGTGTCCGCAGCGTCACCATGCGGTGCCAGCCGGCCAGCCGCTCGTAGGCGTACATCGCGTGGATGCCCGCCGCGAGCATCGCCGACCTGGTGCGCGGCCAGCCGAGGAGGCACCCCATACGGTCCATCACCGCGAGGCTGACGTCCCGGTGGACGCGGATCTCGGCGAGCGCGCTCTCGCGCAGCGTCCGCTGGATGTACCGGCCGTGTCCGGCGGCGGCGAAGCGCAGCAGCTCCTCGTGGGAGTAGGCGAGGTGGTTGTCCTCGTCGGCCGAGATCATCCGGACGGCCCGGCCCAGGTCGGGGTGGTCCGCGAAGTACTCGAGGAGCATCGCCATCTGCTCGGCCGCGCGCTGCTCGGTGACCCGGCTGTGCGCGAGGTAGGTGATGATGTCCCGTTCCGTGAGGGGCGCGTCGGCCTTGAGCTTCTCGTGGGCGAGGCCGATGCCGTGCCGCTCCAGGAGCATGGTGTAGTCGGTCTCGGGGGGCACCGCGACGGGTTCGAGGCCGCGCCTCTTCAGCAGGGCGTGGAAGATGCGTCCGTGCTTGTCCTCGTCCGCGCCGTGCCGGGTGATCTTCGGGGCGAGCGCGCGCTCGCTCTCCGGTACGAGCGCCGCGATGCGCGCGTTCTCCCAGCCGCCCTGCGACTCGCCGCTGGCCGCGATGGAGCAGAAGAGACGGAACGACTCGTCGTTGTCGAGGATCTCCTGGAACAGACTCCTGGCCGAAAGCATGGGTGCCGCCTCTCTGCCTCTGCAGGGTTCCGCAGATTCCGCAAAGACCGAGTCAAGTGCGGGAGGTGAGGGGCGGCAACAGGTGCGGCGGGCAACTCAGCCAAAAGAAGGACGGCCGGTAACGCGGGGAGGCGTAACCACACGCGCGTGGGCGCGTTGTCCTCCGTGACGGCCGTGGCGGGGAAGACCCCCGAGCCCCCACCACGGCCGCAGAACCTACCGACGGACCTGGCTCGCTACGCGAGTCCGGCCCGCTCCAGGGCCTCCGTGCCGGCGCGGAGCGCGGCGAGCCGCTCGTCCAGAGTGAAGCCCGCGGGCGCGAGGGTCAGCGTGGTGACGCCGGCGGCGGCGTAGGCCTTCATCCGGTCCGCGATGCGGTCCACGGAACCGAGCAGCGTCGTCTGGTCGATCAGGTCGTGCGGGACGGCCGCGCCGGCACCCTGCTTGTCGCCGGACAGGTACTTGTCCTGGATCTCGGCGGCCTCCGCCTCGTAGCCCATGCGCTGGGCGAGCTGGTTGTAGAAGTTCTGCTTGCGGCTGCCCATGCCGCCGACGTAGAGCGCGGTGTAGGGCCGGAAGGTGTCGGCGAGCGTCGTGACGTCCTTGTCGTCGCCGAGGGCCAGCGGCAGGGTCGGGCAGACGTCGAAGCCGTCGAGGGTCTTGCCCGCCTTCTCGCGCCCGGCGCGCAGATGCCGGATCGCGGTGTCCTCCAGGTGGTCGGCGGACGGGAAGATCAGCAGGGCGCCGTCGGCGATCTCGCCGGTCTGCTCCAGATTCTTCGGGCCGATCGCGGCGATGTACAGCGGGATGTGCTCGCGCTGCGGGTGCACGGTCAGCTTGATCGGCTTGCCCGGGCCCCCGGGCAGCGGCAGCGTCCAGTGCTGCCCCTCGTACGACAGCCGCTCCCGCGTCATCGCCTTGCGCACGATCTCGACGTACTCGCGGGTGCGGGCCAGCGGTTTGTCGAACTTGACGCCGTACCAGCCCTCGGAGACCTGCGGTCCGGAGACGCCGAGGCCGAGGCGGAAGCGGCCCTGGGAGAGGGAGTCCAGGGTGGCGGCCGTCATGGCGGTCATCGCGGGCTGGCGGGCCGGGATCTGGAAGATGGCCGAGCCCACGTCGATGCGCTCGGTCTGGGCGGCGACCCAGGTGAGCACGGTGGCCGCATCGGAGCCGTAGGCCTCGGCGGCCCAGCAGACGGCGTAGCCGAGCCGGTCGGCCTCCTGGGCGACGGCCAGGTTGTCCGCGTCCATTCCGGCACCCCAGTAGCCGAGGTTGATCCCGAGCTGCATGGCCGATTCCCCTTACTGATGAGTAACGTCTTCTGGGCCCGACCTTAGCGCGGGAATTCGGTTGTCCACAGGCCCCCACAGCGCAAGCAGTGGCCAGTAATGTCGGCGTTCATGGAGCAGAGGCATCTCGGCCGCACCGGCCTGCGCGTGTCCCGCATCGGTCTCGGCACCCTGACCTGGGGCCGGGACACCGACGAGCATGACGCCGCGGACCTCCTGAAAACCTTCTGGGAGGCGGGCGGGACCCTCGTCGACACCGCGGACGTGTACGGCGACGGGGAGTCCGAGTACCTGCTCGGGCGGCTCATGGAGGGCCTGGTTCCGCGTCGGGACCTGGTGATCTCCACGAAGGCCGGCAGCGTGCCGGATCCCGACCGCCGCTTCGACGGTTCGCGCGCCCACCTGCTCTCCGCGCTCGACGCCTCGCTGGCCCGTCTCGGCACGGACCACGTCGACGTGTGGCACCTGCACGCCTTCGACCCGCACACGCCGCTGGAGGAGACGCTGCACGCCCTCGACGTGGCGGTGAGCAGCGGACGCGCCCGGTACGCGGGAGTGTCCAACTTCTGCGGCTGGCAGCTGGCCAAGGCGGCGACCTGGCAGCTGGCGGCGCCGGGCGTGCGGAACCGGCTGGCGAGTACGCAGATGGAGTACTCGCTGCTCCAGCGGGGCATCGAGCGCGAGGTGCTGCCCGCCGCCGTGGACCTGGGAGTCGGTCTGCTCCCCTCCTCTCCGCTGGGCCGCGGGGTCCTCACCGGCAAGTACCGCAAGGACTCGACGCCGTCGGACTCGCGCGGCGCGTCGGAGCATCTGGCCCCGTTCGTCGCCCCCTACCTCGACGACACGGCCGGTCACATCGTGGACGCGGTGGCGACGGCGGCGGACGGGCTCGCGGTGACGCCGCTCCAGGTGGCGCTGGCCTGGGTCCGGGACCGGCCCGGCGTGGTCGCCCCGATCGTCGGCGCGCGCAACGCGCAGCAGCTCACGGCGGCGTTGTCAGTGGAGACCCTTAGTCTTCCTGACGAGATCTGCCGGGCTCTCGACGATGTGTCGACGCCCGTGCACCGCTATCCCGATCACGACTGGAGCACGCTGTGAGCACGGAGCCCGAGCCCGCCTCTGAGGACACCGCGGACGCCGTGGACGCCGGGCCGCAGACCCCGGGCACCGCGAACGGAGCCGAGCCGGACACCGCCGGGATCGAGGTACCGGCCGACGGAGCAGAGGTGCCGGCCGACGGCCGGGCTCCCGACGCCGAGGCTGCTGCCGGTGGGACCGAGCAGCCGGCCGGTGACGATACGCGCATCGGCGGCGGTACGGGCATCGACAATTCGTCCGGAGACGATGCGGCCGGAGACGATGCGGCCGGGGACGAAGCGGCCGGGGAGGCCGGCGGCCCGGGGGAGGAGTTGCCCGCCGGGCAGCCGGGTGGTGGGAGCGCGGACGGCGGCGGCGCGGCGGCTCAGGTCTCCGAGGCCGAGGCCGAGCTGGCCGCTCAACGGCTTGTGCGGGAGCGGATCGAGCGGCGGAAGGCCGGGAAGCAGGCCCCGATCGACGCCGGGACCAAGCTCAGCGGCACGGCGGCCGATCTGCTCGCCGCGGTGAGGGCTGTGGAGAGCGGCGAGAAGCCGGCGGCCACGGTCTTCGGCGACCCCGAGCCCGCCCCGCGCCGTCCCGCCCCGGAACCGGTACGACAGCCTCGGCCGGCGCCGGCCGAGGCGACCGCCGGGCCCACTGGGCCCGCGCCGGAGACCGTCCAGTCCGTACGGCGCGTACTGGCCGAGGGCGGCGCTCCCGAGACGCTCGCACCGCAGACCGCCGCGCTCCTCGGTGAGGGCGCGGAGGAGGCGCTGCGCGCCGACCCCTGGCAGCTGCTCCGGGTCGGCGGAGTGCGGCCGGAGCAGGCCGACGGATTCGCCCGGGCGCTGCTGGGCGCGGCGTGCGGCCCGGACGACGAGCGCCGCGGCCGCGCGGTCACGGTGTGGCTGCTGGAGCAGGCCGCCCTGGCCGGGCACACGGCCCTGGAGCTGCCCCGGCTCACGGCCACGCTGGCCCAGCGCGGCGTGCCGGACCCCGACGCCGCCGTGCGGAGCACACTCGCGGAGGGCGAGGCGCTGGCCTTCCAGGACGCCCTGGAGGAGACCGGCGCACGCCAGGACTACACCACGGGCGGGGCGGAGGGGACGGACGAGGACGAGGAGCGCCCGGTCCGGGTCCTGATCGGTCTGGAGCGGTACGCGCTCGCCGAGGAGAGCCTCGCCGACGGCCTGGCCCGGCTGGCCAACTCGGCGCCGAAGCGGGACGGTTCCGCGGCGGACTGGGAGCGCGCCGCCGCCTCCGCGCAGGGAGCCGCCACCGACCTCATCCGCGCCGTCGCGGACCACGGGCTGGTCCTGCACACCGGCGGGGAGGCGTCCCTGGCCGAACCGGCGGTCCTGCTGCACGCCGCGCACACCCTGGGCCTGCGCGCCTGGGCCGCCGCACCCGGGCCGCTCGGCCGCGACCGCTTCGCCGTCCTGCTGGGCGACCCGCCGTCCGCGCCACAGCCTCCTGACTCCACCGCCCCGGACATTTCCGTCCCCGCCGGTCCCGCCGTCGTCACCCTGGCCGGGTTGCTGGCCGGGGCCGAGGGGCCGGGACGGGACGCGGACGGTGCGCTGGACCTCGATCTGCTGGTCGTGCTCGACGCGCCGCAGCTGGACGTCGAGGCGGGCGCCCTGCTGGCGGAGTCGCTGCCGGACGGGGCGCGGCTGGTGCTGGCCGGGGACCCGGCGGTGCTGGGGTCCGTGGGGCCCGGGCGGGTCTTCGCGGATCTGCTGGCGGCGCGCGTCTGCCCCCAGACCGCCTCCCGACGCCCGGACCCGGGCCCGCTCGGCGAACTGGTCTCCGGCCTCGGCATCGGCGAGCTGGTTCAGGTGGAGGCGCCCGGCAAGGAGGTCGTGATCGTGCCGGTGCGGGAGGCGGGCGAGGCCGTGCACCGCACCGTCCAGCTCGTCGCGGACTCGGTGCCGCGCGCGATCGGCGTTCCCACCGAGGAGACCCAGGTGATCACTCCGGGCCACGGCGGCGCGGCGGGCACACGGGCGCTCAACGCCGCACTGAAGGAGCGGCTGAACCCGGGCCCCGGCCGCTTCGGCGGCTTCGACCCCGGGGACCGCGTCGCCTACTCCCCCGTGCCGGGCCGTACGCTGCCGGGCCGGGTGGTGAAGGCCGACGCCGACGGGCTGCACCTGTCGTGCGCGGGCGAGGCCGTCGTCGTACCGAAGGAGCGGGTGGAGCAGTCCGTGCGGCACGGATGGGCGCTGACCGCGCACCAGGCGGTGGGCGGCCGTTGGCCGGCGGTGGTCGTGGTCCTGCCCGGCGATGCCGCGCAGGCCCTCAGCCGCCCCTGGATCTACACGGCGTTCGGCCGGGCCGCCCGCCACCTGTCCGTGGTGCACGGCGTGGAGCAGGCGCTGCCCCGTGCCGTGGCCGAGGTCCCGGCGAAGCCGCGCACGACCCGTCTGCCGGTGCTGCTCGCGCCGCAGGTGCCCGTGGAAGGCTGACCCGGGAGGGCGCCCGGCCGCCTGAGCCCCCACACCTCGCCCAGGCTTCCCCGCCGCCCTGCCGACCCGCCACGCTGCCGGACCGTCCTGGGTGAACGCGACGGCGGCGGTCACAGGGGCGATCCCCGTGACCGCCGCCGTCGGGCCGGCCGGCGCGTCGCGGCTCCAGCCGTTCAGCGACCCGCCACTCTGCGACCCGCCACTCAGCGGCCCGCCACTCAGCGGCCCGCCTACAGCCGCGCCCGCTCACCGTCCTCGTCACGGTCGTCGGCCTCGTCCCCGTGCGGGTCAAGGTCCTCGTCCGCGTCCAGGTCCTCGTCCAGATCCGTGTCGAGGTCCTCCTCCAGCTCCCGCACGCCACCGCCACCGGCCTCGTCGTCATCGTCGTCATCGAGGCCGTCGTCGAACTCGTCGTCGAAGACCGCGCTGACGTCGAAGCGGCAGACCACTCGTTGCGGGTCGGCCTGTTCGAAGGGGGCTTCCAGCCACTCGCCGGGTTCGGGGGCCTGGTCAGCGGCCGTCACCCAGAGCGTGGAGTCACCCTCCTCAAGGCCGAACTCCTTGTGCCGGGAGGCGATCTCGTCCGGCTCGAACTCGCCGAACAGGAGGCCGAGCGCCCCGTGAACCGTGCCGGAGGCCTCGACGCCCGCCTCCTCGTCGTCCGCCGCCTCGACCCGCCGGGCATGGGCCATCAGCCGCTGCGGCTCGGCCACGGCGTAGTCACGGCGGATCAGGACGCTCAGCGCGCTGGGCTCCTCGGGGCCCGTGTACGGCGGCAGCGAGTCGTCCGCGCCGGGGATCTCGAAGGGGGTGACCTCGTCGTAACGGTCGTAGAGCAGTTCGTCGTACGCCTCCGCGGCCGCGGCCAGCTGGTTGAACGCGTCGTAGACGGTCGGGTCGTCCTCCCCCGACCGGCGTTCGACCGCGGCCAGGTGGCGGTCGAGCGCGGTCTTGACCGCCTCGGCGGCGGCGCGTACCTCGGCAGCGGTGGGCTGCGCAGCATCAGACATAGTGCAGACGCTATCCGTACCGGGCCCCAGCCCGCACAATAGATGCGATGCCGGAATACGAATTTGTCGACGTGTACCTGCCGCGCGGGGTTTCCCGCAAGGAGACGACACGTCTGCTGACCGACCACGCCGAGTACGGACACTGGGAGTTGTACCGGCTGAGCCTGCTGCGCGACGGCAGCCGCAAGGTACGGCTGCGGCGGCGGATCATCCGCCAGGTACGCGCGACCTGGTGAGCCGGTACCTGGTGAGCCGGTGACCGGATTCGACCACGCGCGGGTGACGGAACCGGAGACGGAACGGGCCCCGCCGGTGCGGGGCCCGTGGTGCGTGCCGGTCGCCCGGCCCGAGGGGCGTCACGCCGAGGCGCGTGCCTTGCGGTAGAGCACCGTGCCCGCGAGCAGCGCGCCCGCGCCCACCGGCAGGGCGAGGCCCAGGGGCAGGTCGCTGCCGGTTTCGGCGAGTCGCGCGTCGCCCTGCGGCTGGGCGACGGTCTGGGTGCCCGGCTGGTTGACGTGCGAGGAGCCCCCCGGCGTCTCGTCGCCCGAGTCGGGCGGGTTGCCCGGAGTGCCGGGCTCCCCCGGGTCTCCAGGGTTACCCGGGTCTCCAGGGTTGCCCGGGTCCCCGGGGTCGCCCGGGTCTCCGGGCGGCGTCGAGTGATGTCCGCCACCGCCGTTGCCGCAGTCGTTGCCGGTGGTCGGGTTGAGGGCGCCGACGACGTCGACGCTGTTGCCGCAGACGTTCACCGGCACGTGGATCGGCGCCTCCACGTGGTTGCCGGAGCCGACGCCGGGCGAGTCGGTGGCGTGCCCGCCGGCGTGCGAGCCCCCGGGCGAGCCGTCCTGCCCCCGGGTGTCGCCGTAACCGCCGGACGCGCCGCCGCCCTGATTGGCGCAAGAGTTGCCCATCGCCGGATTGAGCACACCGATGACGTCGACCGTGTTGCCGCAGACGTTCACCGGCACGTGCACCGGTGCCTGCACCGTGTTGCCGGACAGTACGCCGGGCGAACCCGAACTCGAGCCGTGCGCCCCCGAGTCCGCCTGGGCGGTGCCGCCCGCGGCGGCGATCACGCCGGTGGCGGCCGCCATCGTCATCAGGCCCTTGCGGGTGACCTGTCGCATTTCCTGAATCCCTGCCTTGCCCTAGTCCCGCTAGTACCGGGAATGCCGATCCCGCTAGTACCGGGAATGCCGAGAACGCCGGGAATTCCGACGTCGCCGTCGTTCCCCACCCCGCGAAGGCTCCAGAGTCCGCCGGCCCCGGAGCACGTGGCACGCGCTCCGGGGCCGGCGGACTCAGACCCTCACGGGGCGAGGCACAACGTCACTTGTTGATGCAGACGTTGCCGAAGGCGGGGTTCAGCAGACCGATCACGGAGACCGTGTTGCCGCAGACGTTCACCGGGACGTGCACGGGCACCTGAACGACGTTGCCGGAAAGGACGCCGGGCGAGTGCACGGCAGCACCCTGGGCACCGGAGTCGGCGACGGCCATGCCCGCGCCCGCGAGAACCAGACCGCCGGTGGCGGCTGCGGCGGCGACGACCTTCTTGAACATTATTCCTCCTAGTTGGCAAACGCGATCCCAGCTTGCTGATCGCATCACCTGTAACGAGGAGGAACTAATGAGGCTACGAGCTTATGAGCACATTCACTCTTCCCGGTCGGCTCCCGCACGCGCGGCCGAATACCGTCGCGTGCGGAAGTCACGTTTCATCGGGCCAATCCGGACGTCTCGGCGAATCAGCGTCCGTCGATGAGTCAGGACGCGTCGATGAAACGGTCGAGCACCCGTACGCCGAACTGCAGCCCCTCCACCGGCACCCGCTCGTCCACCCCGTGGAACATGCCCGCGAAGTCCAGCTCCGGCGGCAGCTTGAGCGGCGCGAAGCCGAAGCAGCGGATGCCGAGGTCGTCGAAGGACTTGGCGTCGGTGCCGCCGGAGAGCATGTAGGGCACCGCCCGCGCGATCGGGTCCTCGGCGCGCAGGGCGGTCTGCATGGCGTCGACGAGCCGGCCGTCGAAGTCGGTCTCCAGCGCCTTGTCGGCGTGCACGTCCTCGCGCCGCACGCGCGGGCCGAGGATGCGGTCGAGGTCGGCGAGGAACTCCTCCTCGTAACCGGGCAGGAAGCGTCCGTCGACGTGCGCCGTGGCCTGGCCGGGGATGACGTTGACCTTGTAACCGGCGCCGAGCTGGGTGGGCGCCGCCGAGTTGCGCAGGGTCGTGCCGATCATCCGGGCGATGCCGCCGAGCTTGGCGAGGGTCTCCTCCATGTTCTCGGGGTCGAGTTCGGTGCCGAGCGCGTCGGACAGCTCGTCCAGGAAGGCCCGTACGGTCTTGGTGACCCTGACCGGCCACTGGTGCCGGCCGAGCCGGGCCACGGCCTCGCACAGCTCGGTGATCGCGTTGTCGTCGTTGGTCATCGAGCCGTGCCCGGCCGTGCCGTCGACGGTGAGCCGCATCCAGTGCATGCCCTTCTCGGCGGTCTCGACGAGGTAGAGCCGCAGCTTCTCGTTGACCGTGAAGGAGAACCCGCCGACCTCGCCGATCGCCTCGCTGACGCCCTCGAACAGCTCGGGGTGCTTGCGCACCAGGTGCTTGGCGCCATACGTCCCGCCGGCCTCCTCGTCCGCGAGGAACGCCAGCACGATGTCGCGCGGAGGCTTGCGCCCACTGCGCAGCCGGTCGCGGACGACCGCGAGGGTCATCGCGTCCATGTCCTTCATGTCGACCGCCCCGCGCCCCCACACGCACCCGTCCGCGATCTCGCCGGAGAAGGGGTGGTGGGTCCAGTCGTCCGCGTTGGCCGGGACGACGTCGGTGTGGCCGTGGATGAGGAGCGCCGGCCGGGACGGGTCCTCGCCCTCGATCCGGGCCACCGTGGAGGCGCGTCCGGGGTGGGACTCGAAGATCCGCGGTTCGAGTCCGACCTCGGCGAGCTTCTCGGCGACGTACTCGGCCGCCTTGCGCTCGCCCGGACCCGAGTGGTCGCCGTAGTTGCTGGTGTCGATCCGGATCAGCTCGCGGCAGAGGTCGACGACCTCGTCCTCGCCGGTGACGCTCCTGGCCGTGCCCGAGTCGCTCACGTGGTTCCTCCCGCTGTCACTGCTGACGTCACTGCTTATGTCACTGCCGATGCCACTGCTGGTGGGTCCCTCTCATCCTCCCCCTCCGGCCGTCCGCGCCCAAGGAGGGGGTGATCGGCCACCCCGGAAAGCCTGGTAATGTTTACGTCGTCGCCGCGGGCAGCAGCCCGCACGACAGACACCTTGTCCGGGTGGCGGAATGGCAGACGCGCTAGCTTGAGGTGCTAGTGCCCTTTATCGGGCGTGGGGGTTCAAGTCCCCCCTCGGACACCAGTCGAGACCCCTGCTGCGGCAGGGGTCTTCTGCTACTCCGGGGCGTGTCCCGGACCGGGCACAATGGCCGCCATGACCACGCCTTCCTGCCCGTGCGGGCTGTCCGAGCCGTACGAGAGGTGCTGCGGCCGCTTCCACGCGGGAGCCGCCTCCGCGTCGACCGCCGAGGCCCTGATGCGTTCGCGCTACAGCGCCTTCGTACGCCTGGACGGCGGATACCTGCTGCGGACGTGGCACCCGAGGACGCGTCCCGAGCGCCTCGACCTCGACCCGGGGATGCGGTGGACCGGTCTGGAGATCCTGGGCACGAGCGACGGGTCCGCCTTCCACTCCACCGGGACCGTGACCTTCCGCGCGTCCTACCGCGGTGGCTCGCTGCACGAGCGGAGCCGGTTCGAGCGCGTCGACGGGGCGTGGGTGTACGTCGACGGGGAGTTCCCGGCGTAGATCGGCCCGGCAGGGCTTCAGGGCGCCAGGATGTCCAGTTCCTGCAGCGCGCCGACGGTGATCTCCCGGGTCAGCCGCTCGGCGCGGTCGGCGTCCCGTGCCCGCACCGCCTCGGCGACCTGGACGTGCAGGGTCACGGCCGCCGGGTCGGGGTCCTCGAACATCACGTCGTGGTGGGTGCGCCCGGCCAGGACCTCGGCGACGACGCCGCCGAGGCGGGCGAACATCTCGTTGCCGGAGGCGGTCAGGATGACGCGGTGGAAGGCCACGTCGTGGAAGAGGTACGCCTCCAGTTTGTGGCCGCGCGAGTTGGCGACCATGCCGAGCGCGCACTCGGTCAGCTCGGCGCACTGCTCCGACGTGGCGTGCCGTGCCGCCAGGCCCGCCGCCACCGGTTCGACGGCCGAGCGCAGCACGGTCAAGGAGCGAAGCTGCCGCGGGCGTTCGGAGCCGGCCAGGCGCCAGCGGATGACCTGCGGGTCGTAGACGTTCCACTCGCACTCGGGCAGGACGGTGACGCCCACGCGGCGGCGCGACGCGACCAGGTGCATGGACTCCAGCACCCGCACGGCCTCCCGCATCACGGAGCGCGACACCTCGAAACGCTGTGCCAGCTCGTCGGTGCGCAGAACGCTGCCCGCAGGGTACTCGCCCGCTGTGATCGCGGGCCCGAGGGTGTCCAGTACGCGGCCGTGCAGCCCCCGGCCCGGTGTGCTCATGCACTCAGCGTACGGGCCGGATCACGGGAACAAAAAGTCAGACTTATATGTCACAGACTCTTGAATTCGTCGTACCTAATGGGTTTCAGTTACGTCGACATCACGTGTCGACGAAGACAGCAGACAGCGAGAGTGCGATGCAGCGACTGCACACCCCCCATGTCGTCGTGGTCATGGGCGTAGCGGGCACCGGTAAGACCACCATCGGCCCCCTGCTCGCGGCCCGGCTCGGCGTTCCCTACGCCGAGGGCGACGACTTCCACCCGCCGGCCAACATCGCCAAGATGACGGCCGGCACCCCGCTCACCGACGAGGACCGTTGGCCCTGGCTGGACGCCATCGGCGACTGGGCGCACGGGCGGGCGGGGCTCGGCGGGGTGGTGAGCAGTTCGGCGCTGAAGCGGTCGTACCGCGACCGGCTGCGGGCCGGCGCTCCCGGTGTCGTCTTCGTGCACCTCACGGGCAGCCGCGAGCTGATCGAGGAGCGGATGTCGCAACGGCAGGGGCACTTCATGCCGACGGCCCTGCTCGACTCCCAGTTCGCCACGCTCCAGCCCCTGGAGCCGGACGAGGCGGGAGTCGCGGTGGACGTCGCCGGCACCCCGGAGGAGATCGCCGAACGGGCGATGAACGCCCTGACGGACCTCCCCGAGCCGGCCCAGTAACCCCCCACACCCTCCCCCGGGGTCGTGCCGCCGTGCGCGGACGCGGCCCCGCACTCCCCCGAACCCCCATCACCGCAAGGGAACCACCGTGACCAGACTCAGCGTCGAGATGCTGGCAGCGGACACCGTCGAGCCGATCACCTCGGCCGGCCAGGCCCAGCTGGGCATCGCCGTGCTCCTGGGCATCGCCGTCATCGTCCTGCTGATCACCAAGTTCAAGCTGCATGCCTTCCTGTCGCTGACCATCGGGTCGCTGGCGCTCGGCGCGTTCGCCGGGGCGCCGCTGGACAAGGTCATCACCAGCTTCACCGCCGGGCTCGGCTCCACCGTCGCGGGTGTCGGCGTGCTGATCGCCCTCGGCGCGATCCTCGGCAAGATGCTCGCCGACTCCGGCGGCGCCGACCAGATCGTGGACACCATCCTCGCCAAGGCCAGTCCGCGTTCGATGCCGTGGACGATGGTGCTCATCGCCTCCGTCATCGGACTGCCGCTGTTCTTCGAGGTCGGCATCGTCCTGCTGATCCCGGTCGTCCTGATGGTCGCCAAGCGCGGCAACTACTCCCTGATGCGCATCGGCATCCCGGCGCTGGCCGGTCTGTCCGTGATGCACGGTCTGGTCCCGCCGCACCCCGGTCCGCTGGTCGCCATCGACGCGGTCGGCGCCAACCTCGGTGTGACGCTCGCGCTGGGTGTCCTGATCGCCATCCCGACGGTGATCATCGCCGGTCCGCTGTTCTCGAAGTACGCGGCCCGCTGGGTGGACGTCCCGGCCCCCGACCGCATGATCCCGCAGCGCGCCTCGGAGGAGCTGGAGAAGCGCCCCGGCTTCGGCGCGACCCTGGCCACCATCCTGCTGCCGGTCGTGCTGATGCTGGCCAAGGCGCTCGTCGACATCATCGTCGACGACCCGGAGAACCTGGTGCAGCGCAGCTTCGACGTGATCGGCAACCCGCTGATCGCCCTGCTCGCCTCCGTGATCGTCGGCATCTTCACGCTGCTGCGTCCGGCCGGCTTCGGCAAGGAGCGCCTCTCGGGCCTCGTCGAGAAGGGGCTCGCGCCCATCGCGGGCATCCTGCTGATCGTCGGCGCGGGCGGCGGCTTCAAGCAGACGCTGATCGACTCCGGCGTGGGCCAGATGATCCTGGAGATCTCCGAGGACTGGTCGATCCCGGCCCTGCTGCTGGCCTGGCTGATCGCGGTGGCGATCCGGCTGGCGACGGGTTCGGCGACCGTGGCGACCGTCTCGGCGGCCGGTCTGGTGGCGCCGCTGGCGGCCGACATGTCGACGACGCACGCGGCCCTGCTGGTCCTGGCCATCGGCGCCGGTTCGCTCTTCTTCAGCCACGTCAACGACGCGGGTTTCTGGCTGGTGAAGGAGTACTTCGGCCTGAACGTCGGCCAGACCATCAAGACCTGGTCCGTCATGGAGACGATCATCTCGGTGGTCGCGGGCGCTCTCGTCCTGCTCCTGTCACTGGTCATATAGCCGCACGACGCGACGTCATTCAGGAGTACGACGATGACGGCTCACCCCCTCTTCGACATCGGCGGGCGCACGGCCCTGGTGACCGGTTCCGGCCGGGGCATCGGGCTGGCCCTCGCCCGGGGCCTGGCGGAGGCCGGCTGCCGGGTGGTCCTCAACGGACGCGACGCCGACCGCCTCACCGAGGCCGCCGCCTGCCTCCCCGGCGACGTCCACACGGCCGTGTTCGACGTGACCGACGGTCCGTCCGTGGCGGCCGGCATCGCGGAGGTCGAGGAGCGGGTGGGCCCGCTCGACATCCTGGTCAACAACGCCGGCATGCAACTCCGGGCGCCGCTGCTGGAGTTCGCCGACGCCGACTGGCACCGCATCCTGGACACCAATCTCACCAGCGCCTTCCTGGTCGGCCGGGAGGCGGCGCGCCGGATGACGGAACGCGGCCACGGCAAGATCGTCAACATCTGCTCGCTGCAGAGCGAGGTGGCCCGTCCGGGCATCGCGCCCTACGCGGCCACCAAGGGCGCGCTGAAGATGCTCACCAAGGGCATGTGCGCGGACTGGGGCCCGTACGGCGTCCAGGTCAACGGTCTCGGTCCCGGCTACATCGAGACCGAACTGACCCGGCCCCTCGTCGAGGACGAGGAGTTCAGCGCCTGGGTCCGCCGGCGCACTCCGGCCGGCCGCTGGGGCCGTACCGAGGACCTGGTGGGCGGGCTGCTGTTCCTGGCCTCACCCGCCGCGGACTTCGTCGGCGGGCAGATCCTGTACGTCGACGGCGGCATGACGAGCGTCCTGTGAACCCCGCACGCGACTCGCTCGCCGCACTCGCCCCACTCTCCGCCGAGGAAGCGGCTTCGATGCTCGGCTGTGTCGTCCACGGCGCCGGCGATCTGCGCGTCGAGGAACTGCCGGTCCCCCACCCCGGCCCCGGCGAGGCGCTGGTCGCCGTCCGCTACGGCGGCGTGTGCGGCTCCGACCTGCACTACTGGCGACACGGCGGGGTCGGCGACTTCCGCCTGGAGGAGCCGATGCTGCTGGGGCACGAGGTGGTCGGATCAGTCGTGGCGTACGGCTCCCCGGACACGGTCACGGACACGCCGGGCCCGGCCGCCGGTACGGCCGTCGCCGTGCACCCGGCGACCCCGTGCGGAGTGTGCCCGGAGTGCGCGGACGGGCGGCGCAACGTCTGCCGGGACACCCGTTACCTCGGCAGCGCTGCCCGCGTCCCGCACGTCCAGGGCGGCTTCGCGGCGCGGGTCGTCGTCCCCGCCGAGCAGCTGCGGCCCCTGCCCGCCGGTCTCGACCCGCGCCGGGCCGCCCTCGCGGAGCCCCTCTCCGTCGCGCTGCACGCCGTACGCCGGGCCGGGGACCTGACCGGCCGGCACCTGCTGGTCACCGGCGCCGGGCCGATCGGCTGCCTGGTGGTCGCGGCGGCGAAGGCGGCGGGCGCGGCGCACGTGACGGTGACGGACCCGCTGCCCGCCGCCCTGGAGTACGCGCGGGCCGCCGGCGCCGACACCCTCGTGCGGGCCGACGCCCCCGAAGACGCCGGGCGGCCGGCCGAGGTGGACACGGCGATCGAGGCCTCGGGGGTGGCCGCGGGGCTGGACACCTGCCTGCGGCTGGTCCGGCGCGGCGGTGTCGTCGTGCAGCTCGGCATGCTGCCGCCGGGGCAGAGCCCCTTCGCCGGGAACCTGGTGGTGAGCCGCGAGATCGAGCTGCGCGGGGCGTTCCGCTTCGACGACGAGTTCGACGAGGCGCTGGAACTGCTCGCGGCCGAGCCCGCGTTCGACGCGCTGGTCAGCACGGTGGTGCCGGTCCGGGACGCGGAGTCGGCGTTCGTGCTGGCCGCGGACCGGAGCCGGTCCTGCAAGGTGCTGCTGGACTTCGGCGCGGAATCCGGCTCCTGAGCCACTCCCCCGGTACTTCCCCGGCGGGGGAGTACCGGGGATGACGGGAGACTCCGGGTGCGCGTCCGGAAGTGGGCACGTCGGGGGCGGCATGGACCCGCTCACGGCGTCGGCGTCCCCGTGCGGGTCAGGAGGACGCCGCCTTGTCCAGCTGGAACGCCTCGTTGCCCTGGCCGATGCGGGCGTGCCGCTCGGGTGCGCGGGAACGCAGGACCAGGCCCTGCACGAGGCCCGCGATCGCGGCGAGGCCGATGATGCCGGGCAGCATCCAGCTCAGGGAGGAGCCGGGGCCCGCGCCGACGAGGACGTCGAAGTCCTTGACCGTGTAACCGGCGATCACGACGAGGGCCACGCCCGCGACGGTGGAGGTGGCCAGCCGCACGCCCTGGGTGCCGGCGGCGCCACGGCGGACGAAGAAGGCGACGACGGAGAACGAGGCCGCGGCCATCAGCACGATCACGCCGAGGGCCCCGATGTTGCCGCCCCAGGTGAACAGGTGCAGCACGGGCTGGGTCGGGTCGCCGTTCGGCTTGTCGTCGGCGATCGCGAAGCCGATGACCACGATCGCGGACACGGCGGTCTGGAGCAGCGAGCCGGTGCCCGGGGCGCCGCTGGAGCCGCTGGTCCGCCCGAAGGCGGCGGGCAGCAGCCCCTCCCGCCCCATGGCGAAGGCGTACCGGGCGACGACGTTGTGGAAGCTGAGCAGGGCGGCGAACATGCCGGTCACGAAGAGCACGTGCAGGACGTCGGTGAAGGTGCCGCCCAGCCGTTCCTCGGTGAGGAAGAACAGGAGCCCGGCGCTCTGCTCCTGCGCTGTGCCGACGATCCTGTCGGGCCCGGTGGCGACGGTCAGGGCCCAGCTGCTGAGCGCGAAGAAGACCGCGACCCCGCCCACCGCGAGGAACATGACACGCGGCACGAGCACGTGCGGCCGGCTGGTCTCCTCGGCGTACACGGGCGCCTGCTCGAAACCGAGGAAGGCGGCGATGCAGAAGCACAGCGCGGTTCCCACGCCCGCTCCCGTCAGGGTGTCGGGGTTGAAGGCGTGCAGCGACAGCCCCTGCGCCCCCGGATCGGCGACGGCGGCGATGTCGAACACGACTACGAGCACGACCTCGATGAGCAGCAGAACACCCAGCACGCGCGCGTTGACGTCGATCTTCAGCGAGCCCAGCGTGCCGACCGCGAGCACGGCCAGCAGCGCCGGTATCCACCAGGCGACCTCCAGGTCGGCGTAGGTGGCCAGGAGCCCGGACACCTCGAAGCCGAAGATGCCGTAGATGCCGACCTGGAGGGCGTTGTAGGCGACCAGCGCCACCATGGCGGCGCTCGCGCCGGCGGTGCCGCCGAGTCCGCGGGAGATGTACGCGTAGAAGGCCCCCGCGTTGTGGACGTGCCGGCTCATCTCGGCGTACCCGATGCTGAAGAGGATCAGCACCACGCCCAGCAGCACGAAGAGCAGCGGCTGCCCGACGATGCCCATCACCGCGAACGTGGTGGGCATGACCCCGGCGACCACCATCAGCGGGGCGGTGGCGGCCAGCACGGAAAGAAGCAGGCCCCCGGTACCGAGCCGGTCGGCGCGCAGCGCCCGCTCCTGCCCCTTGAAGGTGCTGATGGCGCCACCGCTCGCGGATCTGCTCGTACTCGAACTGCCCGTGGTCATCGGAGGACGTCCTTCTTTCGTGGGGTCGGGTGCGTCGGGGGTCAGGCCGTACCGAGCGCACTCGCGCGGGCGGCTCGGAAAGCGGGGTAGGGATCGCGGTCCGGGTACGACCACGGGGCGGGCGTGACGTGTTCGCCGATGCGGTGGAAGAGGGCGGCGGCCTCGGCGCCGCGGCCCTCGCAGAATTTGGCGTGGGCGAGGAAGTTAAGGTCGATCAGCCGGCGCGGGTGACCGTCCTGCTCCCACTCCAGCCACCAGTCGAAGGCCGCCTTCATCACCAGCCGGGCGCGGCGGCCGGCCCAGTGGCCACAGGCGTTGGGGTCGGCGGACTCGTGGCCGGCGGCGGCGAGCACGCGGTAGCGCTCGGCGTGCGCGACGACCGGGAGAATGGCCAGCGGGGAGTCGGCGGGGGCCTGCTCGGCGGCCCAGTTGGCGAAGTCGTACACCTCGTGCAGCGGGTCGGCACCGCCGTCGCCGCCGCGTTCGGCGAGCCGGGCCACCATCAGGTGATGGGCGTGATGGTGATCGGCGTATCGCGCCCGCACCGCCTCGAAGACCCGGACGACCTCGTCCACCGCGCCGAGTGAACGCTCCAGCATGAGGAGCCCGAGCCAGGGCGTCGGATCGTTCGGAACGAGCGCGGCGGCGTCCCGGCACACCTCCCGGACCCGGGCGGGCTTCTCCTTGCCGCGCAGGGCGCGGTGGACCAGCGCGAGGGCGAGCAGTATCGAGGCGTCGGCGGAATCGGGCTCGGCCAGCAGCCACTCGCGGGCCCAGGGTGCGCTGTGGGACTCCTTGGCGAGCACGGTCATCCGGTGCCCGCGGCGGTCCCAGTCGTCGCCCGTGTGGACCAGCAGGGAGCGGGCGGACTGCCACCGGCCCTGGGTCAACGCGGCACGGGCGGAGGCGAGTTCGGCGTCGTCGAGGGCGTCGTCGAAGGCCTGGGCCGCGCGTTTGCGGCCGCGGCCGAGGGGAGGCGGAGGTGGGGACACCGCGGAAAACTTCCTCACGCGACGCGGTAGGTCGTCGTAGCCGGTCTGCCATGAACTGATCACGCACAGCAAAGCGGCAGCCAACGCTTTCCGTCAAGGGCCGGCATCCCGTTACACGCGTCAACTGGCGTATTGTCAACGGCACTTGCCCCACACCGCCACACCACCCCCTCCCCATTTCCCGGGCGCGGGCACGGCCGCTGCTTGGATGGGCGGATGAGCGCTGCTGACGAGATCCTCGACATCGTCGACGAGAACGACCGCGTCACCGGGCAGGCCCGGCGGGGTGACGCGTACGCCCAGGGCTTGCGTCACCGCTGCGTGTTCGTGTTCGCCCGGGACCCGGCCGGACGCGTCTTCGTCCACCGCCGCACGGCGACCAAGCTGGTGTTTCCGTCCCTGTACGACATGTTCGTCGGCGGGGTCGTGGGCGCGGGCGAGTCCTACGACGACGCGGCGCTGCGGGAGGCGGAGGAGGAACTGGGGGTGACGGGGCTGCCGCGCCCGACGTTCCTCTTCAAGTTCCTGTACGACGACGGTGCCGGGCCGACCTGGTGGTCGGCGGTGTACGAGGTGCGCTGCGAGGGGCCGGTTGCTCCGCAGGTGGAGGAGGTGGCCTGGCACGGGTTCCTCACGGAGGCGGAGGTGGAACGGCGTCTCGGGGAGTGGGAGTGGGTGCCGGACGGCTTGGCCGCGTATGCGCGGCTGCGGGCTTGGCGGGGGTGAGGTGTCGTACGTGACTGGCGTTCGCGGGGTGCCCGGCGTGGGCGCGGGCCGGGGGCCCGCGGCCCGGCGTTACGGGGTGCCGCCGCGCCCACCCGTGCCGCCCCTGGGGAGACCTCCCAGGCCGTTCAGGAACTGGGGGAGGCACGACTGCCCGCAGCGGCGGGGCGGAGAACCGCGCACGACGGCACGACTGCCCGCAGCGGCGGGACGGACAACCACGCACGACGGCACGACTGCCCGCAGCGGCGGGACGGACAACCACGCACGACGGCACCGCTGCCCGCTGCTACGCGGGACGGAGAGCCGCGTACGGCGGCACGACTGCCCGTAGCTGGGCGGGCTGGACGGAGAGCCGCGTACGGCGCGGAGGGACGTGTCGGGGGGTGTTCGCCCGCAGCGGTTGGCGCGTCAGCACACGGCACTTCTGTGGCCGACCGATTCCGCGCCGTTCCGAGGACGGACACCCCCCGGCGCGGCCCGACCCACGCCGAAACAGAACGCGCCACCCGAACCCCCACCGGACCCGCGCAGGCCGCCGCAGGCGTTCCGTGACCGCCCGGTAGGGTCCCCGCGTGATCGAATTCGTACGGAACGCCCGGCTCTGGTTCGCGCCCGAGGAGATCCGGCGGGAGGGCAGCACCCCCGACTACCGGTTCTCGCTGGCGAACGAGCGCACCTTCCTCGCCTGGCTGCGCACCGCTCTCGCCCTGATCGGCGGCGGATTCGCGGTGGACCAGTTCCTGCCCGACCTGCGCTGGGGCTGGCGGGTGGGCCTCGCGCTGGCGCTGCTCGCGGCCGGCGTGTTGTGCTCGCTGCGCGCGGTGAACCACTGGGTGCGCTGCGAACGGGCCATGCGCCGCGGCGACGACCTCCCCGTCTCCCGCTTCCCGGCCCTGCTCAGCCTGGTCGTCGCCGTGGTCGCCCTGGCGATGGTCCTCGTGGTCCTCGTCGGATGGGAGGGCTGAGCATGAGCGCCGACGCGGACCCGGACGCCGACCCGGCCGCCCCCGGCCGCGACCCCGGGCTCCAGCCCGAGCGCACAAGACTCGCCTGGCGCCGCACGACCCTGTCCGGCACCGTCGTGGCCGTACTCGCCGCGAAGACCGCGCTGCACGGCGGCGCGACCCCCGCCGCGGTCGTCGCGGGCACCCTGTGCTGCGCTCTCTGGCTGGCCTTCCTGCGCATCGCCCACGGTCGCATCCGCACCCTGGCCTCGACGAACAGACCCCGCGCCCTGCCCCCTCCGTACGCCACGGCGGCCACCCTGTGCACGGTGGCGCTGGCGGTGTGCGGCGCGTTCCTCGTCTTCTAGAAACCGATAGAAACCGAAGGGACGCCCCACCCCCGCCCGCCCCGCTACTCCCGCCCCACCGTCACCACGATCTTGCCCCGAGTCCGCCCCTCCTGGTTCAACCGGTGCGCGTCCGCCGCCCGCTCCAGCGGGAACGTCTCCGACACGTGCACGCTCACGACCCCCTGCTCCACCAGCTCAGTCAACCGCAGCAGGTCCGCGGCGTCGGGGCGCACGAAGGAGTACCGCCCGCCGTGGTCGACGACGTCCGCGTCGGCGATCGACACGAGGCGCCCCTCGGTGGCGAGCAGGTTCGCCGAGACCGTCAGCGTCTCGCCGCCGACCGTGTCGAACACGGCGTCCACACCCTCGGGCGCCAGCCCCCGTACCCGTTCGGCCAGCCCCTCCCCGTACGCCACCGGCTCCCCGCCCAGCCCCCGCACGAAGTCGTGGTTGCGCTCGCTCGCCGTTCCGATGACCCGCGCCCCCAGGTGGCGTCCCAACTGCACGGCGATCGAGCCGACCCCACCCGCGGCCGCGTGCACGAGGACGGTCTCGCCCCGCTTCACCTCCAGCGCCTTCACCAGCACCTGGTACGCGGTCAGCCCGGTCAGCGGCAGCCCGGCCGCCTCCTCGTGGGTGAGATTGCGCGGCTTGCGCGCGAGGGTGCGCACGGGCGCCGCGACGTACTCGGCGAAGGTCCCCCGGGACAGGAAGTCCTCACGGACGTAGCCGATGACCTCGTCCCCGGCGGCGAACTCCGTGACGGAGGCCCCGGGCCGCACGACGACCCCCGAGACGTCCCACCCGGGGATCACGGGGAAGACGGGCTGGAGGACGGCGTCGAGATGGCCGTCGCGGCACTTCCAGTCGACGGGATTGACGGCGGCGGCCCGTACCTTCACGAGCACCGAGTCGGGACCGACCCGGGGATCCGGAACGTCCCCGTACTCCAGGGTCTCGGGACCGCCGTACCGTGCGTAACTGATCGCCTTCATGGCTCCGACCCTCCGGGGTACCCGGGCACCACGCAAGCTGAATGTCCAAATATGCACCGATAAGGTGAGGTCCATGACCACTCTCCACCAGGAACACCCCGCCCAGGACCACGCTCATGACCACGGCCGGGACTGCGGCCACACAGAGGTGCCCCACGGCGACCACGTCGACTACGCGCACGACGGGCACCTGCACCGGCAGCACGGCGGCCACTGGGACGAGTGCGAGCCCTCCGGGCACACCACGCACGAGAGCCACGACCACCGGCACGGCGAAGGCTGCGGACACGCGGGTGTCCTCCACGGCGGCCACGTCGACTACCTGCACGACGGCCACCGCCACGCCGCCCACGACGGCCACTGGGACGACCACTGACCGACGGCGACCCGCCCCGCCCCGCCCCGCCTTCACCCGTCACCCGTACCCCGTACCCCGTACCCACACATCACGCCCCCGCCCGACGGCTCCCCGCGCGCCCGCGCGGGGAGCCGTCGTCCTATGGTGGCGCCGATCACGTTCCGCTTCCCTACTGGACGGCATACCGACCGGTCGGCATCATGAGTCGGGTACTGTTCACCTGCCCGTAGGAGCGACGATGAGCCCCGACCACCCGCCCGGACTCGATCTCGACCGGTTGCGCGGCCTGCTCGACCGCGAGCGGCCCGGCCTGGTGACCGGCCCGCTGTCCGGCCGGCTGATCGAAGGCGGACGGTCGAACCTCACCTACGCGGTCTCGGACGGTACCGCGCGCTGGGTCGTACGACGACCCCCGCTCGGCCATGTCCTGGCCACCGCGCACGACATGAAGCGCGAGCACCGTGTCATCAGCGCCCTGCACCCGACGGACGTACCGGTGCCGCGCCCGGTCCTCCTCTGCGAGGACGAGGAGGTCATCGGGTCGCCCTTCTACGTCATGGAGTTCGTCGACGGCACCCCGTACCGCACCGCCGACCAGCTCGCCCCGCTCGGCCCCGAGCGCACCCGGGCCGCCGTGCTGAACCTGGTCGACACGCTCGTCGAGCTGCACGCGGTGGACCCCGCCGCCGTGGGCCTGGGCGACTTCGGCCGCCCCGAGGGCTTCCTGGACCGCCAGCTGCGCCGCTGGGCCAAACAGCTGGACGCCTCCCGCAACCGCGATCTGGCCGGCATCGACGAGCTGCACGCCACCCTCGGCCGGGAACTGCCCGGCTCCCCCGCCCCGACCGTCGTGCACGGGGACTACCGCCTGGACAACGTCCTGATCGGCGGCGACCGGGACGAGATCAACGCGATCCTCGACTGGGAGATGTCCACCCTCGGCGACCCGCTCACCGACCTCGGCCTGCTGGTGATGTACAGCATGCCGCTCGGCATGCCCGACTCCCCCGTCTCCACCACGGCCCAGGCGCCCGGCCACCCCGCCCCCGCCGAGCTGATCGAGCGGTATGCCGCGCGCTCGGGGCGCGACGTGTCCGCCGTCGCCTGGTACACGGCGTTCGCCTGGTTCAAGCTCGCCGTGATCCTGGAGGGCATCCACTACCGCTACACGCTGGGCCAGACCGTCGGCCGCGGCTTCGACCGCATCGGCGACCTCGTCCCCGTCTTCATCGAGCACGGCCTGACCACCCTTCAGGAAGGCTGAACCGTCATGGACTTCGCGTTCGACGCACGCACCGAGGAACTCCGCGCCAAGCTGCTCGCCTTCATGGACGAGTACGTCCACCCGGCCGAACAGGTCGCCCACGAGCAGCGAGCCCGGCTCGCCTCCCCCTGGGACACCCCGCAGGTCGTGGAGGACCTGAAGGCCGAGGCCCGTCGCCAGGGCCTGTGGAACCTCTTCCTCCCCGACGCCGAGCACGGCG
Source organism: Streptomyces sp. NPDC097107 (assembly GCF_044762405.1). Lineage (NCBI taxonomy): Bacteria > Bacillati > Actinomycetota > Actinomycetes > Kitasatosporales > Streptomycetaceae > Streptomyces > Streptomyces sp. NPDC097107. Next base: position 108,748 of record NZ_JBIWEF010000007.1, on the reverse strand, counting down.
CCGGCCTCACCAACCTCCAGTACGCGCCGCTCGCCGAGATCACCGGTCGCAGCCCGCACCTGGCGCCGACGGCGACGAACTGCGCGGCGCCGGACACCGGGAACATGGAGGTGCTGACCCAGTTCGCCGACGAGGCGCAGCAGAAGCAGTGGCTCCAGCCGCTGCTCGCCGGTGAGATCCGCTCGGCGTTCGCGATGACCGAGCCGGACGTGGCCTCCTCCGACGCCACGAACATCACCACGCACATCGAGCGCGACGGCGACGAGTACGTCATCACGGGCCGCAAGTGGTACATCTCCGGGGCGATGAACCCGGACTGCCAGATCTTCATCGTGATGGGCAAGACCGACCCGGACGGCGAGGACATCCGCCGCCAGCAGTCCATGGTGCTGGTCCCGCGCGACACGCCGGGCGTGACCGTCGACCGGGCCATGCAGGTCTTCGGCTACGAGGACCACTACCACGGCGGCCACGCCGAGGTGACCTTCGACCACGCGCGCGTGCCGGTGTCGAACCTGATCGGCGAGGAGGGCGGCGGCTTCGCCATCGCCCAGGCCCGCCTGGGACCGGGCCGCATCCACCACTGCATGCGGCTGATCGGCATGGCCGAGCGGGCCATCGAGCTGATGTGCCGCCGCGCGGTGTCCCGCGACGCGTTCGGCAAGGCGCTGGCCCAGCAGGGCGTGGTGCACAACTGGATCGCGGACGCGCGCGTCACCGTCGAGCAGCTGCGGCTCCTCGTCCTCAAGACGGCCTGGCTGATGGACACCGTCGGCAACCGGGGCGCCCACACCGAGATCCAGGCCATCAAGATCGCCACGCCCCGCGCGGTGGTCGACATCATCGACCGGGCGATCCAGCTGCACGGCGCGGGCGGCGTGAGCCAGGACTTCCCGCTGGCCGAGCTGTACGCGGGCGCCCGGACGCTGATGATCGCCGACGGCCCGGACGAGGTCCACCAGCGCTCGCTGGCACGCCGGGAGATCAAGAAGTACCTCTGAGCGAGGCGGCGCCCCCCGGAACCCGGGGGGCCGTCACCTCACGGCCGCAGTGCCCGCAGCAGCAGGTCGGCCAGGTGGTCTGCGACCTCCTGCGGGCCGAGCGGGCCGTCGGGCCGGTACCAGGTGGACAGGTGGTGGACGGAGCCGAAGTGGTAGTCCACCACCAGGTCGGCCGGGGACTCCTTGGTGAAGACGCCGGCCTGCTGGCCCTCCTCGATGAGCGCCCGGAAGCGCTCGTGGTAGCGCCGGCGCTCCGCACGCACCTGCCTGTTCTTCTCCGGGCTCAGCTGGTGCATGGAACGGAAGAAGATCGACGCGTCGTCGAGGTTGTCGATGGTCGTGACGACGACGTCGGCCGCCGCGTCCCGCACCCGCTTCTCGACCGGATCGTCGGAGTCCGCGAACGCGTCCAGGCGCTCCTGCTGGAGGCGCAGCACGCGCGCGTAGACCTCGTGCAGGAGGTCGTCCTTGGAGCCGAAGTAGTGGTACAGCGCTCCCTTGGTGACGCCGGCCGCCTCCACGATCTCCTGGACCGAGGTGCGGTCGTAGCCCTGCTCCGCGAAGAGCCGGGTGGCGGCGGCCAGGAGCCGCTGCGGCACCGGAGTGCCGTCCCCGTCCGTGGTCCTGGGCACTGCCGTCACCTGCCTTTCCGTTCTAGACTGTCCGTCTTCACTGTCCGCCGTCGTGCCTACGGGAACGCAGTTCCCGACGGAGGATCTTCCCACTAGCCGTCTTCGGCAACTCGGGCAGGATCTCCACCTGACGCGGGTATTTGTAGGCGGCCAGTCTCTCCTCGCAGTACGCGGCGAGCGCGTCCGGGTCCGTCTCGGCACCCGGACGGAGGCTGATGTACGCCTTGACGGTCTCCCCGCGGTACCCGTCGGGCACGCCGACGACGGCTGCCTCGCGCACCGCCGGGTGGGTGTAGAGGACGTCCTCCACCTCGCGCGGCCAGACCTTGAAGCCGGAGGCGTTGATCATGTCCTTCTTGCGGTCGACGACGTAGAGCCACCCCTGGGCGTCCATGAAGCCGATGTCGCCGGTGCGCAGCTCGCCGCCGGGGAAGGTCTCGGCGGTGGCGTCGGGGCGCCGCCAGTAGCCGGGGACGACCTGCGGACCGCTGACCACGATCTCGCCCTGCTCCCCGAAGGGCATCTCGGCGCCCTGCTCGTCGACGATCCGGACGACCGTCTCGGGGCCGGGCACGCCGACGGCGAGCGTCCCGGAGACCGGGTCGACGGGCGCCTCCAGGTGCGGTGGCACCGAGGCGCACGGCGCGGTGCACTCGGTGAGTCCGTAGCCGTTGCGGATGTACGGCCCGAAGCCCGCGCGGAACTTCTCCACCAGCGCGGGCGGCAGCGGGGCGCCGCCGGAGGAGATGTTCGCGAAGGAGGCGAAGTGCTCGCGGGTGACGGACGGGTGGGCGGCCAGCGCCATGAAGGCGGTGGACGGGCCGACCGTGTAGTGCGGCCGGTGCTCGGCGAAGGCGTCCAGCACGACACCCGGCTCGAAGCGGTACGCCAGGACGAGCGTGCCCACGCTGTTCAGGCAGGCGCCGAACTCGCAGACCATGCCGGTGATGTGGAACAGCGGCGCCAGCGCGAAGTAGACCGGCGCCTCGGGAAGACCGAGCCCGGTGCGCTGGCGCTCGGCGTTGTACATGATGTTGCGGTGCGTGTTGGTGGCGCCCTTGGGCGTGCCGCTGGTGCCCGAGGTGTAGCTGATGAGCGCGGTGTCGCCGGGCTCGGGGTCCCGGCCGGCCGGAGCCTTGTGTCCGGCGCGGGCTGCCTCCGCGAGGCCGTCGGCGTCGGTGGCGCCCGGCAGCCGCTCGAAGGTCAGCACGCGCGCGTCCTGGCGGGTCTGGAAGTCCAACTCGCACCCCGTGAGCACGATCCGCACCGGCGAGTGGGCCGCCGTCTCGCGCAGGTACGACTCCCAGGCCCGGTCGGAGCAGATCAGCGCGGCCACCTCGCCGTCCCGCAGGACGTGGCCGACCTCCCCCGACTTGTACATGGGGTTGACGGGCACGACGACCGCGCCCGCCTTCCAGGCGCCGAGGACGGCGAGCACGAAATGCGGGGAGTTCTGGAGCAGGACCGCGACCCGCTCGCCGCGCTCCAGGCCGCGCGCGGCGAGGTGCCCGGCGACGGAGTCGCTCAGCTCGTCCACCTCGCGGTAGGTGAGGCGGCCGTCGAAGTACGCGAGGAAGGCGCGGTCGGGTGCCTCGGCGGCGGCCCGGCGCAGGGCGTGCACCAGGGAGGCGTCCGGGTCGAGCGGGGCTTTCTGGGCGTCGGTCAGCAGGTCCAGCCAGGGCTTGGCCGCGTAACGGGAGCCGGTCATCGGGCCGTCGCCTCCTCCCACTGCCGCTGGAGCCGGTTCATGCCGTGCAGCCAGCGGTCGGGCTCGGCGGCGCGGGCCTGGTAGTACTCGGCGGCCTCGGGGTGCGGCAGGATCAGGAAGCGGTCCTCCTCGATGCCCTTGAAGAGGGCGTCCGCGACGTCCTGCGGCTCGATCGCGGTGGGCTGGAGCACCAGTTCGCCCGCGCTGCCGCTCGCGGTGAGCATGTCGGTGCGCACGCCCTGCGGGCAGATGGCGTGCACCTTGACCCCGCGGTGGCGGTACGTGAGGGACAGCCACTCGGCGAACGCGTAGGCGCCGTGCTTGGTGACGCTGTAGGGCGCGGCACCGATCATGGTGAGCAGTCCGGCGGCCGAGACGGTGGAGACGAAACGGCCGCTGCCGCGCTCCAGCCAGTCCGGGATCAGTTCGTGGGCCGCCCGTACGTGTGCCATGACGTTGACGTCCCAGGCGAGCGCCCAGACGGCCTCCTCGGCCGCCTCGGAACCCCCGGAGCCGACGCCCGCGTTGGCGCAGTACACGTCGACCGTGCCGCCGAGCGCCTCGCGTGCCTCGGTGACGATCGTGGAGGCGTCGCCCGGGACCGCGATGCCGCCGATCTCGCCGGCGACGGCCTTCGCCCGGTCGGCGTCCAGATCGTTGACGACGACCCGGGCGCCCTCGGCGGCGAAGCGGCGGGCCAGCGCGGCACCGATGCCGCCTCCCGCTCCGGTGACGACGACTCCGGCATCCTGCACGGTTTCCACCATCGGTCTCCCTCGACACGGCTGCGACACGACTGCGACACCACATGCGGGCTCTGCCGCAGCGCCAGACTAACCAGTCGGTATGTGCGACGGAAGGGGCGAACCGCGGTCTACTCCATTCCGTGCGGCACGCGGCGCGGGTTAGCGTGCGTGCGCATGACACCCGCCGCGATCACGGAGGTCACCGCATGACGCTGTCCAGACGGAACCTGCTCGCCACGACGGCCGCGGTGGCGGCCACCGCCACGGCCGTCACGACCGGCACGGCACAGGCGGCACCCGGAGGCCACGGCGGCCGCCGGCTGCGCACCGGCTTCGAGCGCCTCGCCGCCGACGGCTACGCCCTCCTCGACGGACAGAAGGTCGGCGTCGTCACCAACCCGACCGGCATCGCCCGGGACGTACGCCACATCGTCGACGTCATGCACGCCGACGACCGCGTGGACCTGACCGCCGTCTTCGGCCCCGAGCACGGCTTCCGCGGCACCGCGCAGGCGGGCGGCTCCGAGGGCCGCTACGACGACCCCGCGACCGGGCTGCCGGTCTACGACACGTACCTGAAGAGCGGGCAGCCGCTCGCGGACATCTTCACCGCGTCCGGCGTGGACACCGTCGTCTTCGACATCCAGGACGTCGGCGCGCGCTTCTACACGTACATCTGGACGCTGTTCGACTGCATGGAGTCGGCCCGGCTGGCGGGCAAGCGGTTCGTGGTCCTGGACCGGCCGAACCCGGTGACCGGGCGGGCGGCCCTCGGCCCGATCCTGCACAAGGAGTTCGCGACCTTCGTCGGCCGGCAGCCGATCGCCCAGGCGCACGGCATGACGGTCGCCGAGCTGGCGCGGCTCTTCAACGGCGAGTTCCTGACGTCGCCGGTGCCGCTGGAGACCGTGCCGATGTCGGGCTGGAAGCGCTCGGAGTTCTTCGACGCCTCCGGGCTGCCCTGGGTGCCGCCGAGCCCGAACATGCCGACGCCGGATTGCGCACTCGTCTACTCGGGCACGTGTCTGTTCGAGGGCACGAACCTGTCGGAGGGGCGCGGCACCACCCGCCCGTTCGAGCTGATCGGGGCGGAGGGCATCGACGGGAGCTGGGCCGCCGCCGCGAACGGCCTCGACCTGCCCGGCGTGCGCTTCAGGGAGGCGTACTTCGCGCCCACCTTCTCCAAGTTCCAGGGGAAGACCGTCGGCGGCGTACAGCTCCATGTGCACGACCGGGCCGCCTTCGACCCGGTGCGCACCGGGATCGCCCTCCTGGTGACCGCCAAGCGGAGCTGGGACGGCTTCGCCTGGCGGCCGGACAACTGGATCGACAAACTCACCGGCTCCACGCAGGTGCGCACGATGATCGACGCGGGGGCGGACACCGACGAGGTGGTGGGCGGCTGGGAGAAGGAACTGGCGGCGTTCCGCGGGACGCGCCGCCAGTACCTCCTCTACAGGTGACCGTGCGACCGGCCGGTCACCGGTGGGACGTGAACTCCACGACCTGCTGGTAGGTCGGCCGGTTCTGCCAGCCGATCCCGCCGTGCTTGATGCCGCCGAGGGTGCGGTGGATCACCGAGTCGGCACACCACTGGTCGCCCGCCGAGCAGTTGTCGTCGCCGGGATAGACCTGGGCGGGCGTCCGGCCCGCCGCCTCCTTCAGGGTGGAGACCAGGGTGTCCCGGCAGGCGGCGAGGTCGCCGTCGCCGCAGTACGCGCGCGCGAGCGGTCCCTGGACGGACTCGCCGAGCACGGACCGGATGTCCTTGTCGACATAGCTCCACCAGCCGTACTGGAAGGCACTGCCGGCGTGTGCGCCGGTCGGGCCGTGCGCGGCGGACGGGGACTCGTCGACGGGGAGGTTGCGGGTGAAGGCGGTGTAGAGGTCGCTGCCGAGGCCCGGTTCGAACTCGGCCTTCACCAGCAGCGGCCACCAGGCGTCCAGGGTGCGGATCGCGTCGGCGTGCGCGTACTTCCTGGAGCCGGCCGAGGCCTCCGTGCGCAGGGCGCCCGCCGCGTGCCAGGCCTTGAGCCGGTCCACGGCCTCCTTGGCCGCGGGGTCGGTCACCGGCGCGGAGCCGATCACCTTCAGCAGGTCCGGCAGTACGTCCTCGGCCCGCAGGTCGGCGAGGCCCGCCTCGGCCATGGCCTGCACCAGTGCGGCGCGGGTGACGCCGCCGTCGGCGACCAGCTTCTTCACGCGGTCGTCGAGGAGGTTGCCGCGGTGGACGGAGCCGTTGCCCCAGGGCGCGGTGGCGTAGTCCCTGGCCTGTTTGTTGTTCCAGGAGACGTAGTACTCCTGGTCGAGGGAGTGCGGATGGGCGGACGCCGGCGTGTACTCGGCCGTGTTCGCGGCCGGGTCCCAGTCCTTCCACTCGTACGCCGCCCGCGCCCAGACCGGGAAGTCGGCGTCGACGCCGTTCGCCCGTACCGGGTTGTCGCCGCTGTTGTAGTACGCGGTGTGCTCGGAGTCGGCGTAGAACCAGTTGAAGGTGTAGTTGATGTTCTGCACGGCGCTGCGGAAGCGCTCGGGGCCGTTCAGGTACTCCGGGTCGTTCAGCATCTGGAAGCCGATGATCGAGTCGGCCTCGTGCATGAATGAGGAGCGCAGGGTGGTGTAGGCGACCTTCTTGCCGCCGACCGTGGCACGGTACTCGACCGGGCCGTACTCGGTGCGCCAGGCCCGCATCGTGTAGGAGCCGGCCTTGGTGCCGTCCGCGACGGTCGGCTTCCACGCGTTCTTCCGCTCGATCTTCTCCATCGGCGTGCAGGTGCCGCGGTGGAGGTAGTGGTAGTCGTCCTGGCACAGTTCGACCGCGTAGGTGTCGATGATGTCCTGGCCGGAGGTGGTCGCGCTCCACGCGTAGTCCTGGCCGCGGCCGAGTTCGACGTACATGCTCAGGCCCGCGAAGGAGGCGCCGCGGGCGCTGATGCCCGGGCCCTGGATCTCCTGGAGCATGAGGAGCTGCGGCGCGAAGTAGCCGGTCTGCGGACCGAAGACGGCGACCGGATGGCCGCTCGCGGTGTGCTCGCCGCTGACGACGAGGGCGTTGGACATACCGCGCCGGGCCGAGGTCACGGCCGCGTCCGCCGCCGTGGCGGAGGCGCCGGTCGCGCTCGACGCGGCGGCGCTGCCCGTACGGTCGTACACCAGCGGTTCCGCCTCGACCGAGCCGGCGTCGGGCAGGGCACGGCCCTGGGGGTCGTCCGGTGCGGGCAGGTACGGGAAGCTGCCGGCGTGCTGGGTGAGGACCGCCTCGGGGTCGTTGCGCTGGCGGAAGGACTCCCAGACCTTCGTGCCCTCGGCCACGCCGTACTTCTCCTGGGCGGCGAGCAGCGAGAGCGCGTTGCTGACCTCGCCGCCGCCGCCCGCGCCGAAGAGGGAGCCGATGACGGAGGCCAGCGCGATCAGGTCGGTGCGCCTGAAGTGCTCGATGGTGCCGGCGTTGGTGATGGCGTTCTTGTGGCCGGTCAGGACGTACTCGCCGGGGAAGTAGCGGCCCTTGTCGGAGGCGTCGATGTAGGCGTTGACGCCGGCGACGTAGGCGTCCACGTCGGCCAGGGCCAGTTCGCCGCGCTCGCCGGCCTTGGCGGCGGCGCTCTCGATCTGGGCCGCCAGTTCGGCCTCGGTGTACGGGGCGCTGCGCCAGAACTGCTGCTCCAGTCCCTGGTTGGCGGGGGCGCCGCCGGCGAAGGGGGTCAACTGGCCTCGTCCGACGTGCCGGAAGAGGTCCATCAGCCACAGCCGGTCCTGTGCCGCCGCGTAGCCGGCGCCGAACTCGGTGCCGTAGCGGGTGGTGCCGGTGATGTGCGGCACACCGGTCCTCTTGTCGCGGACGATGGTCACGTCGCCGCGTCCCGCCGGGCGGACGGTGGAGGCGACCTGGCCGTCGGGGACGCCGAAGGAGGCGTCGTTGAAGAAGGTGCTGATCTTGTCGTTGGTGAGGCCGGAGTAGCCGGTGGCGAGGCCGGCGTAGGGCCCGAGTTGGTCCTCGGCGTGGGCGGGCTGGGTGCCGAAGGCCTGGTTGAGGAGGATCTGGGCCAGGGTGGCGTTGCCGTTCTGACCGGGCGGCAGGATGTCGGAACACCGGCCGCCGCAGTAGTCGTTGGCCGCCGCTTTCGAGGTCGTTCCGGCTGTCGCCGGTGTGGTCTTTTCCGAGATGGGAGCCGTTCCGGCGGCCATCGCGGGGGAAAGCGGCGACAAAAGACCGGCCAGGAGGGCGCATACGGACGCGCCCTTCAGGAACCCGTGGAAGCCGCGGGGAGTTCTCAGTCTGTCGAGGACGTTGCGTGGGGTGCGCCGTGGCATGGCAGCTCCTCCCGACGTGGGGTGCGCCGGACGTTACCGCCGGTATCCCCGAGTTGGAAGATGAACACGCGTCACTTTTTTGAGCGGGTGGATCGGCTTATGAGGGGCATCGGAAATCGGATGGAGCCGAATCGCGTGTCGATACGTCTATTCGGCGACGTCCGTTCGACGACGCCGAAGTGACCGAAGTACAGGTGCAGGTGTGACGGAGGTGCAGGGCGATGGCCGGTTTCCGGAGTCTGGCGAGACAGGTCCGCGATCCACGGTGCGACCTGGCGCTACGGCGCTATTCGCTGCGCAAGTGCCTTGAGCGGTTCGCCCCTTATGGGCACAGGGCGACCTGGGACCATCTGTGCTCCCGGGCCGGGTTCGGACCCGAGGACCGCTCCCCCGACCCAGCGCGGCTCGTGGCCGCACTGGAGGAACTGGAGGCGGCGCGTTCGGTGTGGCTGGCCTACGAGGTCGGGTTCGCCGAGCGACGCAGGAAGGAGAAGCACGACGGGCTGCGCAGGCCGGGCAGCGTGGACGACTGGCACCGGCTGACCTGGGGCGGATTCGGGGTCGCCTGGTGCGACGACCCCCGCGTCCATCCCGACGGGCCGCTGGCGGAGGTGCTGCGCGGGCTGATCTCCGCGCTGGAGCGTGAACCGGGCTCCGTGTGCCCGGTGTGCGACGGGGAGCGCCTCGTCTGGAAGTACGACCTGGACCACGAACCCTCGACGGGTCCCGTCTGCACCGACTGCGGGATCCTCGTCCCGCGGCCCGTCCTCACCCCGGACGCGCTGGCGGACGCCCGGAGGGGTCGGTTGCTGATGTCGGCCTAGGGGATGGCGCGTGGACCTTGCCGGGGGCGCGGGGTCCGGCACGCGTTCCCCCACTGCCTGAAGGGCGTGGGAGGTGCCCCCAGCGGCGTGTCGTCGGTTGCCAGGGCTCCGCCCTGTCGCCCTCCTCCGCCTTGCGGCCGCACGCACCGGGCCTCGCCCGGGTCGGCTGCAAGGCACCGTTGCCCGGAGCCGGCCTGATCCGAACGACACCCCACCGCGGAGGTGTGCCGGGGATGCCGCGCCTCCGCCGGCCCGTACGGGCCTCGCGGCCCGCGGGTGTTGTCAGTGGCGCCCCGCACCATGGGGGAATGGTGCAGGTGTGTGTGAACGGAGCCCGAGGGAGCGGCGACGGCGCGGTGGTGCCGCTGTCGCCGGAGGCGATCGCCGATTCCGTGGCCGCGGCGGCGGCCGCCGGAGCCACGGATGTCCATGTCCATCCCAAGACGCCGTGCGGGCAGGACACGTTGTCGCCTCGCGTACTCGCGGCCACGCTGGAGGCGATACGCGCACGGGTGCCGGCGTCGGTGCCGGTCGGCGTGACGACGGGCGCCTGGGCCGAGCCCGATGCCGCCGCCCGGGCGGCCCGGGTACGGAGCTGGACGATCCTGCCCGACCACGCCTCGGTCAACTGGCACGAGCCGGGCGCCGAGGAGGTCGCCGCCGCCTTGATCGAACGCGGGGTGGGTGTGGAGGCCGGCGTCTGGTCGGGCACGGACGGCGCGGCCCGGTTCCTGCGCTCACCGCTCGGACCGAAGGTTCTGCGGGTGCTGGCGGAGGTCACGGACACCGAACCGGCGACCGCGGAGGACACCGCGCTCGCCCTGCTGGCCGAACTCGGCACGGCCCACGGCCGCCCCGTCCTGCTGCACGGCGAGGACGCCGGTGCCTGGCCGGTCCTGCGGCTGGCCGGCCGGCTGGGCCTTCCGGCCCGCATCGGTCTGGAGGACACCCTGTGCCTGCCGGGCGGCCGCCGGGCCGCGTCCAACGCCGAGCTGGTCACCGAGGGGCTGGCCGAGTGGGCCTCGGCACGACGGGGCGGCGTCCGACACGGGGCCGGGTGACCGGATCGTCAGTCGCGGCACTCCACTTCCGGTCCGTGTCCGCGGCCACGGCCACCGCCACGGCTCGTGGCCGCGGCCTTGCGCCGGGTCGTGGAGTCGCGGCGCTCCACCAGCAGGCGGGAGCCGGTGAGGCGTTCGCCGAAGACGTCGTCGGGGTTGGACAGGACACAGGTGTCCAGGGACAGGCAGCCGCAGCCGATGCAGTCGGTGAGGTGGTCGCGCAGCCGGTTCAGCTGCTTGATCCGCTCGTCCAGTTCCGAGCGCCAGGCCTCGGAGAGCCGGGCCCAGTCGTCCTCGGTGGGCGTGCGCCCCTCCGGCAGCTCGGCGAGCGCCTCGCGGATCGTGGCGAGCGGAATGCCGACCCGCTGCGCCGCGCGTACGAAGGCGACCCGGCGCAGCGCGTCGCGGCTGTAGCGGCGCTGGTTGCCCGAGGTCCGGCGACTGCTGATCAGCCCTTTGGACTCGTAGAAGTGCAGGGCGGAGACGGCGGCGCCGCTGCGCGCGGCGAGCTGGCCGACCGTGAGCTCGTGAATCATCTCGGGAATCTGAGGCACTCCTCGAACCCTACCGACCCCGTCACCCGTGCGGCGCCCCCGGACGTTGACATGAGCGGCGCACGCGACCATGCTAAGCAGTCGCTTAGAGTCGCGTGAGCAGGTCGAGCGAGCAGAGAGGCCGGGACATGGCAGAGCCGAGGATCTTCACATCCGCCGACGAGGTGAAGGCGGCGGTGGGCGAGCAGCTGGGGTACACCGACTGGCTGGACGTCGACCAGAAGCGGATCGACCTGTTCGCGGAGGCGACCGGCGACCATCAGTGGATCCACGTGGACCCGGAGAAGGCCGCCGCGGGCCCGTTCGGCACCACCATCGCGCACGGCTATCTGACCCTGTCGCTGCTCCCGCTCTTCGGACCGCAGCTGATCGCGGTCGAGGGCGTGAAGATGGGCGTCAACTACGGCACCAACAAGGTTCGTTTCCCCTCCCCCGTCCCGGTCGGCTCGCGGCTGCGCGCCACGGCGACGATCACCGGCGTCGAGGACGTCAAGGGAGGGATCCAGGTGACCGTCGCCTTCACCGTGGAACGCGAGGGCGGCGACAAGCCGGTGTGCGTCGCCGAGTCGGTCTCGCGCTATTACTTCTGAGCGGCGCCGGCCGGTTCGGCTCCCACCATCCGCAGCACGAGGTCGGCGTAGAGCGCGCCGACCTCGTCGGGTGTCCGGGGGCCGTTGACGTTGAACCAGCGGGCCACGTCGATGCAGAGCGACAGCACGGCGAGCGTCGTGCCCTTCACGTCCGGCACGTCGAACTCGCCCGACGCCACTCCGTCGTCGATGATGCCGCGCACCGCGGCATCGCACTGCCTGCGCAGCGTGAGGATCTCGTCACGGGCCTCGGGGCCGAGCGCGTCCAGCTCGTACTGCACCACCCGCGCGGTCGTGCGCCGCCCTGCGTGCCAGCGCACGAAGGAGCTCACGGCGTCGGCGAGCCGCTCGGCGGCACTGCCCTCGCCCTGGGCCGCGGCCCGCAGGATGTCGACCGCCCGGTCGTGGCCGATCCGGCTGATGCGGTGGAGCAGCTCTTCCTTGGTCTTGTAGTGGATGTAGAGCGCGGCCGGGCTCATGCCGGCGCGGCCGGCGATGTCGCGGGTCGTGGTCGCGTGGTACCCGCGCTCGGCGAAGGCCTCCACCGCCGCGACCAGGAGCCGCCGGGCCGCGTCCGGGGTGACCCCTTCCCACGGCTCGACGTCGCCGCCCGTCGTCTCGGCCGCCGTACTCATCGCTTGTTCGCCCCTCTCGGTGACAGGAGCACCACCATACCGCCGAAGCTGAGCGATCGCTTAGTGCGGCCGTCGGGCGGACGCGTCATCCGACTTTCTCGAAGGGGTCGTGTTCGGCGAGGAGCTTCTCCAGTCTGGCCTGGTCCACGCGGCTCACGATCTGCCCGGCCTCCTGCCGGTCCCGGATGATCTTGGCCAGCGTGAAGGCCGAGGTGACGAGGTACAGGACGGCGACGGCGAGGAAGGCACGCACCCAGGCGTCGGCCTGGAGGTTGTAGATACCGACGGCGGTGGCGATCATCGCCACCGCGAACGAGGCCACGGCCTGTCCGTAGAAGGCTGCCGTGCTCTGCTGCTTGACCGGTGTGTCACTCATGGGGACAAGGGTCGGCGGATGTGGCCCCGGCCACATCCGCCGACGTACTCAGTTCTCGTACTCAGAGACCCTCCGGACAGGGCTCAGAAGGCCGAAACCCCGGTCAGCGCACGCCCGATGACCAGCTTCTGGATCTGACTGGTGCCCTCGTAGAGGGTCATCACGCGCGCGTCGCGCAGCAGTTTGCCCGCCGGGTACTCGTCGATGTAGCCGTAGCCGCCGAAGACCTGGAGGGCGTTGTTCGCGGCGCGGACCGCCGCCTCCGAGGCGAACAGCTTGGCCTTGGAGGACTCGACGGTGAAGGGCTGCCCGCGGTCGATCAGGTCGGCCACCCGCCAGGTCAGCAACCGGGCCGCGTCCACGTCGAGGGCGATGTCGCTGATCAGCTCCTGCACCAGTTGGTGGTGGGCGATGGTCTTCCCGAACTGCTCGCGCTCACCCGCGTACTTCACGGCGGCGTCCAGCGCGGCCTGGGCTATGCCGACACAGCCGGCCGCGACCGACATCCGCCCCTTGGCGAGGGCCGACATGGCGACCGAGAAGCCCTTGCCCTCGGCGGCCAGCATGGCGGAGGCGGGAACGCGGACGTCCTCCAGCACCACCTCGGCGGTGGCCTGGCCGCGCAGCCCGAGCTTGCCGTGGATGGTGCGGCGGCCGAGCCCGGGGGTGTCGGTGGGCACGAGGAAGGCGGAGACGCCCTTGTGGCCGGGGGCATCCGTGGAGCGGGCGAAGAGCAGCACGACATCGGCCCAGGTGCCGTTGGTGATGAACATCTTCGTGCCGTTGATGACGTAGTCGTCGCCGTCGCGGACCGCACGGGTGGAGAGGTTCCCGGCGTCCGACCCCGTGCCGGGCTCCGTGAGGCCGAAGCAGCCGACGTACTCGCCGGAGGTGAGCCCCGGCAGCCAGCGCCGCTTCTGCTCCTCGTCGCCCCAGGCGGCGATCGTCTTGGCGACCAGACCGAGGGAGACGGACACGATCCCGCGCACGGAGCTGTCGCCGCGGCCCAGCTCCTCCGTCACCAGGCAGTACGCGAGGTGGTCGCCGCCGGAGCCGCCGTACTCCTCGTCGACGGTCAGCCCGAGGAAGCCGACCTCGCCGAGCTTCTTCACGATGGACCGGTCCACCTCCTCGGCACGGTCCCAGGCGACGACGTGCGGGGCGATCTCGCGCTCCACGAAGTCCCGCGCGAGCTGCCGTACGGCGCTCTGCTCCTCGCTGAGCTCCAGGTTCATGCCGAGTCACCCCACAGAAAGACAGATCTCGAACGGCGGATCTTGGACAGATATTGAACGGCGGACATTTAAATTAGCACTGCTAGTTTACGGCCGCAGCCCTACTATGTGCGCCATGGCCCGACCGCGCAAGCCCCTGCTCAGCACCGACCGGATCGTCGAGACGGCCCGCGCGCTGGTGGACGCGGAGGGCCTCGCGGCCGTCTCCACGCGCCGGCTCGCCGCGGAGCTGGGAGTCAGCGGGCCCTCGCTCTACAACCACTTCCGCACCAAGGACGAGATCCTGGAGGCAGTCGCCGACTCGGTGAGCGCGCAGGTCGACCTGTCGATGTTCGAGGACGGCCGGGAGTGGCGGACGGCGCTGCACGACTGGGCCGTCTCCTACCGGGCGGCACTGCGCGACCACCCCAACATCGTCCCGGTCCTGGCCCACGGCCCCGGCCGCCGCCCGGCCGCACTGCATCTCGCGGACGCCGTCTACGGCGCGATGGTCGCGGCGGGCTGGCCCCCGGCCCAGGCCACGTCCATCGGCGCGCTGATGCGGTACTTCATCATGGGCTCGGCACTGGGTTCCTTCGCCGGCGGCTTCGTCGACGACGCCGGTGCCTACGACCCCGCCGACTACCCGCACCTCCAGCAGGCGCACCTCCTGGCCGAGCAGCAGGAGAAGATCGACGAGCGGGCCTTCGAGACCGGGCTGACGGCGCTGCTGGACGGGCTGGCGCAGCAGTACGCGCAGGTGGCGCGGGGCGCCTGAGAACACTTCGGCGCTCGCCGAACCGTGCGTGGCGCATCGTGGGACGCATGACCGACAAGGACGCCGAGGCGCCCGTGCTCGCGCGGCTGGCCGGGCTGATCGCCGACGAGACGAGGGCCGCCTGTCTGCTGGCGCTGCTCGACGGGCGGGCCTGGACCGCCGGTGAGCTGGCCCGGCACGCGGGGGTCGCCGCCTCGACGCTGAGCGAGCACCTCGGCAAGCTCGTCGCGGGCGGGCTGCTCGCCGAGGAACGGCAGGGGCGCCACCGGTACGTGCGGCTTGCCGACGAGCGGGTCTCGCAGCTGGTGGAGGACCTGGTCGCGCAGGTCGCGCCCGAGGCGGCGGCACGGCGTCCGCACACCCTGCGGGCGTCGAGCGCCGGATCGGCGATGGCCCGGGGCCGCACCTGCTACGACCACCTCGCCGGGCGGCTCGGCATCGCGATCACCGACGCGCTGACCGGGCGCGGCCTGCTGCGCCAGGACACCGGCTTCGCGCTCACGGACGCCGGGCTCGGCTGGTTCGAGACCGCCGGCATCCCCCTGAAGCCCACCGGCCGCCGGCCGCTGGCCCGTGCCTGCCTCGACTGGACCGAACGCCGTCCGCACCTCGCGGGCGTCGCGGGCGCGGCCCTGTGCCGGCACGCCCTGGAAACGGGCTGGTGCGTACGCATCGGATCGGAGCGCGCGGTGAAGGTGACGCCGGCGGGCGAGGAGGCGCTGTCCGAGGCGCTGGGCATCGACCCGGCGGGGCTGCGCTGAGCACCGGTTCCCGGTCCGAATCCCGCCAGCGGGAACAGCGTCCCGCTGCCTAGCCTCTGGAGCATGATGAGCACCGCCCGTCCCGCCGCTCTCCGCCGTCCGGAAGTCCTCGCGGCAGGCGCCGCCACGGTCACCGTCGTCCTGTGGGCCTCCGCCTTCGTGTCGATCCGCAGCGCGGGCGAGGCCTACTCGCCGGGCGCGCTGGCGCTCGGGCGGCTGCTGTCGGGCGTGCTGACGCTCGGCGTGATCTGTCTGCTGCGCCGGGAGGGACTGCCGGCACGGCCCGCCTGGCGGGGCATCGCGATATCGGGGCTGCTGTGGTTCGGCTTCTACATGGTCGTCCTGAACTGGGGCGAGCAGCAGGTGGACGCCGGCACGGCCGCCCTCGTGGTGAACGTCGGCCCGATCCTCATCGCGCTGCTCGGCGCCCGCCTGCTCGGGGACGCGCTGCCGCCGCGGCTGCTGGCGGGGATGGCGGTGTCGTTCGCCGGTGCCGTGACCGTGGGCCTGTCGGTGTCCGGCGAGAGTGGTTCCTCGCTGTTCGGGGTGGTGCTGTGCCTGCTGGCCGCCGTGGCGTACGCGGGC
The DNA here is from genome assembly GCF_044762405.1 of Streptomyces sp. NPDC097107. NCBI lineage: Bacteria > Bacillati > Actinomycetota > Actinomycetes > Kitasatosporales > Streptomycetaceae > Streptomyces > Streptomyces sp. NPDC097107. The sequence continues at coordinate 92,972 of NZ_JBIWEF010000007.1, read as the reverse complement.
GGCGTGGTGGCGCAGAAGCCCGCGCTGGGGCACGCGAGCGCGCTCCAGGTGACGACCTTCGGGTGCCTGGCCGGGGCGGTGCTCTGCCTGCCGTTCACGGGGCAGCTGGTGACCGAGGCGGCCGACGCGCCCGTCTCCGCGACGCTCAACATGGTGTACCTGGGCGTGTTCCCGACCGCCCTGGCGTTCACGACGTGGGCGTACGCGCTGGCCCGTACGACCGCGGGCCGCATGGGCGCGACCACGTACGCCGTGCCCGCGCTCGTCGTGCTGATGTCGTGGCTGGCGCTGGGCGAGGTGCCTGGGCTGCTGACGCTCGCGGGAGGCGCGCTGTGCCTGGCGGGCGTGGCGGTGTCGCGGTCCCGGAGGCGGGCGCGGGCCGCGACCCCGGACGAGGTCACCGGGTCGCGGCCCGAGAACGTCTCGTGGTCAGCGTGAGCGTGCCCTGTCGGACAGCACCTTGATGGAGACCAGGGCGATCACCGACAGGCCGATGATGTAGCCGGAGACGGCCATCGAGGTGCCCGTAGCCTCCAGGAGCAGCACCATGACGAAGGGCGCGAGCCCGCCCCCGCCGACGGCCGCGATCTGGTAGCCGAGCGAGGCGCCGGTGTAGCGCATCTCCGGCGTGAACAACTCGGCGAACAGCGCGGCCTGGGGGCCGTACATGATGCTGAGGAAGCAACTGGCGACGAAGGTGCCGACCGCCAGCCACACCAGTGAGCCGGTGTCGACGAGCAGGAACAGCGGGACGGCCCACACCGCGATGCCGATTGCGCCGACGGTGTAGATCCGGATGCGGCCGAACTTGTCGGACAGGGCGGCGGCGGCCGGGATCAGCACCAGCTGGGTGAGGCTGACGCAGAGCGACACGGCGAGCACCGCACCGTGTTCCATGTCCAGTTCGCGGGTGGTGTAGTCGAGGACGCCGGTGATGAGGATGTAGAACGTCGCGGTGTTCACGGCGAAGGAGCCGCCGGCCAGCAGCACGGTGCCGAGGTGATCGCGCATGATCGTGCGCAGCGGGGACGACTGCTCGCTCTGCTCCTTCTCGGCCAGCGCGCGCTCGGCCTCCCGGAACTCGGGGGTCTCCTCGACGCGGGTGTGGATGTACCAGGCGAGTACGAGGACGAGCAGGCCGACCACGAACGGCACCCGCCAGCCCCAGGCATCGAAGGCCGACTCCGAGGTGAGCGCACCGGCCAGCAGGAAGACGGTGTTGGCGGTGACCACGCCGATGGGGACACCGAGCTGGACGACGCTGCCGTAGATGCCGCGCTTGCCCTCGGGGGCGTACTCGGTGGCCAGCAGCATCGCGCCGCCCCACTGGGCGCCCACGGCGATGCCCTGGACGATGCGCAGCAGGACGAGCAGGATCGGGGCGGCCACGCCGATGGTCTCGTACGTGGGCAGCAGGCCGATGCCCGTGGTGGCCACGCCCATCAGGGTGAGCGCGAGGACCAGCATCGGCTTGCGGCCCTTCTTGTCGCCGAGCTGTCCGGCGACGATGCCGCCGATGGGCCGGGCGAGGAAGCCGACGGCGAAGGTGGCGAAAGCGGCCAGGACCCCGGCGGTGGGGTTGCCGGCCGGGAAGTACAGGTCGCCGAGGACGAGGGCGGCGGCGATACCGAAGACGAAGTAGTCGTACCACTCGACGGCCGACGCGAGGGCGGCGGCGGTGGCGACGCGACGGCGGTTGGGGGCCGCGGGCGGTGCGGTGGCGGGGAGGCGCTGAGCGGAGGGGGTGGTGTCCATACGTGCACGCTCCGGGTGGTGCGGGGGGACGTCGGGGACGTGTGGGACGTTCCCGGGAACGTACTGACCGGACGGTATGTGGTCAACGGTCGTGCCGGATGTTCATCGAACGGCAAGCGAGACGGCGTGGGTGGGGAGGGCGGAGGTGCGAGCGGCACGCGGGCGCAGGGGACCGGGGCGCCGGGGCGGCCCCGGCACCCTCCTGCCCCGCGTGCGTGCGAGCCCGCGGCCGGGGCCTGGCGTTTGGATCATGCCGGCGTCGCGGGGCGTGGTGCGCACATCTGCGGCGTTGTCGCCGGTTGCCCGGGGCTCCGTCCTGCCGCCCTCCTCCGCCTTGCAGCCGCACGCGCCACGCCCCGCTCGGGCGGGCCGAGAGGTGCGGTCCCTCTCAGCCGACCCGATCCGGACGACAGGCCCTAGAACAACACCAGGGCCCGCCCGCCCTTGCCCGCCAGCATGTTCTCGAAGGCCGCCGGGATGCCGTCCAGGGCGATGCGCTCCGTGACCAGGGAGCCCAGGTCCAGGCGTCCGGCGCGGACGTGTTCGGCCAGCACCGGCAGGTCCCGGGCCGGGTCGGCGTTCCCGTAGACGCAGCCGGAGAGGGTTCGGCCCCAGTGGAAGATCTCCAGGGCGTTGAAGGTGACCTGCTGGTCCTTGCCGCCGATGCCGACGACCGTGGTGCGGCCGCCGCGCCGGGTGGACTCCCAGGCGGTGCGGATGGTGACCGCACGGCCGACGCACTCGACGGCGACGTCCACCCCCTGCTTGCCGGTGAGGGCGCGGATCTCGCGGGCCGTGGTCTCGGAGGCGATCAGGTAGTCGGTGGCGCCGGCGGCGCGGGCCAGCTCCTCCTTCTCGGGGGACACGTCGACGGCGACGATCTTGGAAGCGCCCGCGATGCGGGCCGCCTGGAGCGTGGCGAGGCCCACTCCCCCGACACCGAACACCGCGACCGTCTCGCCCGCACGCACCTTCGCCGAGTGGTGCACGGCGCCGTAGCCGGTGAGGACCGCGCAGCCGAGCAGGGCGGCGTCGGTGAGCGGGATGCCGTCCGGGACGGGCAGGACGCAGTCGGCGCCGACCACCGTCTCCTCGGCGAACGCGGCGACGTTCAGACCGGGGTGCAGGTCGGCGCCGTCGTCGGCGCGGCGGGCGTGCACGCCCGCGGCACCGGCCAGGGCGTTCGCGCACAGCCAGACCTCGCCGAGCGAGCAGGCGTGGCAGGTGCCGCAGGACGGGGCCCAGTTGAGGACCACGTCGTCGCCGGGCGCGACGCGGGTGACGCCCTCGCCGACGGCGAGGACCGTGCCGGCGCCCTCGTGGCCGAGGACGGCGGGGAGGGGCACGCGCATGGTGCCGTTGGACAGGGACAGGTCGGAGTGGCAGACCCCGGCGGCGGCGAGCTTCACCCGGACCTGCCCCGGGCCGGGCTCGGGCAGCTCGATCCCGGTGATCTCCAGCGGGGCGCCTACGGCGGGTACGACGGCGGCACGGACAGCGGTACGGACGGCCATGACGTGGACAACTCCCCTGGAGCTAGAACTGGAGGGACTTGGTCTGGAGGTACTCGGACAGGCCGTGCGGGCCCAGTTCGCGGCCCACGCCGGACTGCTTGTAGCCGCCGAAGGGCGCCAGCGGGTTGAACCGGCCGCCGTTGATGTCGACCTGGCCGGTGTCCATCCGGCGGGCGAAGGCGACGGCCTCCGCCTCGTCGCCGGCCCAGACGGCGCCGGCGAGACCGTAGACGGTGCCGTTGGCGATCCGGAGGGCGTCCGCCTCGTCCTCGTAGCGGAGGATGGACAGGACCGGCCCGAAGATCTCCTCCTGGGCGATGGTCATGCCCTCGCTCACGTCGGCGAAGACCGTCGGGCTGACGAAGTAACCCTGCTCGCGCGGGGCTTCGGGGCCGCCCGCGACGACGCGCGCGCCCTCGGCGACGCCCTTCTCGATGTAACCGCGCACGCGCTCCTGCTGCTTGGCGTTGACGACCGGGCCGATCCGGTCGCCGTACTTCGCGGCGGCCTCGGCGGCCAGCTCCACGGCCTCGTCGTACCGGTCGGCGTGCACGAGCATGCGGGTCCAGGCGCTGCACGTCTGGCCGGAGTTGGACATGACGTTGGCGACTCCGACGTTCACGGCCCTGGCCAGGTCGGCGCTCGGGAGGATGACGTTGGCGGACTTGCCGCCGAGTTCGAGGGCGACCTGCTTGACGGCGGCGCCGGCGATGGCGCCGATCCGCCGGCCCACGGCCGTGGAGCCGGTGAAGGAGACCAGGTCGACGCCGGGGTGCTCGGCGAGGGCCTGGCCGGCGACCGGGCCGAGGCCGGTGACCAGGTTGAAGACGCCCGCAGGGACGCCGGCCTCGTGCACCGCCTCCGCGAAGAGCTGGGCGGTGAGCGGGGTGTCCTCGGCGGGCTTCAGCACGATGGTGCAGCCGGCCGCGAGCGCCGGGGCGACCTTGGCGACGATCTGGTGGAGCGGGTAGTTCCAGGGGGTGATGGCCCCGACCACGCCGACCGGCTCGTGGTGCACGACGGAGTTGCCGATCTTCTCCTCGAAGGCGTACGTCGCCGCCAGCTCGGCGTAGGAGCCCGCGACCGCGATCGGGGCGGCGGCGTGCACGGCCTGCGAGAACTTCAGCGGCGAACCCAGCTCCGCGGTGACCGTCTCGGCGACCTCGTCCTTGCGGGCCACCAGTACGTCCCGCAGGGCGGCCAGGCGGGCGGCCCGTTCGGCGGGCGGGGTGGCGGCCCAGGCCGGCAGGGCGGCGCGGGCGGCCCGTACGGCGGTGTCGACGTCCAGGGCGGTACCGGCGGGGACCCTGCCGATCACCTGCTCGTCGGCCGGGTTCACGACCTCGATCGCGTCCCGGCCGTCGGCGGGCCGCCAGGCTCCGTCGATGTACATGCCGTCATGTGCCTTCATCGCGTTCCTTCCGGGCGGGCCTCGTCGTCCGCGCCCCAAACTAGCGCCGATAGTTTTACGGCACCAGGGGCGGCCGCCATGGTGGCGCGGGTCACCTTCCCGCCGGGCCCGGTCCCGGCGGGGTCACTCCTCCAGGTCCGGCAGCCGCGCCGGAGCGGGGCAGATCCGCTCGCCGTGCTGGTCGAAGACGAACAGGTGGGCGAGGTCGACGAGGAGGGGGACCTGCATGCCGTGGCGCAGGTCGATGTCGGGGGTGGTCCGGACGATCAGGTCACCGGGGAGGCGGCCGTCGGGGGCGGCGACCGCGGGTTGGGCGGCCTCGGCGTCCCCGGGGTCGTCCATGACCACCACCGGTCCGGCGCGCAGGGCGCCCGCCCGCTCCTTCAGCCGGTCCAGGACCGTGCCGTCGCGGCGGCGGCGCCTGGCGGGGCGGGTGGCGGGGCGCGGAGCCTCCAGGTCGGGCACGACGGCGGGCCGCGAGCCGGTGTTGAAGTGGACGAGGACCTCGTGCCCCTGGAACTCCACGTGCTCCACCAGGCCGGTGAGCAGCACCTCGCCGGGGCGGGCGGAGGCGGGCTTGGCGATCCGGACGGCCTCCGAGCGCAGGCCGACGATGACCTCGCGGCCCTGTTGGACGCGGAGCAGCTGGTGGTCCAGGGAGAGCGGCTCGGGCAGGCGCAGGAACTGCTTGCCCAGGCTGATCGTCATCGCGCCGTCGAGCGGCGCGCGGACGAGGCCGCGCAGGAGGTTGATGCGGGGGGTGCCGATGAAGGCGGCGACGAAGACGTTGCGCGGCAGGGCGTACACGGCACGCGGGCTGTCCACCTGCTGGAGCACGCCGCCGCGCAGGACGGCGACACGGTCGCCGAGCGACATGGCCTCGGACTGGTCGTGGGTGACGTAGATCGTGGTGACGCCCAGTGCCCTGGTCAGTTTGGTGATCTCGGCCCGCAGGTGGTTGCGGAGCTTGGCGTCGAGGTTCGACAGCGGCTCGTCCATGAGGAAGGCGCTGGGGTGGCGGGCGATGGCCCGGCCCATGGCGACGCGCTGGCGTTCACCGCCGGAGAGCTGGGCGGGGAAGCGGTCGAGGAGGTCCTCGATGCCCAGCATGCGGGCGGTGGCGTCCACGCGGGGGCCGGGGTCGGTCTGCGGATCCTCGACGCGCAGCGGGAAGCCGATGTTCCCGCGGGTGGTCATGTTCGGGTACAGGGCGAAGTTCTGGAAGACCATCGCCATGCTCCGCTCGGCGGGGAGCAGGTCGTTGGCGTACGCGCCGTCCAGCAGCAGCCGCCCGTCGGTGATCTCCTCCAGGCCGGCGATCATGCGCAGCACGGTGGACTTGCCGCAGCCCGAGGGGCCGAGCAGGACGAGGAACTCGCCGGGCGCGATGTCCAGCGAGAGCCGGTCCACCACGCGGACGCCTCGCGCGTAGGTCTTGCTCACGTCGTGCAGGGAGATGGCGCGTGTCATGGGAGGTGCCCCCGGGGGCTCACTGAGCGCTGGTGCTCCGCGGTCGGACGCCCTCGTGCGGGTCGTACGGGGCGTTTGAGTCACGGAAGCTAACGGAATGTGCGCGGCCGGGGGAAGACGCTGGACCGTATCTCGGTGCCACTGTCCACCTGGTGAGAAAGCGGACGACCGAATTCAGGAACGGGGCGTCTTGGGCGAGGGGCCCGGACGTGCTTGCGGCGCGGTCCGGCGGGCGGGGGAGGAGGGCGAGCGGGCCGCGGGGCGGGCGGGAACCGCGGGGCGGGCGGCAACCGCGGGGCAGGCGGGATGCGGCGGACGGGCCCAGGCCGCCGCCCTAGCGGCCCAACCGGCGCAGCGAACGGCGCCGGGGCGTGCCCTCGGGGATGCCCACGGCGGCCGGGACTCGCAGGGCAGGCGGGACGCGACGGACGGGCCCAGGCCGCCCTACCGGCCCAACCGGCGCAGCGAACGGCGCCGGGGCGTGCCCTCGGGGATGCCCACGGCGGCCGGGACTCGCGGGGCAGGCGGGACGCGACGGACGGGCCCAGGCCGCCCTACCGGCCCAACCGGCGCAGCGAACGGCGCCGGGGCGTGTTGTCGGGGGTCTCCTCGGGGGTGTCCGCAGGAGGTTCGGTGGGTGGGTGGTCCGTGGTCGGTTCGGTGGACGGGGCGCGCAGGGCTATGCCGGAGGAGAGGAGCAGGAGGGCACCGAGCATCACGAATGGCGCGGCCACACCCGCGACGCCGGCGATCAGGCCCGCCGCGGCGGGTGCGGCGACCTGGCCGAGGCGGTTGCCGGTCAGGCGCAGGGCGAGGGCGGTGGAGCGGGCTCCGTCGGGGGCCGCCTGGACGACTGTCGTCATGGACAGCGGCTGGCCGACGCCGAGGCAGAAGCCGAGGACGACCAGCATCAGCGCCAGCGCCCACACCGGCACCGGAAGCGCGACACCGGCGCACAGCAGGGCGGCCAGCAGACACGTGACCGTGAGCAGCGCGGTGCGGCCGAGCAGCCGCAGCAGGGGCGTCAGGACCAGCCGGCAGGCGATGGTGGCCGCCGCGCGGAGGCTGAGCAGTACGCCGATAACGGCCGGGGAGATGCCCCGGTGCTCGCCGACCACCGGCAGGTAGGCGGTGAGGATGTCGGTGGCGGACAGGACGGAGAGGCTGATCAGGATGCCCGCGGGCACGCCCCGGGCGCGCAGGATGTTCCCCACGGGCACGCGCGCGCCCGCCTCCGTGCGGGACTTGGCGGCCCCCGGGTGCTCTATGCGCCACAGCGACGTGAACGCGACCGCCGCGCCCGCGCCCGCCACCACCAGGGCCAGGGCGCTGCTGCCGGCCATGTCGTGGCCGCCGATCAGCGCGCCCGCCGCGATGGGCCCGACGAGTTGGCCGAGCGATGCGCCGATGGTGAAGTGCCCGAAGTTGCGGTCCTGTTCGTGCGGCGCGGACTGGCGGGCGACCAGCGACTGGGCGCCGATGACGAAGCAGAGGTGGCCGAGGCCCATGACGCCGCTCCACAGGGCCATCGCCCACAGGGAGCCCGCGATGCCGCTCAGCGCGCAGCCGCCGGCGATGAGCACCACGCCGACGGGCAGCAGGGGGGCGCAGCGGCCGTGGTCGGTGCGGCGGCCGAGCGGGACGGCGGCGAACAGCGGCAGCAGCGCGTACACGCCGGCGATGACGCCGACCGCCTGTTCGTCCGCGCCCAGCGCGAGGGCCCGGTAGGAGACGGCGGGCCGGGCCATCGACACCGCCCCCTGCGCGAAGCCGAAGGCGATGACGAGGCGGAGCAGCCAGCCGCGGTTTCCACCGGGCGCCATGGTCGTGTCCTTCCCGCGAACCCGAAATGCCGGCTCCCTGAACGAGTTCCCAGGGAGCCGGGCCGATCATCAGATGATGCCGAACAGGATGCCCGCCGCGAGAATCACGAGACTCGTCAGAACCGCCCACTTCACCACGAACCGCGTGTGGTCGCCGAACTCGACCTTGGCCATGCCGACCAGCACGTACACGGCCGGGACGAGCGGGCTGGACATGTGCAGCGGCTGGCCGACGATCGAGGCGCGGGCGATCTCCAGCGTCGACACGCCGTGGGCCTGACCGGCCTCGGCGAGCACCGGCAGGACGCCGAAGTAGAAGCCGTCGTTCGACATGAAGTAGGTCAGCGGCAGGCTCAGCAGACCGGTGACCAGGCCCATGTGCGGGCCCATGCCGGCGGGAATGGTGTCCACGAGCCAGTTGGCCATGTGGTCGACCATGCCGGTGCCGGTGAGGACGCCCGTGAAGACCGCGGCGGCGAAGACCATGCCGGAGACGTTGAGGACGTTGTCGGCGTGTGCCGCGATCCGGGTCTTCTGATCGGGGATGTGCGGGAAGTTGACGGTGAGGGCGAGCGCGGCGCCGAGCAGGAAGAGCACCGGGATCGGCAGCACCTCCATGATCATGGCGCTGAGCAGCGCCACCGTGAGCAGCGCGTTGAACCAGTACAGCTTGGGGCGCAGGGTGGGCCGGTTCGGGTCGAGACCCTTGAAGTCGTCGTCGGCGGCGTCGGACTCGCCGTCCTCGGCGGCGTCCCGGGACCCGAGGGACCCGGACCCACCCCCGCCCACAGATGCCTTCCCCGAACCCGCGCCCGAACCCGAACCCGAACCCGCGCCGACCAGCACCGTCTCGCTCTCCGGCTCCCGCACCAGCGCCTCGTCCAGCGTCAGCTTGCCCAGCCGCCTGCGCTCGCGCAGACCCAGCACGTACGACAGGGTGATGACCGCGAGCAGACCGACGGCCAGGGCCGGGATCATCGGGACGAAGATGTCGGTGGCGTCGACCTTCAGGGCGGTGGCGGCGCGGGCGGTGGGGCCGCCCCAGGGCAGGGTGTTCATCACGCCGTTGGCCATCGCGGCGACGCCGGTCATCACGACCAGGCTCATCTTGAGGCGCTTGTACAGCGGGTACATCGCCGAAACCGTGATCATGAAGGTGGTGGAGCCGTCGCCGTCCAGCGAGACGATGGCGGCGAGCAGAGCCGTCCCGACGACGATCCGCATCGGGTCGGCCTTGCAGAACTTCAGGATGGCCCGGACGATCGGGTCGAAGAGCCCGACGTCGATCATCACCCCGAAATAGACGATCGCGAACATGAGCATCGCCGCGGTGGGGGCGAGGCTGGACACGCCGTCGATGACGTAGTCACCGAGGTGGGCGCCCTTGCCGACGAACACGCAGAACAGTGCGGGGATCAGCACGAGCGCCGCGATCGGCGACATCTTCTTCATCATGATCAGGACCAGGAAGGTCGTGATCATGGCGAAGCCGAGGATGGTCAGCATGAGTGAGTACCTAACGTTCGCCCTTGAACATTCCACCGGGCAGGCGGTGCGAGCGACGTTAGGTGGCGCAAAGCAGCGTTAACAAGACGTTGACATGCGAGCAATAAGCGCAAAACTCCAGGTCACAGCGGTACGCCGGTCAGGGCCGGGGCGCAGGGGCGATCGCGACGGGTATGCCGTTGAGGACCGCGTTGCCCGAGAGCGGGTCGAGCAGGGTGCCGTCGAGGAGCTGGTTGACGTTGACGCCGGGCTCGGTGGCCGCGTGGGTCAGACGGGTACCGGGGCGGCCGTGGCCCCAGCCGTGCGGAAGGCTGACCACGCCCCGCCGCACCGCGTCGGTGACCTCCGCGGGGGCGGTCACCTCTCCCCCGGCGCCCGTCACGCGCACGGGCTCTCCGCTGCGCACGCCGAGCCGTTCGGCGTCGTCGGGGTGGACGTGCAGGGTGCAGCGGTTGGAGCCGCCGGTGAGGGCCGGGATGTTGTGCATCCAGCTGTTGTTGGACCTCAGATGGCGTCGGCCGACGAGGACGAGCCCGTCGGGCCGCTCGGTCAGGGCCTGCCGCAGCCGCGGCAGATCGTCGGCGATCGGCCCCGCCAGCAGCTCCACCTTGCCGCTGCGGGTCTTCAGCGGCTGCGGCAGCCGCGCGCGCAGCGGGCCGAGGTCGATGCCGTGCGGGTGGGCGAGCAGCCGCCGCAGGGACAGCCCGTCGGGCCGGACGCCGAAGCCGTCGCCGTAGGGGCCGAGGCGCAGCATCATGTCGAGCCGCCGCTCGGGGCCGTTCTCGCCGGTGAGCTGGGCGGTCAGTTCGCCCGGGTCCCGTCCGTGCACGGGTGAGTGCGGCTCCCGCACTGCCTTGCCGAGGGTCTGTTCGATCACCATGGCGTCGACGGCGGCCGGGTCGGCGCCGTGCCTGCCGGTGGCGGCCAGGATCAGCCGGGCCAGGATCTCGGTCTCGGCCATGCGGCCGGGTTCCAGCGGGACGGCGGGGCGGGTGTAGCGAACCTGGTTGCGCACGGCGAGCGTGTTGAAGGCGAAGTCGTGGTGCGGGCTCTGGGCCGGCGGGGGCGGCGGGAGGACGACGTGGGCGTGGCGCGAGGTCTCGTTGAGGTAGGGGTCGACGCTCACCATGAAGTCGAGCGAGGCCAGCGCCTTGTCGAGCCGGTCGCCGTCGGGTGCGGACAGCACGGGGTTGGCGGCGATGGTGACCAGCGCGCGCACCGGCTCACCCGCCTCGACGGCGGTGGGGGTGGCGGTGTCGATCTCCTCGGCGAGGGCGGACAGGGGCAGTTCGCCCTTGGCCTCGGGGTGTCCGCTCACCCGGGAGTGCCAGCGGCCGAGCGCGAACCCGTGGCCGGGTCCGGCGGGGCGGGGCGTCCTGTCGGTGGCGGCCTGCGGGAAGAGGGCGCCGCCGGGCCGGTCGAGGTTGCCGGTGAGGATGTTGAGGACGTCCACGAGCCAGCTGGCGAGCGTGCCGTGCGGGACGGTGCAGCTGCCGATGCGGCCGTAGACGGCGGCGGTGGGGGCGGCGGCGAGTTCGCGGGCGAGGGCGCGCGTCACGTCGGCGTCCACGTCGCAGGCGGCGGCGACGGACTCCGGCGTGAAGTCGGCTACGGCGTCGGCGAGTTCCGTGACCCCTTCGACGTGCGGGGCGAGGGCGCCCAGGTCCACCAGGCTCTCTTCGAACAGCACGTGGGCCATCGCGGCGAGGAGCAGGGCGTCGGTGCCGGGGCGGATCGCCACGTGCCGGTCGGCGAGCCTGGCGGTGCGGGTGCGGCGCGGGTCGATGACGGTGAGGGTGCCGCCGCGGGCCTTGAGCGCCTTGAGGCGGCCGGGGAAGTCGGGAGCCGTGCAGAGGCTGCCGTTGGACTCCAGCGGGTTGGCGCCGATGAGGAGCAGGTGGTCGGTGCGGTCGAGGTCGGGCACCGGAATGGCGTTGGCGTCGCCGAAGAGCAGCCCGCTGGAGACGTGCTTGGGCATCTGGTCGACCGTCGACGCGGTGAAGAGGCTGCGGGTGCCGAGGGCGCCTGTCAGGACGGTCGGGTAGAGGGCGCCGGCCATGGTGTGCACGTTGGGGTTGCCGAGGACGACGCCGACGGAGTCCGGCCCGTGCCGCTCGACGACGGGCCGGACACCGGCGGCGATCGCGTCGAACGCCTCCTCCCAGGTGGCCTCGTGCAGCTCACCGTCCCTGCGCACCAGGGGGGCGCGCAGCCGGTCGGGGTCGGAGTCGACGGCCCCGAAGGAGGCGCCCTTGGGGCAGATGAACCCGCGGCTGAACACGTCGTCGCGGTCCCCTCGGGCCGCGGTGACCGTGGTGCCGTCGATGGTGAGCGCCAGGCCGCAGGTGGCCTCGCACAGGGGGCAGATACGCAGGGCGGTGCGGGACACGGGTCCTCCCGTAGGGCGGCGGCGGCGACGCTCTCTCGCGGCGAGCATACCGACCGGTAGGCATGTTGGGGAGCCCTGTCAGGCAATCCGGGCGAGCCGGCCGGCGGACCGTGGGGCACCGCCCCGTCAGTCGAGCACCCGCCCCAGATACGCCCGCAGCAGTTCCCGGGCCTCCTCGATGATCTTCTCGTCCCCGCCCGGCGCGACCCGGAAGGCGAGCTGCACGAGGGCGTCGGCCGTCTCCACGGCGACGAGGAAGGTGCGGCGCAGATCGTCGTCCGGGCGGCGGCCGAGGTAGCCGGAGAGCAGCTCGGTCAGCCGGTCGGCGACGCGGTGGTTGGGGACGGTGTGGCGGCCGCCGACCGGGATCTGGTTGCCGAAGTCGATCAGCGAGAAGCCGGGGGCGGTCCGTTTCATCGCCAGGTACTCGTCGAGCACCGCGTCCAGCGCCCCGCGCCAGCCGCCGTCGCCCGTCTCCGTCAGCCGTTCGGCCACGCGCTCCGCGTAGCGCTCCAGGTTGCGCTGGGCCAGCGCGTCGGCCATCTGCCGCTTGTTGCCGAAGAAGCGGTACACGGAGCCGATGGGGACGTCCGCGCGCAGCGCCACGGCCCGGGTGCTCAGGGCGTCGTAGCCGACCTCGTCTAGGAGGTCCGCGCAGGCGTCGAGGATCCGGGTCAGCCGTTCGGCGCTGCGCCGCTGCACGGGGGCACGGCGGAGCGAGGTCGCGTGGGACACGGTCTTCATGATGCCCTTCCGCCGCGGTCCGGTGAACTGTGACCTTCAGTACGGCGGTGGCCACCTGCTCCGCTCACCGCACCGCCGTGCGGGCGGGAAGCGACTGGCCCTCCTTCCCCCCCGGCTCCGTGGGCTCCGCGTCCGACGCCGTGATGTCCGCCGTGCTCTCGACGGGTTCGCCGTCGACGGCCCAGACGGTGCCGTCGTCGGCGTACAGGCGGACCGTGAGCTGGTGGGTGCCGCGGGGCACGAGGCCGGCGGCGAGGCGGTACTCCGGTCCGCGCAGGCGGGTGAGGAGGTCGCCGTCGAGGAAGAGGTGGGCGACGCCGCGGCCGGCCACCGCCTTCGCCTCCGTCCCGGTCGGCGAGAACCTGAAGTCGCGGACGGTCAGGCGCACGACCCAGCTGTCGTCGGTCTCGGGCTGTACCTCGATACCGACCTCGGGAGCGCGCTCACCGTCCACTTCCCGGTAGCGCCGGCCCTCCGCGTCGGTGACGTCGAGCAGCCTGCCCTCCGGCGTGGCGGAGTCCCGGGCACCGGGTTCGCCCGTACCGCCCGTATCACTGGAGCCGCAGCCAACTGGTCCGGTCAGCAGGAGGACACAGACCGCGAGCACGGCGAGTACTCCCCGCATCCACGACATGACGGGAGACTAGAACACCGGTCCGACAGTCCGGATCCCCCGGGGGTCTGGTTCCGGTCATCCTCCTCCGGGACTACCCGCGTGGACCAGAACCCCCTACGACCTCTTGCGCGCGGGAAACCGCAATCCTACGGTGTCCCATAGGAATCGGGTGGGAATCGGGTTGCGAGGGAGCGATCAATGAGCGGGGACGCGCGGAAGACGGCGGAGGGGCTGGTCTACCTGTCCGGTTTCGGCAACGAGCACAGCTCGCAGGCCGTTCCGGGCGCCCTGCCCGAGGGCCGGAACTCGCCGCAGCGGGCGCCGCTGGGGCTCTACGCGGAGCAGCTGAGCGGCACGGCGTTCACGGAGCCGAGGGCGGACAACCGGCGCTCCTGGCTGTACCGGATCCGCCCGTCGGCCGCGCACCCGGCGTACACCCGCGCGGGCAACGGCGCGATCCGCACGGCGCCCTTCACCCAGGCCGTGCCGGATCCGAACCGGCTGCGGTGGAACCCGCTGCCCGAGCCGGAGGCGGGGACCGACTTCCTGGCGGGCCTGTGGACGCTGGGCGGCAACGGCGACGTCGCCCAGCGCACCGGCATGGCCGTGCACCTGTACCACGCCACGGCCTCCATGGAGCGCGTCTTCAGCGACGCAGACGGCGAGCTGCTGATCGTTCCGGAGCGCGGCGGCCTGCTGCTGCGCACCGAGTTCGGACTGCTGCACGCCGAACCCGGCCATGTGGCGCTGATCCCGCGCGGGGTCCGCTTCCGGGTGGAACTGCTCGACGAGGGGGCCCGCGGCTACGTCTGCGAGAACTACGGCGCCCCCTTCCGCCTCCCCGACCTCGGCCCGATCGGCGCCAACGGCCTGGCGAACGTGCGGGACTTCATGGCGCCGGTCGCCGCCTACGAGGACGTCGAGGGCCCGGTGGAGGTGGTCAACAAGTTCTGCGGCAACCTCTGGACCGCGACCTACGACCACTCCCCGCTGGACGTGGTCGCCTGGCACGGCAACCATGTCCCGTACGTCTACGACCTGCGCCGTTTCAACGTCATCGGCACCGTCTCGTACGACCACCCGGACCCGTCGATCTTCACGGTGCTGACCTCTCCGTCGGACACCCCCGGCCTCGCGGGCGTCGACTTCGTGGTCTTCGCGCCGCGCTGGATGGTGGGCGAGGACACCTTCCGGCCGCCGTACTTCCACCGGAACGTGATGAGCGAGTACATGGGCCTGATCGAGGGCGCCTACGACGCCAAGGCGGAGGGTTTCGTGCCGGGCGGCGGCTCACTGCACAACATGATGTCGGCACACGGTCCGGACCGGGAGACCTTCGACCGGGCGAGCGCGGCCGAGCTGAAGCCGCAGCGGATCGACGACGGGCTGGCGTTCATGTTCGAGACGCGCTGGCCGGTGACCCTCACGCCCCACGCGGCCCGCGCCGAACACCTGCAGCAGGGCTACGACGACGTCTGGCAGGGCCTGGAGCGTCACTTCCGCCCCTTGCACTGAGGATTCCCTACCGGTACGGATGGCCCGTGACCTCCTTCGCCCCGGACTCCATCGTCCTGAACCGCAAGCTGCCGCTGTGGTACCAGGTGTCGCAGTCGTTGCGCGCCTCGATACTGGGCCGCTCGCCCCGGGACCCGCTGCGCCTGCCCACGGAGGAGCAGTTGGCCGGTCACTACGGGGTGAGCGTGCTGACCATGCGACAGGCGCTGAAGGAGCTGGAGGACGAAGGGCTGATCACCCGGCACCGCCGACGCGGCACGTTCATCGAGCCCGACGCCCGGCGGGGCGCCCCGGTGCGGCTGCTGGGCTCGGTCGACGCGATCGTGGCCCAGCAGTCCGGCATGAAGGCCGAGCTGCTGGGCCACGGCACCGGGCCCGTGCCGCCCGAACTCGCCGAGTTCTTCCCGGACCTGGCGGAGACGGCGACGTACCACCGGCTGCGCTGCGACGAGAAGACGGGTGAGCCCACCAACCACGCCCACAACTACGTCCGGCCCGAGGTCGCCGCCCGCATCGACGTGGACGACCTGGCCCGCTGGCCGATGACCAAGGTGCTGCGGGACGTGGTGGGCATGGACATCAGCCGGATCACGGACACCGTGGAGGCCCGGCTCGCGGACCCGGAGACGGCGCGGCTGCTCGAAGTCCCGCTGCTCAGCCCGATCCTGCACTACACGGGCATCACGTACGACACGGCGGGACGGGTGCTGGACGTGGCGGTCATCCACTACCGGGGGGACCGCTTCTCGTTCACGGTCACCCTGGATGCCACGTGAGGCCCGGGCGCCCCGTCGTACGATGCCCAGCGTGACGCACGACGACGCTCCGCCGCTGGCGGACCTCATGCCGTGGTCCGTCGCACCGCCGCGGCTCGGCCGGGGGTGGCCGACGGCACCCGACGCGGCGTCCCTCAAAGCCCGCTGGGACGCCCTGATGAAGGCCGAGGGGCCCGACCGTGAGGGCATGCTGGTGCCGACGCGTTCGCGGACCGCGCACACGGCGGTCGGACAGCTGCCGGGCGGGGCCGGCGGCACCGAGCAGCTGGCGCGCGCCTCGGGGCCGTGTCCGGAGCCGGTCCGTGTGCTGCGCGCACCCTTCGACGAGCAGTGGCTCATTCCCGACCACCGGCTGATCGACGCGGCCCGTCCGGAGCTGTGGCGGGTGGCGGACGAGCGGCAGGTCTTCGTCGTGGAGGCACCCGGCGCCGCCGGCCCTCCCCTGCTCGTCGCGACCTCGCGGCTGCCGCTGCTGGGCGGAGCCCGGGTGCGCCCGCTGTACCGGCGTCCCGGCGGGACGGAGCCGAACCTGGCCCCCGGCCTCCTCGACCACCTGGCCGCCCGGCTCGGCCGGCGTCCCGCGCCGGGGGACGTGCTGGCCTGGGCGGTGGCGACCGTGCGGGAGGGCTCCGTCGTCCCGCTGACCGCGGACCCCGCGCTGTGGGAGCGCGGTGTCGGCCTGGGCCGGCGCGCCCTGTGGCTGATGCGCCGCGACGGGGAGCGCCCCAAGCTGCCCGGCGGCCGTCGCCCGTACGTCCGCGCACCACTGCCCGCGCGGCCGCTGACCCTGCGCTACGACCGGGACGAGGAGGCCCTGTACCTGGAAGAGGGCCGGGTCTCCCCCGTGCCGCCCGGTGCCTGGGACTTCGAGGTGGGCGGGGTGCGGGTGCTGGAGCAGTGGTTCGCGGCCCGTACCGCCGAGGGCGAGCCGGGCACGCTGGCCGCGATCCGCCCGGCCACCTGGCCGCAGACCTGGACGTCCGAGCTGCTGGAGCTGATCACGGTCCTCGCCCTGCTCGCCGAACTGCGGCCACGGTGCCGGGAACTGACCGTGACGGACGGGATCACGTCGGCCGAGCTGCGCGAGGCGGGCGTCCTGCCGGCGCCCCCGGCGGCCCACCGGCCGGCCTCCGTGCTGGACGGCCGGGAGGAGGGGCCGGAGGGGCAGCTGGTGCTGCTGTAGGCCCGCCCGACTCGGCGCGGTGGGTGCCGTGGGGCTGTTGCTGCTGTTCCGGTTCGCGACGACGTGGGTCGGGATATTCCTGGGGCTGCTCACCCGGAACGAGGAGGCCGCCGGTCAACCGGGCGGCGCGACCTTCATCCTGCCGCTGCTGTCCAACGCGTACATCCCGACCGAGGGACTGCCGGGCCGGCTGCGCACGGTCGCCGGGTGGAACCCGATCAGCGCGGTGACCACGGCGCTGCGCGATCTCTTCGGCAACGCGCCCGTGCCGGAGGGAGCCGCCTGGCCGGTGGCGCATCCCGTCGCCGGGTCGCTGGCCTGGTGCGCGGTGCTGCTCGCGGTCTTCGTCCCGCTCGCCGTACGCCGGTACGCGCGCGGAGAGGGCTGAGCGGGCCGCCGGCGGGCGCCACGCCGGGTGGGAATCGACGGGACGGACGTACGGAAGGGACGGACGTACGAACGGGTACGAGGCGTAGGGAGGTTTACCCGCGCTCGGGAGCACACCGGGGCGCCGCTGCGTGCCGTGGGGATGACGGACTGCGCGGCACCGCGCCGGGTCGGTGTGACCGCCGACGCGCGGGCCTAGTTGCCGCCGAACAGCGAGCGGCGCAGTCGGCGCAACGGCGCGAACAGCGAGACCCGGCGCACCCTGGCGCCCCTGCTGCTGCGCTTGTGCGCGGGCTCACGCGCGGTCAGCTCACGCATCAGCGACGTCGCCTCAACCGTCTCCCGTTGCGGGAGGGCAGGTCCTCCGAGCACCGCGAGATGACGGTCGAGACGCGAGCTGGCCGCGCTGCTTCCGCAAGTGATCGCAGGGACCCTTGCCCTGCTGCGCACTGTTATCTGTTCCATGTCACTCCCCACCCGTACGAGTCCACCCGGCCCGGGCAGAGTAACCCTATCGCCCCGGTACGGCATGCGTGTATCGCGGTCACAGGATTCACCTTCCCCGTAAGGGGGTTGACGACTACTCTCCGAATCCAGCAGATTCCAGGGTGAGTTGGACAACCGGCCTGCTCGTCGGGCGGGCCGAGCCCCCGTCGGGCTCGATCGTCACGGCCAGTGAGGTGGCGGCCCGGTTCAGGCCGGAGGCGACCAGGGGTGTGTCGCCGTCGAAGAGCCCGAGGGAGCGCGGTACGGCGCCGGGGCGCATGAGCCAGAGTTGGTGCACTCGGCCGCCGGACGGGTCCCCGTATCCGCTCAGGGTGACGACCGCGCGCCCCTCGGATGCGGAGGCGACCACTCCGATACTGCGGCCCCGGTCGTCCTCGCCGCTCGTCGCGCGGGCGTCCGGCGCGGCCAGAACGTGGGCGATCTCACGTGCCCGGTCCCGCGCGGTGTCCAGTTCGCCCTGTGTCCGGTTCGCCTGGACGGCGAAGAGCGAGGCGACCACGAGCGCCGCGGCGGCCGTCACCGTGGCGAAGGGCACCAGCAGGGGGCGCGGCCGGGACGCGCGGGAGCGCGCCGGCGGCGGCTGGACGCCCCACACGTGCGGCGGCAGCCGGCGCACGGGCCCGGGCGCGGGCTCCTGCGGAGTGCTCCGTACGGCGGCCAGGACCCGCCCGCGCAGGTCGGCCGGTGCCGGGGCGGCCGTGGACCAGGCCAGCCGGACGGCGTCCTCGGACAGCGCCCGCACCTCGGCGGCGCAGCGTTCACACCCCTCCAGGTGCCGCTCGAAGCGGACCCGTTCGGCGCCTTCGAGGGCGTCCAGGGCGTACGGGGCTGCGAGCGAGTGGAGGTCGCCGCGGCGCGGCAGCCGGCCGAAGAGGCTCATGCGGTGCCTCCCAGGCAGTCGCGCAGGCGGTTGAGTCCGTCTCTCATCCGTGTCTTCACCGTGCCCAGCGGAAGGGAGAGGCGCTCGGCGACCTCCCGGTAGGTGTAGCCGTCGTAGTAGGCGAGGGTGACCGACTGGCGCTGCAGTGCGGTCAGGCGGTCCAGGCAACGGCGCACCCACTCGCGTTCGAGGCCGGCCTCCACCTCCTCGGAGACCTGGTCGAAGGCGGGATGGTGGGCGCGGCGGGCCTCGCGCTGCTCGCGCTCGCCGGCCGCGCGGGCGCTGCGCACCCGGTCGACGGCGCGGCGGTGGGCGACGGTGAGGATCCAGGACAGGGCACTTCCCCGGCGCGGGTCGAACCGGGCGGCGGACCGCCAGAGTTCGAGCAGCACCTCCTGCGCCACCTCCTCCGACTGGGCGGGGTCGCGCACCACGCGCTGTACGAGTCCGAACACCGGTCCGGAGACCAGCCCGTACAGCTCCTCGAAGGCCTTCTGGTCACCGTCCGCCACGAGCATCAGCAGCTCGTCCGCCCCCACTCGGTCCCCCTCTCACCGCGGGCCGCGCCCGGCCCGTCCGTCACCACCGGGCGCGCGCAGCGTGCGCGCCCTCCGCAGGAGTTACGGATCGGCGGACGGAAAACGCGGGTCGGCCGGGCACGTGTTGGCCGCGGAAGGGGATTCCGGGCCCCTCCCGCGCCCATCCGGCTTCATCATTCCGGTTCTTTCCGGGTCCTTTCGGGGCTCTTTCGGGGCTCTTTCCGGGGCCGGCCAATCCGGGTCGGGGAGCGCTCCGAATGCCGGTGCGTCAGGGAAGTCGGCTCATCGGCACAGAGGACGGACGGCATGACACCTATCTCCGGAAGCGGTGGCGCGGGGCGCCGCCGGGGCGTGGCCACGCTGGTCTGCGGCGCGCTGGCCGCCGGAGGTCTCGCGGCCGCCGGCGTGACCGCGCTGGAACCTGGGGCGGCGTCCGCCTCCAGTCATCGGGAGGCCCCGCTGATTTCGGGGACCCCGCAGTACGACAACACGGACCTGTACGCCTTCGTGAGCCCGGACCGGCCGGACACCACGACGCTCGTCGCGAACTGGACCCCGTTCGAGGAACCGGCCGGCGGGCCGAACTTCTTCACCTTCGCGGAGGACGCCCAGTACGACCTGCACGTCGACAACAACGGCGACGCGCTGGGCGATCTGGTGTTCCGGTACACGTTTACCACGCACACGAAGAACGACAAGACGTTCCTCTACAACACGGGCCCCGTCACCAGTCTCGACGACCCGGATCTCAACATCACCCAGACCTACGACATCGACCTCATCAAGCTCCACGGAGGAAAGGAGGCCTCCCGGACGACGATCGCCCACGAGGTGCCGGTGGCGCCGTCGAACGTCGGCAAGGCGTCGATGCCGGACTACGGCGCGCTGCGCGACCAGGCGGTCCACGAGCTGGCCGGCGGGGCGCAGACCTTCGCCGGGCAGGCCGACGACCCGTTCTTCCTGGACCTGCGCGTCTTCGACCTGCTGTACGGCGGAAACCTGTCCGAGGTCGGCAACGACACCCTCAAGGGCTACAACGTCAACTCGATCGCGCTCCAGGTCCCCACCGCCATGGTCGTGGAGTCGGCCGAGCAGCCGGTGGTGGGCATCTGGTCGACGACGCAGCGCAAGAACGCGCAAGGGGAGTTCACCCAGGTCTCACGGATCGGCAACCCGCTGGTGAACGAGGTCGTCAACCCGCTGAAGGACAAGGACACGTTCAACGCGTCCGTGCCGGCCGACGACGCACAGTTCCTGCCGAACGTCACCAACCCCGAGCTGCCGAAGCTCATCGAGGCGATCTACAAGATCGAGGCGCCCGCCGAGCCGCGCGACGACCTCGTCGAGGTGTTCCTCAAGGGCGTCAAGGACCTCAACCAGCCGCCGCATGTCACGCCCTCGGAGCAACTGCGCCTCAACACCTCGATCGCACCGGCCGCAGAGCCGAAGCGCCTCGGCGTTCTCGACGGCGACAACGCCGGCTTCCCCAACGGGCGCCGGCTGGCCGACGACGTGATCGACGCCGCGCTCCAGGTGGTCGAGGGCGAGCTGGTCGGTGCCGCGAACGACCTGGGCGACGCGGTCGACGTCAACGACAAGGAGTTCGGGAAGGCCTTCCCGTACGTGGCGAACCCGACGGAGGGTTCACGCGGTCCGCTCGCCGACGGCACCGGCGAGGACAACGACGTGCGCAACCAGCTGGGCGACGCGCTGCGGCCGGCCGGCTCCGACGACACGACCCTCATCGCCGCCTCCGCGGGCGCCGGAGCCGTCGGCATCCTGCTGATCGGCGGCGCCCTGGCGTGGTGGCGCCGCATGCGAGGCCGGGCCTACTGACCGGCCCCACCGACTGGCGCGGTCCGCTCCCTTCCCCTCCCCCACGGCGGGCCGCGCCGCCTCCGCTCCCGTCTCCCGTACGTCGCTCGCACCGCTTGATCGCTTGATCGCTTGAGGAGAGGCATGGCCCCGCACAGTAACGACAGCGAACCGGTCAGTGAACCGGCCGAGGCTCCCGTCCCCCCGCCCGGGACGGGAGACGCCGAAGCCGGAGTCACCGGCGCCGGCCGGCGCCTGGCCGCCGTGCGGCGCTTCGCCGCGGCCGGGCGGCGCTGGCGGGGCTCGCGCTCGGTCGGGTGTGCCGCACTGCTGGCCGTGGCGCTGACCGCGGGGGCCGTCGCGGTCGACGGAGTTCGGGAAGGGCGGGGCGTGGTGGCGGCCGGTGTGCCGCGGGGCGGGCCGGGGATGCTGAACGGCGTCGGCCTGGACGCGGGTGTCCCGGCCCTGCAGGCCCGGCTCCGTTCCCAGCCGCGGGACTTCGGCGGCTGGGCCACGCTCGGACTGGCCTACGTCGAGCAGGCCCGCACCGACGGCGACCCCTCCCGCTACCCGCGGGCCGAGAAGGCCCTCAAGCGTTCCCTGGACCTGAACCCCGGCAACGACCAGGCCCTCGCCGGCCGCGCCGCCCTCGCCGCCGCCCGGCACGACTTCGCGGACGCGCTGGCGTACGCCGACCGCGCTCTGAGGTCGAACCCCTACAACGAACGCGCCCTGTGCTCCCGTATCGACGCCCTCGTCGAACTCGGCCGCTACGACGACGCGGCACGGGCCGCCGACACCGCCGACACCCGGCGGCCGGGCATCCCGGTCTTCACCCGGTACGCGTACGTCCGGGAGCTGCGCGGCGAGGTGGACACCGCGCGGCGGGTGCTGGAGCAGGCCCTCGCGGGTGCCTCCGCCCCCGCCGACGTGGCGTACGTCGCCACCCGGCTGGGCCGGCTCGCCTGGAGTCAGGGGGACCACCCGGCCGCCCTCGGCCACTACGCCCGTGCCCTCGCCGCCGACGACACCCACCTGCCCGCCCTGGAGGGCCGCGCCCGGGCGAAGGCCGCGAGCGGCGACGAGGCCGGCGCGGTCCGGGACCTGGAGAGCGTCGTCGCCCGCTCCCCGCTGCCCGGCCCGCTCGTCGCGCTCGGCGAGCTGTACGAGGCGCGGGGCGAGAAGGCGAAGGCCCGCGAGCAGTACACCCTCGTCGACGCCTGGACGGCGCTCGCCCGGTCCGGCGGCGTGAACGTCGACCTGGACACCGCCCTCGCCGCCGCCGACCACGGCGACAAGGACGCGGCCCTGCGCGCGGCCCGCGCCGAATGGGACCGCCGCCCCACCGTGCACACCGCGGACGCCCTCGCCTGGGCGCTGCACGTGAGCGGCCGCGACGCGGAGGCGTTGCCGTACGCCCGCCGGGCCACGGCCACGGGCTACCGCAACGCCGCGTTCCTCCACCATCTGGGCGTCATCGAGCGCGCGGTGGGGCGGGACGGGGACGCCCGCCGCCATCTGACGGCGGCACTGGAACTGAACCCGGGCTTCTCGCCCCTCGGCGCGCGCGAGGCCCGCACGGCGCTCAAGGACCTGGAGACGGCGCGTTGAGCCCCGACCGCTCCCGCCGCTCCCGTGGCCCCCGCCGCTCCCGCCGTCTCCTGGCGCGCGGCGCCGCCGTACTCACCGCGGCCTGCGCCCTCGCCCTGTTCCCCTCGGCCGGGGCGAGCGCGCATCCGCTCGGCAACTTCACCGTCAACCGTTACGACGGTCTGGTCGCCGCCCCCGGCGAACTGCGCGTCGACCACGTCGAGGACCTCGCGGAGATCCCGGCCACCCAGGCCGGCCCCGACGTCGAACGGCTCGGCATCGCGGAGTGGGCCCGGCAGCGCTGTGCGAAGGCCGCCCGGGACAGCGGGCTCACCGTCGACGGCCGTGCGGTCGGCCTCACCGCGCAGCGCAGCCACGCTCGCGTGCGGCCCGGTCAGGCCGGGCTCGACACCCTGCGCCTGGAATGCCGGCTCACCGCGCCGATGCCCGAGGCCGCCGAGGCGACCGTCGGCTTCCGGGCCGCCGGTGCCTCGTCCGGTCCCGGCTGGCGCGAGATCACCGCGCGCGGCGACAGCATGACGCTCACCGAGTCGGACGTGGCGACGGCATCCGTCTCGCGCGAACTGACCCGCTACCCCGAGGAACTGCTCTCCTCCCCGGCCGACACCGCGAGCGCGTCCCTGCGCGTCCGGCCCGGCGGGCCCGCGCTGGACCGGGAACGGCAGCAGGACGCCCCCGCCGCCTCCGTCCTGCCCCGGGGCGCCGACCGCTGGACCCGCGCCCTGGACTCCCTGGTCGCCCGGCACGACCTGACACTCGGCTTCGCAGGCCTCGCCCTCGTCGTCGCGGTCGCCCTGGGCGCGATGCACGCGCTCGCGCCGGGCCACGGCAAGACGCTGATGGCCGCGACGGCCGCCGCCCGGGGAGGCGGGGCCCGGCTGAAGGACGTCCTGCCGATGGCCGCCTCGGTGACGGTCACGCACACCCTGGGTGTGGTCGCCCTCGGCCTCCTGGTCACCGCGGGCTCGGCGGCCGCGCCCTCGGTCGTCGCCTGGCTCGGCATCGCCAGCGGTGTCCTGGTGACGCTGGCGGGCGCGAGCCTGCTGCGCCGCGCGCTTCGTCACCGGGGCCACGCGCACGCCCATGCCGACAGCCACCACCAAGACCACCACCACGACCACGACCACGGCGACGACCACGGTCACGGTCACGGTCACGGTCACGGTCACGGCGACGACCACGGTCACAGCCACAGTCACGGCTCCCGCACCCACACCCACCCCACTTCCCCCTCCCTCCGCGGCACGATCCTCCTCGGATTCGCCGGCGGGCTCGTGCCCAGTCCGTCCGCCGTGGTGGTCCTCGTCGGCGCGGCCGCCCTCGGCCAGGCCTGGTTCGGCCTCCTCCTCGTGCTCGCGTACGGCGTCGGGCTCGCCCTCACCCTCACCGCGGCCGGTGCCGCGGTCGTGCGGCTCGGCGGCGGCGCGAGCCGCCTGCTGCGGCGGCGTCCCCGGTGGACGTCGGGCCCGCTGGCCGGGCTGGTGCGCCGGGCCACTCCCCTCGGGTCGGCGTTCGTCGTGGTGGTCCTCGGGGCCGGATTGGTGTTCAGGGGGGCCGCATCCGCACTCGGCTGAGCTACTTTTGGGATGCATGCGGGAGTGATTCGGGCCCGTTGCGGGGAATGTCCGCGCGAGACCTCATAGGGGGCGCCGGTGTCCGGAGAACCCGGCGGTGAGCGCGTGATCGACGGCCGCTACCGCCTCCTGTCCCCCCTCGGCGAGGGCGGCATGGGCACGGTGTGGCGCGCCCGCGACGAGGTGCTGCACCGCGAGGTCGCCGTCAAGGAGGTGCGCGCGCCCGCCGGGTTGCCGGAGACCGATGTGCGCCGGATGTACACGCGGCTGGAGCGCGAGGCGTGGGCCGCCGCCAGGGT
Source organism: Streptomyces sp. NPDC097107 (assembly GCF_044762405.1). Lineage (NCBI taxonomy): Bacteria > Bacillati > Actinomycetota > Actinomycetes > Kitasatosporales > Streptomycetaceae > Streptomyces > Streptomyces sp. NPDC097107. Next base: position 68,658 of record NZ_JBIWEF010000007.1, on the reverse strand, counting down.
CGCCCACCACAACGTGGTCACGGTGTACGACGTGGCCACCGACGGCGGCCGGCCCTGGATCGTGATGGAGCTGGTGCGCGGGCTGTCGCTGGCCGACCTGCTGGGGGCCGAGGGCCCGCTGGAACCGCCGCGGGCCGCGCGGATCGGTGCCGAGGTGCTGGCCGCGCTGCGGGCCGCGCACGGGGCGGGGGTGCTGCACCGGGACGTGAAACCCGGCAACGTGCTGCTGTCGAACGACGGCCGGGTGGTGCTCACCGACTTCGGGATCGCCATGGTCGAGGGCAGTTCGGCGCTGACCATGACCGGCGAGGTCATCGGCTCGCCCGAGTTCCTCGCTCCGGAACGGGCGCTGGGCCGCACGCCCGGTCCCGAGTCCGACCTCTGGTCGCTGGGCGTGCTGCTCTACACGGCGGTCGAGGGCGCCTCGCCCTTCCGTCAGGACACCCCGCTGAGCACCCTGCGGGCGATCGTCGACGAGGAGTTGCCGCCGCCGCACCGGGCCGGCGCGCTCGCGCCCGTCATCGAGGGCCTGCTGCGCAAGGACCCGGCGGAACGGCTCCCGGCCGAGCGTGCCGAGCGGGAGCTGCGGGTCCTGGGAGCCGGGGGCGGTGCGCCGACGGCGGACACGGTGCCGGCCGGCGCGTACGCCCCCACCGTCGCGGCCCGTCCGGAGCCGGTCCGGCCGACTCCGCCGATGCCGATGCCGATGCCGATGCCGATGCCGGGGCCGGGGCCAGGGCCGGCGACTGCGACGGCCGCCCGGTCCGCGCCCACCTCGCCCGGGGGCCGGGACCGGCGCGCGCGTGCGGTGCTGGTCCTGGGGCTGGCGGTGCTCGCGCTCGCACTGGCCGGAGTGACGTACGCGCTGCTGAACCGCTCGGACGGCGGTGGCGGTACGGAGGGTTCGGGCGGAAGCCGGGGCCCTGGGGCGAGTTCGGCCGCGCCGAGCCGGACGGAGTCGAGTGAGGAGCCGAACCCGTCGGCCTCCGGCAGCCACAGCACGGAGAGCAGTCCCGCACCGCAGTCGGTGAAGGTCTCCGTGGCGGGCTCGCACACCGGATACTCGGGGGTCTGTCCTCCGCCGCACGACCTGGCACCCGCCTTCACGGCGACGTTCACGGTGGGGCGGCTGCCCGCGCGGCTCGGCTACCGCTGGGTGACGGAGGACGGGTCGGTCTCCGACCCGGGGTGGAAGACGTTGTCCTTCCCCGCGGGAGGTGACCGCGTACGGCAGGACACGGTCGTCGTGACGACTAACAACGACAGCGGCACGTTCGAGAGTGCCGTCCGCGTGGAGGTGCGGTCTCCGGTGGAGACCACGTCGAACTCGGTGGCGTTCTCCGTGGCCTGTGGAACGGGGACGGGGACGGGGACGGAGGGGGAGACCCCGACGGGCGGGGCTTCCCCCTCCCTCTCCCCCTCTCCTTCTCCTTCCGCTTCCGGTCAGGCGGCGCCGTTGAGGACCGGCAGGTAGCCGCCGGACTGGCCGGCCGCGGTCGGGTGGTACGACTCGCCGATGTTGAGCCAGTTCACGCTGTGCAGCCAGGAGTTGCCGGAGCAGATCTCGTGGCCGGTGAAGGTGGGACGTACGTCGCCGAAGGTGAAGCCGTGGTCGGCGGCGCGCTTGGCGATGGCGGTGTTGAGGTGGTCGGAGGCGTCGTTGATCGCCTTCCGCTTGGTCTCGGAGAGGCCGATGCAGGAGGCGCCGAGCTGGTAGAAGCGCGGGTAGCCGAGGACGACGACGCGGGCGCTGGGCGCCTTGCCGCGGATGGCCGAGTAAACGCTGTCGAGGTTGCCGGGGAGTGTCGAGTCGACGTACGCCCTCGCGGTGGCGATCCGCGACAGGCAGGAGCTGTCGGACTGGAGCACGCACGTCATCATGACGTCGGAGAAGCCGGCGTCGGTGCCGCCGACGCTGATCGAGACCAGGCCGGTGGCGGAGCCGAGCGGGCCGAGCTGTCCGGCGAGAACATCACCCGTACGGGCGCCGGAACAGGCGGTGAAGTCGAACGACGAAGGTGAGTTGGCGGCGGCCCACAGGTACGGATGGGCCTTCGTGCTGCGCTTGCAGTCGCCGCTGGAGCCGATGTAGCTGCCCGCTCCGACCCCGGAGGAGTAGGAGTCGCCGAGCGCCACATAGCCGTCGGCTGCGGCGGGTTGGGCCGCCTGAGCGGACGCGGCCCCGGTGAGGGCGGCGCCGGCGGCGAGGAGGAGCGAACTCAGGAAGCCGACAAGTCGGGAACGTCTCATGGAACCTCCTATAGCAGGATCTCCGCTACAACCGTGGTAGCGGCTACGCGCGTTGACAGGAAGTGTCCATGCCAAGAAATGGCTGACAGTCATTCAATATCGGACGAAAGTCAGCGCGCACATCAGTGCGCCCTTGACGCTCTCCTGCGGGCTGCGTCACATTGAGGCCCGGCATCTTGGGCTTCGGGGGGCAAAGCGGAACGGTCCGGGGGACCGGCGCCGCGTGCAAACGCCCCACAAGAAGCACGGATGGCGGCAAACCAACAAAAACGTGAGACCTGCTTCCAGGTCTTGCCATACGGGTTCAATCGTCAATACCGTCATACATCTCCCGCATCGGTACGTCGGCAAGCGGCTCAGGGGAGGGCTCGAGGCCGCGGCGGGCCGGGGTGGGACGCGCGGTAGGGGGGTGCCGTGCTCGGTGACCGCATCGGTGACCGGGCCGTGCCGCGCAGTCGGCTGCCGTTTCTTTCCGGCGTCGACAGGCTTTGCCAGCTCACCTGGCACGCACGGAGATCCATGCCGTCGCGCCGTGGGTGATAACCCCCCTTTCGAACCGGATACAGAGCCGGACCGCCCCTGGGGCGGGCGGTCCGCCGGACGAGAGGGAACAGACTCATGAGCTCAGTCCTGCAGCCGGCGTCGACGGGCAACGATCCGTCGTCCGGTCAGACATCCGATCCGTCACCGGCCGAGAAGTACCGGCCCGTCTCCTCGCACCTGGCGATTGCTCCGCCGGTGAGCGTGGTGATACCCGCCATGAACGAGGCGGAGAACCTCCCCTACGTCTTCAAGACACTGCCCGACTGGGTCCACGAGGTCGTCGTCGTGGACGGCAACTCCACCGACAACACCGTCGAGGTCGCCCGGGAGCTGTGGCCGGACGTCAAGGTCGTCGAGCAGCGCGGCAAGGGCAAGGGGGACGCGCTGATCACCGGCTTCAAGGCGTGCACCGGCGACATCATCGTGATGGTCGACGCCGACGGTTCGGCCGACGGCCAGGAGATCGTGTCCTACGTGTCCGCGCTCGTCTCCGGCGCCGACTTCGCCAAGGGCTCCCGCTTCGCCAACGGCGGCGGCACCGACGACATGACTTTCATCCGCAAGCTCGGCAACCGCGCGCTGTGCGCGGTGGTCAACCGGAAGTTCGGCGCCCGCTACACCGACCTCTGCTACGGCTACAACGCCTTCTGGCGGCACTGCCTGGACAAGATCGACCTCGACTGCACCGGCTTCGAGGTCGAGACCCTGATGAACATCCGGGTCGTCAAGGCCGGCCTGAAGGTTCAGGAGATACCCAGCCACGAGTACCTGCGCATCCACGGCGTCAGCAACCTGCGTGCCGTGCGGGACGGGCTGCGGGTGCTCAGAGTCATCCTCGACGAGCGCTCCAACCGGCGCGCGCTGCGCAGCCGTACGCACGCGCCGACGCTCGCCTCGGTCGGCTCCGCCACCCCCGCCACCCCCGTCACCCCGGTCGTCCCGGTCGTCCCGGTCGTCCCGGTCCGAAGGAAGGCGTCTTGAGCGGTACCGGCGCTCCCCTCACGATCTCCGTCGTGATCTGCGTCTACACCGAGGACCGCTGGGAGGACATCCTCGCGGCGGTCTCCTCGGTGCGGGTGCAGTCCCACCCGGCCCGGGAGACGCTGCTGGTCGTCGACCACAACGAAGCGCTCCGGAACCGGCTGCTGAAGGAGTACAAGGAGACACGGGACGTGCGGGTGCTCGCCAACGCGGGCCCCCGCGGCCTGTCCGCCGGACGCAACACCGGCATCGCCGCCTCACGCGGGGAGGTGATCGCCTTCCTCGACGACGACGCCGTGGCCGAGCGCGACTGGCTGGGGCACTTCGCCGAGGGGTACGCCGACCCGGCGGTCGTCGCCGTCGGCGGGCGCACGGTGCCGATCTGGGCGTCGGGGCGCCGTCCCGGATGGTTTCCGGAGGAGTTCGACTGGGTGGTGGGCTGCACGTACCGGGGCCTGCCGCCCGGCCGGGTCCGGGTGCGCAACGTGCTGGGCGGCAACGCCTCCTTCCGGCGCGAGGCGTTCGACGCGGCGGGCGGCTTCGCCACCGGCATCGGACGCGACGGCGACAAGCGTCCGCTGGGCTGCGAGGAGACGGAGCTGTGCATCCGGCTCACCCGCGCCCGGCCCGACGCGGTGCTGCTGATCGACGACCGGGCGGTGGTCCACCACCGGGTGCCCGAGGTGCGCGAGCACTTCGGCTACTTCCGCACCCGCACCTACGCCGAGGGCCTGTCCAAGGCCCTGGTGGCGCGCAGCGTCGGCGCCGGCAAGGGGCTGGAGTCCGAACGCCGGTACGCCACCCGGGTCCTGCCGGCCGGTGTGGTGCGCGGGCTGCGCGACGCCGTGCTGGCCCGGCCGGGCGGCGCGGGACGGGCGGGCGCGATCGTCGCCGGGGTGCTCACGGCGGCGGGCGGCTACGTGGTGGGGAGCGTACGGGCACGGCGCGGCGGGGCGACGTTCTCCGTGGCGCCGGTCGAGGGGGGCGCGCATGGCTGAGGAGCGCGAGGAGTACGACGCGCGCGTGCCGATCCTCATGTACCACGCGGTCGCGGCCGACCCGGACGACGCGACCCGCGTCCTGTCGGTGACCCCGGAGGCGTTCGCCGGGCAGATGGCGGCGATCGCCGACCGGGGCATCACCCCGATCGGCACCGCGGAGCTGGCCGCCGCGTGGCGCTCCGGCCGGCCGCTGCCGAAACGGCCCGTCCTCATCACCTTCGACGACGGCTACGAGGGGGTGCACCGGCACGCCCTGCCCGCCCTCGCCGAGCACGGCTTCCCGGCCACTGCCTTCGTCACGACCGGCTGGCTGCGCGGCCCGTACGACACCGGGGGCGCCCCGGACACCATGCTCGACTGGGAGCAGGTCCGCGAACTGGCCGCCGGCGGCGTGGAGATCGGCGGGCACAGCCACACCCACCCACAGCTCGACCAACTCGGCGAGCAGCGGTTGCGGTACGAGCTGATCCACTGCAAGGAGATCGTCGCCGACCAACTGGGCTCCGTACCGGCCTCGTTCGCCTACCCCTACGGGTACTCCGACCGCCGGGTGCGGCGGGCGGTGCGCGAGACGGGGTACGCGCAGGCGCTCGCCGTCGGCAACGGCCTGGCGCGCCGCGCCCAGGGGCCGTACGCCCTGCGCCGGGTCACCGTACGCAGGAGCACGGGGCCCGACGAGTTCGCCCGGTTGGTCGAGGGCCGCGCGATCGCCCGTACCTTCGCCCGGGACCGGGCCCTCACCAAGGGGTACGCCGTTCTCCGCAGGACACGGCGGGTGCGGGGGCGGGTGTCGGGGGCCGGTGCCTGAACCACCGGCCCGCCCTACCGTCGGCCGCCCAGTCCCCGCCCGCCGTGTGCCGTCCTTGCCGCGTGTGCCAGGGAAACCGGGTGCACGCGGCGGCCGTGTGCCGGATCATGGCGGCATGTCCGTGAACCCGCACGAGGCCCTGCCGATCCGGCTCAACGTCGACGACAGCGACTCCCCGTCCGATGTCGTCGACGCGCTGTTCCTCGGCCGTTTCGCCACCGGCGAGCAGCCGTACTCGCACGCGGCGAACATCGACCGCGTACGGTCCGGTGCGACGCTGCTGCCACCCGGCGCGCGCGTGCTGCGGATCGCCCGCGACGACGACCGCAGCGCGACGCTGGCGGAGGGCGACGGCTGGACGCTGCTGATCTCGCGCTGGAACCGGGGCGCCGACGTCACGGTGACGGCGACCAGCGCCGACCTGGCCGAGAAGGTGCTCGGCGACGCGACGGACGGCGCGGCGGACGAGCCCGAGCCACAGCCGGAGAACGTGGCGATGGGCTTCTGGTACGTCTCCCCGCGGCGCGGCCCGCACCGCACCACCCGGCAGATCTCCGCGGGCACCTGGGACGAGGTCCGGGTCAACTACACGGCTCCGGTCGCGGACGCCATGGACGGCCTGATGAAGACGACCCCCGAGGACATCGCGGGCCGGCTGCTGCTCCTGCACGGGCCGCCCGGCACCGGCAAGACGTCGGCGCTGCGCACGCTCGCCCGGTCCTGGCGGGACTGGTGCCAGGTGGACTGCGTCCTCGACCCCGAGCGCCTCTTCTCCGACGTGGGCTACCTGATGGACATCGCCATCGGCGAGGAGGACTCGGCGGGCAAGGGCCGCTGGCGGCTGCTGTTGCTGGAGGACTGCGACGAACTGATCCGGGGCGAGGCCAAGCACACGGCGGGCCAGGCGCTGTCCCGCCTGCTGAACCTCACGGACGGGCTGCTCGGCCAGGGCCGCAACGTCCTGGTCGGCGTCACCACCAACGAGGACCTGGAACGCCTCCACCCCGCCGTCGTCCGCCCCGGCCGCTGCCTGGCCCGCATCGAGATCGGCCCGCTGACCCGCCGGGAGGCGGTGGACTGGCTCGGCACCGAGGAGGGGGTGAGCCGCCAGGGCGCGACGCTGGCCGAGCTGTACGCGCTCCGCCGGGGCACCTCGCCGGCCTCGCTCCCGGAGCCGCGGGACGGCACGGAGGCCGGACTGTACCTGTAGCGGGGGCGGTCGGGTGTTTTGATGGGGGTATGACCCTGTTCGTCGGCACGTCGGGCTGGCAGTACCGGGACTGGCGGGACGTCCTGTACCCGCCCGGCCTGCCCGTCCGGCTGTGGCTGGAGCGGTACGCGGCCGGCTTCGCGACGGTCGAGATCAACAACGCGTTCTACCGGCTGCCGTCGCGGGAGACCTTCAAGGCGTGGCGGGGCCGGGTGCCGGCGGACTTCGTGGCCGCGGTGAAGGCGAGCCGCTACCTCACCCACATCAAGCGGCTGCGGGACCCCGAGGAGCCGGTCGACCGCCTGATGACCCACGCGGCCGGTCTGGGCGACCGCCTCGGCCCGGTCCTGCTGCAACTCCCGCCGACCCTGCGCGGCGACGCGGCCCTCCTGGATGCCTGCCTCGCCTGCTTCCCGCCCGGCATCCGGGTCGCGGTGGAACCCCGGCACGAGTCCTGGTGGACACCCGGGGTGCGGGACGTACTCACGGCGCGGGGCGCCGCACTGTGCTGGGCCGACGTCCGGGCCCGCCCGGTCGCCCCGCTGTGGCGCACCACCGACTGGGGCTACGTCCGCTTCCACCAGGGGCGAGCCGCACCCTGGCCGCACTACGGCCGCCGGTCCCTGGCGACATGGGTCGACCGCATCGCGAACACCTGGCCGGACGACCACGACGTCTACGCGTACTTCAACAACGACCCGAACGCGGCAGCGGTGAGCGACGCGCAGACTTTCGCCAGACTGGCCCGTACTTCTGGACTCACGGTCACTCGAACCCCCTAGGCCCTGTCGTCAGACTCCCGTCGTCCGCCCGGAGGGCGGGCCTCGCGGCGTCAGGTGCGTGCTCTCGGCGCGCGGCACCCTGACCCTCGTACTGGATGTACTTGGGTCAGGGCCCCGTGCGGCGAGAGTGCGTGATGGCGTCGCGAGGCAGACGGGAGTCTGACGACAGGGCCTAGAGCGCGGGGAACTGCGCGACGAGCCACGACGCGACGCACCCGCGGACAAGAACAGGCCCCCGCCAGAACGGCGCTCACCCCCCGTAGGCCACCCGCAGGGCATCCCGCACCGCGGCCTCCGCATCCCCCTCCGCGATACCGAGCCGCCGCGCCCGCGACGCATACTCCTGCGCGGCGGACGCCACCTCCCGCTCCGCCGCCGAGCCCGCGGCAGCGACGAACGTCCCGTTGCGCCCCCGCGTCTCGATCACCCCGTCCCCCTCCAACGCCCGGTACGCCTTGGCGACCGTGTTCGCGGCGAGCCCCAGGGACTCCGCCAGCCCGCGCACGGTCGGCAGCCGGTACCCGACCGGCAGCGCCCCCGACCGCGCCTGTTCGGAGATCTGCGCGCGCACCTGCTCGTAGGGCGGGGCACCGTCGTCGATGTGGATCTTCAGAGTCACGCGGCGATTGTCCCGCATCCCCGGGAAAATGAGAGGCACCCGACCGCCCGTCCGCCGTAGCGTGCGCTCACATGACCGTTCTCGTGCGCGACCTGCGTCCCGACGATCCGGCCGACGCCGCGGCCTTCGCCCGTGTCCGCCATGTCGCCCTGCCGTTCATCCTGTGGACGCCCGAGGCCGTCGTCCACCATCTCCTGCACACCCACCCGGACGCCCGGAGCCGGTCCCTCGTCGCGGAGGAGAACGGGGAGATGATCGGCACGGCCCAGGTCGGGCTGGTGCACGACAGCCCGGAACCCGGTCAGGCGTACCTCAACATCTACGTCCACCCGGACCGGCTCCGGCGCGGTGCCGGCGGGCTGCTGGTGCGCACGGCCGAGGAGTACCTCGCCACCGAGGGGGCGACGAAGCTGTTCGCCTGGGTGCTGGACGAGCCCGCCAACCTGGCTTTCGCCGAGCGGCACGGCTACGAACGTCGGCGCTCCGCCCACTTCCTCCGCTTCGACCTGGCTAACGGCACGCTCCCGCCCCTGCCGTCCCCTTCCCCGGGCGTCGAACTGCGCACCGCCGCCGTCTTCGCCGACGATCCCCGCCCGGTGTTCGAGCTGGACGCGGAGACGCTGGCGGACGAACCGAGCGACGTCGACATCGAGTTCACGGACTACGAGGCCTGGCTCGCGGAGACCTGGCGGCACCCGCTCCTGAACCGTGAACTGACCACGGTCGCGGTCGTCGACGGCCGCCCCGTCGCCTTCAGCGTCGCCTACACCGACGGTGGCACCCGCTATGCGACCGCGATGACCGGCACGGTCCGCGCCCACCGCGGCCGGGGTCTCGCCAAGCTCGCCAAGACCGACGCCCTGCACCGGGCCCGCGCCGCCGGCTACACGGAGGCGCTCACCGGAAACGACACCGACAACGCTCCGATGCTCGCCATCAACAAGTGGCTCGGGTACGAGGTCTGCGGAACGGAGGTGCGCCATGTCCGCGAACTCGGCTGACTCGCCGACCGGGGTGGACGTCGTCCTGGTCAAGGCGGGCCGTACGAAGATCCGGTACGCGGGCGAGTTGCTGCACGACGACGGCACCCGCCTGGCGGTCCGCGCCCCCTGGGCCGGTGCCGGCATCCGCGACTTCGGCTTCGTGCGCTTCGAGGCGGGTGACGTCTTCACCGAGTACTACTGGCGCGACCGGTGGTACTCGGTGAAAGAGGTCCGGACGGCGGCCGGCCTGCTCAAGGGCTGGTACTGCGACATCACCCGCCCCGCCGTACTGACCGGCACGGAGCTGGTCGTGGAGGACCTCGACCTGGACCTCTGGCGCTCCGCGGACGGCACGGACGTACTGCGGCTGGACGAGGACGAGTTCGCCGAGAGCGGCCTGGCGGAGCGGGACCCCGCGGCCGCGGCCGCCGCCGTGGCCGCACTGGACGAACTGGAGCGGCTGGCCCGCGGGAGCGGATTCACGAACCTGCTGGACTAGGGCCTGTCCTCACTCCGGTATCACGACCACCGCGTACCGCTCGTCCGCCACCTCCCTCCCCCACAGCGACGGGTCGTCCGACAGCCGTTCCACGCGCGTCTCGCCGGCGAGCGGGGCGAGGAGGGAGGCGAGCCGGTCGGCAGCCATGCCGACCGGGGCGACGCTCCCCCACACGCCCTCGACCAGGACCAGGCGCCCTCCGGGACGGAGCAACTCCCGCCAGTGCCGCAGCGCCCGGCCGGGGTCGGGCAACGTCCACAGCACGTGCCGGACCAGCACGGCGTCGAAGCGCTGTCCACCCACCGGCGGTGCCGCCGCGTCACCGGTGATGAACACCGCGTCACGGCCGGCGAGTTTGGCCCTCGCCCGCGCCACCATGGCCGGGGACAGGTCGACGCCGGTGACGCGGTGTCCCTGTTCGGCCGCGAGGAGCGACAGGGTGCCGGTGCCGCAGCCCAGGTCGAGGACGTCGCCGGGCCGCGCGGGCAACCAGGACGCCAGCCGGACCGCCCACGCCCGGCGCGCGCCCGCGTCGCGCAGACCGTGGTCCGGTTCGTCGTCGAAGGTGGCGGCCTCCGCGTCCCAGTCGATACTCGACGCGGTCGTCTCGTCACTGCGGTTCGCCATGCCGCCAAGAGTGACACCCGCCACTGACAACGGATCCGGGACACCGGATCGTGACAACCGCCACTGACAGGCGTGCATCGATGAGTAAGTCTCGGGGAAAGGGTCTACCTCCGTGAGAACGCGGAACCCGGTGGATCCGTAAGGAGGCAGCCATGCGCCGTCTGACCGTGCAGAAGCCCCTGAAGAAGACCGACGCCCGCCGAGTCCGTGAGGAGCCCGACGAGCGCCCCTCGGGACGCCCGGAGGTCCGCAAGGACATCGCGCGCACGTGGTGGCCGGACAACTGACCGGGCCGGTCACGTCATGAGACGCGTCACAGCAGCCGCTTACGGTAGTGGACGCGGTCGTAGGGCCCGTCCACTCGGCGTTCCACGACCTCGTACCCGTACTTCGGGTAGATCTCCTGGTTCTCCCACATCAACGCGTTCGTGTAGAGCCTGACCTCGGGCAGGCCCAGCGCACGCGCGTGTGCCTCCACGAACCGCAGCAGCCGCCGCCCCACGCCCCTGCCGTGCGCGTCGGGGTGGACGGCGACGCTGTCGAGGAAGAGGTGGTCGGGGAACGCCTCCAGGACCACCAGGCCCACTGGACCCACTGGGCCCGCGTGGCCCGCGTGGCCCGCGTGGCCCGCGTGGCCCGCTGCGGGCTCGCCCGCGGCTTCCGCGACGAACACCTTCCCCGCGGCCACGTTCGCCGCGTGATCGGCCTCCATCGGCTGCGGCACCACTCCGATGCGCTCGACGCAGGGGCGGTAGGCGGCTTCGGTGACCGCCTTCACCGCCGGTAGGTCGGCGGCCGTCGCCGGCCGGATCCGCTCTTCTGCCATGGCTCGAACGGTAGCTACCTCAGCGCAGCCTGAGCACTCCCTTAACGCGACCATAAGGATCTCCATCACCCGTCGCCAGCAGGCGATTCCACGGTTTCTTGGGGCTAGTTTGCTGATCACCCCCACGGGTTCACGGCCCAAGTCCCACGTCCCCAGTGACCGTTCGAGGAGTTCCCCATGCCCGCACCGTCCGCGTCCCGCAAGGTCGCCGCCGTCGCCGTCGCCGGCCTCGCCCCGCTCGCCCTGACCACGCTTGCCGCCGCTCCCGCGGCTGCGCACGGTTCGATGGGCGACCCGGTCAGCAGGGTGTCGCAGTGTCACGCCGAGGGCCCGGAGAGCCCGAAGTCGGACGCGTGCAAGGCGGCGGTCGCGGCGGGCGGAACGCAGGCGCTCTACGACTGGAACGGCATCCGCATCGGCAACGCCGCCGGGAAGCACCAGGAGCTGATCCCGGACGGCAAGCTGTGCAGCGCCAACGCCCCGGCCTTCAAGGGGATGGACCTGGCCCGCGCCGACTGGCCCGCGACCAGTGTGAGCAGCGGCTCGTACACCTTCAAGTACCGCGTGACGGCCCCGCACAAGGGCACCTTCAAGGTGTACATCACCAAGCCCGGTTACGACCCGGCGGGGCCGCTGGGCTGGGGCGACCTGGACCTGTCCGCACCGGTCGCCACGGTCACCGACCCGGCCGCCTCCGGCGGTTTCTACACCTTCTCCGGGGCCCTCCCCGAGCGTTCCGGCAAGCACCTGCTGTACGCGGTGTGGCAGCGTTCGGACAGCCCGGAGGCGTTCTACTCCTGCTCCGACATCTCCTTCGGCGGCGACAACGGCGCCGCCGGGAGCGTCGACTCCGCGGGCGGTGCCGCCCCGGCCCCGGCCGCCTCCGCTCCGTCCGAGGAGCAGATCGCGGCCGCGGCCGACAAGTCGACGATCGAGCACAACGGCCACGGCGACCAGGACGCCGGGACGACGACGGACCCGACGGACCCGACGGACCCGGCCGCCCCGGACGAGACGTCGGACGAGACGTCCGGCGGGGCCCCGGAGGACGCCTCGACGCCGGCCGCCGGTGGCGAGCCCAACCAGGTCAAGGCCGCCGGCGCGGGCACCGAGAACCTCGCCGAGACCGGCGGCGACGGCACCACGCCCTACGTCGCCGTCGGTGGCGCCGCCGCCCTGGCAGTCGGCGCGGCCGTGCTGTTCGCGTCGGTCCGCCGGCGGGCCGCGGCCGGGGGCCGGCACAGCGGCTGACCCAGGACACGGGGGAACGCGGGGCCTGTCCGGCGGCTCAGACCGGACAGGCTCCGCTCGGCGCGCCGTGCGCCTCGCGGGTCGAAGTCCATCGAAGTCAGCCGAAGTCATTCGTTGCGTGTCTACATCTCGTACGCCACCCCCGCGCAGCGGCAGCAAGGAGCTGTGCGCCTGGCGGGGCGAGATCCCGGCGGGCACGAAGGCGCCCGCGCACACCGTCAACCGGGAGGAGATCTTCCACCTGCTCGCCGGCGAACTGCTGATCACCCTGGACGGCCGGACCGAGCGCGTCGCCGCGGGCGACACGGTGATCATCAACCCGGGGGCGACCCTCGCCGTCGAGAACCCCACCGACCGGACCGCGACGTCCTGGGTCACCACGTCCGTCGGCCTGGAGGCGGAACTGGCCGACGGCACCCGGATCACTCCCCCGTGGGCCAACTGACCCACGGGGGCCTCACGCCGCCAGCGACCCCGGCATCACCGCCCTCGGCCCGAACTTCGCCCGCGCGCGGTCCGCGACCTCCTCGATCCGGCGGACCTTCTCGTCCACGGGGTCGAAGGTGAGCTGGTGGCAGGCCTGCTCGGCGGAGGCCAGACCCTCGGCGCGCAGGGCGAGCGAGCGGACCCGGGCACGCTGGAGGCCGAGTGCCTCGTACATGTCGTACGCGGCCCGCGTCAGCGCCGCCGAGTGCGCGGTCGGCTCCTTCAGGGTGCGGCCGCGGGTCGTGGCGGAGCGGTCGGCGTAGCGCACGGTGAGGGTGAGGGAGCGGCACACCTTGTCCACGGCGCGCAGCCGGGCGCCCAGTTCCTCGGTGGCCGAGAGCAGGGCACGGCGGTGCCGGTCGGGGTCCAGTTCGTCGCGGTCGAAGGGGCGGTCGGCGGCCAGTGAGCGGGAGACGCCGTTGGGAACGACCCGGCCGCGGTCGACCCCGTTCGCCTTCTCGTGCAGCTCACGGCCGGTTTTCGCGCCGACCAGGCGCTGGAGTGTGGACAGGGGCGCGGCGGCGACCCGGCCGAGGGTGTCGAGGCCGTACTCGCACAGCGTCCGGGCGGTCGCGGTGCCGACGCCGGGCAGCGCGGCGACGGGCTTCCCGGCGAGGAACTCCGCCACCGCCCCCTCCGGTACCGCGCGGGTCAGCCCGGGCCGGGCGTCCCGCAGCGCCATGCGGGCCGGCATCGGGCTCGGTCCGGCGCCGATCACGCAGTCCACGCCGTACAGCGCGAGGGCGCGGACGCGGATCACCGAGGCCAGTTCCACGGCGTCGCGCCCGAAGTACCGCTCGGCGCCCCGCAGATCGGCCAGCGCCCCGTCCGGCGGCAGCGCCTCGACGACCGGCGTGAACTCCTCCAACAGCCCCAGCAGCCGGGGCAGGGCCGCCTCGTACATCGGCGGCAGCTGGAAACGTACGCAGAGAATGGTCATCCCGCACTCCCCGGACTCTGGTGCCACAACTTCCTTCCCACCGCGGGCCCTTCGCCCGCGGGGCGCAGATCGGCCCATGGATGCATCTCGTACCCCGTGGGCATGCGGATGCGCCGTTGCTCCATCGGGTCCTGGGCCGCGGAACCCGCCGGTGCCGGCTGCCCGTCCGAACCGGCGAGGCGTCTGCGCGTCGGCCCGTCCTCGGGATCGCCGCCCCGGCTTCCGCCCGTACCGGCCAGCCGGGCCGCGACGCCCTCCAGCCCCTCCTCCCGGCGCACCTCCAGCAGGTCGGCGAGGTTCCAGGCGGCGGAGCCCACCACGCTGAGGCTGCGCGGGCCGCGCCGCTGCACCACCCCCCGCACCAGCAACAGCCAGGAGTGGAAGACGGTGTGCGCGCAGGCGTCGTGCGAGTCGTCGAAGAAGGCGAGGTCGACCAGGCCGGTCCCGTCGTCGAGGGTGGAGAAGATGACCCGGCGGCCGGAGCGGATCGGCGGCGTCTGGGTCGCCGCCTTGGCGCCCGCGACCAGCACCGTCTCCCCGTGCCGGGCCTCGCGCAGCCGCTTGGCCGACATGACGCCCAGCTCGTTCAGGAAGGTGCGGTGGTCGTCCATCAGGTTGCGCGAGGCGTCCATGGAGAGCACGCCCAGCTCGGCGCTGAGCTTCTCCGCCGAGGTGAGGTCGGGCAGCCCGGCGGGGGCGGTCCTGCGTCCGCCGGACAGGGGGAGCTGGTCGCCGCGTCCGGCGCGGGCGCCGCGGTGCAGCTCGGTCAGGTGCAGTTGCAGGTCGCGGCGGTTGGCGCCGAACGCGTCCAGCGCGCCGACCTGGGCGAGCCGTCCGGCCAGCGGCCTGCTGGGGCGGGCGCGTTCCCAGAAGTCGAGCAGGGAGGCGTACGGCTGCCCCTCGGCGATCCGCGCCGCCTCGGCCTCGCTGATGCCGTGCACGTCCAGGAGGGCGAGACGGAGGCCCCACACCTTCGCCCGACGCGGGGATTCAGACACCAGTTCGATCCTGTGTGCGGCCCCCGACTTGTTCACGTCCAACGGCAGGATCGGCACCCCGCGCCGCCGCGCGTCCGCCAGCAGCAGCCGCTTGGGATACATGCCGGGGTCGTGCGTGAGCAGACCGGCGTAGAAGGCGGCCGGGTGATGGGCCTTCAGCCACGCCGACTGGTACGTCGGCACGGCGAAGGCGACCGCGTGCGCCTTGCAGAAGCCGTACGAGCCGAAGGCCTCGACGATCTCCCAGGTCCGCTGAATCGTTTCCGCGTCATAACCGTTCGCCGTCGCGTGCTGCGCGAACCACACCTTGATCCGCCCTTGCGACTCCGGGTCGGACAGCCCGCGCCGCACCCGGTCCGCCTCGCCGCGTCCGCAGCCGGTCATGATGTCCACGATGTCGATGACCTGCTCGTGGAAGACGACGACCCCGTACGTGCCTCTCAGGGGCTCCGACAGATCGTCGTGCGGGTAGCGCACCGGTGCCCGCCCGTGCCGGGCCTCGATGAACGGCCGCACCATGTCGGCGGCGACCGGACCGGGCCGGAAGAGCGAGATGTCGACGACGAGATCGTGGAAGGTGGCCGGCTGGAGCCTCCCGACCAGGTCCCGCTGCCCCGGCGACTCGATCTGGAAGCAGCCCAGCGTCTCGGCGGAGCGGATCATCCGGTACGTCGCCGGATCGCCGTCCGGCACCGAGTCCAGGTCGACCTCGGTGCCCGACGCCCGCTTCACCTCGGCGACCGCGTGCGCCATGGCCGACTGCATCCGCACGCCGAGCACGTCCAGCTTGAGCAGCCCGAGGTCCTCGACGTCGTCCTTGTCGAACTGCGCCATGGGGAAGCCCTCGCCGCTGGTCGGCATGACCGGCGTACGGGAGAGCAGGGAGGCGTCCGAGAGGAGCACTCCGCAGGGGTGCATGGCGACGCCGCGCGGGAGGGCGTCGAGGCCCTCCACCAGCTCCCAGAGCCTGCCGTACCGCCCCCCTCCTTCCCGCCGGGATTCCCCCGCCAGTTCCTTGAGTTCGGGCAGCTCCTCCAGGGCCGCGCGGGCGTCGCGGGCGCGGATGTGCGGGAAGGACTTGGCGACGCGGTCGATCTCGGCCGGGTCCATGGACAGCGCGGCGCCGACGTCGCGGATGGCGTGGCGCACCCGGTACGTCTCCGGCATGGCGACCGTGGCCACCCGCTCGGTGCCGAACCTGCCGATGATCGCCCGGTAGACCTCCAGGCGGCGGGCGGACTCCACGTCGATGTCGATGTCGGGCAGGACCACCCGCTCCCTGGACAGGAAGCGTTCCATCAGCAGCCCGTGCTCGACCGGGTCGGCGTGCGCGATGCCGAGGAGGTGGTTGACGAGCGAGCCCGCGCCGGAGCCGCGCGCCGCGACCCGGATGCCCATCTCCCGCACGTCGTCCACGACCTGGGCGACGGTGAGGAAGTACGAGGCGAAGCCGTGGTGGGCGATGATGTCCAGCTCGTGGTGCATCCGCTCCCAGTAGTGCCGCGCGCCGGAGGAACGGTCGTAGCCGCGCCGCACCATGCCCGCCGCCGCCCGGGAGGCGAGCGCGCGCTGGGCGGTGCGGCGGCCGGCGCCCACGAGGTGCGGTTCGGGGAAGTGGACGGCGCCCATGCCGAGGTCGTCCTCCGGGTCGACCAGGCACTCGGCGGCCGTCGCCCGCGTCTGCTCCAGCAGGCGGTGGGCCACCTCGCGCCGGAAGCCCGCGGACTCGACGATCCGCTCGGCGGCGTGCCGCATGGCATCCGCGTCCTTGAGCCAGGCCTCGCCGGAGTCCAGTTCCTTGGTGGCGTCGATCGGGACCAGGCGGCGGGCGGCGTCCAGCACGTCGGCGACCGGGCCCTGGCCGGGGTCCGCGTAACGGACGGCGTTGGCGAGCACCGGCCGGATGCCCTGCTCGGCGGCGAAGCCGACGGTGCGGGCGGCCAGGCGCAGGGAGCCGGGGCCGGTCCCTTCACGGCCGTGCCAGACGGCCTCCAGCCGCAGGGCGTCGCCGTAGACCTCCCGCCAGGGGGCCAGGAGCCGCGCCGCGCGGTCGGGACGGCCGGCGGCGAGGGCGCGGCCGACGTCGGAGTCGGGGCCGAGCAGGACGGTCAGGCCGTCGGCGCGGTTGTCGGCCCAGGAGAGCAGGGGCGTGTCCGGCGCGGTGTGGGCGGCGGACACCAGCCGGCACAGGTCGGCCCAGCCGCGTCCGCCGTCCCGGGCGAGGAAGGTCACCCGCGGGGCCGACTCGTCGACGAAGGCGCCTCCACGCACGGGGACGCGGCGCCGGTCCCGGCGTACGGAGGTCTCCGTGCGGTCCGCTTCGGGCTCGGGGGCGGCCACCGCCAGCTCGGCGCCGAACAGCGGACGGATGCCCGCCTTCGCGCAGGCCTTGGCGAAGCGGACCGTGCCCGCGAGGGTGTCGCGGTCGGTGAGGGCGAGGGCGTCCATGCCCCGCTCGGCGGCGCGCTCGGCCAGCCGCTCCGGGTGGGAGGCTCCGTAGCGGGCGGAGAACCCGGAGACGGTGTGCAGATGCGTGAAACCCGGCACACGCACCTCCCGATCTCATGAACCCGACGCGCTTATCGAACGCCTGTTCCCAACTACCTCACCCCCACCATAGACCAATTTTCGAATGTGTGTGCGACATCCGTTCGGCCCCGTCCCACCTGCGCAAACGCCCGTCGCCCCGGACCGTGGGGGACATGTCGCACACCCCGGTCACCGACCGTCGCAGCGGCTCCTTCCTCAGTGAGGTGAAGGACGCCGTCACCCCGCGGGCCACCCTGCTCGTGCTCGGCGTGATCGCGCTCCAGCTGCTGTTCATCGCCTCCTACGTGGGGGCGCTGCACGACCCGAAGCCGAAGGACGTGCCCTTCGGGGTGGTCGCGCCCACGGCGGCCGCCGAGCAGACGGTGGGCAGGCTGGAGCGGCTGCCCGGGTCGCCGCTGGATCCGCGCACGGTGGCCGACGCGGCGAGCGCCCGGAAGCAGATCATGAACCGGGAGATCGACGGCGCCCTGGTCGTCGACCCCTCCGGCCGCACCGACACCCTGCTGGTCGCCTCCGGCGGCGGAACCGTCCTCGCCACCACCCTGGAGGGCCTGGCCGCCAAGGTGGAGAAGGCCGAGGGCCGCACGGTGCGGACCGTCGACGTGGCGCCGGCCTCGCCCCAGGACTTCGACGGGCTGTCGTCCTTCTACCTGGTGGTGGGCTGGTGCGTGGGCGGCTATCTGTGCGCCTCGATCCTGGCGATCAGCACCGGCGCCCGGCCCGCCAACCCGCGTCGCGCGGCGATCCGGCTGATCGTGATGGCCCTGGTGTCGATCGCCGGCGGACTCGGCGGCGCGGTGATCATCGGGCCGATCCTGGGCGCGCTGCCCGGCAGCGTGGTGGACCTGTGGGGGCTCGGCGCGCTGATCACCTTCGCGGTGGGCGCCGCCACGCTCGCCCTCCAGGGCGTCTTCGGGATCGTCGGCATCGGGCTGGCGATCCTGCTGGTGGTGATCGCGGGCAACCCGAGCGCGGGCGGCGCCTTCCCGCTGCCGATGCTGCCGCCGTTCTGGAAGGAGATCGGCCCGTGGCTGCCACCGGGCGCGGGCACCTGGGCGGCCCGCTCGATCGCCTACTTCAAGGGCAACGACACGACCGTCTCCCTGCTGGTGCTGTGGGCGTGGGCGGTCGCGGGGACGGTGATCACGATCCTGGCGGCCGGACTGCGCCGCATGCGGCAGGAGGCGGAGCTGCCGACGCAGGCAGGCTGACCCGCGGGGCCGGCCGGACCGCCGTACGCACGCGAGCACGCGGAAGTCCCGCCCCTCGCGCGGGACGGGACTTCAGCTTGCGATGTGGGTGCGCTCAGCCGATCTGCGTACCGGTGGCCGACAGGGCCTCCGTCACCGGCTGGAAGAAGGTCTCGCCGCCCGAGGTGCAGTCGCCGCTGCCGCCGGAGGTGAGGCCGACGGCCTTGTCACCCGAGAAGAGCGAGCCGCCGCTGTCACCGGGCTCCGCGCAGACGTCGGTCTGGATCAGGCCGTTGACGATGTCGCCGCCGCCGTAGTTCACGGTGGCGTCCAGGCCGGTGACCGTGCCGGAGTGCACCTGGGTGGTGGAGCCGCTGCGGGTCACCTCCATGCCGACGGTGGCGTCGGCCGCGCCCGAGATGGCCTGCGAGGAGCCGTTGTAGAGGTTGACCTCGCTCGGGTGGTCCACCTGGCCGGTGTACTTGACCAGGCCGTAGTCGTTGTCCGGGAAGCTGGACGTCACGTTGTCGCCGAGCTGGGTGCCGGAGGAGTCCTGCCAGCTGGTGATGGACTCGGTGCAGTGACCGGCGGTCAGGAAGTGCGGCTCCCCGCCCTTGGTCACGTTGAAGCCGAGCGAGCAGCGGCCGCTGCCGTCGGTGATGGCGTCGCCGCCCGCGATGAAGGGCTTGTACTCGCCCTTGGTCCGCTTGAGCTCGGCCTTGGCACCGAGCCCGTCGACCACCTTGGTCAGCCTGGCCCACTCGGCCTTGGAGACCGTGCGGTCGGCGGTGACGACGACCTTGTTGGTGGTCGGGTCGGTCGCCCAGGAGGTGCCCGGGATGGTGGCGTCCTCGGTGAGGGTGGTGCGGGCGCTCTTCAGCTCGGCGAGCGAGTTCTCGACGACTCTCGCCTCGGCGCCGGCCTCCTCGACGGTCTGCGCGGCGGCTTCGTCGAGCACGTTGACGACGAGGCTCTTCGCCTGCGCGTCGTAGTACGTACCCGCCGCGTCGGTGCCGAGGTCGCCGAGCAGCGTGGAGGCGAGCTTTCCGGCCGCCGTGACCGACAGGGTCTCGGGGGCGGAGGCCTGCGGGGCCTCGCTGGCGTTCGCACTCTGGAAGGTGACTCCCGCGGCGATCAGTGCGGTGATACCCGCACCTACGACTGCGGCGCGCCGCCTGGGTATGCGTCGGTGCTTCAACTCACGTCCTCCTGTGGGGGGTCGGCCCGGGAGATTGTGGGGACCTCACGGGCCGGAAGGCTGGTTGACGAGCGCTCACTCTTCCAACCCCCACAGGGGGCACACAAGGTCGACTTCAGGACGTGCGCACGACAACTTCAGCGCGCACACACGCCCTTCACCATTCATGTCCCTTCCAGCAGGATTCGCGCGGCCAACACTCCAGCAAACGCTACGAGCGAGTAACCGGGAACCGGGCGACAAGGTCTGGCCATGTCTTGAATTCGCCCCTTGCGTCGCGGCCTCCGAGTGTGCGTCTACACGCGGTGGCGGCGCCGGCCCCCGCAAAGGGGGAGGACGAAAGGGGGACAAAGGGGAGCCCCCGCACACCGGTCGGTGTGCGGGGGCTCGTCGTGCTGCCGGCTGCGCTTCGGTGTACGGACCGACGGACTAGTAGACGCTGACGCCGTAGGCGCTCAGGGCCTCCGTGACCGGCTGGAAGAACGTCGTACCGCCGGTGCGGCAGTTGCCGCTGCCGCCGGAGGTGAGACCGTACGCGGTGCCGTTGCTGCCGTAGAGCGAGCCGCCGGAGTCGCCGGGCTCGGCGCAGACGTTGGTCTGGATCAGCCCGCCGACGACGTCGCCGCCGCCGTAGTTGACGGTGGCGTTCAGGGCGGTGACCCGGCCGCTGTGGGTGCCGGTGGTGGAACCGTCACGGATGACGGTGGTGCCCACGCTCGGGGTGGCCGCACGGGTGATGTCCACGCCGTTCGCGGTGCCGGGCCGGCTGACGGAGCCGGAGTACCGCACGATGCCGTAGTCGTTGCCCGGG
Organism: Streptomyces sp. NPDC097107; assembly: GCF_044762405.1. Classification (NCBI taxonomy): domain Bacteria; kingdom Bacillati; phylum Actinomycetota; class Actinomycetes; order Kitasatosporales; family Streptomycetaceae; genus Streptomyces; species Streptomyces sp. NPDC097107. The sequence goes on along the minus strand of NZ_JBIWEF010000007.1, from coordinate 48,105 downwards.
AAGCTGGAGCCGGCCGTCGAGCCGATGACCGAGGTGCGCCCGGAGTTCGAGTACCAGGTGCCCGCGCCGTCGGTGCAGTGACCGGCGGTCAGGAAGTACTCGGTGCCGTTGCTGCTGCGGACGTTGAAGCCGAGGGAGCAGCGCCAGCTGCTCGCGTAGATGGCGTCGCCGCCCTGGATGAGCTTGTTGAACGTGCCGGGGGTGCGCTTGATCGTGAGCGCGCCGGCCTTGTCGCCGGCCTGCTCCTTGATCTTCGCGATCTCGGCCTGGGAGACCGTGCTGTCGATCGTGACAAGCACCCGGCCGGTCTTGCCGTCGACGGCCCAGGCGGTGCCCGGGACGTCGGCCTGAAGCACCGCGCCGCTGGCGCTGTTGAGCTCGGCGGCGCTGAAGGTGGCCGGAGTGGGTGCGGCGTTCGCGCTGGGGATCGCGAGAGCGGCCGCGGCCACGAGGCCGGAGGATACGGCGATCAGCCGGGTCCGTCTCGTGATGCCGCTGCGGGGGGTGGTGCGCTTGATCCTCACTTTTCGTTCCTCCACAAAGGAAGTCGGGGGCCCTCTTGTGGGGTGGGGGCCCGTGAGGCGCAGTCAGGGATGGACGCCCGGGTTCCGGGTGCGTCGTGCCCCTGACAAGCGCTGAGGTTGGAGTATTCGGCCGAACGACCGGTCGGCGCAAGAGTGCCTTTCGGCCGTCAATCTTTGAACGACCTTTGTGCGGCCTTTGTACGGCCTCCGGGAGGCCCTCCAACGACCTTCACCAACCCCCGGCGGAGCTCAGCGCAGTTCGCGCTCCCCCGCCTCGATGCGGACGTCCAGGGTGTTCCCCGGCGGCGGGAAGGGGCAGACGAAGTGGTCGGCGAAGGCGCACGGCGGCAGCAGCGCGCGGTTGAGGTCGACGACCGTACGGCCCTCGGCGTCCGGCGCGGCCGGGCGCAGGAACCGGAAGCGGTAACTGGTGCTCCCGCTGGTGGCGTCGGCGAAGACGGCCCACAGCGAGCCGTCCGCCTCCACGCTCACCTGGAGCGTCAGGTGCCGCCCCTCCAGAGTGAAGGCCAGCTCACCGCCGAGACCGAGTCCGCGCTCCCGCCCGTCCGCGTTCGGCACCCGCACACTGCGCAGCCCCGTGTCGTACGGCGTGAAGCGCCCCGGCACCGACCAGCGCGGGTCGTAGGGCGTGGCCGCGATGCCCCGGAACGCCCGGCGCGCCTCGGCGGCCGGGTCGAAGTCGCGCACACCCCAGGCGCCCTCGCGCAGGAGGACGACGATCCGGCGCTCGCCGCAGGCCACCCGGGCCGCGCTCGCCGGCCCCGGGTCCGCCGTGAGCCGTACCTCGCCGTCGAGGGGCCGCCCGTCCACGGTGAGCCCGTCCGCCCCGGTGGCCGTCAGCAGTACCGCGTCGCCGTCCGCCGCCCAGTTCCCGGGGATGTCCGGAAGTTGCCCGTCCGGATAGTCCGCCGGCCAGTACGTGCCGGTCAGCGCGAGGGGCCCGTAGGGCGCCGACACCGCCGCGATGCGCTGCTCGTGCCACCGCTTCCACTCGTCGGATGCGTCCGTCGTCATGGAGACAACCCTCGCACAACGGACCGCCTCAGCAGTTGCAGCCGCAGTCGCAGCCGTCGCATCCGCACCCGTCGTCACCGCAGCACTCGCAGCAACTGCAGCAGTCACCGCACCCGCCGCAGTCACAGTTGGTGCACGAGCCCTCCTTGGGCTCCCCGGTCCAGGGGTCGTGGTATGTGCCGCAGCACAGCTGGCACGTACAGGCCAGCCCCAGCCACACGGCGCACCCTGCGAGCAGCCCGCGCCGGTCGCGGCGGGGCGGCTCCGGAGGCGTCGGCCCGCCCGGGGCTCCCGGGGCTCCCGGGGTGCCGGGCGGGGCGTACGGGTGGCTGCCGTGGGCGCAGGAGACGGTGCCGAAGGCGCGGTCGACGGAGTTGCCCAGCTCGTGCACGAGCAGCCGGTGCACCAGCCGGCCGTCACCGAACTCGGCCTCGCGCAGTGCGAACCGCACCCCGCGCACGGCGTCGTCCGCCAGCCGCCGGGCCTCCGTGAGCGGGGTCCCCGTGGCGGTGAGCGGGTTCCAGGCGCCCGACGCGGCGTCAGCTTCCCTGTCCTGAACGGCGTCGAGGAGATGGGCGAGCCGGCCGAAGAGACGTCCGGCCTCGGCGAGCGGCTCCGCGTTGTGCGGCCGCCCGGCGAGGTACGCGGTGTGCGCGAACGCGGCCGCGGTCGCGGTCTCGGTCGGCTCGGTGACGGTGAGCAGGGGCGTGCCGGGCCCGGCGAGCGCCTCGATGCCGCCCTGCCGGTCAACGGCGTCGACCAGTACGCCGGTGTCGAACCCGACGGCACTGCCGCCGCGCGCTCCGGCCGCGTCCCAGCCCGTGGCGACCCGGCGGGCGGCGAGGGCCACCGGCCGGCGGGCCAGCAGCCCGTCCCCGTCGGCGACGTGGTCACGCACCTTGGCCGAGGCCAGCACCAGGGAGACGGCCGCCGCGAGCCGGGCGCCCTCACCGTGCGCGACGGAGGCGGTACGCATCCCGCGCAGCGGACACGGCCCGGCCTTGCGCCGCCCGGAACCTCCGGCGGCCCCGGCCGCACCGTGGGCCTGAGCCTCCGTCAAAACCGATATGAGCAGCCCGTCATAGTTCGTCACGATCCGCGCGAATTGTCCGTGGTCCTTGCGCAGTGCGAGGCACAACCCGCACAAATGCGCCATCCACTGGCTCGTGAGGCTTTCTCCGAGCCGGTGCCTGCATGGCCTGACGATTCCGAACATGACATTCCCCCGTGGTGCGTACGACGTTGAGCTGCGGCATCGTATCGATCGCCGCGTTCACCCGTACGCGCCCTCCCTCACCCATGTGCCGGGAAGAATCATATTTCACTCACAGTCAGCATCCGTTTGGGAAAGGACCCTTGGGACACAAGGACTCTCGACGGATTCGCTGTGCACCAGTACCGTCACAAACCCCCCGGGCGGCGTCTATCCACTTGGCGCGACGTCCGCATCATGGATGACCATAGGGATGCGGAAGCACGAAAGACCGCTGTGAGAGGAGGCGTCCATGGGATCGGTACGCAAGGCGAGTGCGTGGCTCGGCCTCGTCGACGACAACGATGACGAGCGCTACTACGACGACGACTACACCGAGGGCTCCGACTCCGGGGACGCCTGGGTCACGGACCCGCGGGTGAAGGTGGCCTCCGACGTGGCGGAGGAGAAGGGCCGCCGCATCGCGACCGTCACCCCGGACAGCTTCCGGGACGCACGGTCCATCGGCGAGCTGTTCCGGGACGGGGTCCCGGTCATCATGAACCTGACGGCCATGGAGGCCACCGACGCCAAGCGCGTGGTCGACTTCGCGGCCGGACTGATCTTCGGTCTGCGCGGTTCGATCGAGCGGGTGTCCACCCGGGTGTTCCTGCTGAGCCCGGCCGACACCCAGGTCATCAGCGGCGAGCCGGCCGCGCACCGTTCCGACGGTTTCTTCAACCAGAGCTGAGGCGGGGCCGCACACCACGGCCCCGCCCCCGCCGGACCCCCACGCGCTCCTGCCGACCGGCTACCGGAAGGCGTCGAGTCCGGTGAGCGCCTTGCCCAGCACCAGCTGGTGCATCTCCACGGTGCCCTCGTAGGTGAGCACCGATTCCAGGTTCGTCGCGTGCCGCATCACGGGGTACTCGAGGGAGATCCCGTTGGCGCCGAGGATCGTGCGGGCCGTACGGCAGATGTCGATGGCCTCGCGTACGTTGTTGAGCTTGCCGAAGCTGACCTGCTCGGGACGCAGGCGGCCGGCGTCCATGCGCCGCCCGAGGTGGTGGGCGAGCAGAATCCCCTTGTGCAGTTCGACCGCCATGTCGGCGAGCTTGGCCTGGGTGAGCTGGAAGCCACCGATGGGCCGCCCGAACTGCACCCGCGACTTCGCGTACTCCACGGCCGCCTCGAAGGAGCTGCGGGCCGCGCCCATCGCGCCCCAGACGATGCCGTAGCGGGCGTGGGAGAGGCAGCTGAGCGGTCCGCGCAGGCCGGTCACCTCCGGCAGCACGGCGTCGGCGGGCAGCCGCACGTCGTCGAGGACCAGCTCGCTGGTGACGCTGGCCCGCAGCGACCACTTGTGCTTGATCTCGGGCGCGGAGAAGCCGGGGCTGTCGGTCGGCACGACGAAGCCGCGGATCCCGTCCTCGGTCTGCGCCCAGACGACGGCGACACCGGCCACCGACCCGTTGGTGATCCACATCTTGCGCCCGTTGAGGACCCAGTCCCCACCGCCCTCGCGCTTGGCGTGGGTCCGCATGTTGGCGGGGTCGGAGCCGTGGTCGGGCTCGGTCAGCCCGAAGCAGCCGATGACCTCGCCGGCGGCCATGCGCGGCAGCCAGGTCTGCTTCTGCTCCTCGCTGCCGAAGCGATGGATGGCGTACATGGCGAGGGAGCCCTGCACGGAGACGAGCGACCGGATGCCGGAGTCGGCCGCCTCCAGCTCCAGGCAGGCGAGCCCGTACTGCACGGCACTCGCGCCGGCGCAGCCGTAGCCGTCGAGGGACATGCCGAGGGCGCCGATGGAACCGAGTTCGCGGGCGAGGTCCCGGATGCCGGGCAGCTCGCCGTTCTCGTACCACTCCGCGATGTGCGGCAGTACGCGGTCCGTGGCCCAGGTGCGAACGGTGTCCCGGATCGCCAGGTCCTCCGGTGCGAGGAGGTCGTCGACGCCGAGGGGGTCGGCGGGGTCGAACGCGGGCAGCTTGGGGGACGAGGCCATGGGACACCCTCCGGAACGATAAAACTAGCAGTGCTAGTTACGGCTCGGAGCCGACGTTACGCGGCAGTGTGGCGCACGTCCACCCTGCTCTCCCACCCACCGGCGACTGCGCTCGCGCCCCACCGCCCGCCGCGAGCCGCCGGCGGCTGCGCGCCCCCACGGGCGGCGTCCACCCCGCTCCCGACGCCTCCTGCGGTGAACAGGTGGTGCGTGGGTGGGAGACCAATCGTTCACACCGAGACGCGGGACTCCACCGCGTCCCGAGGCGCGGGCACGGCCACCGCCTCACACTGCATGACCCGTGGCAACCGCAACGCCATCACCGCCCCCAGCAACAACAACCCCGCACTCACCACCAACGTCACATGCAGCCCGTGCACGAACGCGTCCCCCGCAGCCCGTCGCAGCGCGACCCCCGCGGGCCCGCCAAGCCGCGCGGCCACCTCGTACGCCTCCCCCAGCGAATGCCCCGCCGCCACCGACGCCGTCCCCGGCACCCCGGGCACACCCCCCGCCAGCCCGGGCGCGTACGCCGCGTTCATCACGCTGCCCAGCAGCGCGATCCCGATCCCGGCGCCCAGCTGGTACGACGTCTCCCCGATCGCCGCCGCCCCGCCGGCCTGCTCCTGCGGCGCCTCGCTCAGCATCGACTCGTACGCCCCGAAGAGCGTCGTCTCCAGCCCGAAGCCGAGCAGCACGAACCCCGAGAGCATCAGCGCGCAGTTGTCGGCCCGCCCCAGCGCCGTCAGCAGCACCACCGCGAAGGCGGTCAGGCAGAACCCGGCACACACCATCCGGCGCGGCCCGAACCGCCGCAGCATCCGCGCGCCCGCCAGCCCCGCCGCCATCGCCGCGAAGGTCAGCGGCAGCAGCCGCAGCCCGGTCTCCAGTGGCGACAGCCCGAGCACCAGCTGCAGGTACTGGGCCGCGATCAGTTCCAGGCCCACCAGCGCCAGCATCGCCAGCACGATGCACCCCACCGCCGTGCTGAACGCCGGCCGCCGGAACATCTCCAGGTCCACCAGCGGGTGCGTGCGCCGCCGCTGCCGTCGTACGAAGGCGACCAGCAGGGCCGCGCCCACCACCAGCGGCAGCACGGTGAGCACGCTCGCCACCGGCTCCCCGCCGCCCAGCCGCTTCACGCCCAGGACGACGCCGAACAGGCCGCCCGCCGCCATCAGCGCGCCGACGACGTCCCAGGGCCCGCGGCCGTCGCCCTTCGACTCGGGCAGCAGCAGCCGCCCCACCGGGAGGCTGACCAGCATCAGCGGGATGTTGACGAGGAAGACCGAGCCCCACCAGAAGTGCTCCAGCAGGAAGCCGCCGAGCAGCGGGCCGGCCGCCGCGCCGACCGCGGCCACGGCGCTCCAGACGCCGATGGCCATCGCCCGTTCCCGCCGGTCGGGAAAGACCTGGCGCAGGATCGACAGCGTCGCCGGCATGATCATCGCGCCGCCGACGCCGAGCAGCGCGCGGGCCACGATCAGCAGCTGGGCGCTGTCGGCGAGGGCTGCCAGCGCGGAGGCGACGCCGAAGAGCGCGTAGCCGAGCAGGAGGACCCGTCTGCGGCCCACCCGGTCACCCAGCGTGCCGAACAGGATCAGCAGCGAGGCGCAGACGAGCGGGTAGATGTCGACGATCCAGAGCAGTTCGATCGCGCCCGGCCGCAGGTCCTCGGTGACGGCGGGGACCGCCACGTGCAGCACGGTCGCGTCGACGGCGACGAGCAGCAGGCTGACGCAGAGGACGACCAGGACCACCCAGCGGTTGGCACCGGCCCCGGCCGCCCGACGGCGCAGCGCGGCGGCAGCCGTGGTCGTCCCGGACATGTGCGTACCTCCAAGATGTTCCCTCGCGTCCGGCGGGCCGCGCGGGGTGGGGACTCCCCTGCGGCTCGGCCGGAGAGGAGCGGGGTCTCCGGGCCGTGCTACGGAACGCGAGTGACTCGCCAGAGTACGCGAGAGAGCGCACCACACATGTGGCGGGCCTCACACATCCCGCGTGACCTGCGTGGCATCCACCACCGCGTTCCACCGACCCGCCCGCCCCGGCCCGCGGGGCCCCACCGCGCCCGCAGATAATCGAGCCCGTGACCGATCTCGCGACGCGCACGGCGGGCCGCGCCGGTGCTCTGCGCCGGGCCGCCCCGGCGCTCCTCGGCTACGCGGCCGTACGCACCCTGGGCCTCCTCGCCCTGGCCCTGTGGAGCGCCGCGCACGACAAGAGCGCGTACACGCTGCTGACGGCCCGCTGGGACTCCCTCTGGTACACCGGGGTCGCCGACCAGGGCTACGGCTACGAGGTGCGCCTGCCGAACGGCGACGTGCACTCCAACCTGGCCTTCTTCCCGCTGCTGCCCTGGCTGGAGCGGCTCGGCGCGGCGATCTCGCCCCTGTCGTACGCGGATGCGGGCTTCGTCGTGAGTCTGCTCGCCTCGCTCGCCGCGGCCTGGGGGATCTTCGCGGTGGCCGACCGTGTGTACGGCCGGAATGAAGAAGGCGCGAAGCGCGGCCTTGGAAGGGTGGTGGCGGGAGACGGGCGGGCCGGGACGTGCGCGGTGCTGCTGTGGGCCGTGCTGCCGGTAGGAATCGTGCAGTCCATGGCGTACAGCGAGTCCCTGTTCACGGCGCTGGCCGCCTGGTCGCTGTACGCGGTGCTGACCGGGCGCTGGGTGACGGCGGGGGCGCTGGCCGCGCTGGCCGGGCTGACCCGTCCGGTCGGACTCGCGGTGGCGGCGGCGGTGTGGGCGGCCGCGGTCGTGGCATTCGCGCGAAGCCGGAGCGCCGACGCCCCGGACGGCGCCCACGGCCCGGCGCGCGCCCCCGGTGACGGCGCGCGGCGTGTGCTCGGCATGTTCCTCGCGCCCCTGGGCGCCGCCGGGTACGTGCTCTGGGTCGGGCACCGCACCGGTAAGGGCCCGCTCGGCTACCTCGACGTCCAGGCCGGCTGGCGCAACGGCTTCGACGGGGGCGTGGCCTTCGCCCGTTTCGTCGCCGGGAGGTTCACGGGGTTCCCGTCGGCCCTGGCGGGGGTCGGGCTGGTCGTCGGGGTCGCACTGCTGGTCTGGCTGTACGTCGCGTGCGTACGGCAGCGCCAGCCGCTCGCGCTGCTGGTGTACGCGGGGACCGTCACCGTCCTCGCCCTGTGCGCGTCGAGCTACTTCGGCTCGAAGCCCCGGCTGCTGATGCCCGCCTTCCCGCTGCTGCTGCCCCTCGCCGCCGCTCTCGCCCGGCTGCGAACCTCCAGGTCGGCGCTGATCGTGAGCGGTGCGGCGGTGGCTTCGGCGGCGTACGGGGCGTTCTGGCTGAACGGCTCCGGCCCGCCCTGACCGGCCCGGGGGCGCCCGATGGCCGCCGGGAGAATTCCGTACCAGCATTCGGTTAACGAATTCATAAGCACGATAAAACCGCCGACCGGGCCGATCAAAGGAAATGAAGTCCACGGCCGCCCTGGATTGCGGATTCCTCGAAAATAAGCCACTGCCTGAGAGGAATCCCACATCACATCGTCATCACAAAGCCGTTGATTCGGCCGGGATCACTCCTCACTCGCTGTAACGTCGATTGGGTGCGTACCGAACGGAACCTCACCCGTCTGGACCGGGTGTTCGCGAGACTGGACCGGGAGCCGGAACGACCGGCCCACCTGGATGTGCCGGTGATGAGCCGGCACAGGATTGCGCTGTTCGCCGGGACCCTCGCGTTCTATATCGCGATCGTGTGGGCCGTGGTCATCACCTCGTGGCTGGTCCGGCTCGACTGGCAGGTCATGTTCTTCCGGCCCTACCAGCAGTGGCCGGAGATCCACGCGTTCGTCGACTACTACGTGGTGCTCGGCCAGCGCGGCCCCACCGCGGTGATGGTCGCGGCGTGGCTCGGCTGGCGCTCCTGGCGGCAGCACACACTGCGTCCCCTGCTCGCGCTCGGTGTCTCCCTGCTCCTGCTGAACGTCACGGTGGGAGCCGCCAAGATCGGCATGGGCCGGCTCGGGCCGCACTACGCGACCACCGTCGGCGCGAACGAGATGTGGCTCGGCGGCGATATATTTCCGAGCGGTCACACCGCGAACGCCGTCGTGACCTGGGGCATCCTGGCCTATCTGGCCTCGACGCCGAGGGCGCGGCGCTGGCTGTCGGCCCTGTCGGCGGTCGTTTCACTCGGGGTGGGCATGTCCACCGTCTACCTCGGTACGCACTGGCTCAGCGACGTGCTCCTCGGCTGGGCCGCGGGGCTGCTGATCCTGCTGGCGCTGCCGTGGTTCGAACCGCTGATCACCCGGGCCGAGGCCTGGATCCTCAGCGTGCGCGACCGCTGGTTCGCCCGCCTCGGCCGCAGGACGGCGACGAAGCGGCCGGTCAGCCCGCCCGCGGTTCCCACGCCACCCGCCGCCGACCCGGAGAAGGCCCCGCTCCGCGAGCCGGTCGCCGCGCCCCGCACCCGGGTCCCGGCATACCTCGCTCCGGGCCCGCACACGGCCCGCTCGGACCGTACACCGGTGACCCCGGCCGGCAGCCGCAGGCCGCCGCACACCGACCGCCACCCGCGCGGCGCGACCCCGGCCGCACGGCCCGTGTCGGGCGGCTGACCCGGCGCGGGGGCCGGTACGCACAGCCTCTCCCCCGCGCGTCAGCCCTTCCAGGCCCGCGCCACGCGGCCGTCCTTCACCTCGAAGTTGAGGCGGCCCACGCGGTACTCCATGGTGATGACCGTCCCCGGCGCCAGTGACCGCACCGTCGACCAGCCGCGCTCCCGCGCGAGCCGTTCGGCCGCCTCGGATTCGAGGCCGACGTATGCGTCCGGACTGTCCTGGGGTTCGGCCGGTGGTGTCGGAATCGGTGCCATGCCGCCACGCTATGCCCTGCTCCACGACCGGGGAAGCCCAGGCCGGTAACCGGGCCGCAGGGGCACCTACGGTCACATTTCTGTCACAGGATCACGGTCCCTGTTTTGGTCGAACTCCGTCACCCGGACGGACGGTTTCGTACGCCTTCCGTGGACCGGGCAGGCGAATTGCCGCGTGTCGCATCACCCATCGAATAGTCGGACGGAAAAGGGTTCCGAAGCGCCCCTGACGCTCCCCTGGCATTTCACGTTCGAGCACGCCGAACGGACTTGCGGATGACTTGCGGAGATCGGACATCGGCACAGGAAACACATCGCCCGCACACAGGTACGGCGGCTGTCGGTGGCCTGCCGGCGGTTTCGGAAAGGTACTGTCCGCGGCCGTCAGGACTCCAACGGGGTGACGGACAGCGACAGGTCGTTGTCCCGGGTGTAGTACGGCCCGGCCTCCACGGCGCCGTGCGGCGTGCGCACGCGCGCGCGTGGATAGGTGAAGACGGGGTGCTTGTCGGCGACGTCGTCCAGCAGCCGCGCGAGGCGGACGACCGGACCGGGCTCACCGGCGGGCCGCAGCCACAGGTCCCACTCGCCCGGCGCGAGAGCGTCGTAGGGCACGGTGAAGCCGAACTCCGCCCGGTCGGCCGCGACGTCCAGCCGGCGTACGGCGCCCTCGCCGGCGCCGGACCGGGCCCGCACCTCGGCGTGGGCGCCGGAGACGATCTGCGTGCCGTACACCCGCCCGCGTACGGTCAGCCCGCCGTCCGCGAGGCCGAGCTCGCCCGTCTCCGCGTGCGGGGCGCGCAGCCAGCTGCGGACGGTGAGGTTGCCCTGCCGGGTGGCGTACGGGATGCGGACGGCGACGTGGCCGAGCAGTCCGCCCGGGGTGCGGTCGGCGAGGGAGCGCAGGTCGGTGACGCCGGGCACCAGGCGCCGCGGTTCACCGGCGCAGACACGCGCGTAGGCGTCCCAGCGACCCTCGGGCAGGGCCACGCTGCTGGGCAGCGCGGCGCGCAGCCTGCCCTCGGCGGCCGGGGCCAGCGGCAGGCTGACCGTGTCGTCGGCGGAATCGGCGGGGCCGGCACCATCGGCGGCGCGGCGGCGCAGTATGAGGAGGGCCGCCCCGGTCTCCCCGTGCGCGGCGACGTCGAAGGTCAGACCGCCCGCGGAGTCGCCGATGCAGTCGGCGCGCAGCGGGGCGGCCGATGGGGCCGGCGGCGTCATGCGGTGCGGTTCCTCCCTGGGCTTCTCGTCGTCCGGTAAGACCCGGAACCCCGCCTTCTGGTTGGCCGTGTCCGATTGCGATGTGGTCACGACCGGAAGCGGGCCCGCGGCCGGAGCGCCGCCGTACGCCTCCCAGACCGTCCCGTCGCCCCAGGCCAGCCCGCCATTACCTCGGGTATCAGCTATTTCCGGACACCCACTTCATTCGCTGATGCCCTGATTTGTCGACCAACCAGCATAGCGGCGCCCGACCCACTCCGCCGGGCCAACGCCCTTGTTCCGCACATCAGTTGTCGGCGAGTGGGCGGTTCAGCCCGGCGGATGACCGTGCGCGCCGGATGGTTCGATTCGGTTGGCCATGGGGCGTGACTCCCGCCACAGATCGCCCGTTGTCATCTGCATGAGCCGGGGATCCGCCCGGACCACGGCCCGGGAGCCACCCGGTCCGGTCACGCACCGCATCCCGAGGGAGCCACCCGTGCCGCGCATGCTCGACGTCAGCGACGACGTACGCGCCGAGATCGGCGACGAAGAAGCCGACCGCCTGCTCGCCGGGGAGTCCGCCCCGGGCAGCTACGACTGCACGTCCTGCCGCACCCCGGGCGACTGCGAGCAGGAGCGCACCAGCACCGTTCTCTTCATCGGGGACGAGACCGCCGTCCTCGCCTTCGCCCACGCCGGCTGTCTTCCCTCGCAGGTCGTGAAGGTCACCGAGGAGCAGCTCCAGGGCGCCGTGAAGTCCATCCACGCCGACAACGCCCGCCCCGAGCCCGAGCAGGCCGCACCCGAGAAGGTCGCGTCCGAGCAGGCCGTGCTCGGCGTCACCAGCGGACTGATCCTGATCGCCGGAGAGCTGCACCCGGCCCTCGTGGTGGAGCCGACCGCCCCCATCGCGCGGCCCGGCACGTCCGGCGCCGGCGACGACTTCCTGCCGCTGCTCATCGAACAGGGCTTCATGCCGGTCATCGAGCTGTCCACCGCGCCGGCCGTGCTGCACGGGTGGTCGGTACTGCTCGCGATGGGCCAGCTGCACGCGGTGCTCCAGCCGGGGACGAACGGCGGCCGGCCGGTGGCCTGGTGGCAGGCGCACCAGCCCCTCCAGGTCACCGAGGGCTGGCGCACGGCGGCCAACAAGCACCAGCAGGTGCTGATGTTCGCGGCACCCGTCGGGACGATCGGACGGCAGCCGCGCGAGGACCTGCTGCGGGACGCGCTGGACAAGGCGGCGGCGAACGGGCAGCTGGTCGCGGCGGCGCTGCCGCTGGCGGGAACCTGAGACTTCTCCGTGCGGGCGTCGGACGCCCGCGGCCTGGGCCGCATCTCTTCCAGTGCAAGGTCGTTTGGACATACGTGTACGCATACGACGCCTTCCACCGCCAGGGCGGCCCCTCGGCCACGCCGATCTACGACGCGCTCTACGCCGAGTACGTCAGGTCCTTCCGATCACTGCCGGGGGATCGCAGCGGCGAGGAGGAGCTGGGGTTCACGTCCTTCCGGAGCATCCCGCGCAGCAGGGGCGCATACAGCGCCTACAGCGCGGGCGCCCACAGCGCCCGCGTCGGCCAGCAGTCGATGTGGCAGCGCGTCGGCACGCACCACGTCCCGGCCGCGCTGCCACCGGCTCCGCGCTCAGGTGCCTGACAGCCACCTGAGCGATGAGAGCGGCGAGAGAGGGCGGCCCCGGCCGGGGTCGCCCTCTCTCGCCGCTCTCATCGCTGTCTCAGCCGGTGCCGCTACTTCTTCTTCGCGCCGCGCTTCTCGCGCACCCGCACCGAGATGTGGATCGGCGTCCCCTCGAAGCTGAACTCCTCGCGCAGCCGGCGCTCGATGAAGCGCCGGTAGCCCGCCTCGATGAAGCCGGAGGCGAAGAGCACGAACCGCGGGGGCTTGGTGCCCGCCTGCGTACCGAACAGGATGCGGGGCTGCTTGCCGCCTCGCACCGGGTGCGGGTGGGCGGCGATCAGCTCACCGAGGAAGGCGTTCAGCCGGCCCGTCGGGACGCGGGTCTCCCAGCCGGCCAGCGCGGTCTCGATCGCCGGGACCAGCTTCTCCATGTGCCGCCCGGTCTGCGCCGAGACGTTGACCCGCGGTGCCCACGCCACCTGGCCGAGCTCGGTCTCGATCTCCCGCTCCAGGTAGTAGCGGCGCTCCTCGTCGAGGGTGTCCCACTTGTTGAAGGCGACGACGATCGCGCGTCCCGCCTCGACGGCCATGGTGACGATCCGCTGGTCCTGGACCGAGATCGACTCGGAGGCGTCGATGAGGATGACGGCGACCTCCGCCTTCTCGACGGCGGCGGCGGTGCGCAGCGAGGCGTAGTAGTCGGCGCCCTGCTGGAGGTGGACACGCTTGCGGATGCCCGCCGTGTCGACGAACTTCCAGGTGACACCGCCCAGCTCGATCAGCTCGTCGACCGGGTCGCGGGTGGTGCCGGCCATCTCGTTGACGACGACCCGGTCCTCGCCCGCCACCTTGTTCAGCAGCGAGGACTTGCCGACGTTGGGCCGGCCGATCAGGGCGATGCGGCGCGGGCCGCCGACGGCTGTGCCGAAGGTCTGGGCCGGGGCCTCGGGCAGAGCCTCCAGGACCTTGTCCAGCATGTCGCCGGTGCCGCGGCCGTGCAGCGCGGAGACCGGCTGGGGCTCCCCCAGCCCCAGCGACCACAGGTAGGCGGCGTCGGCCTCGCCGCTCGGGCCGTCGACCTTGTTGGCGCACAGCACGACGGGCTTGCCGGCCTTGCGCAGCAGCCGTACGACCGCCTCGTCGGTGTCGGTGGCGCCGACCTTGGCGTCCACGACGAAGACGACCGCGTCGGCGGCCTCGATCGCGTACTCGGCCTGCGCGGCCACGGAGGCGTCGATGCCGAGGACGTCCTGCTCCCAGCCGCCGGTGTCGACGACCTTGAAGCGGCGGCCGGCCCATTCGGCCTCGTAGGTGACGCGGTCGCGGGTGACGCCCGGCTTGTCCTCGACGACGGCCTCGCGGCGGCCGATGATCCGGTTCACCAGGGTCGACTTGCCGACGTTGGGGCGGCCGACGACGGCGAGGACGGGCAGCGGGCCGTGCCCGGCCTCCTCGATCGCGCCCTCGACCTCCTCGGCGTCGAAGCCCTCTTCCGCGGCGAGCTCCATGAACGCCTCGAATTCGGCGTCGCCAAGCGCCCCGTGGTCGTGCTCCTCGCCCGAGCCCTCGGAGTGGATGTGGTCGTTCATGAAGTCCGTACCTCGTTCATCGTGGTGATCGTGGCGCACCCTGTTTCGCCGGGCGGGCCACTACTCAGTGTCGCCTAGCGCCCGGTGAGGCGCCTGGCGTTTTCCAGGTGCGCGGTGAGCTGCTTCTGGATGCGTTCGGTCGCCTCGTCCAGCGCCTTGCGGGTCCGCCGTCCGCTGCCGTCGCCCGCGTCGAAGGGATCGCCGAAGACGACGTCGATGCGGGAGCGCAGCGGGGGCAGCGCCTTTATCAACCGTCCGGGCCGGCCGGAACTTCCCAGCACCGCGACCGGGACGATCGGGGCTCCGCTGCGGACCGCGAAGTACGCGAGCCCGGCGCGCAGCGCGGCGAAGTCGCCCTCGCCCCGGGTGCCCTCCGGGAAGATGCCCAGCACGCCGCCGTTCTCCAGGACGCCCAGCGCCTGGGTGATGGCGGTGCGGTCGGCGGTCGAGCGGTCCACCTTCAGCTGGCCGATGCCGAGCAGAAAGGGGTCCAGCGGACCGATGAACGCCTCCTTCTTGATCAGGAAGTGCGTCGGCCGGGGCGCCACGCCCATGACCATCGGGCCGTCGACGTTGTGCGAATGGTTGACGGCGTAGATCACCGGCCCGGTCGCGGGCACCCGCCAGGCGCCGAGCACGCGCGGCCGGAACAGCCCGTACATCAGGCCGACGCCGATGCGCCGCCCGATCTCGGCACCCTTCTCGGAGGGTACGGGCGGGGTGGAGGGTGCGGTCACTTCCCCGCCCGCTTCTCCTCGACGAGGGTGACGACGCACTCGATGACCTGCGCGAGGGTGAGCTCGGTGGTGTCCACCTCGACCGCGTCGTCCGCCTTGGCCAGCGGCGACGTCTTACGGCTGGAGTCGGCCGCGTCCCGCTTGATCAGGGCCTCGCGGGTGACGTTGACGTCGGCGCCCTTCAGCTCGCCGCTGCGGCGGGCGGCGCGGGCCTCCGCCGAGGCGGTGAGGAAGATCTTCAGGTCGGCGTCCGGCAGCACGGTCGTCCCGATGTCCCGGCCCTCGACCACGATGCCGAGCGGGGCGGAGGCGGCGATGGTGCGCTGCAGCTCGGTGATCCGGGTCCGCACCTCGGGGACGGCGCTGACCGCGCTGACCTTGGAGGTGACCTCCTGGGTGCGGATCGGGCCGGCCACGTCCACGCCGTCCACCGTGATGGTGGGGCCCGCCGGGTCGGTGCCCGAGAGGATCTCGGGCTTTCCGGCCGCGGCGGCGATGGCGTGCGGGTCGTCGGTGTCTATGCCGTTGTTGACCATCCACCACGTGATCGCCCGGTACTGGGCGCCGGTGTCCAGGTAGCTCAGGCCGAGCTGTGCGGCGACGGCCTTCGACGTGCTCGACTTGCCCGTGCCGGAGGGGCCGTCGATGGCGACAATCACGGCCGGGACGGTCGGGGCGGCGCCGTTTTCCACGAGGGGACACCTTCCTGGTGCGGTGCGGTGGGTGGTGTGCGGGACGCGAAGGCGTCCCGCACAAGGTTACTGGCTCTCCGAGACCCGTCCGACAGCCGCCCGGAACCCGGGATCGGCGGCGGGCCCCGGGGACCACCCGCGGGCCCCGAGGGTCACTGCCGGATCGCCCAGCCCCGTTCCTTGAGGGCCGCCGTCAGCACCGGAGCCGCCTTCGGCTCGACCATGAGCTGCATGAGGCCGGCCTGCTGTCCGGTCGCGTGCTCGATCCGTACGTCCTCGATGTTGACCCCGGCCCGTCCCGCGTCCGCGAAGATGCGGGCCAGCTGGCCGGGCTGGTCGTCGATGAGGACCGCGACGGTCTCGTAGACGCGGGGTGCGCTGCCGTGCTTGCCCGGCACCCGCACCTGCCCGGCGTTGCCCCGCCGCAGCACCTCCGCGATGCCGGTGCCGCCCTCGCGGCGCTTGTCCTCGTCGGAGGACTGAAGCGCGCGCAGGGCCCGCACCGTCTCCTCCAGGTCGGCGGCGACGTCGGTGAGCAGGTCGGCGACCGGCCCGGGGTTGGCGGAGAGGATGTCGATCCACATCCGGGGGTCGGAGGCGGCGATCCGGGTCACGTCGCGGATGCCCTGCCCGCACAGCCGTACGGCTGCCTCCTCGGCGTGCTCCAGCCGGGCGGCGACCATGCTGGAGACCAGGTGGGGCATGTGCGAGACGAGGGCCACGGCGCGGTCGTGGGCGTCCGCGTCCATCACCACGGGAACCGCGCGGCAGTGCGAGACCAGCTCCAGGGCGAGGTTCAGCACCTCGGTGTCGGTGTCCCGGGTCGGGGTCAGCACCCACGGGCGGCCTTCGAAGAGGTCTTTGGTGGCCGCCAGCGGGCCGGACTTCTCGCGGCCGGACATGGGGTGCGTGCCGATGTACGCCGCGAGGTCGAGCCCCCGCGCCTCCAGCTCGCGCCGCGGGCCGCCCTTGACGCTGGCCACGTCGATGTACCCGCGGGCGGCGCGGCGCCCCATGGCGTCGGCGAGCACGTCGGCCACCAGGGCCGGCGGCGCGGCGACGACCGCGAGGTCGACCGGCCCGTCCGGGGCCTCGTCGGTGCCGGCGCCCAGTGCGGCGGCCGTACGGACCTGCTCGGGGTCGCGGTCGGCCAGGTGGACGGTGACGCCCCGCTGGGTCAGGGCGAGGGCGGCGGAGGTCCCGATGAGGCCGGTGCCGATGACGAGTGCGGTTCTCACTGGGCGATGTCCTTGCGCAGGGCCGCGGCGGCGCCGAGGTAGACGTGGGCGATCTCGGCACGCGGCCGGTCGGACTCGATGTGGGCGAGGACCCGGACGACGCGGGGCATGGCGCCCTCGACGTCCAGTTCCTGGGCGCAGATCAGCGGCACGTCGGTGATGCCGAGCTTGCGGGCGGCGGCGGCCGGGAAGTCGCTGTGCAGGTCGGGCGTCGCCGTGAACCAGATGCTGATCAGGTCGTCGCCGGTCAGGTCGTTGCGCTCCAGGACGGCGGTCAGCAGTGCCGCGACCTGCTCGTCCATGTGCCCGGCCTCGTCCCGCTCCAGTTGGACGGCGCCCCGGACCGCTCGTACCGCCACGGCGATGCTCCTTGCTGACGTGTGTATCGGTTGTTGGTCCGTCCAGCCTAGTCAGCCCGCCGCGTACGGGCCCGGGGCGCCCGTCTCCTGAGACGCTGGCCCCGGCCGGAACCTCCCCTTCCCCGGAGCTGCGACATGACCCACACCCCGACCCGCCGTACGGTCCTCCTCTGCACGGGAGCCGCCGCGCTCTCCGTGGGCTGCGGCGGCGGAGGCGGGGACGGCGACGGCGGCGACTCCTCGGCCGCCTCGCCCGGGCAGGAGCTGGCGCCGACGAGCGACATCCCGGTCGGCGGCGGCAAGATCTTCGCGGACCGGAAGGTCGTGGTGACGCAGCCGGAACAGGGCGAGTTCAAGGCCTTCTCGGCGGTCTGCACCCACCAGAACTGCCTTGTGTCCGACGTGCGGGACGGATCCATCGACTGCGCCTGCCACGGCAGCAGGTTCAGCATCACCGACGGCGCGGTGGAGCAGGGGCCGGCGACCGAGCCGCTGTCGGAGGAGCGGATCGCGGTGGACGGAAATTCGGTCCGGCTGGCGTGAGCCGCCCGCGTACGCTCCGGGCATGGAACCCGAGACCCTGGTACGCGACCACACCGTTTACGCCTGTGTCATGGGTTCGCGCGCCTTCGGTCTGGCGACGGAGGACAGCGACACCGACCGCCTTAACGGCGCCTCACCGCGCTGGTGAGCGGGGTCTGGTGCGTGCAGCCGCCAGGCGGAGGAGGGCGGCAACGCGATGGGGGCCCCCGCGCGAGCGCAGTCGGGCGTGGGGGGTTGACAGCCGACGACAACGCCGCAGACGCGCGTGCCAGACCCCGCGTCTGCGGCATGATCCGAACGGCAGGCCCTGGGTCGGTGTCGAGGGCGTCGGTCATGCGCTCAGGCGTCCCAGAGCGCTCCGAGGGCCAGCAGGTCGCCCCGGTACTCGATGCGGTCGGCCCACTCGGCGGGCCAGGCGTCGGCGCCCAGGTGAGCGCCCGCGAAGGCACCCGCGAGGCAGGCGATGGAGTCGGAGTCGCCGGCGGTGCAGGCACCGCGGCGCAGGGCGGTCAGCGGCTCGTCGACGAAGAGCAGGAAGCAGAGCAGCCCGGCCGCCATGGCCTCCTCGGCGATCCAGCCCTCGCCCACCGCGAGGCACGGGTCGGTCTCGGGCGAGACGGTGCGCACCGCCTCCTGGAGGCGGTCGAGTATCGCCAGGCACTCGTCCCAGCCGCGGGTGATGAAGTGCTCGGGCGTGGGGTCCTGGGAGCGGGTCCACAGGTCGCCGAGCCAGCGCTCGTGGTAGCGGGTGCGGTTGTCGTAGGCGTACGACCGCAGCAGCCCGACCAGTCCGGTCGGCTCGGCTCCCTCGGCGAGCAGCCGTACGGCGTGCGCGGTGAGGTCGGACGCGGCGAGCGCGGTGGGGTGACCGTGGGTGAGCGCGGACTGCAACTGTGCGGCGCCCGCGCGCTGTTCGTCACTCAGGCCGGGGACGAGCCCGACCGGCGCGACGCGCATGTTGGCGCCGCAGCCCTTGGAGTGGATCTGGGCGGCGTCCTGCCAGGGGCGGTCCGGGCGCTCCAGGAGGTCGCAGGCCGTGAGGCAGGTGTTGCCGGGAGCCCGGTTGTTCTCCGGCGACCGGTTCCAGGCGATGAACTCCTGCCGTACGGGCTCCGCCATCGCCTCGGGCGCGAGGGCTCCGCGGTCCATGGCCGTCCGCAGCCCCTTCCCCAGCGCCAGCGTCATCTGGGTGTCGTCGGTGACGATCGCGGGCCGGGGCAGTCCCATCTCCCGCCAGGGTCCGCACTTGGCGAGGATCGACGGGACGTCGTCGAACTCGGTCGGGAAGCCGAGCGCGTCCCCGAGGGCGAGACCGGTGAGGGCCCCGGTGGCGGCGCGCTTGGTGACGGTGGTCGTGGTCATGCGGGGCGTCCTTCCCGAGGGGGGCGGAGCAGGGGCGGGTGCAGGGTGGTGGCCGGGCCGGAGCGGTACAGCGCGGCCGGTTTGCCTCGGCCGCCGGTGAGGCGGGCGGCGCCCGGGACGGGTTCGACGAAGCCCGGGGTGGCGAGGACCTTGCGGCGGAAGTTGGGCCGGTCCAGGACCGTGCCCCACACCGTCTCGTAGACCTGCTGCAGCTCGCCGAGAGTGAACTCGGCCGGGCAGAAGGCGGTGGCCAGGCAGGTGTACTCCAGCTTGGCGCCGACGCGTTCCCGGGCGTCGGCCAGGATCCGGCCGTGGTCGAAGGCGAGGTCGCGGGCCTTGTCGTACGGCGCCCAGCGGGCCTCGGCCGCGTCGCCGCCGCCGTGCGGTTCGGGAGGGTCGGGCAGCAGGGCGGCGAACGCGACCGACACGACCCGCATCCGGGGGTCGCGGCCGGGCTCGCTGTAGGTGCGCAGCTGCTCCAGGTGCAGCGCGCCGACGTCGGCCAGGCCGGTCTCCTCGGCCAGCTCCCGGCGGGCCGCCGCCTCCGCCGACTCGTCCGGCAGCAGAAAACCGCCGGGCAGTGCCCAGCGGCCGGCGTACGGCTCCTGCCCCCGCTCGACGAGCAGCACGTGCAGCGCGTCCGCGCGGAGGGTGAGGACGGCGAGGTCGACGGTGACGGCGAAGGGTTCGAAGGCGTGCTTGTCGTAGCCGTGCACAGACGGCCACCCCCTTAATAGTCACCTGGACTATAAAGGGGGTGGCCGACCCGTCACAACCCTCGCGGCACCTGAGCGCCTAGAGTTCGACCTCCTGCATCAGCATCCCGACCTCCGTGTTGGACAGCCGGCGCAGCCAGCCCGACTTCTGGTCGCCCAGGGTGATCGGGCCGAAGGCGGTGCGCACCAGCTTGTCGACGGGGAAGCCCGCCTCCGCGAGCATCCGGCGGACGATGTGCTTGCGGCCCTCGTGGAGGGTGACCTCGACCAGGTAGTTCTTGCCGGTCTGCTCGACGACCCGGAAGTGGTCCGCGCGCGCGTAACCGTCCTCCAGCTGGATGCCGTCCTTGAGCCGCTTGCCGAGGTCGCGCGGGATCGGGCCCACGATGTGCGCGAGGTAGGTCTTCTTCACGCCGTACCGGGGGTGGGTCAGGCGGTGCGCCAGCTCGCCGTGGTTGGTGAGCAGGATCACGCCCTCGGTCTCGGTGTCGAGCCGCCCGACGTGGAAGAGCCGGGTCTCTCGGTTGGTGACGTAGTCACCGAGGCACTGCCGGCCGTCCGGGTCCTCCATGGTGGAGACGACACCGGCGGGCTTGTTGAGCGAGAAGAACTGGTACGACTGCGTGGCCACGGTCAGGCCGTCGACCTTGACCTCGTCCTTCTCCGGGTCGACCCGCCTGCCCTGCTCCAGCACGATCTCGCCGTTGACCTCGACCCGGGCCTGCTCGATCAGCTCCTCGCAGGAACGCCGGGAGCCGTAGCCCGCGCGCGCGAGGACCTTCTGCAGCCGCTCGCCCTCCTGCTCGGCCCCGGGGAAGGTCTTGGGAGGCTTGACGTCCTTCTTGCCCGCGTACCGCTCGCGGTTGCGCTCCTCGGCACGTGCCTCGTACTCGCGGGACGTGGCCGGGACCGAGCGCCCCCGCTGCAGGGGCTTCTTCGGCCCGCCCTTGGCGCCGCCGCGGGCCGCCGGGCCGCGGCCCGACTTCGGGCCCTCGTGGGTGGCGCCGGGACCCACGTCGTAGCGCCGCTCCTCGGGGCGCGGGTTCTTCGGACGGCCGCCCTGCTTGTTGTCGCGGTTGCCACCGGCGCCGCGGGGGCTACCGCTGCTCCCGCCGCGGGGGTTACCGCGGCCACCGCTGCTCCCGCCGCGGCCGCCGCTGTTGCCACCACGGCTCCCGCCGTTGTTTCCGCTGCTGTTCCTGCCGCTGCTGCTTCGCATCAAAGTTCCGTCTTGTCGTCTGCGTCCTCGGAATCCGGGGCGTCCGGATCGAACGACGGGACCCCTTCCAGTGTCTCGGCCTCGATCGCCGCCGCCTCCGGGAGGAAGGGCGCGAGCTCCGGGAGCTCGTCCAGGCCGCGCAGGCCCATCCGCTCCAGGAAGTAGTTCGTCGTCACGTACAGGATCGCACCTGTTTCGGGTTCCGTGCCCGCCTCCTCCACCAGACCCCGCTGGAGGAGGGTGCGCATCACACCGTCGCAGTTCACGCCGCGCACCGCGGAGACGCGGCCGCGGCTGACCGGCTGGCGGTAGGCGACCACCGCGAGGGTCTCCAGCGCGGCCTGGGTGAGGCGGGCGTGCTGACCGTCCAGGACGAAGCCCTCGACGGCCGCGGCGTACTCGGGGCGGCTGTAGAAGCGCCAGCCGCCCGCGATCAGGCGCAGCTCGAAGCCGCGGCCCTGGACGGTGTACTCGTCGGCCAGCTCGCGCAGCGCGTCGGCGATCTGCCGCCGGGGCCGCTGGAGTATCCGGGCGAGGTGCTCCTCGGTCGCGGGCTCGTCGACGACCATGAGGACGGCTTCGAGAGCGGGCTTGAGTTCGAGGTCGGCGACGGCCTCCGGCCCGCCCGCGGCCTCCGTGGTCTCCTCACTCACGCCTTCCGCTCCTCCTCGGTCCTGTCCGGCGGCCGGTCGAACTCGTCGGTCACCACCGGCTCGGTGTCCGCGTCCCCGCCCGTCCAGCGCACCAGCAGGTCACCGAGCGCGGTCTCCTGGTCCAGCTCGACGGCCTTCTCCCGGTACAGCTCCAGCAGGGCGAGGAAGCGGGCGACGACGGTCAGCGTGTCCTCGGTGTCCTCGACCAGGAGGCGGAAACTCGCCTGTCCCAGCTCCTTCAGGCGGGCGACCACGATCCCGGCCTGCTCCTGCACGCTGACCAGCGGCGCGTGGATGTGCTCGACGTAGACCTGCGGCTTGGGCTTGGGCTGCATCGCCTTGACGGCGAGCTTGGCGAAGCCCTCCGGCCCGATGCTGATGACGACCTCGGGCAGCAGCTCGGCGTGCTGGGGCTCCAGCCCGACGGTACGGGGGTAGCGGCGGGCCTCGGCCTCGAGCCGCTCGTTGAAGATCTCCGCGATCTGCTTGTACGCACGGTACTGAAGCAGCCGTGCGAAGAGCAGGTCGCGGGCCTCCAGCAGCGCCAGGTCGGCCTCGTCCTCGACCTCGGCGGCGGGCAGCAGCCGGGCCGCCTTCAGGTCGAGCAGTGTGGCCGCCACCACCAGGAACTCGGTCGTCTCGTCGAGGTCCCAGTCCGGCCCCATCGCCCTGATGTGGGCCATGAACTCGTCGGTCACCTTGGAGAGCGCGACCTCGGTGACGTCCATCTTGTGCCTGGAGATCAACTGGAGGAGCAGATCGAACGGCCCCTCGAAGTTGGCGAGCCGCACCTTGAAGACACCGTCGCCACCCTCGTCGTGCGTGCCCCCGGGGAGCGTGTGAGGCGCCTCACCGGTCTCCGGCGGGTGCTCGGCCCCGCCGCCCGCCGGAGCCGCCGACACCACGGTGGACTGCTCCGCCACCGCTCCCGGCGCGACCATGGGCGCCGCCCCGGCGCCCTCCGCCGCCCCGGCGCCCTCCGAGGCCGATGGGGCTTTTGAGGACGCGCTGGACGGCCGCGCCGCCGCTCCCGGCAGCACAGAGGGCGACTGCACGGCAGCGTGCGCCGCCCCGGTTGCCTCCGGCGCCGCGGCGGGCGGCCGCGGGGTGGTCCGCGGACGAGAGTCCGTCACGGCTTGCGGCTCGCCCCGGGCACCGGCGTCCGCGCGGGCGCGCCCGTCCTCCGGAGAGGTCGCCGTGCGGGGGGTCTCCCGCAGGAGCGCGTCAGTCCGTGGTGAGGCTTTCGACGCCGGGGTTCGCGGCGGCTCCTCGGAGGGCGCCGCCCGCGCGACCGCGGGGCCGGACGGCACCGGCTCGGGTGCCCCGGACGTCTCGGGGAGCGGCGGAACCGGCGGAGCCGCCCGCTCCCCCGGACCTCGCCCCAGCGCACGCCGACGGCCGGCGCGGGCGCCGGGGCGGGGGGCGTCGTTCGAGGTCATGGCCCCCGCAGGCTACCGCTAGCGGCCGCGCAGCCGTCGTACGAGGATGCTGGCGTCCCCGCGGGTCTCCAGATCGGCGAGGACCACGGCGACCGCCTCGCGGACGATGCGGCCGCGGTCGACGGCCAGTCCGTGCTCGCCCCGGAGCACCAGGCGGGCGTGCTCCAGGTCCATCAGTTCCTCGGCGGAGACGTACACGGTGATCTTCTCGTCGTGGCGCTCACGGCCGCTGGGTCGGCGCGAGGGCGACCGCCCACGCTTGCGCGGCTGGGCGGTGGCAGAACCTTCCTGCACGCCCACGCCCGGCACGGAGCCCCGCGCGGAGCGTTCCGCGCCCCGGCTGCGCGACTCGCCCGCCGAGCCCGGTTCGGCGTCCGCCGCGGCGTGCTCCGCGCCCTCGCCGTCACCGCCCTGCGCGGGCACCGACTGCGGTGCGTCCTCGGCGGCGGCCTGGTCGCTCTCCCCCGCCGGCGCCGGCACCCGCGCCTCGCCGTTGGCCGGTCGCCGCGGGGAGGACGCCTGGAGCCCCATCCCCCCTGTCGTACGGAAGAGTTCGTCGGCCCCCGGCAGACTCACTCGGCGTGACACCGGGCGAGCACCTCCCTGGCGAGCTGGCGGTAGGCGGCGGCACCGACGGAGTTGGAGGCGTACGTGGTGATCGGCTCACCGGCGACCGTGGTCTCCGGGAAGCGGACCGTACGTCCGATGACCGTGTGGTAGACGTGATCGTCGAAAGCCTCGACGACACGCGCGAGCACCTCACGGCTGTGGACCGTGCGCGAGTCGTACATCGTGGCGAGGATGCCGTCGAGCTCCAGGTCGGGGTTGAGCCGCTCCTGGACCTTCTCGATCGTCTCGGTCAGCAGCGCCACACCGCGCAGCGCGAAGAACTCGCACTCCAGCGGCACGATCACCTTGTGCGCGGCCGTCAGCGCGTTGACCGTGAGCAGGCCGAGCGAGGGCTGGCAGTCGATCACGATGTAGTCGTAGTCGTCCATCAGCGGCTTCAGCGCCCGCTGCAGCGTGGACTCGCGCGCGACCTCGCTCACCAGCTGCACCTCGGCCGCCGACAGGTCGATGTTGCTGGGCAGCAGGTCCATGTTGGGGACCGCGGTCTTCAGCAGCACCTCGTCGGCCGCCATGCCCCGCTCCATGAGCAGGTTGTAGACGGTGAGGTCGAGCTCCATCGGGTTGACGCCGAGACCGACCGAGAGCGCGCCCTGCGGGTCGAAGTCGACGAGCAGCACCCGGCGCCCGTACTCGGCGAGCGCGGCACCCAGGTTGATGGTCGACGTGGTCTTGCCGACGCCGCCCTTCTGGTTGCACATCGCGATGATCTTCGCGGGGCCGTGCTCGGTCAGCGGGCCCGGAATCGGGAAGTAGGGCAGCGGGCGTCCGGTCGGTCCGATGCGCTCACGGCGCTGGCGGGCCGCGTCGGGCGCGAGCGTGGCGGCGTACTCGGGATCGGGCTCGTACTCCGCGTCCGGGTCGTAGAAGTGCCCCTCGGGCAGTTCGTCGTAGTCGGCGAAGTGGTTGCGGGACGCGCCACTTCCGTTGCCGGCCCTGGCGTTCACGTGTTGGCCATCCATACTCATGTGTGCTGTCTGAGTTGCCTGCGGACTCTGGTGGGCTGCGAAGGTGCGTACAGCGACGGAGCCGACAGCCTCGAGACGCCCGGGGCCGTGGGCCCGTGCAGGCGTTCCTGGTTGACCACCCCCGGGAGTAAATGTCGACTCATTCACAAGTCGTCTTACCTCCTTGGTGACCAGGAAACTTCTAGACAGGTCAGCGTGGCACCATGCCGACGTTCGGCGACTCTATGGCGTGTCGGGCGTCCGCAGCAACACAATCCGCCGGACCCGGCCCGATGTGTCGGCAATGAAACATCCCTCTGTCAAGGGCGTACGGACGTCGCACAGCAGGTTTCATCGGTGTGCGAATCGGTTGAAGCGTTACGTTCGAGGCGAGTTGGCCGAGAATCGCAAAGTGACCATACACACACCCGGCCGGACCTTGTCGGGCAAGGTCCGGCCGGGCGTGTGGGGTTGACGGCGACTGTTGACGTATCGCCTTTTCCGGTTGGTGACTTAGCCGAGCAGGGTGGCCGGGTCGACGTACTCCAGACCGTGCGCCTCGGCGACCTCGCGGTAGGCGACCTTGCCGTCATGCGTGTTGAGGCCCTTGGCGAGCGCGGGGTCACGGCGCAGCGCCTCGACCCAGCCGCGGTTCGCCAGCTCCACGATGTACGGCAGCGTGGCGTTGGTGAGGGCGTTGGTGGAGGTGTTCGGCACCGCGCCCGGCATGTTGGCGACGCAGTAGAAGACCGAGTTGTGGACCTTGAAGGTCGGCTCGGCGTGCGTGGTCGGGTGCGAGTCCTCGAAGCAGCCGCCCTGGTCGATCGCGATGTCGACAAGAACACTTCCGGGCTTCATCCGGGAGACCAGCTCGTTGGTGACCAGCTTCGGGGCCTTGGCGCCCGGGATGAGCACCGCGCCGATGACCAGGTCGGCGTCGACGACGGCCTTCTCCAACTCGAAGGAGTTGGACATGACGGCCTTGACCTTGGTGCCGAAGATCTTGTCGGCCTCGCGCAGCTTGTTGATGTCGCGGTCGAGCAGCGTCACGTCGAAGCCCATGCCGACGGCGATCTGCGTGGCGTTCCAGCCGGAGACGCCACCGCCGATGACGACGGCCTTGGCCGGGGTCACGCCGGGCACGCCACCCGGAAGCACACCGCGGCCGCCGTTGGGGGCCATCAGGTGGTAGGCGCCGACCTGGGGGGCCAGCCGGCCCGCGACCTCGGACATCGGGGCCAGCAGCGGCAGCGCGCGGCTGGGCAGCTCGACGGTCTCGTAGGCGATCGCGGTGGTGCCGGACTCGACGAGCGCGTCCGTGCACTCCTTGGATGCGGCCAGGTGCAGGTAGGTGAAGAGCGTCTGGTCCTTGCGGAGGCGGTGGTACTCCTCCGCGATGGGCTCCTTGACCTTCAGCACCAGGTCGGCGGTGGCCCAGACCTCGTCGGCGGTGTCGAGTATCCGCGCGCCTGCGGCGACGTACTCGGTGTCCGGGATGGAGGAGCCGACGCCGGCCGCGCGCTCGATGACGACCTGGTGACCGTGGCGCACCAGCTCGTGCACGCCGGCGGGGGTGATGGCCACCCGGAACTCGTTGTTCTTGACCTCGCGGGGGATACCGACCTTCACGTCGATCACGGTCCTTGGCTCAGAGGGTTGGGCTATTTCTACACATACCCGCGCACACGTGGGCGCAACGGGAGAGACCGCGAGAAGGTGCGGCAGAGCCAGTCTAATGAAGGTGTTCCCGCTGTCCAGCCTTTCAAAGCATCAATCTTCAGACGATGCGCTACGGATTTCGCAGGCCTCGGCGGGATCTTCCCTCAGCATGCGATCCGCTGCGCTCCGCTGCAGTCCGGCGGCGGTGGGATCGCCGAGGTGGTCGAGCGTGTCCGCCAGCCGCAGGTGCAGCGCGGCCTGGAGCCGGACGTCCTCGGCCCTGCGGGCCCACTCGGCGGCCTCCTGGCAGGTGCGCAGCGACTCCTCGGGGCGTCCGGCGTACTCCTGCACGCGGGCCAGTTCACTCAACGCCCGCGCGTGCGCGGCCACGTCGCCGGCCTTGCGGTACCCGGCGGCCGCGGCGCGCCAGCCCCGCTGCGCCTCGCCGTAGCGGCCGGCGTAGGTGTGCGCGGTGGCGAGCCGGCCGTAGACGCGGGCGGCGTCGGCGCGCTCGTCCCGGGCGAGGCGCTGGGCGAGCGCCCGGCCGAACCAGTCGGCGGCCCGGTCGTAGTCGCCGAGCTCCAGATGAGCGCCGCCTACGGATTCCATCGCGCGGCCGGTCGCGTACGGGTCGTTCGCCTCGCGTCCGGCGTCCAGCGCGGCCCGGTAGCGGACCAGGGCCTCGGCGGTGCGGCCGGTACGGGCGTCCAGGTCGGCCAGGTTCAGCAGGGCGGCCGCCTTCTCCCGGGGCAGCTCTCGGCGCTCGGCCACGTCGAGGACGAGGCGGTGGATGCCGTACAGGTCGGGCGCCGCCGCCTGGGTGCCGAAGTGGGCCACCATGGTCCGCACCAGCTGGGACATCAGCCTGCGGGCGAGGGTGTCCAGCTCCCCGTCGGCGACCGCGAGCCGCGCCGCGGCCAGCAGGGCGGGCCGGCGGACCCGCAGCCAGTCGGCGGCGGCCCTCGGGTGGGGGAAGCGCAGGGCACGCGGCATACCGAGGAGCTTCTCGCGGGCCTGCGGGCTGTCGGTCTCGGTGACCGCCCGGCAGGACTGGAGCAGCCGCACCGTCCGCTCCAGCATGCGGGCGCGGGCGAGCTGAAGCTCGGCCGGCCGTTCGTGGGTCTCGGCGAGAGCCCGCAGCAGGGCGTGCAGGCACCCGGGGACCTCGTACTCGGGCAGCGGCGAGTCGACCGCCCGCAGCACGCCGAGGGCGACGAAGTCGTCCAGGGTGGTGCGGGCGCCGTTGACCGAGCAGCCGGCGAGCGCGGACGCGGTGTGCGGGTCGACCAGGCCGGCCGGGGCGAGGGAGAGCAGGCGCAGTATCCGGGCGGCGGGGCTGGGCAGGGACGCGTGGGCGAGGCGGAAGACGCGGCTGAGGGCGGTGCCCTCGTCACCCTCCGCATGCACGTGCTTGGCGAGGTCGGCGACGGCCGCCTGGGGACGGGCCGCGAGCCAGCCGCCGGCCAGGGCCAGCACGGCGGGCTGGGCCTGGCAGACCTCGACCAGTTGTTCGGCGGCCCGGGGGTCGACGGTGATGCGGACCGAGCCGGTGTGCCGGGACAGCAGTTCCACGGCCGACTTGGTGTCCAGGCCGCCCAGCGTGCACGGGCGGACGTCCGCGATGCCGGTCAGCGGGCCCTCGGCGACGACGACGGCCAGGCAGTCCGGGGTGTCCGGCAGCAGGGCGTCGACCTGCTCGGTGTCGGCCGCGTCGTCGAGCAGGAGCAGAACCCTGCGGTCGGCGAGGGCGGTGCGGAGCGCCTCGGTGAGGTCGTCCTCGTCGGCCCCGGGCGGGTTGGGGCGGTCCAGCTCGCTCAGCAGTTCCCGGGCGAGCCGCCCGACGGGCACCCGCGTGCCGTCCGGTTCGCTCAGCCGGACGCGCAGCACGCCGTCGGGGTAACCGTCCGCTACCTGGGCGGCCAGCTCCTCGGCGAGCGCGGTACGGCCGGAACCGGGCCGGCCGGCGATGAGCAGCACGCGCGCGCGGGGTGCCTTGCGGCCGGAGAGGGTGTCCAGGCCCGCGCGCTCGATGTCGGCGCGCAGCTCCTTCAACTCCCGGGTGCGGCCCAGGAACCGACTCTCCTCAGCAGGGTCCTCCGACAGCCGTACGCCGTCCGTGTCCACCGCCTGATCCGTCACGGGCCACACTCCCGATCCCACCGCACGCCGGCACCCGCCGGAACCCCGGTTCGGGCGTTTCCAGAGCCTAGTTCACGCTCTGCTACGTTCCCTGCGGAGCGCGGCGGGCACATCCCTCGATCGGATCAACCGATGGTCACACCACGGCGGGCGAGAGAGTGGTTCTCAGGCCTCGAACGGCCGCGCCGGCCACGGCGCCCGAGCCGGGCGGAGCGCGTCGAGCCCATCGCCCTGCTCCGCCGCGACCAGCGAGAGCACGCCCACGACCAGGCAGTTGTTGTGCAGGTCGCCCGCGAGCACACCCCGGACCAGGTCCGCCACGGGCACCCGGGCCAGCTCCATGTCGGCCTCCTCGTCCTCGACCTCGAAGCGCTCGCCCTCGGCCTCCGACAGGTTCCGGGCGAGGAAGATCCGCACGGCCTCGTCGCAGCCGCCGGGGGTGGTGTAGACGTCGGTCAGCACCCGCCAGTCCTCGGCCTTGACGTGCGCCTCCTCGTACAGCTCGCGCTGGGCGGCGTGCAGCGGGTTCTCGCCGGGGACGTCGAGCAGACCGGCCGGAATCTCCCACAGCTTCTCGCGCACGGGGTGCCGGTACTGCCGGATGACCAGGGCCCGCCCCTGGTCGTCCAGGGCGAGGACGGCCACGGAGCCGGGGTGGACCTGGTAGTCGCGGGTCACCACGGAGCCGTCGGGCATGACCACGTCGTCCGTACGGACGGAGGTCTTCTTCCCCTGGAAGGGAGTCTCTGTGCCCCGGACCTCCCACTCCTCGGGGATGTCCTTGATCGTGCTGCCCGTCATGCCTGACCTGCCCTTCCAGACGTACGCGAAAAGCCGGGGCCGCGCCGTTGAATGCGCGCGCCCCGGCCACCGTACAACTGGTGTGTTACTTCGACGTCTTCCGCTCGACCGCGGCCTTGACCAGCCCGGCGAAGAGCGGGTGCGGGCGGGTCGGGCGCGAGCGCAGCTCCGGGTGCGCCTGCGTGGCGACCAGGTAGGGGTGCACGTCGCGCGGGTACTCGACGTACTCGACGAGCTTGCCGTCCGGGGAGGTGCCCGAGAAGAGGATGCCCGCCTTCTTCTCCAGCTCCGCGCGGTAGGTGTTGTTCACCTCGTAGCGGTGGCGGTGCCGCTCCTCGACGTACTCCTTGCCGTCGTGGACCTCGCGCACGATGGAGCCCTCGGCCAGCTTGGCCGGGTACATGCCGAGCCGCATCGTGCCGCCCATGTCGCCCTCGCCCGCCACGATGTCCAGCTGCTCGGCCATCGTGGAGATGACCGGGTGGGCGGTGGCCGGGTCGAACTCGGTGGAGTTGGCGTCCGTGATGCCGGCCAGGTTGCGCGCGGCCTCGACCACGATGCACTGCAGGCCCAGGCAGAGGCCGAGCAGCGGGATCTTGTTCTCACGGGCGTAGCGGATCGCGCCGACCTTGCCGAGCACGCCCCGGTCGCCGAAGCCGCCCGGGATGCAGATGGCGTCGACGTCACCGAGCTGCGCCTTGGCGCCGGCCGCCGTCTTGCAGTCGTCGGACGTGACCCACTTGATCTTCACGCGGGCCTTGTTGGCGAAGCCGCCCGCGCGCAGCGCCTCGGTCACCGAGAGGTAGGCGTCGGGCAGGTCGATGTACTTGCCGACCAGGGCCATCGTGATCTCGTGGTCGGGGTTGTGGACGCGGTCGAGCAGGTCGTCCCAGGTCGTCCAGTCCACGTCGCGGAACGGCAGGTCCATCTTGCGGACGACGTAGGCGTCCAGACCCTCGGTGTGGATGACCTTGGGGATGTCGTAGATCGAGCGGGCGTCGGGGCAGGCCACCACGGCGGCCTCGTCGACGTCGCACATCAGCGAGATCTTGCGCTTGATCGCGGTCGGCACCTCGCGGTCGCAGCGCAGCACGATCGCGTCCGGCTGGATACCGATGTTGCGCAGCGCCGCGACCGAGTGCTGGGTCGGCTTCGTCTTCAGCTCACCGGAGGGGCCGATGTACGGCAGGAGCGAGATGTGGACGACGAAGACGTTGTCGCGGCCGACCTCGTGCCTCACCTGGCGGACGGTCTCCAGGAACGGCAGCGACTCGATGTCGCCGACCGTGCCGCCGACCTCGGTGATCACGACGTCCACCTCGTCCGTCGCCATGCGGCGGATGCGGTGCTTGATCTCGTTGGTGATGTGCGGGATGACCTGGACCGTGTCGCCCAGGTACTCGCCGCGCCGCTCCTTGGCGATCACCGTGGAGTACACCTGGCCGGTGGTGACGTTGGCGGAGCCGTCGAGGTCGCGGTCGAGGAAGCGCTCGTAGTGGCCGATGTCCAGGTCGGTCTCGGCGCCGTCGTTGGTGACGAACACCTCGCCGTGCTGGAAGGGGTTCATCGTGCCAGGGTCGACATTGAGGTACGGGTCGAGCTTCTGCATCACGACGCGCAGACCCCGTGCCTTGAGCAGCATGCCGAGGCTGGAGGCGGTCAGCCCCTTGCCGAGCGAGGAGGCGACACCCCCGGTGACGAAGATGTGCTTGGTCGTCGAAGCTGTGCTGTTTCGAAAAGCAGCGGGCGGCATGGCCAAAGGGGGGCTCCCGTGGTCGCGGTCTGGGGTGCGGTGCGCTCGTCGTCC
Organism: Streptomyces sp. NPDC097107; assembly: GCF_044762405.1. Taxonomy (NCBI): domain Bacteria; kingdom Bacillati; phylum Actinomycetota; class Actinomycetes; order Kitasatosporales; family Streptomycetaceae; genus Streptomyces; species Streptomyces sp. NPDC097107. Next base: position 17,137 of record NZ_JBIWEF010000007.1, on the reverse strand, counting down.
GACCCGGTCGTACCGGGTTGCCGTCGGTGGCGCCGTCGCTGCGGTTCCGGGGTTTTTCTCCCACCGGTCCACGGGCTACCAGCGTATCAGCGCCTCGGGGCGATGGCTTCCGGCCACCCTCCGCGCACGCTCGGACACTCAGGCGCGCGGCTCACCGTTTCCTCACCCGTTGGTCACTCGTTCGGCGGACCCGGGTTGCCCGGACCGGCACACAGATCATCTGCGTGCGTCGTATCCTGCTCGGACGTTCGCTGCCGAGCCCGCCCGGCGACGCGGCACCACCCCTCGCCCGTCAGCGCCGGAACAACGAGAGCTCGTCAGTTCGTTGAGCAACAATTGTCGTTTGCGGCACAGCGTTTGGCTTCACGGCCGAACGGCTGCTTTGCTTCATGACTCAACGACGCATGACAAACCCCCCTTGACCGCACCAGCGACCGCCCCCTCGTGGGGGTGACGTGGCCGTTCGACTGGAGTTGCACGTGGCCGGGCGCATCGAAGACTACGCACTCATCGGAGACATGCAGACCGCCGCCCTGGTCTGCCGGGACGGCACAGTCGACTGGCTGTGCCTGCCCCGCTTCGACTCGCATGCCATCTTCGCCGGTCTGCTGGGCACCGGGGAACACGGCTTCTGGCGGCTCGGACCCGCCTACGCCCCCGGCGCCGAACCGCCCACCGCGGCCCGGCGGACCTACCGCGGCGACTCGCTGATCCTGGAATCCGAGTGGGACACCCCGCGCGGCACGGTCCGGGTGACCGATTTCATGCCGCCGCGCGACGGCGCGCCGCAGGTGATCCGGATCGTGGAGGGTGTCTCCGGCCGGGTGCCGATGCGCTCGGAGCTGCGGATGCGGTTCAGCTACGGCCGCGTCGTCCCGTGGGTGCACAAGCACGAGGGCCGCACGGTGGCCGTCGCGGGCCCCGACTCGGTGTGGTTCGACACAGAGGCCGAAACCTACGGCAAGGCACTGACCACGTACGCGGACTTCACGGTCTCGCCGGGTGAGCGGATGGCCTTCACCATCTCCTGGGAGCCCTCGCACAAGGAGCCGCCGGCGCTGCCGGAGCCCGAGCAGTCGCTGGAGGCCACCGAGGACTTCTGGCGCGACTGGGTCGAGCACTGCACGTACCACGGTCCCTACCGGGAGGCCGTGGTCCGCTCCCTGATCACGCTGAAGGCCCTCACCTACGCCCCCACCGGCGGCATCGTCGCCGCGCCCACCACCTCGCTGCCGGAGGACATCGGCGGCGTCCGCAACTGGGACTACCGCTACACCTGGCTGCGCGACGCGGCGATCACCCTCTCCTCACTGCTGCGCACCGGCTACCGCGAGGAGGCCCGCGCCTGGCGCGAGTGGTTGCTGCGCGCGGTCGCGGGCGACCCGGAGAACCTGCAGATCATGTATGGCATCGCCGGCGAGCGCGAGCTGGGCGAGGCGGAGCTGGACTGGCTGCCCGGCTACGAGAACTCCACCCCGGTCCGGGTCGGCAACGGCGCCGCCCACCAGCTTCAGCTCGACGTCTACGGCGAGGTCACCGAGGCCCTGCACCTGGCCCACATGACGGGCCTGTCCCGCAACGACTACGCCTCGCTGCTCCAGCTCAAGCTGATCCGCTACCTGGAGGACCACTGGCAGGAGCCGGACGAGGGCATCTGGGAGGTGCGCGGTCCGCGCCGCCACTTCGTGCACTCCAAGGTGATGGCCTGGGTCGCCGTCGACCGCACCATCAAGCTGATCGAGTCCGGCGACGCCGACGGCCCGCTGGAGCGCTGGAAGCAGCTGCGCGAAGACATCCACCGGGACGTGTGCGAGAAGGGCTACGACAAGGAACGCAACACCTTCACGCAGTCCTACGGCTCCCAGGAGCTGGACGCCTCGCTGCTGCTGATCCCGCAGATGGGCTTCCTGCCGCCGGACGACAAGCGGGTCATCGGCACCATCGAGGCCATCCAGCGTGAGCTGTCCACGTCCGACGGCTTCATCCTGCGCTACCCGACGGAGGGCGGCAGCGAGGGCGTCGACGGCCTGCCCGGCGACGAGGGGGCCTTCCTGGCCTGCTCGTTCTGGATGGCCGACGACCTGGCGATGATCGGCCGCGTGGACGAGGCCCGCAGGCTCTTCGAGAAGCTCCTCTCCCTCCGCAACGACCTCGGCCTCCTGGCCGAGGAATGGGACCCCCGCCTCCAACGCCAGGTCGGCAACTTCCCCCAGGCCTTCAGCCACGTCCCCCTGATCGACACGGCACTGAGGCTGACGGCGAGCGGGGCGTACGGAGGCTGACACAACCGACTGCCCGCCGCCGCCCCCGCCGCGGGCAGTCATGCACCGCCGCCCCGCCGGGCAGTCGTACGCCGCCGCCCCCGCCGCGGGCATTCCTGCACCCCGCCGGCCGCTGCGGGCAGTCGTGCCGCTGGGGCGGCACGGGTGGGCGCAGCGGCACCCCGCCGGCGCCGGGCCGCGCCACCCACCCCCGGCCCACACCCACGCCGGGCACGCGGCTTCCACAGCTCACGCCCAAGACCCAAGGCACCCGGCACCCGGCACCCGGCACCGAAGATGTGCCCGCCCCACACCCCCAGGTACCGTCCGCTCCATGAACACCCCCAGCGCACCCCCGCCCTCGGGGATCACCGTGCAGCGCGCCCTGGAACTCCCCGGCCTCCGCAGCGGCCTCCCGGAGATCCTCGCCGGCGCCGACCGCCTGCACCGCACCGTGCGCTGGGTCCACGCCGGCGAGGTCCCCAACATCGCCTCCCTCCTCAAGGGCGGCGAACTCCTCCTCACCACCGGCTACGGCCTCGGCACCCGCCCCGCCGAACAGCGCGCCTTCGTCCGCACCCTCGCCGAACGCGGCATCGCGGCCCTCGTCGTGGAACTCGGCCCGCGCTTCGCCAGCCTGCCCGCCGCCCTCGTGGACACCGCCCGCGCGGCCGGACTGCCGCTGGTCCAGCTGCACCGCGAGGTGCCGTTCGTGACGGTCACCGAGGAGATCCACACCGAGATCGTCAATGGCCACTACGCACTGGTCCAGCGGGCCGAAGAGGTGCACCGCCGTTGCACGGAGGCCCTCCTCGGCGGCGGCGGGGTCCCCCGGGTGCTCGGCATCCTGGCCGACTTCGGCGGCAACCCGGTCTTCCTGGAGACCACCGACGGCCGCCTGCTGTACGCCGCCGGCGCCGGCCCCGAGGGCGCCGACCCGCTCCAGGTGTGGGAGGGGCTGCGTGGCCCGCACAAGGAAGCCCCGCCTCCGGCGGGCTCGGTCCTGGTGGACGTGCCCGGCGGCGGCCCCGCCACCGGTTCGGTACGCGCCCGGCTCGTTCTCCTGCCCGTACGGTCCCCGCTGGCGCCGGTGCACCGGATGGCGGCCGAGCGGGCGGCCGGCATCCTCGCCGTGGTGCTGATGCAGGCCCGTCAGGAGGAGGAACTCGCGGCGCGCGGGCGCGGCGACTTCCTCACCGACCTCGCCGAGGGCCGGATCACCCCGGAGGACGCGCCGGCGCAGGCCCGCGTCCTGGGCTTCAAGCCGGGCGCCGGCCCGCTGCTCCCGGTGGTGATGCGGCTCGGCGACACCCTGTCCCCCGCCGGTGGCGGCTGGGCGGTGCTGGCGCGCGCGGTCGCCGAGGAGCTGGCGTCGGTCGGAGTACCGGTCCTGCTGGGCGTACGGCCGGTGGAGGGCCGGGTGCCGCTGCTGCTGGGCCTGCGCACGGAGTCGGAGCGGACGGCGGTCGCCGACCGGGTCGCGGTGGCGTTGCGGGCGGGTGTGGAGCGGGCCGGGATGCAGCCGCCGGGGGCGCAGCCGCCCGTCGTGGTCGTCGGAGTGGCCGGCGGCTGGGCGGCGGCGTCCGCGAGTCTCAGGCACGCGGCGGAGACGGCGACCGCTGCCCAGGGCCTCACCGACCGGCCTTGGTACGACGCCCGGCGCCTCGACATCGACCTGCTGCTGTGGCGGCTGCGCGAACATCGGGACCTCGCGGCCTTCGTGGACCGGGCGATCGGTCCCCTGCGCGACCACGACAACCGTGCCAAGCCGCCCCTGCTGCCCACCCTCCAGACGTACCTGGCGCACGCGGGCCGCAAGGCGGAGACGGCGCGCGAACTCCATCTCAACCGGCAGACGCTCTACAACCGCCTGGCACGGATCGGGGAGTTGCTGGGCACCGACCTCGACGACCCGCAGACCGTCCTGGCGTTGAGCCTGGCCCTGCGCGCCCGACGGCACGTGCCCTAGTCCAGGGCGCCTAGAGCAGCGGCGTGGGCTGCGTCAACTCGTCGTAGACGCTGAGGACCTGGGCGACGGTCTCGTCCTCGGTCGGCCAGGTGGCCGCCTGCCGTACGCCCCGCTCCTCCAGGTCCTCGCACCGTCCCGGGTCGGCGAGCAGCCGGACGACGGTGTCGGCGAAGGCCTCCGCGTCCCCGTCCGGGACGAGTTCGGCGGCGTCGCCGACGAGTTCGGGGGTGCCGCCCACGTCGCTCGCGACGAGCGGCACGCGCGCGTGTAGCGCCTCCTGGGCGAGGACGGAGCGCGCCTCCCGGCGGCTCGGCAGCAGGGCTAGGTCGGCCGCGGCCAGAAGGTCGGTGACGTCGTCGCGGCTGCCGATGAGCACCACCGGCAGGCCCTCGCCCTCGATCCGCCGCTGCAACTCCGCGCGCAGCGGGCCCTCCCCGGCGACGACGACCAGCGGTACCGGGTCGAGCCGGCGCCAGACACGGGCGGCGTCGAGCAGGACGTCGTAGCCCCGGTGCCTCTCCAGGGAGCCGACGGCGATCAGCAAGGGGCGGCCGACGGCGCCGAGTTCGGCCCGGATCTTCGGGCGCCGCCGGTCGGGGTCGTCGGGTTCGGCCGGCCGGCACGGACGGGCGGGGAGCGCGACGGGGCCGAGCCGGGCGTCCCGCGCGCCCGTTCGCCGCGCCCGGTCGACCAGCTCCGAGGTGGCGCCGAGCACCACCGTGGCGGCCTTCATCACCCGTCGTTCCAGGACGCGCAGCAGTTGGGCGCGCGCTCCTTCGGCCTGGACCCGGTCGTGCCAGGTGACGACGAGCGGAGTGCGGACCCGGCGGCCGCCGAGGGCCAGTGCGGCACGGAAGGAGGCGTGCAGCCCGTGCGCGTGCACCAGGTCGGCGTCCGCGCACACCGCCCGCAGCGCGGCGACGGAAACGGGGTCGCTGCTGCGCGGCACGTGCACGTGGTCGGCTCCGGCGCCGGTGAAGTCGTAGGTGCGTTCCGCATCGGCGGGGGCGCACACCGTCACCTTCACGCCCCGTGCGACGAGCCCCGCGGCCAGGGAGCGCACGTGCGTGCTGCTGCCGGCGTTGCCGCCGCCCAGCACCTGCACGGTGCGCAGCGGCGACTGGCCGTGCGGTGAGTGGCTGCTCACGGGGGTCACGTGGCCGGGAACTCCTGGTTCGGCTGGGGACGGTCACGAAGAAGAACGTACAGAAGGACGGTGCGGAGAGGGCGCGCCGCGCGGTTTCCAGCGCGTTACTCCGTCAAGGATGCCAGGCCGTACGGGTGTTCCGGGAACGACGACCGTCCCGTGCGGGCGGCCGTCGGGGCAACGAGGCGGGGTCGGTTCACTCACACGAGTGAGCGTGCCGCCTCGCTCACCCTCTCCCCGTACGCCGCCGCGGCCACGAGTGCGACGGCGTGCGCGGCCCCGCCATCGCCGGTTCCACCCCCGCGGGTGCGTGCACCCGGTGCCGTCCACCCGCGGCTCCGACGGGGCGCCGACCAGGCGCCGCCGACGTCCCGCGCCCCAGCCCGCCGGCCAGGCCTACGCGTCCGACCGTGCCGTCGCGAGCAGTTCCTCCGCGTGGGCCCGGGCCGTCTCCGAGTCCTCCTGGCCGGCGAGCATGCGGGACAGTTCGCGGATCCGGTCCTCGCCCTCCAGTACCTTGACGCCGGACCGGGTCACCGAGCCGTCGTTCGTCTTCTCCACCAGCAGCTGCCGGTCGGCGAACGCGGCGACCTGCGGCAGATGTGTGACGACCACGACCTGCGCGCTCCTCGCGAGGCGTGCGAGGCGCCGCCCGATCTCCACCGCCGCCTTGCCGCCGACACCGGCGTCCACCTCGTCGAAGAGGTACGTCGGCACCGGATCCGTGCCCGCGAACACCACCTCCACGGCCAGCATCACGCGCGACAGCTCACCGCCGGACGCTCCCTTGGCGATCGGCCGCGGCGGCGCGCCGGGATGCGGGGCGAGCAGCAGCTCGACCTCGTCGGCACCCGACGGCCCGTACGCGACCGCGCGTCCACCGACCTCCACGCCCTCCGGATCCTCGGTCTGCCGGATCTCGAAGGACACGCGCGCGTGCGGCATGGCGAGCGAGGCCAGCTCGGCGGTCACCGCGGCGGCGAACCGCTCGGCGGCGTCCGTCCGCGCGTCCGTCAGTGCCTGCGCCAGTCCGCCCAGTTCCGCCCGGAGCGCGTCCCGTTCGGCGGTCAGCTCGCCGATCCGCTCGTCGTCGCCGTCCAGCTCGGTCACCCGCGCGGCGCTCTGCTCGGCCCAGGTCAGCACGGCGGCGACGTCCTCGCCGTACTTTCGCGTCAACGCGGTGAGCGCGGCCCGGCGCTCCTCGACCGCCGCCAGCCGCAGGGGGTCGGCGTCCAGGTCGTCGGCGTATCCGGCCAGTTCCCCGGCCACGTCGCGCAGCAGGATCCCGACCTCGCCGATCCGCTCGGCGAGCGCGGCCAGCGCCGGGTCGTGCGACCGCACGGCGTCCAGGGCCCGCTGCGCGCCCGCGACGAGCGTCGCCGCGTCGACGCCCTCGGGGTCCTCCGGATTGCCCGCCAGGGCGGCGTGAGCGGCCGTGGCGGCCGACGCGAGCGCCTCGGCGTGGCCCAGCCGCTCCGCCTCCTCGGCCAGCTCCACGTCCTCGCCGGCCCGCGGCTCGACGGCCGACACCTCGTCGAGGCCGTAGCGCAGCAGATCGGCTTCCTGGGCGCGCTCACGCGCGCGCGTGGTGATCTCGTCCAGCTCCGTGGCGACGGCCCGCAGGCGCCGGTAGGCCTCGGCGTACTTGGCGAGCGGCCCGGCGACCGCGTCCCCCGCGTACCGGTCCAGGGCCTGCCGCTGCCGGGACAGTTTGAGCAGTCCCTGCTGGTCGGTCTGCCCGTGCACGGCCACCAGTTCGTCGGCCAGCTCGGCGAGCAGCCCCACGGGCACTGACCGCCCGCCCAGGTGAGCGCGCGACCGCCCCTCGGCGGAAACGGTACGGCTGATCAGCAGCGCCCCGTCGTCCAGCTCGGCCCCGGCCTCCTCGGCCCGGACGGCGACCGCGGCGTCCCCGGGCACGGCGATCCGCCCCTCGACGACCGCGTTCTTCGCCCCGATCCGCACGAGCGCCGCGTCCGCGCGTCCGCCCAGCAGCAGCCCCAGGCTGGTGACCACCATGGTCTTGCCGGCACCCGTCTCACCGGTGACAGCGGTGAACCCGGGCGACAGCTCGACCACGGCGTCGTCGATGACTCCGAGCGACCGTATCCGCATCTCCTCAAGCACGGACACGACCATACGAGGTCCGGGGCGGCGAGTGCGACCGGCCCACCCTTGTCACCCGGGGGAGGACATCGCCGCCGGGGGCGCGGGACCGTGCTGACAGCGGCCGCGCCGCGGGGCGTGCCCCGGCCACGGACAGCCCGCGGGCGGGGCGCGGCGGAACCACCCCTTCGAGTCAGCTAGTGCGGCGCCCCGCGCCACCCCGAAACGGGCAACGCGAACTTCGCCACCAGGCGATCCGTGAACGACGCATGGTGCAGCCGGGCCAGCCGCACCGGCACCGCCCCCCGCCGCACCTCGACCCGGGCCCCCGGCGGCAGGTCCACCGTCCGCCGCCCGTCGCACCACAGGACACCCGGCGGAATGTGCGGCAGCACCTCCACCGCGAGCACGGAATCCGGCGAGGTCACCAGGGGCTTAGCGAACAGCGCGTGTGCGCTGATCGGCACCATCAGCAGCGCCTCGACCTCGGGCCACACCACCGGTCCCCCGGCGGAGAAGGCGTACGCCGTCGACCCGGTCGGCGTCGACAGCACGATGCCGTCGCAGCCGAACCCCGTCACCGGCCGCCCGTCGATCTCCAGCACGACTTCGAGCAGCTTCTCGGCGCCGGCCTTCTGCACGGCGGCCTCGTTCAGCGCCCAGTCGGTGTGCACGATGTCGCCGTTGCGGTGCACGACGACGTCGACGGTCATCCGCTCCTCGACCTCGTACGCCCGGTTCACCACCCGGTCGACGACCTTGTCGAGGTCGTCGCGCTCGGCCTCCGCGAGGAAGCCGACCCGGCCGAGGTTGACGCCGAGCATCGGCACCCCGGACGCGCGGGCGAACTCGGCGCCGCGCAGCAGGGTCCCGTCACCGCCCAGCACGATCAGCAGCTCGCACCCGTCGAGGCACTGCGGGGTGGCCTCCCCGACCAGCTCCACCTCGCCCGGCAGCGGCAGGTCGCACGCCTCGGCCTCCAGGACGCGCACCCCGAGCCCGGCGTTCAGCAGCCCCTTGACCACGAGCTCCGCGCTGCGGATGGCCGCGGGACGCCCGGTGTGGGCGAGCAGGAAAACAGTACGAGCTCGGTTCTGTGTCAACGCGGCCCCTCCGCCACTGCACGGTCAACGTCGGCCGGGTCCAGTTCACCGGACCCGGCCCGCAGCCACAGAAAGTACTCGACGTTCCCGGAGGGACCGGGCAGCGGACTGGCGGTGACCCCCTTCACTCCGAGTCCCAGTTCCCAGGCCCTGCGGGCGACTCCCCGTACGGCCTCGGCCCGCAGCTGCGCACTGCGTACCACTCCCCCGCTGCCCAGCCGCTCCTTGCCCACCTCGAACTGCGGCTTCACCATCATCACCAGGTCGGCGTCCGGCCGCGTGCACCGCACCAGGGCGGGCAGTACCAGTCCGAGCGGGATGAAGGACAGATCCCCCACGACAAGGTCCACGGGCTCCCCATCGATCGCTTCCGGCGTCAACTCGCGTACGTTCGTACGGTCCTTGACGGTGACGCGTTCATCCTGCCGGAGAGACCAGGCGAGTTGTCCGTAACCGACGTCGACGGCGACGACGTGGGCGGCGCCCGATCGCAGCAGTACGTCGGTGAAGCCTCCGGTGGACGCGCCGGCGTCCAGCGCCCGCCGCCCCTCGACGACGAGCCCCTGCGGTACGAAGGCATCGAGGGCACCGGCGAGCTTGTGGCCGCCGCGCGAGACGTAGTCGGGGTCGCTGTCGTCGGAGGTCACCACGATCGCGGCGGCGGTCTCCACCTGCGTGGCGGGCTTGGCCGCGACGGCCTTGCCGACGGTGACCCGCCCGGCGGCGATCAGCTGGCTGGCATGCTCGCGCGAGCGCGCCAGTTTGCGGCGGACCAGCTCCGCGTCGAGACGGCGGCGTGCGACTCCTGCCACGTTCGGTTCAGCTCCTGTTTTCGTACGGCTCATCGGGCTCGCGGCCCGAAGGGCCTCGTTGAGGGGTGGTGGTCGGGTGACGGGTGGGGGCCGGAGGTCCCGGGCGGGCGTCGAGCGCGGTGAGCGCGTCGCGCAGCCCCCGGTGTACATCCTCGTACACCTCGACATGTCCGTCCGTGGCCAGGTGGTCGGCGTCGGCCAGCCGCGCCAGCCGGGCGTCCACCTCGGCGTTTCCGGTGGGGGCGCGGGGGACGTCGAGGGGGGCGGGCGCGGCGGGGTCGTGCTCCGGCGCCCGCGCCTCGGACGGGCCCCCGTCGGTTTCCCGCGCCGCCGGCTCCGGTACTGCGTCGCTCATGCCCCGACGCTACCGCGTACCGCTGCGGTACGGTCGGTCCCGATGGCGACGACTGAGGAGTGCCGCGCCGCACTCGACAAGCTCTCGGACAGCATGCGCAGTGCCGAAGGGGACGTGCGGTCGGCCGCCGAGCCGGACCGCTCGGTGAGCTGCCACATCACCGACCTGGACGTCACCTTCGCCGGGCGCATGGCGGACGGCCGGATCGACGTGCGCGAGACCCTTGAGGGGCCGCCGCGGGAGAAGGCCGAGATCAGGCTGGCGATGACCGGCGACGACCTGGTGGCCCTGGTCGGCGGCGAGCTGAACTTCGCCAAGGCCTGGGGCTCGGGCCGGGTGAAGCTGGAGGCGGGCCTGCGCGACCTGTTCCGTCTCAGGAAGCTTTTGTAGCCGCCATCTTCTCCGGCCTGCCGCCCGCTGCCCCGCCCCGCGTCCCGCGCGCGGCCGGCACCACCAGCGGCGTACCCGTCTCCGGGTCGTCGATGACCTGGCAGCGCAGCCCGAAGACGCGCTCGACGAGTTCGGCCGTGACGATGTCCTTCGGCGCGCCCTCGGCGATGATCTCCCCGTCGCGCAGGGCGATGAGGTGGGTGGCGTACCGGGCGGCGTGGTTGAGGTCGTGCAGGACGGCCACGAGCGTGCGGCCCTGCTCCTCGTGGAGTTCCGCACAGAGGTCGAGGACGTCGATCTGGTGCTGGATGTCCAGGTACGTCGTCGGCTCGTCGAGCAGCAGGAGCGGGGTCTGCTGGGCGAGCGCCATGGCGATCCACACGCGCTGGCGCTGACCGCCGGAGAGTTCGTCGACATAGCGCTCGGCGAGTTCCGAGATGCCGGTCTGGGCCATCGACTCCTGGACGACCCGCTCGTCCTCGGTCGACCACTGGCGCAGGATGCCCTGGTGCGGGTAGCGGCCCCGGCCGACGAGGTCGCCGACGGTGATCCCATCGGGCGCGATGGACGACTGCGGCAGCAGACCGAGGGTCCGCGCGACGTGCTTGGCGGGCATCGACTGGATGACCGATCCGTCCAGCAGCACGCGGCCCTGGGTCGGCTTGAGCATCCGCGACAGGGCCCGCAGCAGGGTGGACTTGCCGCACGCGTTGGGGCCGACGATCACGGTGAAGGAGTTGTCGGGTATCTCCACCGACAGCTGCTCCGCGATGACCCGCTGGTCGTAGGCGAGGGTGACGTTCTCGGCGGTCAGGCGGCTCACGTTGCTCCTTTGGTTTTGGGGGGTGCCGTTCGGATCACGTCGCGGACGCGGGGTCCAACACGCCCACCTGCGGCGTTGTCGTCACTCGCCGACTCCCCCACGCTCGGCTTCGCTCGCGCGGGGGGACCCCCATCGCGTCGACTCCCTCCTCCGCCTTGCACCTGGACGCGCCAGACCCCGCTCACCGGCGCTGAGAGGAACCGCCGATTTCCTGCAACCTGATCCGAACGGCACCCCCTGATCCCGCTGTGGGTACCGGCGCCGGCGCTCATATCCGGCCCGCCTTGCGCTCGGTGACCAGCAGCCACAGCAGGTAGACGCCGCCGAGTACGCCGGTGACCACGCCCACGGGCAGCTGGTCGGCGCCGAAGGCCCGCTGCGAGATCCAGTCGGCACTGACCAGCAGGGCGGCACCCATGCACACGGACGGCAGCAGGTTGGGGCCGGGCGAGCGGGTCAGGCGCCTGGCGAGCTGCGGCGCGGTGAGCGCGACGAAGCTGACCGGCCCCGCGGCGGCGGTGGCGGCGGCGGTGAGCAGTACGGCGGCCACCATCAGCAGCGCCCGCACGCGCTCGACGCGCACTCCGAGGGCGTACGACACGTCGTCGCCCATCTCCATCATCCGCAGCGCCCGTCCGTTGGTGAGAACGAGCGGGACGAGCACGGCGCACAGCGCGAGCAGGGGCCAGACATGGTCCCAGTCACGGCCGTTGAGGGAGCCGGTCATCCAGACGACGGCGCGGGAGGCGTCGACGATGTCCGCACGGGTGAGCAGATAGCCGTTGACCGCCGTAACGATCGCGGACATGCCGATTCCGACCAGGACCAGCCGGTACCCGTGCACGCCCCGCTTCCAAGCGAGCAGATAGATGGCGAGGCCGGTCACCAGGCCGCCCACGAGCGCACCGACGGTGACCTGCGCCGAGCTGCCGGAGAACAGGACGATCATCGTGAGGGCGCCGGCCGTCGCGCCCTGCCCGAGGCCGAGCACGTCCGGGCTGCCGAGCGGGTTGCGCGAGATGGCCTGGAACAGGGCGCCGCCCAGCCCCAGCGCGGCACCGACCAGCAGCCCGACCAGGACCCGCGGCAGCCGCAGTTCGTTGACGATGAACTCCTGACTGGCGTCGCCCTCGCCGACGAGAGTTCTGAGCACGTCCGCGGCCGGTATCTCGAAGTCGCCCGTGCCGATGAGTACGACGCTCGCCGCCAACGCGACGACCAGCAGCAGCACGACGACGACGGTGGCCCGGACGTCCAGCCGGAACGAGAGCCCGCCCGGGCTCCGCACCGCACGGTTGGTCTTCACGGTTCTCCCGGTCTTCACAGCTGTGCCGTCCTCCGCCGTCGTACGAGATAGATGAAGACCGGCCCGCCCAGGACGGCGGTGACGATACCGACCTGAAGCTCCGAGGGCCGCGCGACGATCCGGCCGAGGACGTCCGCTCCCAGAAGCAGCACGGGCGACAGGATCGCGGCGTACGGCAGGATCCAGCGCATGTCGGGCCCGGTGAAGGAGCGGACGATGTGCGGGACCATCAGTCCGACGAACACGATCGGCCCGCAGGCGGCGGTCGCGGCCCCGCACAGCACGGTCGCCGCGAGCATGGACAGCGCCCGGGTGCGGTTGAGATCGGCACCGAGGGCCCTGGCGGTGTCGTCGCCCATCTCCATGGCGTTGAGCGGCCGGGAGAGCGCGAGGGCAAGGACCGTGCCCGCCACGAAGAACGGGAGCACCTCCTTGATGGTGCCGTTCGTCGCCGACGAGAGCGAACCCACCGTCCAGAAACGCATCCTGCCCAGCGCCGCGTCGTCCATGATCATCACGGCCTGGAGATAGCCGAACAGCGCGGCGCTGATCGCGGTGCCGGCCAGCACCAGCCGCACCGGCGTGGCCCCCCGGCTGCCGCCCAGGAACCAGACCAGCGCGCCGACCCCCGCCGCACCGGCGAAGGCGAACCACACGTACCCGGTCAGCGAGGTGACGCCGAAGAAGGTGATGGCCGTGACGACCGCGGCGGAGGCGCCCGCGTTGATGCCGAGCAGCCCGGGATCGGCCAGCGGATTGCGGGTGAGCGCCTGCAGTACGGCGCCCGCGAGGCCGAGCGCGGCACCGGCGAGCAGACCGAGCACGGTCCGCGACAGCCGTTCGCTCACCACGACGTCGCCGTATGTGCCCGAGTCGTGGAACAGGCCGTGCCAGACCTGCGCCAGTGACAGGTCCTTCGCGCCGATCGCGATACTCGTCACCGCGATGAGCACCAGGACCGCCGCCGAGACGGGCAGCCCGACGGCACGTAGGACACGGCGCTTGGGGGGCGGCGCGGGGGCGGTCTCCGCGCGCTGTTCGGGGGGACTGTCGACCAACACGCAGTTAGGTTAGCCTACCCTGCCAATCGATCACGATCCCGAGGATCTCTCCCCGCTCCGCACGCGGCCGGGCCCCTGCCCCGTACGACGACTCACAACCCCAGTCGCGCCAACGCCTTCCCCGAGTCCAGTCCGCACCCGGCCTCCCCGCCCGCCGTCCAGGCCGCAGCGCACAGCGCACGCAACCCGTCCAGCGCCGCGCCGTCGCCCTCCAGCTCCAGCCGTTCCTCGCGGGCCGTGGCCGTCCAGCCACCGCAGTGGAACCCGAGGTTCCCGTCTCCGCCGCCCGTGACTTCCGGCTGCCCGGTGAGCAGCCCGCGCAGATCGGCGTCGACATACGTCGGCCGGTGCTGCGGCGGTGCCGCCAGCAACTGCGCCCCGCCGGTCACGCCGGTCAGGACGAGCAGCGAGTCGACCTCACCGTTGAACGCGCCCTCGATGTCCGTGTCCAGCCGGTCGCCCACCACCAACGGCCGCTGCGCGCCGGTGCGCAGGATCGTCTCCCGGTGCATGGGAGGCAACGGCTTCCCCGCGACCTGCGGGTCGGCGCCGGTGGCGATCCGCACGACCTCCACCGCCGCGCCGTTGCCCGGCGCGATCCCGCGGGCGCCCGGGATCGTCAGGTCGGTGTTGGAGGCGTACCACGGCACACCGCGCGCGATGGCGTAGCAGGCCTCCGCGAACCGCCCCCACGGCAGCTCGGGCCCGCCGAACCCCTGCACGACGGCCGCCGGATCGTCCTCCGCGGACTCCACGGGCTCCAGGCCGCGCTCTCGCAGCGCCACCCGCAGCCCGTCGCCGCCGATCACCAGTACCCGCGCCCCCGACGGCACCTGCTCGGCGATCAGCCGGGCCACCGCCTGCGCCGAGGTGATGACGTCGTCGGCACCCGTCGGTATGCCCAGCTCGGTCAGATGCTCGGCGACCGCGTCAGGGGTCCGGAGCGCGTTGTTCGTGACGTACGCCAGACGCATGCCGCCCGCGCGGGCCGTGGCGAGCGAGTCGACCGCGTGAGCGATCGCGTTCCCCCCCGCGTACACCACGCCGTCCAGGTCGAGCAGCGCCGTGTCGTACGCCTCGCTCAGGCCCCGCCCACTGCCCTCGGGCCTCGTCCTGACGCTCCGGCTCATTGCACATCGCTCCTCGTTCGACGCCTTTCCCCCGATCATCCCCCATGCCACTGACACACGTACGATGCCGGGATGAACACAGCAGGTCACCCGGAAGCAACGGCGCGCCGGGGCCTGGAACTCACCCCGTTCCGAGGCCTCCGCTACGACCCCGACCGGGTCGGCAGCCTGGCCGCCGTGACGTCCCCGCCCTACGACGTCGTGGTCCGCCCCGACGGCCTGCTCCACCTCGAGTCCGCCGACCCGTACAACATCGTCCGGCTGATCCTGCCCCAGGCCGCCACGCCCGGGGCGCGCAACGACCAGGCCGCCCACACCCTGCGGCGCTGGATGGCCGAGGGCGTCCTGACCGCCGATCCCGAACCGGGCCTGTACGTCTACGAACAACGCGACGGCGACGGCATGCTGCAACGCGGCATCATTGGCGCCCTGCGCGTGTCGGACCCGTCGGAGCAGGTCGTCCTGCCGCACGAGGACGTCATGCCGCACGTCGTCGCCGACCGCGCGGCGCTCATGCGGGCCACCTGGGCGAACCTCGAACCCCTGCTCCTCACCTACCGCGGCGACGGCCCCACCGCGGCCACGACCACCGTCGTGGAACGCACCGCCGAGCGGCCCCCGCTGCTCTCGACGACCACGGAGGACGGCTTCTGCCACCGCCTGTGGTCGGTGACGGACCCCGACGACCTGTCCCGCGTCCGGTCGGAACTGGCGCGGCACCAGGCCCTCATCGCCGACGGCCACCACCGCTGGGCGACCTATCGCACGCTCCGCGCGGAGCACCCTTCCCCCAGCCCCTGGGACCACGGCCTGGTCCTCCTGGTCGACACGGCCCGCTACCCGCTCCGGGTCCGCGCCATCCATCGCCTCCTGCACGACCTCCCGGTGAGCGACGCCGTGGCCGCCCTGGACGGCCACTTCCGCGTCCGACGCCTCGACACGCCGCGGGCCGCGTCCATGGACGCCCTGGCGAAGGCGGCCGAGGCGGGCAACGCCTTCCTGCTCGCCGGCGACGGCGCCTTCCATCTCGTCGACCGGCCGGACCCCGGCCTGCTGGCCCGCACGGTCCCCACCGATCGCCCCGAGGCCTGGCGCACTCTGGACGCCACGGTCCTGCACGCCACCCTCCTCGCCCACGTCTGGCACGTCCCGGACGACTCCGCCGCCCACATCTCCTACATCCACCACACGGCGGCCACCGTCGAGAAGGCCGAACGCGACGGCGGCACGGCGGTACTGATGCACCCGGTGCGTGAGGAGGTCGTCCGCGAACTGGCCCAACAGGGCGTCACGATGCCCCGCAAGTCGACGTCCTTCGGCCCGAAGCCGGCCTCGGGCCTGGTACTGCGCGCGCTGGACCTGTGAGCCGACACGACGAAGGGGCGGAACCGTAAGCCGGTCCCGCCCCTTCGTCGTCGTCACGCCACGGCCGTCAGTCCTTCTCGCCGTCCGCGTCCTTGTCCGCGCCCCTGTTCTCGGCGGAGGGGCTCTCCACGCCGCCCTCGCCCTCGCGCTCCTCGTCAAGGGCGTCCATGAACTCGACGCCGTCCAACTCGGCGAGGCGGTCGGAGGCGTCCGTGCTGCCGTCCCGGTCGGACTCCACGGCCTTCGCGAACCACTCCCGTGCCTCCTGCTCCCGGCCGGCGGCCAGCAGCGCGTCGGCGTAGGCGTACCGCAGTCGCGCGGTCCAGGGCTGTACGGAGTTGGAGGCCAGCTCGGGGCTCTGCAACGTCACGATGGCCGCGTCCAGCTGCCCCATGTCACGCCTGGCGCCGGCCGCGACGAGCCGCATCTCGACCTGACCGGCCTTGTCCAGCTTGTGCACCTCGGGGGCACCGGCCATGTCCAGCGCCTTCTCCGGCCGACCGAGCCCACGCTCGCAGTCGGCCATGACCGGCCACAGCTCGACGGACCCGGTCATCCGCCGCGCGGCCCGGAACTCGGCCAGAGCCTCGCTGTACTTCTGGTTGGCGTACGCGGCGAACCCGCCCGCCTCCCGTACGGCGGCGACACGGGACGCCAGACGCAGAGCGATCTTGGAGTAGGCGTACGCCGCCTCCGGGTCCTCGTCGAGAAGCCGGGCGACCATCACCAGGTTCCTGGCGACGTCCTCCGCAAGCGTCTTGGGCAGACTCTGAAGCTCCTGCCGTACGTCCTTGTCGATCTCGTCGCCGGTGACCTCCTCGGGAATCGGCAGGCGCTTGATCGGCTCGCGGTCCCGGTCCCGGTCCTCACGGAAACGGCCACCGCCGCCGTGCCGGTCGTCACGCCCTCGGAAACCACCGGGACGCCCGCCGCGGTCGTCACGCTGCGGCCCACGGCCCCCACGGTCGTCCCGGCCGCGGTACCCACCACGCTCACCACCGCGACTGTCGTCACGCCGACCGAAGCCGCCGCGCTCGCCACGATTGTCGTCACGACGGAAACCACCACGATCGCCACCACGGTCGTCACGACGGTAAGGGGGCCGACCGCCGCGGTCGTCACGGCGGTCACCGCGATCACCACGGTCGTCCCGACGGAAGGAGGGACGGTCACCACGATCAGCGCGATCATCGCGACGGAAGGAGGGGCGGTCGCCACGGTCGCCGCGGTCGTCGCGACGGAAGGGCGGCCGGTCACCGCTGCGGTCGTCACGACGGAAGGAGGGACGGTCACCACGGTCGCCGCGGTC
>NZ_JBIWEF010000006.1:0-497291 GCF_044762405.1 Streptomyces sp. NPDC097107 | reverse complement strand
GTCCCGTGCGCCTCCACGGCGTCCACCTCCGCAGCCCGCAACCCCGCAGCCGCCAACGCCTGCCGGATCACCCGCTGCTGCGACGGACCGTTCGGCGCGGTAAAGCCGCTGGAGGCGCCGTCCTGGTTCACCGCCGAACCACGCACCACCGCCAGCACCCGATGCCCGTTGCGCCGCGCGTCCGACAGCCGCTCCACCACCAGCACACCCACACCCTCGGACCAGCCGGTGCCGTCCGCCCCCGCCGAGAAGGCCTTGCACCGCCCGTCCGGGGAGAGCGCGCGCTGGCGGCTGTACTCCACGAACATGTTGGGCTGGGTCATGACGGTGACGCCGCCGACGAGGGCCAGGGAGCACTCGCCCCGGCGTAGTGCCTGGCCCGCCAGATGCAGGCTGACCAGGGACGAGGAGCACGCGGTGTCGATCGAGACGGCCGGGCCCTCCAGGCCCAGGGTGTAGGAGACTCGGCCGGACACGATGCTGGCGACGCTGCCCGCGGCGAGGTACGCCTCCAGGTCCTCGGGGACGACTGTCCGGCCGGAGCCGTAGTCGCAGTACATGACGCCGCCGAAGACACCGGTGCGGCTGCCCCGGAGGGACGCCGGGTCGATGCCGGCGCGTTCGAGCGCCTCCCACGCGGACTCCAGCAGCAGCCGCTGCTGCGGATCCATGGCAAGCGCCTCACGCGGACTGATCCCGAAGAAGCCCGCGTCGAACTCGGCGGCACCCTGGAGGAAGCCGCCCTCCCGCACATAGCTCTTGCCGGCCTTGTCCGGGTCGGCGTCGTACAGGCCGTCGACGTCCCAGCCGCGCTCGCGCGGGAACGGGGTGATGCCGTCGCGGCCGTCGACGACGAGCTGCCACAGCTCCTCGGGGCTGGTGACCCCGCCGGGCAGCCGGCAGCTCATGCCCACGATGGCCAAGGGCTCGCGTTCGGACTGTTCGGCCTCGCTCAGGCGCCGACGGGCTTCGCGGAGGTCGGCCGTGGTCCGCTTGAGGTAATCGAGCAGCTTCGCCTCGCTCGCCTCGCTCGACGCGCTCGACGCGCTCGACGCACTCGACGCACTCGACGCACTCGACTCGTTCGACTCGTTCGACATCCGCACACCAGCCTCTTCCGTACATGGCAGGGGCCAGGTGTCGCGGACCCGGCCCGTCGTGGCGCGGCCGCGTCCGGCGGCCGGCGTTCCCGTCGTCTCAGTCCGTCGTGCTCGGGTCGCCGTCCGCGCCGCCGGTCTCGACGGCCCAGCGGATGATGCGGCAGACGCCGTCGATCTCCTCCTCGCCGATGACTTCGCCGGTCGGCAGCGCCAGCACCCGCTCGGCCAGTGCCTCGGAGCGCGGCAGCGGCAGGGGGGCGTGGGTCTCGGGCCGGTCGCTGTAGGGGGCGAGTTGGTGGCAGCAGGGGTGGAAGTAGCGGCGGGCGAGCACGTTGTGGCGTTCCAGTACGGCGTGTACGTGGTCGGCGTGCACGCCGGCCCGGGTCTGGTCGATCTCGATGACCAGGTACTGGTGGTTGGCCCGCTCCCCCGTGGCCTGTGCGCGTACCGAGACGCCGGGCAGCCGGGCCAGGCCCTCTTCGTAGAGCCGGTGGTTGCGGGTGTTCTGCTCGATCAGGGCGTCGACGCGTTCCAGCGAGACCAGACCCATGGCCGCGCTGGCCTCGCTCATCTTGGCGTTGGTGCCGGAGGAGGCCACCTCCCGGTCCTCGCCGATGCCGAAGTTGCGCATGGCGCGGGCGCGTTCGGCGATCCCGGGGTCGTCGGTGACCAGGGCTCCGCCCTCGAAGCTGTTGATGAACTTCGTGGCGTGGAAGGAGAAGACCTCGGCGCTGCCGAAGGAGCCGATCGGGCGCCCGTGGTGGGTGGAGCCGAGGGCGTGGGCGGCGTCGAACAGGAGGGGCAGCCCGTGACGGTCGGCGAGTTCGGTGAGTTCGTCGACGGGGCAGGGGCGGCCGAAGGCGTGTACTCCGAGGATGGCGCCGGTGGCGGGGCCGATCAGCTTATCGGCGTGTGCCGGGTCGAGGCCGGCGGTCTCCTCGTCGATGTCGCAGAAGACGGGCGTGAGACCGATCCAGTCGAGCGCGTGCGGGGTGGCCACCCAGGTGAAGGACGGGACGATCACCTCGGCGCCGGGCCGCACACCGGTGGCGCGGGCCGCGAGCTGGAGGGCGACGGTGGCGTTGCACGTCGCCACGGCGTGGGCGGTGCCGGCCAGCTCGGCGACCCGGTCCTCGAGTTCGCGCACCAGCGGGCCGCTGCTCAGCCACCGGCGGTTCAGCGCTTCGTCGATTTTTTCCCGGAGTTTTTCACGGTCACCGATATTGGGGCGGCCGACGTGCAGTGGCTCGCGGAATACGGGAGGTCGGAACACGGGGGGAGCCTAAAGAGCGGGTGCGCGCGGTGTTAACCCCTAGGTCTTCGGGGCCACCCCTACGCGGTGCCCTCCCTGGCCGCGGTGGACGAGGCGGCTCTCGCGGACCACCCCTAATCTTCGGGGGAACACGCTGACCGTGGCGGGGGACGATATTCCGGGGTCGTGGAGCATTCCAGTGCCGTCCGGCCCTCAATAGGCTCGCGGGCGAATGGGAAAGGTACGACCGAAGGGGATCTCCCATGGCCGATGTATTTCCCGCGGTGGCGCCGCCGTTGAAACCGCCGGACCGGCAGGGCGCGTTGCGTACCGCCGCGCGGATGGCCGAGTCGGCGCTCGCGGTGGAGGGTGTGGCCACCGGCAGCCGGGAGTTCCGGGACTGGTACGCCGGGCGGGTGCGCGAGGACGTCGCGGAGGTCCGCCGGATACCGCTGGCCGAGCTGTCCGGCTGGCGCTCCGAGCCGGGCACCGGAAACCTGGTGCACGACTCGGGTCGCTTCTTCTCGGTGGAGGGGCTGGCGGCCGAGGATGCCGGGGGTGGACTGCCGGGCTGGGACCAGCCGGTGATCCGGCAGCCGGATATCGGCGTCCTGGGGCTGGTCGCCCGGGAGTTCGGTGGTGTGCTCCACTTCCTGATGCAGGCGAAGAACGAGCCGGGCAACCACAACGGGGTCCAGTTGTCCCCCACGGTGCAGGCGACACGGAGCAACTACACGCGTGTGCACCGGGGTGCCGCGGTGCCGTATCTGGAGTTCTTCCAGCGGCCGGAGCGGCACCGTGTACTGGCCGACTCGCTCCAGTCGGAGCAGGGATCCTGGTTCGCCGGGAAGCGGAACCGGAACATCGTGGTGGAGGTGTCGGAGGAGGTCGAGGCCGGGGAAGGCTTCCGATGGCTCACCCTGGGCCAGATCCACCGGCTGCTGGCCCAGGACGACGTGATCAACATGGACGCCCGGTCGGTCCTGGCCTGTCTGCCCTTCGGCGGTGCCGACGAGACGGCGCCGGCGCCCACGGCGTTGCTGCGCTCCTGCGCCGACGGTGCGGGCGCCCTGCACACCACCGGGGAGATCCTGAGCTGGCTGGCCGGTCTGCGGGCGGGCGGCGGCCTGTCGGTGCGGCGCGTTCCGCTGGACGAGGTGCGAGGGTGGAAGCGCACCGAGGAGTCCGTGACCCACGAGGACGGGCGGTTCTTCCGCGTGATCGGGGTGGATGTGCGGGCCGCGGGGCGCGAGGTGCGGCACTGGACGCAGCCCCTGATCGAGCCGGTCGCGCAGGGCGTGGTGGCGTTTCTCGTCACCGAGATCGGCGGAGTGGTGCACGCCCTGGTCCACGCCCGTACCCAGGCGGGCCTGATCGACAAGGTGGAGCTGGCGCCGACGGTGCAGTGCGTGCCGTCGAACTACGCGCGGGCGGACCGTCCGTCGCCGCTGCGTTTCCTGGACGAGGTGCTGGGCGCGCCGCCGGAGCGGATCCGTTTCGACAGCCGTCTGTCGGAGGAGGGGGGCCGGTTCCACCACGCGGTCAACCGCTATCTGATCGTCGACTGGCCCGGTGATCACCGGATCGAGGACGAGACGTTCCGCTGGGTCGCCCTTCACCAGCTCGCCGGGCTTCTCCGGCACGGTCAGTATCTGAACATCGAGGCCCGCAGTCTCGTCGCGTGCCTGCACAGTCTGGCAAGCGGCACCCGGACGGCCGGCCCGGGCGAGGAGGTCCTGGCGCGATGACCACGGCACACGAAGGCGGCGGCGCGGACGCCATGGAGTACACCCGGCTGGGGCGGACGGCGCTCCAGGTGAGCAGGCTGTGCCTGGGCACCCTCAACCTGGGGGTGCGCACCACGCGTGAAGAGGCGTTCGCCCTGATGGACGAGGCGCTGGAGCGCGGCATCAACTTCTTCGACACGGCCGATCAGTACGGCTGGCAGCAGTACAAGGGGTTCACCGAGGAGCTGATCGGCGCGTGGTTCGCCCAGGGGGGCGGCCGGCGCGAGCGGGTGGTGCTGGGCACCAAGGTGTTCAACCCGATGAGTGATCTGCCCAACGACCAGGGGCTGTCGGCGCGGCACATCATCGCGGCGTGCGAGGAGTCGCTGCGGCGGCTGGGCACGGACTGGATCGACCTGTACCAGATGCACCACGTGGACCGCGCGGCCTCCTGGGAGGAGGTGTGGCAGGCCATGGAGGTGCTGGTCCAGCAGGGCAAGATCCGGTACGTGGGGTCGTCCAACTTCGCGGGCTGGCACCTGGTGGCGGCGCAGGAGGCGGCGAACCGGCGGCACTTCCTGGGCATCGTCTCCGAGCAGTGCGTGTACAACCTGGTGACCCGGTACGTGGAGCTGGAGCTGGTGCCCGCCGCGCAGGCGTACGGCATGGGCGTGCTGGTGTGGTCCCCGCTGCACGGCGGGCTGCTGGGCGGGGCGCTGCGCAAGCTGGCCGACGGCACGGCCGTGAAGACGGCGCAGGGCCGGGCGTCGGTGGCGCTGGAGCAGCACCGGGCGGCGGTGACCCGCTACGAGAAGCTGTGCGCCGAGGCGGGGCTGGATCCGGCCGAGGTCGGTCTGGCCTGGGTGGTGAACCGCCCGGGAGTGACGTCGGTGGTGGTCGGTCCCCGCACCACCGCGCAGTTGGACGGGGCGCGGCGGGCGCTCGGTCTGCGGCTGGACGAGGGGCTGCTGGCCGAGCTGGAGGAGCTGTTCCCGCCGCTCGGCAACGGCGGTCCGGGGCCGGAGGCGTGGGCATGGTGAAACGGGTTCTGGTGACGGGCGGGGCCGGGTTCATCGGCTCGCACTATGTGCGCACCCTGCTGACGGGCGGGTTCCCCGCCTGGGCGGATGCCGAGGTGACCGTCCTGGACAAGCTGGCGTACGCCGGCAATGTGGCGAATCTCGAGCCGGTCTCGGGCGGGTACACCTTCGTGCGGGGCGACATCTGCGACAGCGAGCTGCTGGCGTCGCTGGTGCCGGGGCACGACGTGGTGGTCAACTTCGCGGCCGAGACGCATGTGGACCGGTCGATCACGGCGGCGGACGTGTTCACGCTGACCAATGTGGTGGGGACGCACCGTCTGGCCGAGGCCTGTCTGGCGGCGGGGGCGCGGCTGGTGCACGTGTCCACGGACGAGGTGTACGGCTCGATCGACGCGGGTTCGTGGACGGAGGAGGCGCCGTTGTCGCCGAACTCCCCGTACGCGGCGGCGAAGGCCGGCGGGGATCTGCTGGCCCTGTCGTACGCGCGTACTCATGGACTGGACGTGCGGGTCACCCGGTGCGGCAACAACTACGGACCGTACCAGTATCCGGAGAAGGTCATCCCGCTGTTCGTGACCCGGTTGCTGGAGCGCCGCCCGGTGCCGCTGTACGGGGACGGGCTGAACGTGCGGGACTGGATCCACGTGGACGACCACTGCCGGGGCATTCAGCTCGTGGCCGAGCGGGGCGTGCCGGGCGAGGTGCACCACATCGCGGGCGGGACGGAGCTGACCAATCTGGAGCTGACCGAACGGCTGCTGCGGGCCTTGGACGTGGGTCCGGAGATGGTGCGTCGGGTGCCGGACCGCAAGGGGCACGACCGGCGGTACTCCTTGAACGACGGCAAGCTGCGGGCGCTGGGGTTCCGGCGGGGTGTCTCCTTCGACGAGGGCCTGGCCGCCACGGTCCGCTGGTACGTCGACAACCCGGCCTGGTGGAAGCCGCTGCGCGACGGCCTGACGACGGCCTGAGCGGATCCGCCGGTAGGCCCCGCGCCCCTCACGGGCGGGGCCTACCGGCGGTCACGGCGTGGTCGTGCCCAGCAGTGCGGCGGCGACGGCGCGCAGCGCCTTCCGGTCGGTCTTGCGGTTGGCGTTGAGGGGGAACTCGGCGAGGTGCTCGAAGCGGCGCGGGATCATGCGTTCCGGCAGGTGGGCGCGGAGTCCGCGGACCAGGACGGCCGGGGACTGCCGTGCCCCGGTGTAGAAGTTGACCAGCGCGGTCTGGCCGTCCGGCCCGGTCACCGCGACGGTGACCGCGCCCTGCACGCCGGGCAGTCCCCTCAGCCGCTGGTCGATCTCGGCGGGCTCGACCCGCCAGCCCTGCACCTGGACCTGGGCGTCGAGGCGGTCCACGTACGCCAGTACCTCGCCGCGCACGCGGCGCACCCTGTCGCCCGTGCGGTACCAGCGGCGGCCGTCGCGTTCCAGGAAGCGGCCGGCCTCGTCCGCCGGGTCCAGGTAGCCGGGGGTCATCTGCGGCCCGGTGACGACGAGTTCCCCCTCGTCGGGCACGGGTTCGCCGTCCTCGCCGAGCAGCAGCCAGTCGTGGCCCTTGTGGACGGTGCCGATGGGCACGAGCCCGTTGCCGGCCCGGTCCGGCGGGTCCTGCGGCGACCAGCGGTGGCCGGTGACGGTGACCGTCAGCTCGGTGGGCCCGTAGAGGTTCTCCACGTGTGAGTGCGGGGCCGCCCGCTGCCAGTCCGCGGCGTCGCGGCAGGTGAACGCCTCGCCGGCGAAGAAGCTCCAGCGCAGACCCGGCAGGGCACCCTCGGCCAGCCCGCCGGTGCGGCGGGCCAGGGCCACGGCGCTGGGCGTGGAGAACCACACCGTGAGCCCCACCGAGGCGGCGAAGCCGGGCAGGTCGCGGTAGGCGGTCGCGGGGATCTGCTGGACCGTGGCTCCCGCGCCCCACGCGCAGAACAGGTCGAACAGGGAGCAGTCGAAGTTGAGGTCGAACGTCTGGGAGAAGACGTCCTCGGGGGTGAAGGGATAGCGGGTGTCCAGCACCTGGAAGTAGTGGTCGGTGGCGCCGTGCGTGACGCGCACGCCCTTGGGCCGGCCGGTGGAACCCGAGGTGAACAGGACGTAGGCGGTGTCCTCGGCCCGGACCGGGCGGGGCTCGGTGAGTGCGTGCGCGGCGTCGGCCCGGACGGTGCCGCCCTCGGCCGCCAGCACGGGCGGAGTGTGGCCGCCGGGCCCGACGGCCTCGGCGAGCAGTGCCCGTCCGGCCGCGTCGGCGACGACCGCGGACACGCCGGCCGCGTCCAGCATCTGCCGGATGCGGGAAGCGGGGAAGCCGGTGCTCATCGGCACGACGGTCATGCCGCCGCACAGTCCCGCGAGGACGCCGGTGTAGGCGTCGGGCCCCTTGTCCGCCAGCACCGCGACCGTGCCGGGGCCGCCCCGGTCGTCACCGTCGACGGCGCGCAGCAGGGCTCCCGCCCAGGTCAGCGCGCGCTCGTGCAGCTCCCGGTAGGTCAGGGCCCAGCCGGGCCCGCGGGCCGCGACCCGCTCGGGGGCCAGGGCGAGTCCGCGCAGGAACCGCGTGTGCAGGGCGTCGGCGTACGCCTCGGGCATGGGTGCTCCTCGGACGGGTCGTCACGCCTCGGCGTGGGGCCGGCTGCGGGGCTGGAGCGCCAGCCGCGGGTTGACGCGCACCACGTCGAAGTGGTCGGTGGTGCAGGAGACCCGGCCGAACAGGTTGTCGGGCCCGGCGACGTGCACCGTCGTCACGTCCTGGCCGCGCAGGGTGCCGACGACGTCCGGCCAGCGCATGGGCCGGACGATGCCGTCCAGCAGCAGGGTGCGGATCTGGTCGCCCTCGGTCAGGAGGGTGCCGTCGTGGTCGGAGACGATGGGCATCCGGGGGTCGGCGAAGGGCAGCTTGCCCAGCACCTCGTCCTCGGCCCGGCGGCGCAGGCCGGCGAAGAGTGCCGAGTGCAGCGGTGGGCGCATGGTGTAGAGGGAGAGGCCGCCGAGGGAGCGGATGCGCTGCTTGAACCGCTCCAGGCCGCCCTCGCGCAGCGAGACCATGTAGAGGTCGTGGTCGACGTAGCAGGAGATCTCGTACCACTCGTCGCGCGCCTCGAACTCGGCCAGCATCTCCCGGAGCTTCGGCTCGGGCGTGCGGACGAAGGAGTGGGTGACCACGTCCGTGTGGTGCTCGGCGAAGTAGTCGTCCTGGCAGGCGGCCAGCCGCGTGGTCATCAGCACCGCGTCCGAGAAGGGCAGACAGCCGGTGTAGGCCGCGGCGGCCTTTCCGCCGAAGCTGGGGCCGGCGCACAGGTCGGGGGTGACGCCGAGTTCGGCCTCCGCCCATTCCGCCAGCGCCAGGCAGTTGACCAGGAACGCGACCTGGGCGGCTTCGCTGTAGTCGTGTTCGGACTGCCGGTAACCGTCGATGAGTGAATAGCCGAGGACTTCTTCGGCGATGGCGACCAACCGCCGTGCGTGCGGGTTGGCCACCATGAACCGGCCCGCGTCCGCGAAAGACATCGCCCCCATGCCGGGGAAGACGATCGCGGAGCGGGACGACGATTCCGTGCTCGGATCCATGTGCATGGCCGCCTTTCGTTCCTGCCGCAGGCGTCAAAAGTAGGGAACACCGATGACCGGAAAAACCCCTAGGGGCCCTTGGCGGCCCTTAGGGGCAGGCCCCGGACGCTAGGGGTTGGGCGGCCAGGGTGGCCGGAATACGGTGACTGCGCACATGAGGGAAGCCGTGTGGTGCGTTCCCCGCTGATCGGAGATGGGAAAGAGCCCGGCGCCGAACCCGGACTTGTCGCACCCGGCATTCCGTTCACCAGGGAGATGTCACATGCGTGTCCTCGTCACGACACTCGCGCTCGATTCGCACTTCTACAACACGGTGCCGATCGCCTGGGCGCTGCGCAGCGCCGGGCACGAGGTCCGGGTGGCCAGCCAGCCCGACCTCGTGCCCGCCATCACCCGGGCCGGCCTGACGGCCGTTCCGGTGGGCCAGGCACTGCATCTGATGGAGCAGTCCCAGCAGGCCCCGGAGTCGGCGGAGGCCGGCTACGGCAGCGGCTTCAACATCGCCGAGACCGACCCCGCCAAGCTGACCTGGGAGTACGTCCGGGACACGCTGGCCGCCTACGCGCACATCGCGGAGCTGTCCACCAACACCGAGATGCTCACCGACCTGACCCGGTTCGCCCGCGCGTGGCAGCCGGACCTGGTGCTGTGGGACGCGATGAGTTACGTCGGCCCGGCCGTCGCCCGGGCCTCGGGCGCCGCGCACGCGCGGCTGCTGTTCGGCACCGACCACTGGGCCCGGATGCGGGAGCTGTTCCTGCGTCTGGCCGCGGAGCAGCCGGAGGAGGCCCGGGTGGACGTGCTGCGGGACTGGATCACCGGCCGGCTGGCGGGCCTCGGCTGCGACCCGGAGGGCGACGGGCGGTTCGACGAGGAGCTGGTGGTCGGTCAGCGCACCATCGACCCGCTGCCGTCGTTCCTGCGGATCGACGCCGGGCTGGCCCGCGTCCCGGTGCGCCCGGTGCCGTACAACGGGCCGTCGGTGGTGCCGGACTGGGTGACGCACGAGAAGCCCGAGCGGCCGCGGGTGGTGCTCACTCTCGGGCTGACCCTGCCCGAGGCGTACAACGACGGTTTCCCGATCACGGACCTGCTGGCGGCGGCGGCCGAGATGGACGTGGAGCTGATCGCCACGGTCGGCTCCGCGGTGGTCGAGTCGCTGGCGGGGACCGCTCTGCCCGAGAACGTGCGGCTGGTGGACTTCGTGCCGTTGAACGAGCTGCTGCCGACCTGTTCGGCGATCATCCACCACGGGGGCATGGGCACGTTGCAGAACACCTTGCGGCACGGTGTGCCCCAGGTGATCGTGCCGGGCTGGCTGTGGGACGAGCGGGCCACCGCGCTCGCGGTCCAGGCGCAGGGAGCGGGCCTGATGATCGAGCCACGGGAGTTCCGGGCCGGCACGTTGCAGGCCGCGGTGGAACGGGTGCTGAGCGAGCCCTCGTTCGCCGACAGCGCCGAGCGGCTGGCCAAGGAACTGCTGTCGGCGCCGGCGCCCCGGGACATCGTGCCCGAGCTGGAACGGCTGGCGGCCGAGCGGGCATGAAGGGCATCCTGCTGGCGGGCGGACACGGCTCCCGGCTCCATCCCCTGACGCTCGCCGTCTCCAAACAGCTGCTGCCGGTGAACGACAAGCCGATGATCTACTACCCGCTGTCGGTGCTGATGCTGGCCGGCATCCGGGAGATCACGATCATCTCCACCCCCCACGACCTGCCGCAGATCCAACGGCTGCTGGGCGACGGGTCCTCGCTGGGGCTCCGGCTCGACTACGTGGAGCAGGCGGTGCCCGGCGGACTGGCCGAGGCGTTCATCCTGGCCGCGGACAACATCGGCGGGGATCCGGTGGCACTAGTGCTGGGGGACAACGTCTTCCACGGCAACGACTTCTACGAGATCCTCCAGCGGGCCGCCCACGACGTCGACGGGTGCGTGCTGTTCGGGTATCCGGTCGAGGACCCCGAGCGGTACGGGGTGGGTGTCACGGACGCGGAAGGACGGCTGGTCTCCATCGAGGAGAAGCCGGCCCGGCCCAGTTCCAACCGGGCCATCGTGGGGTTGTACTTCTACGACAACGACGTGATCGACATCGCCAAGAACCTGCGGCCCTCGCCGCGCGGCGAACTCGAGATCACCGACGTGAACCTGCACTACCTGCGGCGCGGGAAGGCCAGACTGGTCGACCTGGGCCGGGGGTTCGCGTGGCTGGACGCCGGCACCCCGTCCTCGCTGCTGGCGGCGAGCCAGTACGTGTCGGTGCTGGAACAGCGCCAGGGTGTGCGGATCGCCTGTGTGGAGGAGGTGGCACTGCGCATGGGCTACATCGACGCGGAGGCGTGCGAGCGGCTCGGCGCGCGGCTGCCGTCCTCGGCCTACGGCGCGTACGTCCGGGCCATCGCCACCGAGCTGGCGTAGCCCGCGGGTCCGCGCGCACCGCCCGGCGTACGGGCGGTGCGCGCGCGGTAAGCGCGCGGTGCGCGGGCGGTAAGCGCGGCCCCCCAGGCTGGGAGCATGCACACTCCAGTCAACGGACGCCTACACAAGGGTCTCGTCCTGGCCATCGCCTGCGCGGCCGTGGTCCTGCTGACGGTGGACCTGACCGTCATGCACCTCGCCATTCCGAAGCTGATCAGCGATATCGACCCCTCGGCCACCGAGATCCTGTGGATCGCGGACATCTACGGGTTCGTCCTGGCGGGTCTGCTCATCACCATGGGTTCGATCGGTGACCGGATCGGCCGCAAGAAGCTGCTGCTGATCGGTACGGTCGGGTTCGCCGCGGCCTCGCTGCTCACCGCGTACGCGCCCAACGCCGAGACGCTGCTGGTGGCGCGGGCCCTGCTGGGCGTGGCCGGCGCCACCATCATGCCGTCCACCCTGTCGATCCTGCGGAACGTGTTCACCGACCCCAAGGAACGCACCGCGGCGATCGGTCTGTGGAGCGGGATGTCGGCCTCCGGGTTCGTCCTCGGGCCGATCATCGGCGGGGTGCTGCTGAACCACTTCTGGTGGGGGTCCGTCTTCCTGATCAACATCCCCATCCTGCTGGTGCTGTTCATCGCCGCGCTGCTGGTGCTGCCGGAGTCCCGCAACCCGCGTCCCGGGCGGCTGGACTGGCCGAGCGTGGTGCTGTCCACCGGCGGCCTCATCGCCCTGGTGTACGCGGTGAAGGAGGCCGCGCACGGCGGCGTGGACCAGCCGAAGGTGTGGGTGACCGCGCTGCTGGGCATCGCGGCGCTGGCGGTGTTCGTGGTGCGGCAGACGAAGCTGACGCACCCGCTGATCGACGTGCGGCTGTTCCGCAGGGCCGCGTTCACCGGCGCGGTCCTCGCCAACCTCTTCGCGATGTTCGCGATGGTGGCGCAGTCGCTGATCTTCGCGCAGTACTTCCAGCTCGTCCTCGGCTGGTCGCCGCTGAAGGCGGGCCTGGCGGGCCTGCCGGGCGCGGCGGCGTCCGCGGTGGGCGGCGGCGCGCTGGCGGCACCGCTGATCTCGGCGATCGGCCGGGCCAGGACCGTGGGGCTGGGGCTGGGGCTGGGCTCGATCGGCCTGGCGCTCTACACGACGGCGGGCATGGAGTCGAACTACCTGATGCTGGTCGTGGCGATGGTGCCGGTCGGCGTGGGCTTCGGCATGGCGTTCGCGGTCACCGGGGACACGCTACTGGCCACCGTGCCCAAGGAGCGGGCCGGCTC
The DNA here is from genome assembly GCF_044762405.1 of Streptomyces sp. NPDC097107. Taxonomy (NCBI): domain Bacteria; kingdom Bacillati; phylum Actinomycetota; class Actinomycetes; order Kitasatosporales; family Streptomycetaceae; genus Streptomyces; species Streptomyces sp. NPDC097107. Next base: position 484,917 of record NZ_JBIWEF010000006.1, on the reverse strand, counting down.
CGGCGCGGCGATCTCCGAGACGGCGATGGAGGTGGGTGGCGCGCTGGGCATCGCGGTGCTCGGCAGCGCGCTGAACTCCGCCTACACCAGTGGCCTGGACGTGCCCGACGGGGTGCCCGCCTCGGTGGTGCCGGCGATCGAGGACTCCATCGCCTCCGCCGCGCAGGTGGCGGCCTCGCTGCCGGGGGAACTGGGCGCGCAGGTCCTGGAGGCCGCACGGCACGCGTTCGTGGACGCCTTCCACCTCTCCGCGCTGGTCGCGGCCGGTGTGATGGCCTCGGTGGCGGTGGTCTCGCTGGTGACCCTGCGCGGCGTCCCCAAGGTCATCGAGGAGGAGGAGCCGGGCGACGAGCCCGCCCTGCCCGTTCCCACCGCCCGCTGAACCCTCCGGCTCCGGTGCCCCTGCGGGGCGCCGGACGCGGTGCCCGCCTCCCGTCACGTGTCCCTGTCACGTGGGAAGCGGCCCGCACCGGGTGCCGCCGCCGCGGCCATCCCCCGTTCCGGCGGCGGCGGCATCCGCTCACCCCACTCCCCCCGGGGCCCGCTCGTGCGGCCCGGGCCTCCTGTCGACGCCCGCCCCGCGGCGCTCCGGGCCGTCAGACCCGGCCGAGGAAGACGAGTGCCTCCTCGCCGGTCATGGCGCGTCCGCGCCGGTACGCGGCCTCGTAGACGTCCGGCGGCAGCAGTTCCCGCGCCCGGCTCATGGTCCGTGCCACGTCCGGGTCCTGGTCCAGGGAGATGCCGCGCAGTCCCGCGCCCAGCCCCAGCAGCAGCGCGGCCCTTTCCGCGTCGCCCTCCAGCAGCACCACGCCGGCCAGCGCCTCCACCGCTCCGGCCGCGCCCGCGAGATTGCGGCTGCCGATCATCACGTTCAGCGCGCGCTGGTGCCACTCCCGGGCGCGGGCCGTGTCGTCCTCGGCCTCGGCAATCCGGCCGAGCGCCACGAACACCCGGGCCCGCAGCTCCTCCACGGCGAACCATCCGGTGGCACAGCCCGCGAGGGCCGCCTCCACCAAGCGGCGGGCCTCGGTGAGGTCGCCGCTGAGCCGGGCGATCTCACCCAGTCCCCACTCCACGGCGGCGGGCAGGGTGGGCGCGCCGGCCTCCCGGGCGGTACGCGCCGCCCGTTCGTAGGCGGTGCGGGCGGCGGCGAGGTCCCCGGCCCGGACCAGTCCGTCGGCCTTGCGGCACAGCAGGTCGGCCAGGTCCTCTACCGCGCCGAGCTGTCCGGCCGACTCCAGCGCCTCGTCGTACAGGGCCATGGAGCGCTGTCCCTCGCCCCGCCACCCGGCCAGCATGGCGAGTTCGGCGAGGCACAGGGCCATGCCCCAGCGGTCGCCGGTGGACCGGAACCCGGTGAGGGAGTCCTCGAACTGGCGCGCCGCCTCGTCCACCTCGCCGCCGAACAGGGCCATGTGCCCCCGGCCGAGCCGGGCCAGCGCGTCGGACCACGGGTCGGGCCGTCGGGGGCCGCCGGCCTGGGCGGCGCGCGGGGCTCCGGTGCCCATGCCCCACAGAACGGTCAGGAAGGGGTGCCGGGGCGGCCACTCCAGTTCGGCCATGATCTCCTCGGCCCGGAGCCAGTGCGGCTGGAGGGCGTTGCCGTCGTCGCCGCCGGCCGCCGCGTTGAGCACGCACAGCACGTACTCCTCCCGCAGCTCCCGCGGTGGCTCGGTGCCGACCTTGCGCAGCAGCTCGGCGGCGGCCGCGGCGCCGTGGCCCCGCAGGCCGCGCAGCCACCAGTAGCCGGTCAGGGTGGCGATGAGCCGCAGCGCGGTGTCCTGGTCGGCGCGGACGGCCCGGTGCAGGGCGGCCTGGAGGTTGGCGTGCTCCGCGGCCAGCCGCTCGAGCCAGGCCAGCTGGTCGGCGCTGCGCAGGTACGGCTCCGCGGTGCGGGCCAGGTCCAGGAAGTACCGCGTGAACCGGCCCTGGACCTCCTCCTCCTCGCCGGCCTGGGCCAGCCGTTCGGCGCAGAACGCGCGGACGGTGCCCAGCATGCGGTAGCGGCCGCCGTCGCCCTCGATCAGGGACTTGTCGGCGAGGCCGGTCAGCCGCTCGACGGCCTCGGCGTCGGACAGTTCGCAGACCCGTCCGGCCGCGCCGAGCGTGAAGCCGCCGGCGAAGACGGTGAGCCGGCGGGCGAGCCGCTGCTCGTCCTCCTCCAGCAGGTCCCAGCTCCAGCCGACCACCGCGCGCAGGGTCTGGTGGCGGGGCGAGGCGGTCCGGCTGCCCTGGCTGAGCAGCCGGAACCGGTCGTCGAGGCGGGCGGCGACCTCGTCCACGGGCAGGGACCGCAGCCGCGCGGCCGCGAGTTCGATGGCCAGCGGCAGTCCGTCCAGCGCGCGGCAGACCCGCACCACGGGGGCGACGGTGGCGGCGTCGACGGTGAAGTCGGGCCGTACGGCCATGGCGCGGTCGGCGAAGAGCCGTACCGCCGGGTACTCCAGGGCCTCGGCCGCGCTGACTCCCTCCGGTGGGGCGGCCAGCGGGGGTACGGGGCACAGGACCTCGCCCGTGATGCCCAGCGCCTCGCGGCTGGTGGCCAGGACCCGGATGCGGGGGCAGGAGGTGAGCAGACGGAAGACGAGGCGTGCCACCTCCTCCACCATGTGCTCGCAGTTGTCCAGGACGAGCAGGATCTCTGTGTCGGACAGGGCGGCGACGAGGCGCTCGACGGTGTCCGGGGGCTGGTTCTGGCGGCCGCCGGCGTTGAGCACGCCCTCGCGGACCCCGAACGCGTCGAGCACCTGCCGGGGCAGGTCCGTGCCGTCGCGCAGACCGCCCAGGTCCGCGAAGACGACGCCGCCGGGGTCGCGGCCGGCGGCCTCGATGGCCAGGCGCGTCTTGCCGGAGCCGCCGGAGCCGACGACGGTGACCAGGCGGGCGCCGCCGCCGCGGTCCAGCGGGCCGAGGAGCCGGGAGACCCGTTCCAGTTCGTCGCGCCGGCCGACGAAGGTGGTGAGCTGGGCGGGCGGCCCGGTCCGCGCGACGGTGGCGGGCTCGGACGGGGCGGGCGCGGCGGGGGTGGTCAGGGACGCGTCGCCGCGGAGTACGGCCAGGTGGACGGCGGCCAGTTCCTCGGAGGGGTCGTTGCCCAGTTCCTCGGCGAGGGTGCGGCGGGCGTCCTCGTAGACGGCCAGGGCGTCGGCGCGGCGGCCGCAGCCGTACAGCGCCCGCATCAGCTGGCCGCGGGGCCGTTCACGCAGCGGGTGCGCGGCGACGAGCTGCTGGAGTTCGGCGACGAGTTCGCGGTGGCCGCCGAGGGCGAGTTCGGCCTCGGCGCGGTCCTCTGCGACGGTCAGCCGGAGGTCCTCCAGGCGTTGGGCGCGGGCGCGGGCGGCGACGGCCTCGCCGAGTTCCACGGGGACCGGGCCCTGCCACAGGTCGAGGGCCCGGCGCAGGGTGGCGGTCGCGGCGGCGTGGTCGCCGGCGGCGAGCTGTCGGCGGCCCTCGGCGGCCAGGCGCTCGAAGCGGTGGGCGTCCACGCTGTCGGGGTCGACGGCCAGCCGGTAGCCGAGGGGGTGGGACTCGACCAGTTCGTGCGACGCCGCCCCGCGCAGGTCGCGACGGAGCCGGGAGACCTGTGACTGCAGGGCGTTGAGGGCGTCGCCGGGCGGCTTGTCGCCGTAGAGGCCCTCGATGAGGGAGTCGACGGTGACAGGCCGGCCGGCCTCCAGGGCGAGGAGGACGAGCAGGGACCGGGCTCGCGGGCCTCGGACGGCCACCGAGCTTCCGTCATCGCGCCGCACCACGAACTCGCCCAGGACCCCGAACCACATGGCGTCAATTATGACTTACCCACGAGCCGCTCCCACCCGCGGTGATCTCCGCGGACTCCGGTTCCGCGCCGGCCCCGGCGGGGAGCCGGCCGCCCGCGGTGTCGTAGTGGCGCTGCACGTGGTGGAGGTCGGCGTGGAAGTCGGCCGAGCCGATCCGGCGCGCCGGGGCCGAGCGGGAGGCGGTGCGGCCGAACGGGAGCGCTCCGGTGTCGGCCCAGCGGAGCCGGCCGTCGCCGTCGATGTAGCTGCGGGTGCGGCCCCGGTTGTCGGGGTGCAGGCACCAGGGGACGTCGAGGTAGCCGCGGGCGAAGGCCCTCGCGAGGCCGACGCCGGGATCGGGGTGCAGGTCGAGCACCGCGTGGACCAGGGCGGCGGCCTCCACGTAGGTCTCGCTGTCCGCGGCGGCCGACTCCTGCCGGGTGGGCGGCGTGGTGCCCCGCGCGGCGGTCCGCGCCGACCGGTCCGCGGCCTCCAGCGCGGCGACGTTCTCCTCGATGGTGGGGATACGGCGGGACTCCGCGACGGTCTTGACGATCAGCCGCTCGGCGCCGGAGTGCACGGCCAGCGCGGCGGCGTCGGACAGCAGGCCGTAGGCGCCGTGCTCGGTGACCGGGTACAGCCCCATGTAGGCGTAGACCACCACGTGCCAGGTGGGGGCGGGCAGCAGTTCGGCGCACAGCCGCCGCAGCGCGGCCACCGCTTCCCGGTCCTGTGCCGGGTCGGTCTGCTGGGCGTAGCTGACGGAGACGTCGCGCACCCCGTGCCGGTGGAAGAACAGTGCCTCCAGCACCGACACGGCGACGAGCAGGCTCGGCGGGCACAGCTGGCCCAGCAGGCACCCGCCGAAGGACTCCAGGTGGGGTTCGCTGCCCAGGTCGCGCAGGGCGGCGAAGCGGCGTACGCCCTCGGTCCAGTTCCGCACCGAGTCCGCGAGCGGGGTGCGCCCGTAGGGCAGGCAGTAGGAGACCGGGCCGCCCTCGCTGGCGTCGATGCGCTGGTCGATGAGGGCGGAGAAGATGTGCTGGGGGACGGCGGAGCCGTGGCGGACCTGCACCGGGAAGGTACGGTCGCGGATGCCCGCCAGCATCCGGGCGGTGACGGCCGGGGGGTGGGCGGTGATCGGGTAGCCGTTGAGTTCCCGGCTCTGGGCGAGGGCGCCGGCGAGTGCCTCGCTGTCCCCGAGCCGGGTGTAGCTGTCCAGCGTCACGGTGCCCACGGTGACCGCGCGGGCGGCCTTGGTGGCGGCGAGCCCGGCGCGCATCCGGCCGGGGTCGTCGAAGCCCATGCGGGGCTGGACGACCAGGCGCCCGGCACCGCCCTCCCGCCGTACGAAGTCCCCGAAGTCCCCGGCGTGCGTGACGCCGCCTGCCGGGCCCTCCAGCGGGCCGGGGAGGGGCGCGGGCCGGCTGTCGGGGGTCAAGGCGTACCCGGGGCTCCGGACCGGGCGCCGGTGAGGGCGGGCACGGGCCGGGCGGTGTCCAGGTAGCGGCGCAGGTCCTCCTCCTGGCCGTCGTCGAAGACGGCGTCGAAGCCGGCCTCCAGCAGGGCCGCCGCCTGGCGGCCGCGTTCGGCGGCCACGGCGGAGACGCCGAGCTTGCCGCCGATGACCACGGGGACGGTGGCGAGTCCGGGGTGCGCGCGCAGGGTGCGGGCCAGGCGCAGCCCGTCCACGTGTCCGTGGCCGTTGACGCTGCTCACGACGACCAGGGTGGGTTCGTGGCGCAGGCACTCGGACAGCAGCAGGGCGTCGGGCACGCAGGGGCCGAGGTTGACGACCCGGTAGCCCCTCTCCTCCAGGAGGAGTTGGAGGAAGACCAGGTTCCAGGTGTGGGAGTCGGACGACACGGTGGTGACGATGACCGTGCCCGCGGTCTCGATGGGGTGGACGTCGTCGGTGCCGTGCCGGGCGCCGGGGAGGTGGGTCACGGGGCGGGCTCCTGAGCGGATCGGCGTGCGGGGGCCGGGGTGCCGGCGCCCTCGACGGGCGTACGCCGGTAGTCGATGCGGGTGGCCGAGACGAGGTCCCCGCCGCGCAGGACGATCTCGGCGGGGGCGGGGCGGCCGAGGAACGCCAGCAGGCTGGCCGTGGGGCCGTAGGCGCCGGTGTTGGGGACCGTGACCACGTCGTCGGGGCGCAGTGCGGGGCCGGGCAGGTCGCGGCTGAGGACGTCACCGGGTGTGCACAGCGGGCCGACCAGGCGGGCGGTCACCGTGGGGGCGTCGGCGGGGGCCGTGGTGGCGGCGGGTTCGACGTGGGTGGGCAGGAGCCGGCCGAGGCCCGACATGCCGCCGAAGGCGTTGATGCCGCCGTCGAGGATCACGTGGGTGCGGCCGCGTCCGGTCTTGACGTTGGTGACGCCCAGCAGGAGGGTGCCGGCGCAGGCGGTGAGGTAGCGGCCCGATTCGAAGGCGATCAGGGGACTGCCCGTGCGCCAGTGGGGCAGGGCGGCGTCGAGCATGGCCTCCAGCTCTCCGCGCAGGGCGGGGTAGCTGTCGCGGGTGCCGGGCGTCCCGTAGGGAGCGGCGAAGCCACCGCCGAGGTCGAGCAGTTCCAGCGGCAGGCCGAGGTCGTCGGCGAGGCGGACGGCGGCGGCCACGGTGTGCCGGAACTCCGATACGAGGTTGGCCTCGTCCTTGGCGTTGCTGAGCGGGAAGAAGTGCAGTCCGGTCAGCCGGACGCCGTCGACGTGGCGCAGGTCGGACAGCGCGTCGGGCAGGCTCTCGGCGTCGAAGCCGAACTGGCTGGGCCGCCCGGTCATGCGGATGCCGGTGGTGGCGCCGCCGGTGTCGGTGTTGACGGCGTTGACCCGCAGGACGCACCCGGCGGTCACCGCGCGCTCGGTGGCGGCCCGGCCGACCCGGCGTACGTCGCTGACCGAGTCGGTGGAGAAGGTGCGCACCCCGAGGTCGAGCGCGTGGCCGAGTTCGGTGGTGGTCTTGCCGGGGCCGGTGTAGAGGCAGTGGGCGGGGTCGAAGCCGGCTTCCAGGGCGGCGTGGAGTTCTCCGCTGGAGCTGATCTCGGCGCGGACCCGGCCGTCGTCGCCGCGCAGGGCGCGGGCCACGTCGGGGTGCGGGTTGGCCTTGAGCGCGTAGTAGAGCACGGACCCGTCGGGCAGGGCGCCCAGCAGTTCGGTGCGGGCGGCGGTGACCTCGTCGAGGTCGTACACGTAGAGCGGGGTGCCGAAGCGCTCGACGAGCGCGCCGTGCGGCTCCTGAAGCGTGCCGGTCATCGGGCGCCCTCCCGGACGAGAGCGGCCAGTTCGTGCCGGGCGTTCTTGCCGTGGCCGGTGAGCGGCATGCTCGGGACCACCTTGCACCGGGCGGGCACCTTGGCGGGCTCCAGCCGGGCGGCCAGGGCGCGCAGCACGGTGTGCGGTTCCAGGTCGTCGGCCTCCACCACGAGCGCGAGGTCGGCGCCGCCGGAGGGGGGCACGACGGCCGCGGCCCGCACGCCGGGGACGTCCATGGCGGCGGCCTCGATCTCGACGGTGCTCATGCGGATGCCCTTGCGTTTGAACATGTCGTCGCGCCGGCCCTGGAAGTAGAGGTAGCCGTCCTCGTCCAGGCTGCCGTAGTCGCCGGTGTGCAGGCGCAGTTCACCGGTGCGCGGGTCCCGGCGGAAGGAGCGGGCGGTCTGCTCGGGGTCGCGCCAGTAGCCCGGCATCACGTGGGGTCCGCTGACCACGATCTCGCCGATGTCGCCGGTGGGCAGTTCGTCGCCGTTCTCGTCCAGGATCCGGACCCGGGTGCCGGGCAGCGGCAGTCCGACCGAGTCCGGTCTGCCGGCGTCCTCGGCGGGGGGCATGACGGAGACCCGCTTGCACTCGGTCTGGCCGAACTGGCGGATTACCCGGACGCCGGGGAACAGGTCCCGCAGGGCCCGGATGGTGGGGGCGGGCAGCGCGGCCCCGGTGTTGGTGAACATCCGCACGGGCGGCAGCGCGTCCGGGGCACGCCGGGCCAGGGACACGATCATCTGGGCCAGGGACGGGACGATGGGCACCACCGTGGTGCCGGTCCGCCGCATCCGGTCGAGCAGCGTCAGGTCCGACTCCTCGTCGGCGAGGACGATCTCGCCCCGGCCCAGGCAGGTCATCAGCACCTTGTAGAGGCCGTAGTCCCAGGAGAGCGGGAAGCGGCAGAAGACCACGTCGTCGGCGCGGTAGCCGAGGGCGTCCACGATGGCCCGGGAGGCGAAGGTGACCTGGGCGTGCGGGCAGATCACGGCCTTGGGGGCGGCGGTGGACCCCGAGGTGTAGATCAGTACGGCGATGTCGTCGGGGTGGACGGTGACCGGCGGCGCGGACTCCCCTCGTCCGGCGCGTTCGGTCACGTCGGGCCAGAGGTCGGCGAGGTCGTGGACCGGGACGGGGGACAGTTCCCGCAGCCGCGGCACGGTCGGGCCCGACCCGATCACCAGGGCCGGTTCGGCGTTGCCCAGCACCGACTGGAGGTGGAAGGGCTTCATGCCGGGGTTGAGCGGCACGAAGACCACACCGCGGGAGACCGCGCCGTAGAACAAGGCGACCAGGTCGCGGCGGCTGGGTGCCTGTACGACCAGGCGGTCCCCGGGACGCAGTCCCCGCGCGTCGAGCCAGGCGCCGAAGGCGCGGCTGGTCCGGTGGAGTTCCCGGTACGTCCAGCCGCCGGCCGCGTCGCGGACGGCGGTGCCGTCGGGCACGGCTCGCGCGGCCTCGTCCAGCAGTTCGTGCACCAGGGACGGCGCCGTCACCGGGGAATCCGGAGCGGTCTCTGAAACCGCGAGTTCCGTCATGGTCTCTCCGCTTCGCATCCGCGCGTATTCGCACCGCGTTGTTTCCGCTTCTCCGGAAGAGTAAGAACGGAACGGCGTCTGAAACACCCCTAGCCGACCCCAGAGGACGGTGATAAGGGTTGTCACCCGGGGGCGTTCGGGACTGCTATGGCTACAAGCCATTTCTCGGATGCGGAGACACCATGTGGGACGAGAAGTTCGAAGCGATCGTGCGCCGGCACCTGCCGTTCCTGGGCCATGACGAGGAGCTGACCGCGAGCACCGCGCTGCGGGATCTGGGGCTGGACTCGCTGGCCACGGTGGAGTTGCTGAGCGACTTGGAACACGCCTACGACCTGCGGTTCGTCGACGAGGCGCTGACCCTGGCGACGTTCGCCACGCCGGAGCGGCTGTGGCTGACCCTCCGCGGGCTCGACGCGTCGGCCGCCTGAGAACGGCGCCCGGGGACACGGACCGGGCCGGAGCCCCGAGGGGTTCCGGCCCGGTCGTCGTGCGTGCACTCAGGTCATCGCCCCGCGCCGGGCGGCTGTGCCGAAACGCTTTGGAGGAATTCCCCGAGTACGGCCCGGAAACGCTCCGGCTCTTCCAGGTGCGGCTGATGACTGGATTCCTCGAACAATTCCCAGCGGACGTCCGGAATGTGCTCGGCGTAGGGCCGCACGGTCACCGGGGTGGCCTCGTCGTGCCGGCCCGAGACGAGCAGGGTGGGCGCCGCGATGGCGGAGCAGTGTTCCACCACCGACCAGTCCTTGAGGGTCCCGATCACATGGAACTCGTTGGGGCCGTTCATGGTGTGGTAGACGGTGGGGTCGTTGGCGATCTCGTAGAACGAGGCCATGAACTCACGCGGCCACGGCCGCAGTCGGCACACATGGCGGGCGTAGAAGACCTTGACGGCCTCCCGGTACTCCTCGCTGTCGGTGGTGCCGGCCTCCTCGTGGCGTCGCAGGATGTCGTCGGTGCCCGGCGGCAGCTGCGCCCTGAGCACCTTCATCTCACTCAGCCACAGCGGGTAGGAGGCCGGTGAGTTGGCGATGACCAGGCCGCGCAGCCCTGCGGGGCGCTCCGCGGCGTGCCGGGCGGCCAGCAGCCCGCCCCAGGAGTGGCCGAAGAGGACGTAGTCGTGGGCGATGCCCAGGCCCCGCAGGAGGTTGTCGAGTTCGTCCTGGAAGAGCCGTACGGTCCAGAAGTCGGCGCCCTTGTGCGGCAGGTGGGTGGAGCCGCCGTTGCCGAGCTGGTCGTAGTGGACGACGGGCCAGCCGTCCTCGGCCAGTTCGGCGATCCGCAGCAGGTAGTCGTGAGTGGATCCGGGACCGCCGTGGACGACCACGAGGGCGGGGCGGCCGCCGCTCAGGTCACCGGTGACCCGGTACCAGGTGTGCCACTCGCCGAAGGAGAGCTGCCCTTTGGCGCTGGGGGCGGCGAGGCCGGGAGCGGTTGCCATGGTCGATCACCTCTGCAGTGGGCGGCTTGGCCGGGCGGGCGTCGGACCGCGCGGCGACGGGCGGCGGCCCTCCCCGGGCATCTGGGACGCTACGCACGGTCCGGGCGGCGGCCAACCCCTACCCGGCGCCCCGGCCCCCTACGGCGGCGGGCCGGGCCGGGCGCGCGGTCAGCCGCCCGGCGCGCAGTGTTCGGGCATCTTCGCGCCGACCCCGGGCTCCGTGGCCAGGCAGGCCCGCAGATCCGCCCGCCCGGACAGGCGGAGCTTGCGGTAGACGCGGGTGAGGTGCTGTTCCACGGTGCTGACGGTGATGAACAGCTTTCCGGAGATCTCCCGGTTGGTCTCACCGGCCGCGGCCAGTTCGGCGACGCGCAGCTCCGCCTCGCTGAGCATGGCGGTGTTCAGCCGCTGGTCGGGGACGGCCGCCGTCTCCTCGGCGGCGGTGACGGCGCTCTCCGGCAGGAGGGTCCGGGCCAGGCGTTCGGCGCCGCAGCGCACGGCGCTGTGCCAGGCCTGCTGACCGGTGACGCGTGCCCTCGCCGTGTCGTCGGCCTCCTGGTGGGCACGGCTGAGGTCGGTCAGCACCAGGAAGTGCTGGTACCGGTCGCGCCCGTCCGCGACCAGCTCGGCCGCGTCGGTGAGCACGTCGCGCCGGCGACTGCGGTCCACCAGCCTGGCGTACACGCGCAGGTGCGCGCCGCGCAGGTGCGGGTGCCGGCCCCGCGCCTGGTTCAGCTCGCTCTCGGTGACGCGGCGGGCCTCGCCCCGGTCGCCGAGGGCGAGGGCCGCCTCGGCGTGGCCCAGCCGCCAGGGTGCGAGGACGGGCGGGGCCAGGCCCCAGGAGCGGACGCGGTCCTCGCAGGCCCGGAAGTCCCGCTGGGCGGCCGTGTACTGGCCGACGGCGAGGTGGTGACGGCCCCGGGCCTGGAGGTAGTGCAGCCCGTACAGCGTCTGGTACGTCTCCGGGTGCACGCTCCACGAGAGGTGCTCCGCGGCGCGTTCCGTGTCGCCCCGGGCGGTGTGCACGGCGACGAGGACGCTCAGGGGCAGCCCGAGGGCGACTCCCCAGGCGCGCGGGGCCAGGTGCGCGAGGGCCCGCTCGGCCAGTTGCTGTGCGCCCGGCAGGTCACCGCGCCGCCGGGCGATCTCGGCGCAGACCGCCTGGTGCATGCCGCGGGACAGGGGGGTGGCGAGCCGTCCGGGGTCCTGGACGGCCCGGGCGACCCAGCGCTCGGCGGGGCCCAGCTCCCCCGCGTAGAGCAGGGCTTGCAGCACCGCCCCCGCCGTGTCACCGGTCAGTCGCCGGTCGGCCAGCACCTCCTGGGCGGTGGCGGGGACGTTGGCGTGGCCCGTCTCGCACAGGGCCAGGGACAGCGAGGTGAGCGGGCGCAGTGAGGTCGCGGAGGTTTCCAGGAGCCGGTTCAGCAGGTGCTCGTCGGCCCGGCGGATCCGGTCCAGCAGCCCCGGGTGGCTGAGCCGGGCCCAGTCCAGGAAGTGCTGGATCTCGGTGCGCAGCGGGCCGTCCGCGCACCGGTCGGCCACGTCCAGCAGCATGGTCACCGCGTCCTCGATGTGCCCGTGCCACAGGAAGACCGTCAGCAGTGTGAGCGTCTCGGCGTCCGGGACGTGGCCCTTCTGCTGCAGCTCGAAGCACTCCTGGAAGTACTTGGTGACGCGGGCGGGGTTCTGCCGCCATCCGACGCGGAGGAACTCGCTGACGACGAGGCCCCTCTCCTCGTCGGTGAGGGCACCGCGCAGCGCCAGTCGGAGGCACTTGAGGGCGAAGTCCCAGTCGTTGTGGCCGACGGCTTCCCTGGCCGACTCCCGCAGCACGGGGATGGTCCAGGGTTCGGCAACGATGTCGGCCGCGATCAGGTGGCGGGCCACCTGGAGGGAGCTGTGCCCGTCCGCCTCCAGCAGGGCGGCCGCCGCATGGCGCAGTTCCCGTATTCCGTGGAACTCCGGGTCGGCGAGGACGACTTGGGCGACGCCCGGGTGGCGGAAGCGGAACCCGCCCAGCACGCCGGCCGCTTCCAGGTCCTGCAACTGCCGGGTGACGTCCTCGGGTGTGCTCCCGAGGAGCTGGCACAGCAGGTCGAGGCCGGCCGCGGGGCCCAGCAGGGCGATGCCGCGGGCCACCGCCATGGCCTGCGGGCCGCTGCGGTGCAGCGAGGTGAAGACGGCCAGCGCGGAGACCTTGCCGGGCGTGGGCACACCGCCCCTGGTGGTCTCGGGGCCGCCCTCGTCGGTGAACCGGGTGGAGGACCATTCCTGGATGAGGGCCCGCAGCGCCAGCGGGTTGCCGCCGCTGTAGCGGTAGTAGTCGGCGGCGGCCCGTTCGGCCACTTCGGGTCCCAGGCTGTCCGCCACGACCTCGGCGACGCCGACGCGGGACAGCGGGCGCAGGCGGACCCGCCGGTAGTGCGGGGCGCGGAGCAACTCGGCGTGGAACAGGGGCATGTGCTCGTAGGAGGAGTCGGATGCCACGAGCACCATCATGATGCGGGCCGTGCGGCAGAGCCGGACCAGGTGGAGGATGCCGTCGAGGGAGTCGGGGTCGGCGTGGTGCAGGTCGTCGATGACGATGAGCAGCGGTGACCGGTGGGAGTACCGGGCGATCTCCTCGGCGGCCCGCACCGGGCTCGGCGCGACGGCTCCGCCGGGAACCGGACGGGCGTCGTCGACTGCGTCGGGCTTTTCACCGGCGAACATCCCGGCACTTCGCTGTGCTTCGGGCCGCAGACTGCCGGTGAGCTGCTCGAATAATTCCCGGTGACCCTGACTTCCGGTCAAGCACATGCGCGCTCGAAGGACTTTCAGTTCACCTTCTTCAGCAATCTCGGCCAGCGAATGCGTGAGTTCTGTTTTACCTACGGCGACGGGTCCGGTGATGACGGCGACGCCACCACCCCGGCCGCCGTGGACACACCCTATGAGTTCGCCCAGTTCGGAAAGTATGCGTGCACGTTCGACCAACATGTCTCTCCCCGTGTTCCCCCTGTTGACCGCGAGCGTCCCCTGTCCCTGACACAACTCGCCCGGCGGCCAAAGCACCCGGTTACCCACACTGCTCGATTTCGCGCGTGCCGGCACTCCGTGCCGACTGGCGATAACACTCCTGCACCCCGGTGACCCACCGTGATGCTCTACCAATCGCAAGCGTTCCGTCAAGGTTCTGCAAAAGGGATTCGCGGCGGCCGGCCTCGGCGTACGCGGGCGTCCTCCGCCGACGGACACGTTTCTCCCCCGGGCGGCACCCGGCGGTCCGGCTTCCGCCCGCCGCGGGTCAGGAGAAGGAGCGGGTCAGCCGCCCTGAGGGGTCGTCAGCCGCCCCGCGCCCCGGTCCGGGGCACGGCCACGAAGACTCCGCGGTCGGCGCGGCCCGCCGGCAGCAGCGAGGCCTCCAGGCCGGCCCGGGTGAAGGCGTCCTGGTACTCCTCCAGGGAGTACAGGGCGAGGTTCTGATGGTCGACGAAATGACGCACGCCGTCCGGCTCGGAGACCAGATAGTGCATGTCGACCTGGGAGCGGTCACCCTCGGTGCGCCAGTGGCCCATCCGGGAGATGGTCATGCCCTCGTGCCCGACGGTGGCATGCGCCAGCACCCCGCCGTTCCACTTCTCGCGGAGAATCCAGGGCTCGACGACGAGCACCCCGCCGGGGGCCACGTGGGCGGCCATGCGCGCCGTCGCCGCCCGCAACTCCTCGGGACCGCCCAGGTATCCGACCGAGCTGTACATCGAACACACGACGTCGAAGGTCCGACCGAGGTCGAAATCCCGCATGTCGGCCTGGTGCACCGCGACGTCACCGAGCTTCCGGCGGGCCACCCGGACCATGGAGTCGGAGAGATCGACACCGGTCACCGAGAATTGCTTGGCGAGGTACCTCAAATGTTCGCCCGTACCGCACCCCACGTCCAGCAGGGTCCTGGGACTGTCGACATGCTGTCGAGCCAGATCGCCGATCAGCTCGGCGTGCTCGGCATAGTCGTAGAGGGCGCAATAGACCCGATCGTATACATCGGCGAACTGGTCGTCATACAAGCTTGCTCACCCTGTCTCACTGAGAACACGGAGGAGCCCGCGCATACCGGCCGTCCTCGCCAGCTTCCCCCGAAGCGCAACTGCCAAGCTACCAGTCGGTTTTCACCAATATCGGCACGCTATCACAGGAGACTGACGCTGTCACATTGTCATACTTACTTCTACGGGCCACCGATGACTACATGCGAATTCGCGTAAGAGAATAGATCAAGCCTTGCAGGGTGCCGTCCACGCAGGACCGGCCGCCGCGCCCTTCCCCGTAGAGAATCACGACGTGCCGGAGCACTTTGCCATCCGGTGTTCAACCGGCGGTCGCGGGGCGGAATCGGCGGCTCCTCGATCCTCTGCCGATACGGGCCGCCCCCTACCCGGCCTCCGGAGGCGCCTTCGTCCACGGCCGTGAACGCCTGGGTGACTTCTGGGGCTGCCTGGCCGGCTGGGCGTTCGTGGTCGGCAAGGCCGACTCCCGCGCGGCGATGGCACTCACGGTCGGCTCGTACGTGTGGCCCGGCCAGGCCACCGTGCACGGCATCGAACCGTCGCTCCCGCGTTTCCGTCCCGACGAGCGCGACATCCTGGTCCTCGACAACTACCGCTGCCGGCACGGGCACGACGGCCACACCGGTGGACGCACCGTCCGCATCCTCACGGCCCGCGGCTCCGACGCGAACTGAGGCAGGCGTCTCGCTCACGACCGGGGCGCGCCCGAGGCGTCTTCGCGCGTGACCTTCACCGCCGCAAGGCCGATACTGCCGACAGCGGCGCCCCGACCGGACCCGCCGGACCGCCCGCCCTGACGCCTCGTCATCGAGGTCAGTACCGAGTCACCCAGGAGGTACCCATGAGGATGCTCATCAACGTCCCGGAGACCGTGGTCGCGGACGCGCTGCGCGGTATGGCGGCCGCCCATCCGGAGTTGACCGTGGATGTCGAGAACAGGGTGATCGTGCGGCGGGACGCTCCCGTGGCCGGGAAGGTCGCCCTGGTGTCGGGGGGCGGCTCCGGGCACGAGCCGTTGCACGGCGGGTTCGTGGGGCCCGGGATGCTGTCGGCGGCCTGTCCGGGTGAGGTGTTCACCTCGCCGGTGCCGGACCAGATGGTGCGGGCGGCGGCGGCCGTGGACAGCGGGGCCGGGGTGCTGTTCGTCGTCAAGAACTACACCGGTGACGTGCTCAACTTCGACATGGCCGCCGAGCTGGCCGAGGACGAGGGCATCCAGGTGGCGAAGGTACTGGTCAACGACGACGTGGCGGTGACGGACAGTCTCTACACGGCCGGGCGGCGCGGTACGGGGGCGACGCTGTTCGTGGAGAAGATCGCCGGGGCCGCGGCGGACGAGGGCCGGCCGCTGGAGCGGGTGGAGGCGATCGCCCGTCAGGTGAACGACAGCTCGCGCAGTTTCGGTGTCGCGCTCAGCGCCGTCACCACGCCGTCCAAGGGCAGCCCGACCTTCGACCTGCCGGCCGGCGAGCTGGAGCTGGGCATCGGCATCCACGGGGAGCCCGGCCGGGAGCGGCGCCGGATGATGACCTCGGGCGAGATCGCCGAGGCCGCCGTGGACGCGGTGCTGACGGACCTCACCCCGCGCAACCCGGTCCTGGTCCTGGTCAACGGCATGGGTGCGACGCCGCTGCTGGAGCTGTACGGCTTCAACGCGGAGGTTCAGCGCGTACTCGGCGAGCGCGGTGTCGCCGTCGCCCGCACCCTCGTCGGGAACTACGTCACCTCGCTGGACATGGCGGGGGCGTCGGTCACCCTGTGCGAGATCGACGAGGAGCTGCTCGGACTGTGGGACGCACCGGTGAACACGCCCGGTCTGAGGTGGGGCATGTGACGGTGGACGGGGAATGGATCGGAAAGTACCTACCAGGCAAGGAGATCCTGTGCTCGACGCCGACTTCTTCCGCCGTTGGATGACGGCGACCGCCGCGTCGGTCGACCGCGAGGCGGAACGGCTCACCGCCCTCGACTCGCCCATCGGCGACGCCGACCACGGCAGCAACCTCCAGCGCGGGTTCACGGCCGTGGCGGCCACGCTGGAGAAGGAGGCGCCCGGCACACCCGGCGCCGTACTGATGCTCGCCGGACGGCAGCTCATCTCCACGGTCGGCGGTGCCTCGGGGCCGCTCTACGGGACGCTGCTGCGCCGCACCGGCAAGGCGCTCGGGGACACCGCCGAGGTGAGTCGGGAGCAGCTGGCCGAGGCGTTGCGGACGGGAGTGGACGCCGTCCGGACGCTCGGGGGTGCCGCGCCTGGTGACAAGACCATGATCGACGCCCTGGTGCCCGCCGTGGACGCCCTCGGCGACTCGTTCGCCGCGGCCCGCGCCGCGGCCGAGGAAGGGGCCGAGGCGACCGTGCCGTTGCTGGCACGCAAGGGCAGGGCGAGCTATCTCGGCGAGCGCAGCATCGGGCACCAGGACCCCGGGGCGACCTCGGCGGCACTGCTCGTCGCGGCCCTGGAGGAGGCGGCCGGTGAGTGACGAGAAGCTGGTCGGGATCGTGCTGGTGTCGCACAGCGCCGAGGTCGCCGCGTCCGTGGCCGAACTGGCGAAGGCGCTGTCGGGCGGTGGCGTGACGGTGCCGATCGCACCTGCGGGCGGGACCGCGTCCGGCGGATTCGGGACCAGCTCCGAGCTGGTGTCCGCCGCCGCCGCGTCCGTGGACCGGGGCGCGGGGGTCGCCGTCCTCACCGACCTCGGCAGCGCGGTACTCACCGTCAAGGCGCTGCTCGCCGAGGGCGACGAACTCCCCGGGAACACCCGTCTGGTGGACGCCCCCTTCGTCGAGGGCGCGGTGGCCGCGGTCGTGACGGCCGCGACGGGCGCCGACCTGGCGTCCGTGGAGGCGGCGGCCGCGGAGGCGTACTCCTACCGGAAGGTCTAGCCGTCCGGAGGGTCCAGCCGTACAGAAGGGTCCAGCCGCGAACGTCCGGTGCCCTGGGGGGCGGCGGCACGGGCCGCCCCCGCCACGCCACCGGCGTGGTGCGGGTGCGTCAGGTGAGGCCGCCCGCCGCCGCCCGGACAGCGGTGCGCAGGGTCGTGGCCAGTTCCGCTCGCGCGGTCGCGGCGTCGGCGGGGGTGCCGGCCGTGTGCCAGGCGTGGTGCTCGACCGCCGCACGCAGCGCCGCGTTGAACATGGCCGCCCAGATCGCCGGCCGCAGGTCGCCGGCGGGTAGTCCGGCGCGCTCGGCGAGGGCGCGGGCGAACGCCGGTTCGGCCTCGTCGTAGGTCTGCAGCCAGACCGCGCGCAGGCCCGGTTCGGTGCGGGTCAGCCGTACCAGTGCCCCGACGGTGGCGTGGGCCGGTCCGGCGAGGAGCCGGTCGTCGTCGGAGGTCCGCTGCTCGAAGTCGAAGACCTCGTCGAGGGGCCGGCCGGGCCGCCACTGCCGCAGCGAGTCGGCGATCAGCTCGACGCCGGCCGCGAGGAGCGGGCGTACGCAGCTCTCCTTGGTCGGGAAGTAGCGCCACACCGTGCGCGCCGAGATGCCGGCCGCGCGGCCGATCTGCTCGCCCGTGGTCGCGGCGACCCCCTGGGTGACGAAGAGTTCCACGGCGGCGCGGGCGATCGCCAGCCGGATCTCGGCCTTGCGTTCCTCGGTCAGGGGCGGTCGTCCTGTGCGTCCGCGAACTGCGGCCATCTATTCCTCCGGCGCCGGTGGTGGTCTCCCGGAATTCTCCACGACTACTTTTTGTCTCTCACCGACAATAAGTCGTAGGCTGGCCCGGCAGCGGGCTCCAGCCCCTGGACCTCACGAGAAGGAGCACCACATGAGCGGCGGACCGGGCGGGCGCAGTGTCATCGTCACCGGAGCGGGATCCGGCATCGGGCGGGCCGCCGCCCTGGCCTTCGCCGCGCAGGGTGACCGCGTCGTGCTGGCCGACCTCAACGCCGAGGGCGCGGACGCGGCGGCCCAGGAGATCGAGGGGGCGGGCGGCACCGCCGTGGCCGTGGCGGGCGATCTGAGCGAGCAGGCCGTCGTCGACCGGGTGACGGCGACCGCGGTCGAGCGGTTCGGCGGGATCGACGTCCTGGTGAACAACGCCGGGATCATGGACCGGATGTCGGCGCTCGCGGACGTGAGCGACGCCGAGTGGGAGCGGGTGCTGAGGGTCAATCTCACCGCTCCCTTCCTGCTGACCCGCGCGGTGCTGCCGCACATGCTGGCGGCGGGCCGGGGTGCCGTGGTCAACACCGCCTCCGAGGCGGCCCTGCGCGGCAGCGCGGCGGGCGCCGCCTACACGGCCGCCAAGCACGGCGTGGTGGGGCTGACCAAGTCGCTGGCGGTGATGTACCGGGGGCGGGGCATCCGCGCCAACGCGATCTGTCCGGGCGGCACCCGGACCGCCATCACCGTCGACCCCGCTCAGGGCGCCCACGGGCCGGCCACGCTCGGCCCGCACTTCGTCAACCTCGGCCGGGTGTCGCGGCCCGAGGAGCAGGCCGCGGCGATCGTGTTCCTCGCCTCGGAGGCGGCGAGCAACATCAACGGCGCGATCCTGCCCGTCGACGACGGCTGGTCCGCGGTCTGAGGCACCCCGCGGCCACGGGGCGCCGGGGGTTCACTCGCCGTCCACGAACCCCCGCGCCAGGCGCTCACCCGCCTTCCCGGCGGCGGCCTCGTCCTCGACGGGCTCGACCTCGCTGCCCTTGAAGACGATGTACGTCACACCGGAGGCGACACCGCCCCCGTGCGGGTCGGCCGGGATGCCGAGTGACTCGGCGGCGGCGTAGGAGGCCTCGCCGATGAGGTCGCGCGGGCCGACGTCGCCGACGACCGCGTAGCGCACCCGGTCCCCGTGGACGACCGCCGCGACCGATCCGCCGCGGACGTCGCTCCCGCGGTGGTCCCAGATGTCGCTCGGCTCGGGCACGACGACGTAGGGCAGGCGTTCGGCGTCCAGGGGACGGCCGTCCGACCGGGTGTAGGCGGTGGCGGGGGTGAAGTGCGGGTCGGTACCGCTGTTGCAGTGGTCACCGGGCCGGCCGTCGCAGTCGACGTCCAGGTCGGCCTTCCAGTACACGGCGTCCCGCGTTCCGCAGACCGGGATGTCCGCCGGCGCCCCGGCGTCGGAGCGGTAGCGCCCGCGCGAGACGGGGTCGCAGTCCCGCACCCTGGCCAGCAGGTCGGCGGCGCGGACGGGTCCCTGCTGCCGGGCCTCCTTCGCCCCGTCACCGGCACCCGCCCCGGCTCCGGGCCGGATCCCGGAGGGCGGAACGAGACCGGCCTCGGACGGCGGGACAGGTCCGACCCGGGTGCCGGCCCTGCCCGCGCGGACCGGCGGGGCCTCGTGCCGGTGACCGGGGCCGAGCTGGGCCTGGGGGCCGGGGCGGGGCGGGAGCGGAGGTCCGGGGAACGTCGTGGGGGCGAGCAGGGCGGCGCTGGCCGCGACCAGTGTCAGCGACTGGACACGCACTATGTGGCCTCTCCTGGGGGACAAGGACGGTCACTCGGCCACATCTGTCCCCGAATCGTGCGCGCGACCACCCTTTGTGGGCCAGACGGTGCACGTCCGCGCACGGCGCGCGACCGGGGTCACCGACCACGCCCTCTTGATGTGATCGCATCACAAGCGCATATTGGTCCGGACCATTGCTCTCGAGCCGGAGAGCCGAAGCCGAAGCCGAGCCGAAGCCGTCCTGGAGGCAGAGCCGTGCGAGACGCACCCGTTCCCGCTGTTCCCGCCCCCGTCTCCGTACCGCGCCGCTGTGCCCTGCTCTGCGGCACACTCGTCCTGGTCACGTCCTGCGGCTGGGGCATGGGCGACGACGGCGGCGAGAGCGGCGGGCCACCAGGGGCGCCGACGGGCGTCACCGCCGAGGCGGGCAGCGCCACGACCGTGCACGTGATGTGGAACGCCGTCGCCGGGGTCGAGACGTACGAGGTCTATCGCGGCGGCACGCTGATGAAGAAGGTGGAGGCGTCCGACCGCATGGTGGACGTCACCCGGCTGCGCCCCTCGACGGCCTACGCCTTCACCGTGCGGGCGCGCGACGCCGACGGGCGACTGGGGCCGCGCAGCCAGGAGGTGCGGGCGACCACCCCCGCCGCCGTGGCCGACGACTCCGCCCCGACGCGCCCGGCGGACGCCCGCGGCCGGGCGGCGGGCAGCCGGGCGGTCCAGCTCACCTGGTCCGCCGCGACCGACGACCGCGGGGTCGTGTCGTACGACGTCCACCAGGGCGGGACGAAGGTGCACAGCGTCGGCGGCGGCCAGACGGCGGCCGTGGTCACGGGCCTGCGCCCGGGCACCCGGTACTCCTTCACGGTCCGGGCGCGGGACGCCGCCGACAACGTCTCCCCCGCCAGCGCCACCGTCCGGCTCGCCACCTCGGGCTCCGACGACGGCCGCGCCACCGCGCCCACCGGTCTGCGCGCGGCCTCCCACCACGCCGACGGCGGCTACCACATCGACCTCACCTGGACCCCGCCGCGCACCGACGGCCTGGTCACCGAGTACCAGATCCACCTGGACGGCCGCCCGGCGACGTCACTCGTCTACGGCGCGGACGCGCCGCGCGACCGGGCGGAGTACAGCTTCTACGCGGGGCCGGAGGCCGGGGTCACGCACCGGGTGCGGGTCCGGGCCAGGCTGTCCGACGGCACCTGGGGCGGACTGTCGGCGGAGCGGAAGGTGACCACCGGCGACGGCGGGTGACGCCCCGGCGGTCGTGCGGCCGGCCGGCCCGTCACCTGGGCGGTCGCGCTCGGCATGCGGGCACGGCCGCCGCCCTGTTGGCTGCCTGTGGGCAGCACGGGCGTTCCCGATCTCGGCGGCGCAAGGGATGTACCGCCGACCGTGCCGCCGGAGGGCAGTCCACATGCGCATCTCATCGCCACTACTCCGCTCCGGCCTGACCGCGGCAGCCGCCGCCGCGCTGCCCGTCGCCCTGGCCGCCGGGCCGGCTTCCGCGGGCCCGGGGATCTCCGTGAGCACCACCGGGACCACGGTGTCGGTCACGACCACCGCCTGCGCCCAGCTCAACGGCAGTTGGGGCACCGCCTCGCTGCTCACCGGCAGTCAAGGGGACTTCGCCCAAGGGCGCCAGGTGGCGCTGTCCGGAACGAGTTCCGGACAGTCCGCCTCCTGGGCGGGCATCAGCCCGGGCACGTACACGGTCATCGTCATGTGCTCCAACAACAGCACCGCGGGCGCCCAGACCGTCATCGTCTCCGCGGCACCCTCTCCTTCGCCCAGCCGCTCCGCCTCCCCCGCACCCTCCGCGTCGCCACGCGGTGTCATGGGCGGTATCGGCGGGGCCGTCCAGGACTACGGCACGGCCACCCTGGTGGCGGGCGGCGCGCTGGTCGGCACGGGCGTCATCGCCGCGGCGTGGTTCCTGCGCCGCCGCCAGAAGCCGTACCGGTTCTGAGCCGTGGCCGCGCTCACTTCCGCTCGTCACCCGGCAGCCCGGCGAACTCCGCCAGCGCGTGCCTGAGCCACTGGGTCCAGAAGGTCTCCAGGTCGATGCCGGCGCGCAGCACCAGGTGCCGCAGCCGGTCCTCGGCGCTGTCCCTCTCGGGCGGGAAGTCCCGCTTCTCGATCTCCTCGTACTCGGTCAACTGCCGTTCGTGCAGATCGAGATGGCGGCGCAGGTCCGGTTCGATACCGGTCGTGCCGACCACGGCGGCGGCACGCAGCCGCAGCAGCATCGTGTCGCGCAGGGGCTTGGGGTCCTGTGCGGCGGCGGCCCAGCGGGTCAGTTCGGCGCGGCCCGCGGGCAGGACCTCGTAGGACTTCTTCTGCCCGCGGGCCGGCTGCTGGCCCGGCAGCGCGCGGATCAGGCCGTCCCTCTCCAGTTTTCCCAGCTCGCGATAGATCTGCTGGTGCGTCGCCGACCAGAAGTAGCCGATCGACCGGTCGAACCGGCGGGTCAGCTCAAGCCCCGACGACGGCTTTTCGACCAGGGCGGTGAGGATCGCGTGCGGGAGTGACATGGGCTCATCCTAGGGACGGCCCCCGCGCCTTCCGGCCCGCGCGGCCCTACAGCGCCGCCGCCAGCTCGGTGCCCTGCTTGATGGCGCGCTTGGCGTCCAGTTCGGCGGCCACGTCGGCGCCGCCGATGAGGTGCGCGCTGCGCCCGGCGGCGACCAGGTCGTCGTACAGGCCGCGGCTCGGCTCCTGACCCGTGCACAGGACGACCGTGTCGACCTCCAGGACGGTGGACTCGTCGCCGATCGTGATGTGCAGTCCGGCGTCGTCGATCCGGTCGTAGCGCACGCCCGGGACCATGGTGACGCCGCGGTGCTTCAGCTCGGTGCGGTGGATCCAGCCGGTGGTCTTGCCGAGGCCGGCGCCGACCTTGGACGTCTTGCGCTGGAGCAGGTGCACGGTGCGCGGGGGTGCGGGGCGCTCGGGCGCGGCGAGGCCGCCCGGCGCTCGGTAGTCCATGTCGACGCCCCAGAGGCGGAAGTACGTCTCGGGGTCCTCGTGCGCCTTGTCGCCGCCGTCGGTGAGGTACTCGGCGACGTCGAAGCCGATGCCGCCCGCGCCGAGTATCGCGACGCGGTCGCCGACGGGGGCGCCGCCCCGGAGCACGTCGAGGTAGCCGACGACGCTCGGGTGGTCGACGCCGGGGAAGGCCGGGGTGCGCGGGGTGACGCCGGTGGCGACGACGACCTCGTCGTGGCCGGCGAGGTCGTCGGCTCCGACCCGGGTGTTCAGCCGTACGTCGACGCCGTGTTCCGCCAGCCGGGTACGGAAGTAGCGCAGCGTCTCGTCGAATTCCTGCTTGCCGGGGACCTTGCGGGCGACGTTGAGCTGGCCGCCGGTCTCGCTCGCGGCGTCGAAGAGGGTGACCTCGTGGCCGCGTTCGGCCGCGCTCACCGCACAGGCCAGTCCGGCCGGTCCGGCCCCGACGACCGCGACGCGCTTGCGCCGCCGGGTCGGGGCGAGAACCAGCTCGGTCTCGTGGCAGGCGCGCGGGTTGACCAGGCAGGAGGTGATCTTCCCGCTGAAGGTGTGGTCCAGGCAGGCCTGGTTGCAGCCGATGCAGGTGTTGATGGCCTCCGGTCGGCCCGCCGCGGCCTTGGCGACGAAGTCGGGGTCGGCGAGCATGGGACGTGCCATCGACACCATGTCGGCCGTGCCCTCGGCGAGCAGCCGCTCGGCCACCTCGGGGGTGTTGATGCGGTTGGTGGTGACGAGAGGCACCGACACCTCGCCCATCAGGCGCTTGGTCACCCAGGTGTAGGCGCCGCGCGGCACGGAGGTGGCGATGGTGGGGATGCGGGCCTCGTGCCAGCCGATGCCGGTGTTGATGATGGTCGCGCCGGCCGCCTCGACGGCCTTGGCGAGGGTCACGACCTCGGCGAGGGTGGAGCCGCCCGGGACCAGGTCCAGCATGGAGAGCCGGTAGACGACGATGAAGTCCTCGCCGACCGCCTCGCGCACCCGGCGGACGATCTCGACGGGGAGGCGCATGCGGTTCTCGTAGGAACCGCCCCAGCGGTCGGTGCGGTGGTTGGTGCGCGCGGCGATGAACTCGTTGATCAGGTAGCCCTCGGAGCCCATGATCTCCACGCCGTCGTAACCGGCCTCGCGAGCGAGGCGGGCGGTGCGGGCGTAGTCGTCGATGGTGCGCTCGACGTCGGCGTCGGTCAGCTCGCGGGGCACGTGCGGGCTGATCGGCGCCTGGAGGGGGCTGGGGGCGACGAGGTCGGCGTGGTAGGCGTAGCGGCCGAAGTGCAGGATCTGCAGGGCGATCCGGCCGCCCTCGCGGTGCACGGCCTCAGTGACGACCCGGTGCCGGTCCGCCTCCGCCTCGGTGGTGAGCTTGGCGCCACCCTCGTACGGCCGGCCCTCGTCGTTGGGGGCGATGCCGCCGGTGACGATGAGGCCCACTCCCCCGCGGGCCCGGGCGGCGTAGAAGGCGGCCATGCGCTCGAAGCCGCGCTCGGCCTCTTCCAGGCCGACGTGCATGGAGCCCATCAGGACCCGGTTGGGCAGCGTGGTGAAGCCCAGGTCGAGCGGGCTCAGCAGGTGGGGGTAACGGCTCATCGGGCCCTCCGCGGCGGTGTCGTGCCTCTGTTGTAGAGGACGGCCGCCTCTTTGTGCAACTAGTTGCACAAAGAGGCGGCACACACCACACCGCCGCGTCGGCGGGCCTCGGTCAGTGGCTCTCCAGCCGTACGTGCAGTTCCCGCTCCTGGTCCCCCGAGGCCGTACTCAGGTCGTGCACGGTGAACAGGGAGTCCAGGGTGGTGCGGAAGCGCTCGATCGCCCAGTAGCCGCCCTGCACGTCGGCCTCCACGGACTCCCTGAGCCGGGCGGGGTCGCACTCGCCCCGGGCCTCGGCCACGTCGAAGGTGCCGAGCCACACGGTGGGGCGCACCTCGTGGTAGTCCCGGGGCACCTCGTCCGAGCGCCGGTCGGACGAGAAGCACGTGCACAGGGCGTCGAACACGGTCCGGGCGTCCTCCTTGCTGCACCCGCTCAGCTCCACCGAGACGGACTCCGGATGCAGTCGCTCACCGTCCATCGTGATCGCTCCTCTCGTGGCCCATACCACCAGAAAAGCACCACCTGCGGCTGAGCACTACCGGCACGGTCCGGCCGTGACCGTGCCGGTGGCGGCGGACGGGTCAGCCCCGCGTGAAGCGGTAGGTCCTGCTGTCCGTCAGCACGCAGAAGCCCGGCGACACGACGATCACGCGCAGGGTGCCGGTACGGCGGTCGTAGTCGATTCCCTCCGTCTCGAAGCCGCCGGAGCAGGCGCTGCGCAGGGGCAGCTGCCGCAGGGCGGTGACATGGCCGGTGACGTCGGCGGTGCCGTTCGGCGCGGCGGACAGGTCGATCCGCAGCAGGGGCTTGGTGATGCCGAAAAGGGTGCCCGCCGGGTCGTCGGAGGAGCACAGCAGCGTGGTCGCGTCGAGGAAGTCGCAGCCCTGGACGTCGCGCACGGCGTGGTCCAGGTGGACGGTGGCCGCCTGCGGGAGGTTCGCCGAGGGCGAGGTGCTCGCGTTGACGCCGGGCGTCGGGAAGACCAGCAGCCGGTTCATGGTGCCCCACTCGCCCGCCAGCATCCACTGGCCGTCCGGGGAGATCGCGGACCAGGAGTTGTTCAGCGCCTCGCCGGGGCTCAGTGTGTGCACGTACTCCGACCAGCGCCCGTCCGGCGCCTGCACGCGGAACATCTTGGTGTTCCCGTCGTCGCGCTGGTACGGCTCGACGTAGTGGCCGTCGTAGGAGGCGTCGGGGTCGCCGACGTGGTTCCAGCCGCGGGCGCCGAGGCTCAGGGGGATGGTGCCGATGCCCGTGTAGCGGTTGGGGCTGCCGGCCGGGACCTCGACCGAGGCCAGGCCCTGGCTCTCGGTCAGCGGGTCGGCGCGGTCGGAGCCCACCTCGGTCCAGGTGTCGGCGGCCGGGGCAGCGGCGGACGGACCGGCGAGGCCGAGGGCGAGGGCGAGGGCGGCGAGGCCGGTCAGGGCGGCATGACAACGTTGCCGGGCGCGCAGGGGCATGGGCGGGCTCCTCGGTGGGGGGTGGAGCGGTACGCACTCGGCGCACAGTCTGTCCCGACGCTGCGGTCATGTACAGACCAACACCGGCCGTGCTCCGTGCGGCGGCCGCGGCCGTGCCGGGTGATGCTGGAAGGAGACGGCGGAGCCTCGGAGAAGCGGCCCTGTGGGCGGTGGAACGCGGTAGAACAAAGGAGTCGGCATCAAAAGGGCGTGCCGCGTGGAACGGCGAAGGCGGGGCGTGGGATGAGTGCAGCCGGGTCTGCCGGATTCGGGGGCGACGCGTCGCCGCGCGGACCGGTGCGGCCCAGCGGGCTGCTCGACGTGCTGAACGTGGCCTCGGTCGTACTGAACGCCGAGGGCCGGATCGTGCTGTGGAGCCCGCAGGCCGAGGAGCTGTTCGGATACACCGCACCGGAGGCGCTGGGGCAGTACGCCGCCCGCATCATGGTCCACGAACGCCATCTCGACCTGGTCGTGAAGCTGTTCGCCGACGTCGTGAAGACCGGCCGGAGCTGGGCCGGGGCGTTCCCCATCCGCCGCAAGGACGGCGGCACCCGATTGGTGGAGTTCCGCAACATGCGTCTCCTGGACGACCGGGGGGACGTCTACGCGCTGGGACTCGCCGTCGACCGGTCCACCGTGCGCCGACTGGAGCACGACGTGGCGCTGTCCACGCGGGTGATCAGGCAGTCCCCGATCGGGCTGGCCGTCCTCGACACCGATCTGAGGTACGTCTCGGTCAACCCGTCCCTGGAGAACATGAACGGCATGACCGCCGAGGAGCACCTCGGCCGGACGGTCCGCGAGGTGCTGCCCCTGGTGGACGCGGCTCCCCTGGAGGTGGCGGCGCGCCGGGTGCTCGAGACCGGACGGCCGATCGTCGGCCAGCCCGCGACCGGGCGGACCCCCGCCGACCCGGACGAGGAGCACACCTGGTCGCTGTCGCTGTACCGGCTGGAGGACGCCGCCGGTGCCGTACTCGGCGTCGCCGTGTCGGTCGTGGACGTCACCGAGCAGCACCGGGCGGGCGTCGAGGCGGAGGCCGCGCGGCGCCGGCTGGCCGTCGTCGCGGACGCCTCCGCGCGGATCGGCACCACCCTGGAGCTGGACCGAACGGCGCACGAGCTGGCCGACGTGGCCGTGCCGGAGCTCGCCGACATCGCGGCCGTGGATCTGCTGGAGGCCGTGGTGAAGGGCCGGCGCAGCACCCTGGGCCCGGCCGAGCCCGCGGTGATCCGGGCCCTGGCCGTGCAGGCGAACGACGCCCCGGACGCGCTGCGGGCGGCCGACCCGCCCGGCCAGGTCGCCCGGTACGGGCCGGAGCGCCTGGTCACCGAGTGCGTGCGCACGGCCCGGCCGGTGCTGGTGGAGCGGGTGACGGAGGAGGACCTGCCGCGCATCGCCCGTTCACCGGAGGCGGCCGGGCTGCTGCGCCGGGCGGGTGTGCACTCCTACCTGGCCGTTCCGCTGATCGCGCGGGGCGAGGTGCTGGGCGCCCTGGACCTCAAACGCACCGGCAACCCGCTGCCGTTCGGCGAGGACGACCTGCTGCTGGCCCGGGAGCTGGCCGTCCGCGCGGCGGTGCAGATCGACAACGCCCGCTGGTACCAGAACGCCCGCGACACCGCCCTCACCCTCCAGCGCAGCCTGCTGCCGAGCCATCCTCCGGTGACGGGCGGACTGGAGGTCGCCTCCCGCTACCAGCCCGCCGAGGCGACCAGCGAGGTCGGCGGCGACTGGTTCGACGTGATCGAGCTCGAGGACTGCAAGACCGCGCTCGTGGTGGGCGACGTGATGGGCAGCGGCATCGCGGCGGCGGCCTCCATGGGGAGGCTGCGTACCGCGACGAACACCCTGGCCGCCCTCGACCTCGACCCGGCGTTCCTGCTCGGACACCTCGACCGGACCACGGCCGGCCTGGACCAGGCCATCGCCACCTGCCTCTACGCGGTCCACGACCCGCACCGGCGGCAGTGCCTGATCGCCAACGCCGGGCACCTGCCGCCGGTACGCCTGCGCGCCGGCCGTCCGCCGGAACTGCTGGACCTGCCCACCGGGGTACCGCTGGGCGTGGGCGGCGTCGCCTTCTCCACCACCACCGTCGATCTGGAGCCGGGCGACCGGCTGGTGTTCTACACCGACGGTCTCGTCGAGACGCGCCGGCATCCGCTGGACGAGCGGCTGGACGCGCTCCTCGCCCTGCTGGAGGGCCCGGACCGCCCGCTGGAGGAGGTCTGCGACCTGCTCCTGCGCACGCTGCACGAGCCGGAGAACTCCGACGACGTGGCCCTGCTGATCGCCCGGGCCACGCCGCCGGACGGACCCTAGCCAGGGCCTGCCGTTCGGAACACGCCGGCGTCGCGGGGCGTGGCACGTGCATCCGCGGCGTTGTCGTGGGTTGCCGGGGCTCCGCCCCGTCGCCCTCCTCCGCCTTGCAGCCGCACGCACCACGCCGCACGGGTGGGCTGAAAGGCCCAGTCGCTCTCAGCCTGCCTGATCCGCACGACAGATCCTGGCGGGGACCGCGCCGCTACTCCCTGACGCCGATCACCACATGGGCGTACAGCTCGTCGCAGACCGCGAGGCGGGTCGTCAGGCCGGCGCGGGCGAAGGCGCCGACGGCCGCCGGTGCCTGGCGTTCGCTCGTCTCAACCAGCAGGCAGCCGCCGGGCGCGAGCCAGCGGGGCGCCTCGGCCGCGACCCTGCGCAGCACCTCGAGGCCGTCGGTGCCGCCGTCGAGGGCGACCCGCGGCTCGTGCTCCCGCGCCTCGGCGGGCAGCAGGCCGACCTCGCCGGTGGGCACGTAGGGGACGTTGGCCGCGAGTATGTCCACCCGGCCGCGCAGCGCCGCGGGCAGCGCGTCGAACAGGTCACCGGCGTACACCCGGCCCCCGGCGTCCGCGAGGTTGCCGCGGGCGCAGCGCACGGCGGCCGGGTCGACGTCGGCGGCGTGCACCTCGGGCCGGTCCAGTGCGGCGGCCAGGGCGGCACCGACGGCGCCGGAGCCGCAGCACAGGTCCACGACGACGGCCGCGTCCGGCGCGTGCGCGAGAGCCTCGGCCACCAGGAACTCGGTACGGCGGCGGGGCACGAAGACACCAGGGGCGACGGCGACGCGCAGGCCGCGGAACTCGGCCCAGCCGAGGACGAGTTCGAGGGGCACTCCGGTGACGCGGCGGTCCACCAGGGCGGCGAGTTCCCCGGCGGTGCGGGCGGCGCCCAGGATCAGCTCCGCCTCGTCCTCGGCGAAGACGCAGCCCGCGGCGCGCAGCACGGCCACGACGGAGTCGGGCGACGGGACGGAGGAGGAGGGAAACGAAGGGGCGGAGAACAGCTGAGGCATGGAAGCCGAGAGCCTTTCGAGAACCGAAGGGCGCTCTCACGGTCACCCGTTGGCGGGGACCGCACTGCCGTGAGGTGAGAGCACCCGGGCCGACACAGCGGTAATGGGTCTCACCTCCCAGGCGTCCGGCGGCCGGGACTGTCCTCGGCCGCCGGTCACACTACCCCAGTGATCAGACGCCGACGGTCTCCTCGGCCTCTTCGTCCGCCTCCTCCGCCGCGGGCACCGCCTTCCGCTCGTGCGGCCTCGCGTGCCTGGCAGGCGTGGCCGACGCGGGCACCGTACCGCCCCGCTCACGGAGGCCTGCGACGGCCGTCACCAGGAGGCCGAGCAGCAGCCAGGCGACCAGTGCCCACACACTGCGGCCCAGTCCGTCGCCGTCGAAGTACAGCAGGCTGCGGGCGCCCTCGACGAACCCGGCGCCGTTCCAGAAGGCGTGCAGGGTGCCGAAGAGGCCGTTCTGCAGTTCGGGGCGGAACAGGCCGCCCGAGGTGGTGAAGTTCAGCATCACGAACAGCACCATCATGGCGAGTGTGGTCCACCGCTTGAGGAAGGTGTGCAGGCCCACGCCGACGAACAGGATGCCCGCCGCGTAGAGCCAGGCCAGGCCCCACACGCCGGCGAGGTCGTGGTGGGCGAGGTGGAACACCGGTCCGGCGAGCAGGGCGCCGATCCCGCTGACGACGACGGAGACGCCGAGGGTGAGCAGGGCCCGGACGCGCATGGACAGGGCGGCTCCGGCGGCGCCGAGGGCGGCCACGGAGGCGTAGGAGCCGATGCTGACCGCGATCAGCAGGAAGAACAGGCCCTGGCCGGTGGGGTCGTCGTCGACCGGGGTGGCCACGTCGGTCACCTTCAGCGGGACGCCCTGCCGCTCGGCGAGCGGGGTGAAGACCTTCTCCGCCGCCATGGCGCCCATGTCGGACGCGGCGGTGGCCACCACGACCTCGGGCGCCTTGTCGCCGGGCACGTAGGCGCCGGTGATGTCGCGGGCCTTCAGCAGGTCGACGGCGTCGGCGCGGGTGGCGACGGTCCGTACGTCGAGACCGTCGCCGGCCTTGTCCTTGACCGACTGGGCGAGCACCTTCGCCTCGGGGCCGGAGCCGACGACGGCGACCGGCAGGTGGTTCGGCTCGGGGGTGACGAACGCCCCCATGTACGCGAGTCCCATCCCGATGCACATCAGCAGCGGGGTGATCAGATGCGTGAGCACGTGGCGCAGGGCGTGCGACCTCATCGCTCACCTCCTCCAGCGACTGGTTCGGCGGCGGCAGGTAGTTGGCTTATACAACTCCCTCTTCAAGTTGTACTATACAACTAGCAATGGGAAGGAGGACGTGTGACGACGGCCGAGATACCCGATGAGACGACCGTCACCCCCGGTGGCCGCCCGGCGGAGGCCGTGGAGACCATCCAGCGGGAGATGACGGCCTTCGCCCGCCGCGCCCGCGCCTCGGCGGGCCGCATGCACCCCGAGCTGTCGCTGGTCTCGTACACGCTGCTCGGTCATCTGGAGGAGCGGGACGGCTGCCGGGCCACCGACCTGGCCGCCCACTACGCCCTGGACAAGTCCACCGTCAGCCGCCAGGTGTCCGCCCTGGAGCGCACCGGACTCGTCGAGCGGCGCGTCGACCCGGACGACCACCGCGTCCAGGTCCTGCATCTGACGGCGGCCGGACGGCACATACTGGCCCAGGTCACCGAGAGCCGCCGGACGGCCTTCCGGGAGCGGCTCGCGGACTGGCCCGAGGAGGACCTGGTCCGCTTCGCCGCGTATCTGGAGCGGTACAACGCGTGGCAGGAGGCCGCACCCGGCGAGGACCAGGACTGAGGTCCGTCCCCGAGAGCACGTACGGTTGACCGCGTACGCACTGATCACGCCGGCCGCGGGCATCCCCTCGCGGCGGCCCGAAAGGCCCCACCGCATGAACACCACCCGAGGCTTCACCGGGCGCCCGCGCGCCGCCCGGCCGGGACTGCCGCCCGGCCAGTACGACGCCGGTGACGACTGGCCCGTGCTGTCCGCCGAGGTCACGCCCGACATATCGCCCGCCGACTGGACCTTCCGCGTGAGCGGGCTGGTGGCCGGGCCCCGCACCTGGGACTGGACCGGGGCGCACCGGCTGCCGGCGTCGGCGTACTCGGGTGACATCCACTGCGTGACCGGCTGGTCGAAGTTCGGGGTGCGCTTCGGGGGCGTGTCCCTGGACGCCTTCCTGGAGGCGGCGCGCCCGCTGCCGTCCGCCACGCACGCCGTCGCCTACGCGCACACCGGGTACACCGCGAACCTGCCGCTCGCGGACCTGACCGGCGGGCGCGCCTGGCTCGTGTGGGAGTACGACGGTCAGCCGCTCGTCCCCGAGCACGGCGGCCCGGCGCGGCTGGTGGTGCCGCACCTGTACTTCTGGAAGAGCGTCAAGTGGATAGCGGGCCTTGAGCTCCTGGACCACGACGAACCGGGCTTCTGGGAACAGAACGGCTACCACCCGCGCGGCAACCCCTGGGAGGAGCAGCGGTACTCCGGTGACTGAGACAGCGACGCACACGGCAGGGTCCTTCACTCCCCCGACGCGGTTCGCCGTGCCCGGACGCATCGAGGTGGACGGCCCGGCGGCCGGGACGTGGCAGACCGCCACCCTCACGGAGGTCCGCCGCGAGACGCACCGCGCGTCCACCTTCCGGTTCGCCGTACCCGGCTGGGCGGGCCATCTGCCCGGCCAGCACCTGATGCTGCGGCTGACCGCCGAGGACGGGTACGTGGCCCAGCGCCACTACTCGCTGGCGTCCGCGCCGGACGACTCCGGGCACATCGAGCTGACCCTCGACCACGTCGAGGACGGCGAGGTGTCCGGCTGGTTCCACACGGTCGCCCGGCCCGGCGACCGGATCGAGGTGCGCGGCCCGCTGAGCGGCTTCTTCGCCTGGCCGGGCGACCGGCCCGCCCTGCTGCTGGGCGCGGGCTCCGGCGTGGTACCGCTGATGTCGATGGTGCGGCACCACCGGGCGCTGGGACTGACGGTGCCGCTGCGGCTGCTGGTGTCCGCGCGCACTCCCGGGGAACTCATCTACGCCCGCGAACTCGGCGCGGAGACGACGCCCGTGTTCACCCGCGGCGCGCCGGCCGGGACGCCCGTGGGCCGGATGACGACCGCGCACCTGGCACCGCTCCTGGCCGAGGCACCCGCCGACGGCTGGGAGGCCTACGTGTGCGGCTCCAACTCCTTCGCGGAGCACGCCTCGCGGCTGCTGGTCGCGGCCGGTCAGCCGGTGGACCGGATCAGGATCGAACGCTTCGGCTGACCCACGGCCGGGCCTCGGTGGACGGCGCCCCACGCCCCACGCCCCGCCCCACGCCCCGCCCCGCCCCACTGACGGACACCCCTCGGCTTCCGAACCCCCGGGGCCGCACCGGCCGCGCCCGGGTTTCCCTCATGCGCCGCTGGGCACCTGACCGCGGTGCGGAGCAGCCGTCCGGCGCCGCGGGGTGGGCGACACGGTGAGCGAGGCGCGCCGAACGGGGTACCAGGTTCGTGCGGGCACTCGCACGCGTGGCGCGACTCGGAGACACGGCGGCCCCCACTCTCGTTCGGCCGTCGCACGGCCTCCGGTCGCTGTGGTCGCGAGGAGGTCGACATGCGAACCCGGGTGCGCGGCCGGCGTATGCGGCGCAATCCGCTGCGGCGCCGGTCGGACGTCGTCGAGGCGTGGACCGTGCTGGTCGTCGCGGTCCTGCTGGTCGTGGGGGCACCGCTACTCGGAGCCGCCGCGGCCTGGTGGGGTCACGGTCAGGCCCAGGCGGTCGCGGCGGAGCAGCGCGCGGAGCGGCACCGCGTCCGCGCCGAGGTGGCCGGCCGGACTCCCGACACGCTGCCGTCGGTGCAGGCCGGCGGGCAGCACTCGTACCGCGCGACCGTCCGCTGGAGCACGCCGGACGGTACCGACCGGAGCACTACGGCCCGTGTCCCGGCCGGCACCGGGCACGGTGACGCGGTCGACGTGTGGCTGGACTCCCGGGGCAAGAGCGTGCCGCCGCCGACGGACGGTTCCGCGGTCTGGCAGCACAGCGTCACGATCGGCGTGTGCACCACCATGGGGTCGGCGCTCGCGGTGCTCCTCGCTCACTGCGCCGTACGCAAGGTGGCCCTCCGGCACCGGATGGCCGAGTGGGACCGCGACTGGGCCCTCACCGAGCCCCAGTGGACACACCGCCGGGCCTGACGCGACGCCGGTGACCCGACCACCTGGCCCCGTCACCAGGACCCGCCATCGTCCTGATCGGCGTTCGATCCGTCGAACCGCAGGTCAGGACGGCGGACTGCCCGCCCACCATCTGGCGAGTCCTCCGACCACTCACGTACGGTGTGATCATCCGTACGGTCCGGCACTGTCTCCCCGCAAAGGCGGTTCTCGATGGCCCTGTTCGACCTTCCGCTCGAAGAACTCCGCGCCTACCGCAGCGCGTCGGCCGAGCCCGAGGACTTCGACGCGTTCTGGAGCAAGACGCTCGACGAAGCCCGCGCGCACGATCTGGACGCCCGCTTCGAACCGGTCGACACGGGACTGTCCACGGTGCGGGTGCACGACGTGACGTTCGCCGGGTTCGGCGGTCACCCGGTGAAGGGCTGGCTGATCCTGCCGGCCGCGGCAGAGGAACCGCTGCCGCTGATAGTGGAGTTCGTCGGGTACGGCGGCGGGCGCGGGCTGCCGCACGAGCACCTGCTGTGGGCGTCCACCGGCCGGGCGCACTTCGTGATGGACACCCGCGGCCAGGGCAGCGCCTGGGGCGGCGGTGGCGGGACGGCGGACCCCATCGGCGGCACACCCGCGTACCCGGGCTTCATGACCCGCGGCCTGGACGCCCCCGAGAACTACTACTACCGCCGCGTCTTCACCGACGCCGTGCGCGCGGTCGAGGCGGCCCGCTCCCACCCGCTCACCGACCCCGCACGCACGGTCGCCCTCGGCGGCAGTCAGGGCGGCGGCATCACGATCGCCGTGGGCGGCCTGGTGCCGGACCTCACGGCCGTCGCGCCGGACGTGCCGTTCCTCAGCGACTTCCCGCGCGCGACCAGGCTCACCGACCGGCCCCCCTACCGGGAGATCGGCCTGTACCTCAAGACGCACCGCGGCCGCACCGAGGACGCGCTGCGCACGCTGTCCTACTTCGACGGCGTGCACTTCGCGGCGCGCGGCCGGGCCCCCGCCCTGTTCTCGGCGGCCCTGGAGGACCAGACCTGCCCGCCGTCGACCGTCTTCGCGGCGTTCAACGCCTGGGCGCACGAGGACAAGGCGATCGAGGTGTACGACTTCAACGACCACGAGGGCGGCGGACCCTTCCAGGAGGCGGCCAAGCTGCGCTGGCTGCGCTCGTACCTCTGAGTCCGCGCGTTCCGGCCACGGCCGGGTCGGCGGACTTTCGTCCGGTCCGACCAGTCGGTGTGTTCATGGAGCCGGTCCGCACCGCCGCGGCCCGGCTCCGGGCGTACGGCGGAGGGCGGCCCCATGGCGAGCGGGCCGCGGTCTTCGCCCGGTTGGCGCCCGCGGCCGTGGCGGCGCTCACCAGTCCCCCGATCGGCGTCACGGAGGCCAACACCGCCGCGTGGCGGGCCGCCGAGATACCGGCGGCGAACGGACACGGCACCGCGCGGGCGGTCGCCGCGCTGTACGGGCTCCTCGCGGGCCGGGGCTCGTACGCCGGCCACCGCGCGCTGTCCCGGGAAGCCGCCGAGCGGGTGCGCGAGGGGCAGGGTGCCTGCCGCGACCTCGTCCTCGGCGCCGGCTTCGCGCACGAGACCGAAGCCGGGCCGGGGCTGTGGCTCAGCGGCCCCCATGGCTCCTACGGTCCCGATCCGCGGGCTTTCGGACACGACGGCTTCGGTGGCTCCTGCGGCCTGGCGGACCCGGACGCCGGGGTGTCGCTGGGCTGCGTCATGAACCGCACGGGACCGCACATCGCCGACGACCCGCGGAAGACGGCACTGGTGGAGGCCCTGTACGGCGCCTTGTGAGGGGGTGACGGACGGTCGACGCGCAGGTGAGGTTTCGGCCGAACCGGCGGACAGCTCTTCCCGGTTGGTTTAGACCAATGATAGTTCTGGTGGCGCACCGAGCCCGCGCGGCTACCGCACGTCACCAAACAGGAGGGCGCGGCATGGTCCGCACCACCACCCCGCACGACCACCCGCTCACCGACGCACAGCCCCTCTACCGGCGGGTGGCCGTACAGCTGCTCGGCGAGCTGCGCGACGGGACCGTCCCACCGGGCGCACGACTGCCGGGCGAACGCCGACTGGCCGAGCACTTCGGGGTGAGCCGGGAGACCGTGCGGCAGGCCCTGGAGGTGCTGCGCCGGGACGGCCTGCTCGCCACCGACCGGCGGGGCAGCCACGCCGCCCTGCCCGGCCCACCGGCGCAGAGCCCGGCGTCCCTCACCTTCCCGGTCGGCGCCCGGACCGCGGAGCCGTCCACCGGCGACCGGGCGACCGTCACCTGGGAGGTGCCCTCGCCGGAGCACGCCGCGGCACTGGGGCTGGCGCCGGACCGGCCGACCCTGGTGCACCGCTACCTGTCCGCGACCGCCGACGGAACCGGCCGGCGGACCGCGGTGACCTCGTTCTCCGCCGTGGCGCTCGCCGAGGTCGAGGAGCTGGCCCGGTACCGCGACCGCGCCGACGGCACCGCGTCGGCGCACCTGCGGCGGGCCTACGACTGGATGCGCCGCGCGGGACTGACCCTCCATCACCGCGACACGATCAGCCGCCTCGCGGACACGCCGTCGGTGCGGGTCGTGCGGCGGGTGCACGACCAGTACGCACGGCCCCTGGAGATCACGGACCTCCTCGTGGACTCCCGACAGGACGCGCTGGTCTACGAGTTCACCCTGCCGGCGGCCGGGTGACCCCGCCCGCGCCCGCCGTCAGGGCAGCCGCCGGGCCACGACCATCCGGACCCGCGGGCTGCCGTCGGGCCGGCGCCCGAACTCACGCAGGGCGTGCAGGTCCGTCCGGAAGCCGGCGCGCGCCAGTTCCCGGCCCACGTCCCCGAGCCGGAACGTCCGGTAGTACATGACGAACGGCGGCCGCCACAGCGCGTTGCGCGCCCGCATCACGGCGTCGAAGCCGAGCAGCGTCCAGTAGCCGCGGGAGCCGGGGCGGGGCGGCGCGACCACGGGGAAGGCGAAGCAGCCGCCCGGGCGCAGTACGGAGCGCACCTGAACGAACAGGCCCGGCAGTTCACGGGGCAGGAAGTGGCCGAACGCACCGAAGCTGACCACGAGGTCGAACTCGGGACCGAACGGCAGGGCGCGGGCGTCCGCGCGCACCCAGGAGAGAGCCGGCCCCTCACGCACGACGCGCCCCCGCGCGACCTCCAGCATGCCCGCACTGAAGTCGACCCCCGTCACGCGCTCCCGGCACACCCGGGCCAGTACGTCCACTCCCGCGCCGGTACCGCAGCACAGGTCGAGTCCGGCGCCGAACGGCCCCATCGGCGCCAGCGCCGAGGCCACGGCGTCGAGCACCCGGCCCGGCGTCCGGTACGGGGTGTGCTCGAACTTCGGGGCGAGCAGGTCGTAGCCGCGCTCGACCGACGACAGTGCCTGGACGGTGAGTTCGCGCAGGGTGGGGCCTTCGGGGCTGAACATCCGGTCAGCCTAGAGGCTGCCCGGCGGGCCCGGTGGGGGCGCGCCGCTCCCGCAGCACCGTGAGGACGCGCTCGCACCAGCGGGCGTTCTCGCGCTCGAAGGTGATCCCGGCCAGCAGGGTGAGGTAGGGGCCGACGCGGTCGGAGTCGCGCAGGTGCTCCTCCTCCTCGCGGCCGTCCAGGAGGCGCTCACGGACGCGTTCGTAGCGGGCGAGTTTCCCCAGGGCCCAGGACCTGCGCTCCTCCACCAGCTCGCGGACCCGATCCGGGTCCACGCCGTCCATGGCCTGCATCTTGATCAGGAACTCGTCGCGGATGGCGGTGGGGCGCCGGGTCGGCTCGGCGGCGAAGGCGCTCAGCTGCTCCCGGCCGGCCTCCGTGAGCGAGAACAGCCGCTTGGTGGGCCTGCGTTCCTGCGGCACCGTCCGCGCCTCGATGAGCCCGTCGCCCGCGAGGCGCTCCAGTTCCCGGTAGAGCTGTTGCGGCGTGGCGGGCCAGAAGTTGGCGAGCGAGACGTCGAACACCTTGGACAGCTCGTAGCCCGAGGCCTCGCCCTCCAGCAGGGCGGCCAGGACGGCGTACTTGAGAGACATGTCGACACGCTAGCAAGCGGAGGCTAGCCTACTCCGCACCTATTCAAATAGTTCAGTACTTCTCACCGAGGAGATACGATGCAGGCATTCCGCGCGGCGGTCGAGGCCCACGACCTCGGCGCCGTCGAGGCACTGCTGGCCGAGGACGTCGTCTTCACCAGCCCCGTCGTGTTCAAGCCCTACCACGGCAAGGCGATCACGGCCGCGATCCTGCGCGGCGTCACCCGCGTCTTCGAGGACTTCCGCTACGAACGCGTCATCGGCGAGGCCGACGGCCCCGACCACGCCCTGGTCTTCACGGCGCGGGTCGGCGACCGCGAGATCAGCGGCTGCGACTTCCTGCACCTCGACGAGTCCGGCCGTATCGACGAACTCACGGTGATGGTGCGCCCGCTGTCGGGTGCGCAGGCACTCCAGGCCGCGATGGGCGCGCAGTTCGACCGGATCGCCCAGGAAGCGCAGGAGGCTCAGGGGCGTTCGGGCGTCTGAGCCCGGCCCGGCACATGCGGAAGACGGAATGGAACGCCGTTCCGGCCTTGTTGAACCCGGGGGTGGGACGCAGTGAACGTCCCACCCCACGGCCGCTCGTCCACTTGCCGTGGTAGGCTGCGTCCAGCACTCGCGTACGCCCTCTGTGGGCGCCGGTGCCGGTTTCCCTTCGGTTCGCCGACCCGCCCGTCCCTGTGCGACCGGCGCGTCCGCTTCTCAGCACAACCTCGTGAGCAGGGCCCTTCCCCGCCGTACCCGAGGTGCTGTTCCCGCCGTCCGGAGGCGTGTCGTCCGACCCCTCGCACGGCTTCTCCCCCCTTCCTTCCGCATGCCCCATGCCCGTGTCCTCGAAAGGACCGAACACCATGACCACCACACTCGAACGCCCCCCTGTACAGCAGCCCCCGGCCGAGATCGCGAACGGTGTCCTCGACATCGACGCGGGCGGGAAGGGGCAGCTGCGGGGCAGCAGCCTCCAGCCCGAGCCGTCCGACCCCGCCCTCTCCCCCGCGCTGATCCGCCGCCACGGCCTGCGCAAGGGCGACCTGGTCGAGGGCGTGCGCGGCGACCGGCGGACCCTGACCGACATCGTCCGCGTCAACGGCCGCACGCCCGACCGGCAGGGCGGCCGACGGCACTTCCACGACCTGACACCACTGCACCCGCACGAGCGGCTGCGCCTCGAACACCCGGCGGCCGGCCTGACCGGGCGGGTCGCCGATCTGATCGCCCCGGTCGGCAAGGGCCAGCGCGGCCTGATCGTGGCCCCGCCGAAGACCGGCAAGACCGTCCTCCTCCAGCAGATCGCCGCCGCCGTCGCCGGCAACCACCCCGACTCCCACCTGATGGTGGTGCTGCTCGACGAGCGGCCCGAGGAAGTCACCGACATGCGGCGCTCGGTACAGGGCGAGGTGTACTCCTCGACCTTCGACCGGAGCGCCAAGCAGCACATCGCGCTCGCCGAGCTCGTGATCGAGCGGGCCAAGCGCCTGGTCGAGGCCGGTGAGGACGTCGTCATCCTGCTCGACTCCCTCACCCGGCTGTGCAGGGCGCACAACAACGCCGCCTCCTTAAGCGGCCGCACGCTCAGCGGCGGTGTCGACGCCGGGGCGCTGCTCGGGCCGAAGCGGTTCTTCGGCGCCGCCCGGACGGCCGAGGAGGGCGGTTCGCTCACCATCCTCGCCACCGCCCTGGTGGAGACCGGTTCGCGTGCCGACGACTTCTACTTCGAGGAGCTCAAGAGCACCGGCAACATGGAGCTGCGGCTGAGCCGGGAGCTCGCCTCCCGCCGGGTCTTCCCGGCCGTGGAGATGACCGGCTCCGGCACCCGCCGCGAGGAGCTGCTGCTGTCCGCCGCCGAATCGACCGCCGTGCGCGGGCTGCGGCGGGCCCTGGGGGGCCGGGACGAGCAGTCCGGGCTGGAGACGCTGCTGGAGCGGATGCGCCAGACGCCGGACAACGCCACGTTCCTGCGGCGCGTCCAGCCGACGCCGCCCGCCGACTGAGGCCGCGCGTCGGCCGGTGGGCCCCGGCCGGCCCACCTCCCTACGGCATCCGGGTGCTTGCGGGCGCGACTCGGCCCGGGGAGCGTGGCGGTCCGGGGGCCCGTTCCTACGTTTGCGGTATGACTATCGGATTCTCATCCCGGGCGGCTCGATCCTCCTGTGTGCTCTGTGTGGCAGGGCTGCTGACGCTCATGCCCGCCGCCGCGGCCGCCCGTGCGGTGCTGCCGGACCCGGGTCCGCCCGGCGGGCCACGCGCGGCGGCGGCCCAGGCGTCGCCGCTGTACCGCTCCGGGACGCAGGTCCGGCCCCGCCCCGGCGCGCCCGGAGTCCCCGATGTCTCGGCGCTGTCCTGGGTGGTCGCCGACGCCGGCACCGGCGACGTGCTGGCGGCACATGACGCTCATCGCAAGCTCCCGCCGGCCAGCACCCTGAAGACCCTGTTCGCTCTTACGGTGCTGCCGGTCCTGCCGGGCGGCATCCGCCACGAGGTGAGCGCCGACGAGCTGACCGGCATCGGGCCCGGCAGCAGCCTGGTCGGTGTCGTCGAGGACCACACATACCGGGTCTCCGACCTGTGGAACGGCGTCTTCCTCAACTCCGGCAACGACGCCGTCCACGTCCTCGCCTCGCTCACCGGCGGCTGGAGCGCCACGGCCGCCCGGATGCAGGCCGAGGCCCGCGCCCTCGGCGCTCTCGACACCCACGTGCGCTCACCGGACGGCTACGACGCACCGGGCCAGGTGTCGTCGGCGTACGATCTGGCGGTCTTCGGCCGGGCGGGGCTGCGCAACCCGGACTTCGCGCGGTACTGCGCCAAGGTCGACGCGATGTTCCCCGGCCGGAACGGGGACTCGTTCGGGATCATCAACACCAACCGGCTGCTCACCGGGGCGGACGGGGTGGAGCCGTACCCGGGGCTGATCGGCATCAAGAACGGCTACACCAGCGACGCCGGCAACACACTGATCGCGGCCGCCCGCCGCGACGGGCGGACCCTGGTGGTGACGGTGATGAACCCGCAGGAGGGCGGCGGCCACGCCGTGTACGAGGAGACCCGTTCGCTGCTCGACTGGGGCTTCGAGGCGGCCGGGCACGTCGACCCGGTGGGATCGCTGGAATCCGGGGGCGCCCGGCCGCTGCCGGGCCCGCAGGCCGTACCCGCGGCGGTCGTGGCGGCGCGGCCCTCGCAGGACCATGCGGGCTGGCCGGAGACCGGTGCCATCGTGGGCGTCGCCGGGCTGGGCGCGGGGGTCATGGCACTGGCGCTACGGCTCAAGTTCGTGCGGGCCGAGGGGAGTTGACGGCGCCCGGGTCGTCCGGTCAGAAGACCGACAGGCCCGTCAGTGTCGTGAAGCGGTCCAGCGCCGCCACGCCGGCCACCGAGTTTCCCCGCTCGTCCAGGCCTGGGCTCCACACGCACAGCGTGCAGTGGCCCGGCACCACCGCGATGATGCCGCCGCCGACCCCGCTCTTGCCCGGCAGACCCACCCGGTAGGCGAACTCACCGGCCGCGTCGTACGTCCCGCAGGTCAGCATCACCGCGTTGACCTGCTTGGCCTGACTGCGGCTCAACAGCCGGGTGCCGTCCGCGCGGATGCCGTGCCGGGCCAGGAACCCGGTCGCCAGGGCGAGGTCCGCGCAGGAGGCGGCGACGGAGCACTGGCGGAAGTACTGCTCCAGCAGGACGGGCACGGGGTTGTCGATGTTGCCGTACGACGCCATGAAGTGGCCGAGGGCGGCGTTCCTGTCGCCGTGCGCGGTCTCGGAGGCGGCGACCTCCTCGTCGTAGGTCAGGTCCGGGTTGCCGCTCTCCGCGCGCAGGAAGGCGAGCAGTTCACCCGCCGCGTCCCCGGTACGGGTGTGCAGACGGTCGGTGACGACGAGGGCGCCCGCGTTGATGAAGGGGTTGCGCGGGATGCCGTTCTCGTACTCCAGCTGCACCAGGGAGTTGAACGGGTTGCCGGACGGTTCGCGGCCCACGTGTTCCCAGAGCGCGTCGCCCTCGCGGGACAGGTCGAGGGCGAGGGTGAAGACCTTGGTGATGGACTGCGCGGAGAATGGCTCGCGCCAGTCCCCCACCCCGTACACCGTGCCGTCCGGCTCGGCGACGGCCATGCCGAAGCGGCGCGGATCACAGGCGGCGAGCGCCGGGATGTAGTCGGCGGGCCGACCACTGCCGGGGGTCCGCTCGATCTCCTCGGCGATGCGCTCCAGGACCGGCTGGAAGGTCGTCCGCGTACTCATGCCCGCCATTCTTCCTCCGGGCCGCTCCCGGCGCACAGTCGGGCGGGAGCGGTGCGCCGGCCCGCCAGGATCTCCGGCCGCGGCAGGGCGGTGCGCCGCTCCTGCGGGTCGGGCGGAGAGCTGTCAAGGGAGGACCCCAGGGCAGGGGTGGTGCCAGCCACCCCCTGCTTCGGGTGGCGACCGTCATTCTGCGGCCGGGGAAGCCGCCCGCATACTGCGGTGCATGGCCAACTCAACGGTGCTCATCGAGAGCCTGCCCACCCGCGAACAGGAAAAGGGACGCGAAAGAGGGAGCGACTTTTCCGAACTCTCACGGCGTATGGCCGACGCGGGGCTGCTCCGGCGCCGCCCGCTGTATTACACGGTCCGTTTCGGAGCCGTCGCCCTCGCGCTCGCGGGCGGTGTCGCCGCCTTCGTCACTCTGGGGAACAGCTGGAGCCAGCTGTTCGTCGCGGTGGCGCTGGCCGTCGTCTTCGGCCAGCTCGGGCTGGCCGCCCACGACCTCGCCCACCGGCAGGTCTTCTCGCGTCGGCGCCCCAGCGAGACCGGCGGTCTCCTGGTGGCGAACCTGCTGCTGGGGATGAGCTACGGCTGGTGGATGAACAAGCACACGCGCCACCACGCGAATCCCAACCACGAGGAGAAGGACCCGGACGTCTCCCCCGACATCCTGGTGTGGTCACGGCGCCAGGCGACCAGGGCCGCGGGGCTTCCCCGCTTCGTCGGAAAACACCAGGCCGCCCTGTTCTTCCCGCTGCTGACGCTGGAAGGTCTCAATCTGAGTTTCAGCAGCTTCAAGGCCCTGCGCAGCCCGTCCGTGAAGCGGCCGGTTCTGGAGGGCACGCTCCTCGTCGCCCATTTCGCCCTGTACTTCGGCGCTCTGTTCACGGTCCTCTCCCCCGGCAAGGCGCTCGCGTTCATCGCCGTGCACCAGGGGCTGTTCGGGGTCTACCTCGGTTCGGTCTTCGCTCCCAACCACAAGGGCATGCCGATGATCGAGGAGGGCATGCGGCTCGACTTCCTGCGCCGCCAGGTCCTCACCTCCCGCAATGTGCGGGGCGGCGTGCTCGTCGACGCGTTCATGGGCGGCCTCAACTACCAGATCGAGCACCACCTCTTCCCCAGCATGCCGACGCCCGCCCTCGGCAGGGCCCAGGGCATCACCGAGCGGTACTGCGCCGAACTGGGCGTCCCGTACTGCCAGACGGGCCTGCTCGCGTCGTACCGCGAGGCGCTGCGGCATCTGCGGAGCGTCGGTGAACCGCTGCGCGACGCCCACTGAGCGGCGGGGGCGTGCCGGGTCCGGCCGCGCGGTCAGCTGTGCAGCACGCCCGCGCCGAGCAGCCCGAGGAGCGGGACGCCGACCGCGATCCGGTAGATGACGAAGGCGTGAAGGAGTGCGGGACGGTGCCTCGTGTCAGGCCCAGAGCGCGTCGGCCAGCGTCACCCCGGCGCACACCGCCCCCAGGCCGGCCAGCACACTCGCCGCCACGTTCACGGCGGCCAGGAGGCGTGCGCCCGCCCCGGTCAGCCGGAGCGTCTCGTAGGAGAAGGTCGAGTACGTCGTGAGGGCACCGCACAGCCCGGTCCCGAGCAGGAGCCGCAGGTCGGAGCCCGCGGCTCCCGCGAGTGCCGCGCCGGTCAGCAGGCCCAGCACCAGACAGCCGACGACGTTCACCGTGAAGGTTCCCCAGGGGAAGACCGAGTCGTGCCGCGCCTGCACCGCGCGGTCGGTGAGGTAGCGGAGCGGGGCACCGACCATGCCGCCCGCGACGACCAGCAGCCAGTTCACGACGACCCCGCACCCTTCGCGTCCGCGCCCCCGCGTGTTCCGGGCGGTGACGCGCGGCGGGTCGCCCAGGTGGCGAGCCACACCGCCGCGAGGGCCGCGAGAGGGGTGGCGGCGAGGTAGAGGAGACCGGTACGGAGCTGGTCGGCGGCGAGCAGGTGCCGGATGTCGACGGCGTAGGTGGAGAAGGTGGTGAAGCCGCCGAGGACTCCGGTGCCCAGGAAGGGCCGGACGAGGCGGTGGGCGCCCCGCACCTCGGTGACGACCACCATCAGCACGCCGATCAGGGCACAGCCGGCGACGTTGACCCAGAAGGTCGTCCAGGGGAAGCCGCCGGTCTGCGTCGGCCACCACAGGGAGGCCGCGTAGCGGGCGGCGGCGCCCGTGCCGCCGCCC
The DNA here is from genome assembly GCF_044762405.1 of Streptomyces sp. NPDC097107. Classification (NCBI taxonomy): domain Bacteria; kingdom Bacillati; phylum Actinomycetota; class Actinomycetes; order Kitasatosporales; family Streptomycetaceae; genus Streptomyces; species Streptomyces sp. NPDC097107. The sequence continues at coordinate 441,410 of NZ_JBIWEF010000006.1, read as the reverse complement.
AGGGAGACGGCCACGACGACCGGCGCCTGGCCGCGCCGGACGGCGGCGCTCTCGGTGCCCGGGGCTGTCATGGTCGTACGTCTCCTACTCGCCGGGCAGGGGGTGCCCCCGTTCGCAAGTAGGGACCGTCGGCGGCAGCGGTGCCGCGGTTCGGGTACGGCGGCCCCACCGCCGCGCCGCGCGCCCCGGGGCCGCGCCTGGGGTCAGCCTAACGCCGGCGCGGCCCCGGGGCACTCGTCGGGTGGCGCGGCCGCCGGTCGACCAACCCTTCTCGAACATCCGCGCCACCTCGGCGATCCGCACCTCGTCGCGCCGGTAGTGCGTCCGGCCGCGGATGATGCCGGTGCGGAGCAGACCGGTCTTCGCGAGCAGGTCGAGGTGGGTTCCGGCCGCCCGGCGGGACACGCCGAGCTTCACGGCGACGAGCTCCGCGCGGACGCCGTGCGCGACGACGTCCGCGTGGTACTCGGGCGGGAAGTGGGCGGCCGGATCCTTGAGCCACTCCAGGATGTCGAGACGCGCACCGTGCGCGGGGGTCCTCAGCATCTCGTCCTCCCTCCGTCCGGGCCCGCCCGTACCGTGTCCTTCCACTGTCCCGCAGCCGGGGCCCCGCTGTCCGGGACTCCGGCGCCTTGTCCGGTAGCGAGCCGTCCCGTACGGCACAGGAGGTGTCAGCGGTGACGGAACCACGCCATGGCCGGCAGCGCCCTGTCGTCGTAGCCGAACAGGGCCTGGTTCTCCCAGCCGTTGCCGGAGGACGGGTCGGCGGGGTCCCAGCCGTTGCCGTCGACGGCGGTCCAGGTCGCCTCCCAGTAGAAGACGCCGAGGCCGCGGCCGTTCGGGACTGCCTCCACGATGTTCGCCACCGTGTTCATCCACGCCGTCTGCCCGGCGGGGGTCGCCGGGTAGCCGGGGACCAGCTCGCCGGCGACGTCGATGATGTTCTCGTGCGCGTCCTCACTGTCCAGCCGGAACGGGTAGGCAGTCTCGGCGACGAAGACCGGCTTGCCGTAGCGGGCGGCCGCGTCGTCCAGGGTGGTCTGGAAGTCGGACAGCGGGCCGTGCCAGTAGCCGTAGTACGACAGGCCGATCGCGTCGAACCGGACGCCGTGCGCGACGGCGTTGTCGAACCACCAGCGGGTGCCCGACAGGTCGCCGCCCTTGGCCAGGTGCAGCGCTACGGGGGTTGCCGCGTCGACGCTCTTGACCGCGTCGTATCCGCTGTTGATCAGCCCGGCGAGCTGCGTCCAGTTGTCCGTGGAGCCCTCGTTCCACAGCATGCCGCCGTTGATCTCGTTGCCGACCTGCACCATGTCGGCGCCGGTGCCCTGCGCCTCGAGCGCGTCGAGTACGTCGTGGGTGTGGTCGTACACGTCCGTCTTCAGCCGGCCGTAGGAGTGGCCCGCCCAGGCGGCGGGCTTGCTCTGGGCGCCCGGGTCGGCCCAGGTGTCCGAGTAGTGGAAGTCGACCAGCAGCTTCATGCCCCGGTCCTTGACGCGCTTGGCGGTCGCCAGCACGCGCGCCTTGTCGTTGTAGCCGTCGGCCGGGTTCACCCAGACCTTGAGGCGGGCGTAGTTCATGCCGGCGGACTTCAGGATGCCGAGCGCGTCGCCCGCGGGCCCCGAAGTCGTCCGGTAGGTCCCGCCCTTGGCCTCGCTCTTGGCGAGGGACGAGACGTCGGCCCCCTTGACCGGCAGTCCGGAGGTCGTGCCCGGCGTGAAGGTCAGGTCGTCGACGTTGATCCAGTTACCGGCGTTCGCGTCACTGTTGATGCTGACAGTGCACTGACCGGCGGTCACATTGACGGGCAGGACGATCCGGATCCACCCAGCGGCGGACACGGGAAGGTCGGTGCGCTGCTCGGCACCGCCGCAGTTCTTCAGGGCTATCCAGGCTGCGTTCTGGCCGCCTCCCGAGCGGACCCAGGCGGTCAGCCGGTAGCTGCCGTCGGCCAGCCCGGAGAGGTACTGGTACGTCTCGACCCTGTACGCGGACGAGGACCAGTGGCTCAGGCGGTTGCCGCCGCTGTGGCCGCCGGCCTCGGTGTACGAGGCGCCGGTCGAGCCGTACTCGGTCCAGCCGGCGGGCGTGGCCGCGCCGCCGGCGTCGGTCTCGAAGCCGCCGTTGGTGAGGGTGCTCGCCGCATGGGCGGTCCGGTCCGGCAGGCCCGTGAGGGCGAGCCCGGCCACGAGGAGCGGCAGCAGGGCCTTGAGAGTGCGTCGGGGCTTGAGAGTGCGTCTGGGATGGAACATCGTCGTCCGTGGTCCCTTCGACTGGGGGATGGGGCGGAAACAGCGAGAACCGGGGCTAGGGGGTGTCGAGCCGTACGATCCGCACGGCGCCGGCCGGGACCGCGAGGCGGCCCGCGGCGCGCTCCCCGGTGAGCAGTTCGGTGCCGTGCGCGTCCAGCGGCACCTTGGCGTCCGAGGCGGAGTGGTTGATCGCGAACAGGTAGGTGCCCGACTCGCCGGCGCGGCGCACCACTTCGACATCGCGGGGCAGGTCGGCGCGGGGGCTGATGCGCGCGTCCTCGGCCGCCCGGCCGAGCACGGCGTCCAGGCCTTCGGCGCCGAGGCGGGTGGAGACGTACCAGGCGGTGCCCTCGCCGAGGCGGTGGCGGGTGACGGCCGGGTGGCCCGCGGTGAGGCCGTCGGTGTACGCCCACACCGGCTCGGCGCCGCGCGGCACGACGAACTCCGTCCACACGTCGCCGGTCTGCCCGGAGCCGTCCGGGCCGGTGAGCCCGACCCGCTCGCCCGCGAGCAGGGGCGAGAACTCCTCCACGGTGAGGCCCAGCACGTCCCTGAGCGCGCCCGGGTAGGGGCCCTCATGGACGGCGTCGTGCTCGTCGACGATGCCGGAGAAGTACGAGACGACGAGGGTGCCGCCGTTCTCGACGTACTCGCGGAGGTTGTTCCCGGCCGCCTCGGTCGCGAGGTACAGCGCGGGGACGACGACAAGTGGATAGGCCGACAAGTCGGCTTCCGGGTGGGCGAAGTCGACGGTCAGGTGGCGGTCGTAGAGGGCTTCGTAGAAGGCGTCGGCGCGTTCGCGGGGATCGTGGTCCTCGCTGGGACGCCACTGGAGGTTCTGCGCCCACCAGGACTGCCAGTCCCAGACCATGGCCGCGTCGGCTTCGGTGCGGGTGCCGCGGACGGGGGCCAGTGAGTCGATCGAGGCGCCCAGTTCGGTCACCTCGCGCCAGACGCGTGTTCCGGTTCCGCCGTGCGGCAGCATCGCCGAGTGGAACTTCTCCGCGCCGCGCCTCGACTGCCGCCACTGGAAGAACATGGCGCCCTCGGAGCCGCGGGCCACGTGGGCGAGGGAGTTGCGGGCCATCTGGCCCGGGGCCTTGGCGGGGTTGCGGGGCTGCCAGTTGACGCCCGAGGTGGAGTGTTCCAGCAGCAGCCAGGGTGCGCCGCCCGCGACGGAGCGGGTGAGGTCGGCTGCCATGGCGAGGTTGACGTGGGTGCGGCGGCCGTCGGTGATCAGGTAGTGGTCGTTGGTGACGAGGTCGACCTCGCGGCCCCACGCCCAGTAGTCCACGGAGTCGCACTGGCTGAGCGCGGTCATGAAGTTGGTGGTGACGGGGACGCCGGGCGAGAGGCGGTGCAGGATGTCCCGCTCGGCGCGGAAGTTCTCGCGCATGGTGGCGTCGGCGAAGCGCTTGTAGTCCAGCGCCTGGGCCGGGTTGCCCACCGTCGGGGTCGTGCGCGGCGGGTTGATCTGGTCGAGGTCGGCGTAGCGCTGGCCCCAGAAGGCGGTGCCCCAGGCCTCGTTGACGGCGTCGACGGTGCCGTACGTCGTCGCCAGCCAGCGGCGGAAGTGTGCGGCGCAGGAGTCGCAGTAGCAGGCGGAGACGGGGACGCCGTACTCGTTGTGGACGTGCCAGAGCGCGAGGGCCGGGTGGGTGCCGTAGCGCTCGGCGAGCCTGGTGGTGATGTCCGCGGCGGCGGCGCGGTAGTCGGCGTTGCTGTGGCAGATGGCGCCCCGGGAGCCGAACTCGTACCGCAGCCCCTCGGCGGTCACGGGCAGGGCCTCGGGGTGGGCCCGGTAGAACCAGGCGGGCGGGGCGACGGTGGGCGTGCCGAGGTCGGCGCGGATGCCGTTGTCGTGCAAAAGGTCGAGGAGGCGGTCCAGCCAGGCGAAGTCGTAGGCGCCGGGGGCGGGTTCCAGCAGCGCCCAGGAGAAGATCCCGGCGCTCACCATCGTCACGCCGGCCTCGCGCATCAGCCGGACGTCCTCCTGCCAGGTCTCCTCCGGCCACTGCTCGGGGTTGTAGTCCCCGCCGAAGGCGAGCCCGGCCAGGCCCCTGGGGGTGGTCTCCGGCATGGATGGTCTCCCGATGTGATCGATCAATTGGGAACGTGCACACATTCTTTCGGCAGTGCGAGCCCAACATAACCGCACAGCAACAACCATTGACAAGTGTCCGGGATGTTTCTCTACTGTGAACGCTCACAGAAGCATGGCAGGTCTTCGCAGCAGGCGGAGACCCCAGGTCAGGGGAGAGTTCCATGCCGTACACGAAGCGCCGTCGCCTGGTGACCTCGGCCGTCGCCGTCGCCCTCGGGGCCACCACCCTCGCCGCCTGCGGCTCGTCCGACGACGACAGCGACGCCCGGTCGGGCCCGGTCTCGCTGACGTACTGGACCTGGACGCCCGGCATGGACAAGGTCGTCGACCTGTGGAACAAGGGGCCGGGCGAGGAGCAGCAGATCACGGTCACGGTGAAGAAGCAGGCGTCCGGCGACACGCTGGTCACCAAGATCCTCACCGCCCACAAGGCCGGCCAGGGGCCCGACCTGGTGCAGGCCGAGTACCAGGCGCTGCCGACCCTGGTCAGCAACGACGCGCTCGCCGACATATCGGACGAGGTCGGTGACGTGAAGGGCAAGTTCGCCGAGGGAGTGTGGCAGCAGACCACACTGGGCACGGACGCCGTCTACGCCGTCCCGCAGGACATCGGGCCGATGATGTTCTACTACCGCGAGGACCTGTTCAAGAAGTACGGCCTGAAGGTCCCGGCCACCTGGGACGAGTTCGCCGAGACCGCGCGCGAGCTGAAGAAGGCGGCGCCCGACAAGGACCTCACCACCTTCTCCGCCAACGACTCCGGCCTCTTCGCGGGTCTCGCCCAGCAGGCGGGCGCCCAGTGGTGGACGACCGAGGGCGACAAGTGGAAGGTCGGCATCGACGACGCGGCGACGAAGAAGGTCGCCGACTTCTGGGGCGGCCTCGTCGAGGAGGGCGCCGTCGACAACCAGCCGATGTACACCCCGGCCTGGAACAAGGCACTCAACACCGGCAAGCAGATCGCCTGGGTCAGCGCCGTGTGGGCGCCCGGCACGCTGACCACGGCCGCGCCCGACACCAAGGGCAAGTGGGCCATGGCCCCGCTCCCCCAGTGGTCCGACAGCGAGAACCGCACCGGCAGCTGGGGCGGCTCCTCCACCGGCGTCACCACCGACTCCGAGCACAAGGAGGCCGCCGCCAAGTTCGCCGAGTGGCTGAACACCGACGGCGACGCGCTCAGCGCCCTGGCCACGGAGGGAGGCATCTACCCGGCCTCCACCTCCGCCCAGCTCAGCGGTGCCTTCTCCAATCCGCCGGAGTTCTTCGCCAACCAGCCGGACTTCTACACCAAGGCCGCCGCCATCGCGAAGACGACGGCGCCCTCGGCCTGGGGCCCCAACGTCAACGTCGCCTACACGGCCTTCAAGGACGCGTTCGGCGCCGCCGCGAAGAGCAAGTCGGGGTTCACCGCCGCCCTGGGCACCATGCAGGAGGAGACGGTCGCCGACCTGAAGAAGCAGGGCTTCGAGGTCGCCCGGTGACCAGTACGACGGCACGCCGGAGGCCGTACGGGGTCAAGGGCGCCCCGTATGCCTTCCTGATCCCCGCGATCGCCCTGTTCCTGCTCTTCTTCGCGCTGCCCATCGGCTACGCCGTCCACCTCAGCTTCCGCAAGGTGGAGGTCTCCGGGCTGGGACTGGGCGCCGGGGCGCGCGAGGAGGTGTGGGCCGGTCTCCAGAACTACACCGACGCCCTCACCGACGGCGAGCTGCTGGACGGGGCGCTGCGCGTCCTGGGCTACGGCTGCGTCGTCGTGCCGGTGATGCTGGGCCTCGCCCTGCTGTTCGCCCTGATGCTCGACTCCGAGAAGGTGCGGTTCACCCCGGTCACCCGGCTCGCGATCTTCCTGCCGTACGCCATTCCCGGCGTGGTGGCGGCGCTGCTGTGGGGCTTCCTGTACCTGCCGGACGTCAGCCCCTTCTATTTCGTGCTCGACCGGCTCGGTCTGCCGCAGCCGGACCTGCTGGACGGCGGCCCGCTCTACCTCGCCCTGGCGAACATCGCCGTCTGGGGCGGCACCGGCTTCAACATGATCGTCATCTACACCTCGCTGCGGGCCATCCCGGCCGAGGTGTACGAGGCGGCGAAGCTGGACGGTGCCTCCCCGCTGCAGATCGCGCTGCGGATCAAGATTCCGATGGTGGTGCCGTCGCTGGTGCTGACGTTCTTCTTCTCGATCATCGCCACGCTCCAGGTGTTCAACGAGCCGACCACCCTCAAGCCGCTCACCAACTCCGTGTCGACCACCTGGAGTCCGCTGATGAAGGTGTACCAGGACGCCTTCGGCAAGGGGGACATCCACGCCGCTGCCGCCCAGGCGGCGATCATCGCGCTCGTCACCCTGGTGCTGTCCTTCGGCTTTCTGCGGGCAGCGAACCGTCGAAACAAGCAGGAGGCAGCACGATGAGTTCTCTCGCCGTACGCAAGGCGCGGCCGGCGGCGGGCACCACGCCCGGCACGGCGCAGGGCCCGCCGCGGCGCCGCCGCATCGCACCGGTCCCGACGCTCACACTGCTGCTCGGCGCGGTCTACTGCCTGCTGCCGGTGGCCTGGGTGGTCATCGCGGCCACCAAGTCGGGCAGCGAACTGTTCTCCACCTTCACCTTCCTGCCGGGCACGGGCTTCGCCGACAACGTGAGCGACCTGAGCGCCTACCGGGACGGCGTCTACTGGCGGTGGATGGCCAACTCGGCCCTCTACGCCGGTCTCGGCGCCCTGCTGTCCACGGCCGTGTCGGCGTTCAGCGGCTACGCGCTGGCGACGTACCGCTTCCGCGGCCGGGAGACGCTGTTCAACGTGCTGCTGGCGGGCGTGCTGATGCCGCCGGTGATCCTCGCCGTGCCGCAGTACCTGCTGCTGGCCGAGGCGAACCTGACGGACTCGTACCTGGCCGTGCTGCTCCCCCAGATCCTCTCCCCCTACGGCGTCTACCTGGCGCGCATCTACGCCGCGGCGGCCGTGCCCGCCGACGTGGTGGAGGCCGGGCGGATGGACGGCGCGAGCGAGTGGCGGATCTTCACCCGGGTCGCGCTGCCGATGATGGTGCCGGGACTGGTGACGGTGTTCCTGTTCCAGTTCGTGGCCGTGTGGAACAACTTCCTGCTGCCCTACATCATGCTCAGCGACGACGAGAAGTTCCCGATGACGCTCGGTCTGTACACGCTGCTGGAGCAGGGCGCGAACACGCCCGCGCTCTACACACTGGTGATCACCGGCGCCTTCCTCGCGGTGCTGCCGCTCGTCGCCCTCTTCCTGGTCGTCCAGCGGTTCTGGAGCCTCGACCTGCTCTCCGGGGCCGTAAAGTCATGACCATGAGCAACACGGGGGGCCGGCGCCGACCGCCCACGATCCACGACGTGGCGCGCGAGGCGGGAGTGTCGCGGGGCACGGTGTCGCGGGTGCTCAACGGCGGGCACTACGTCAGTCCGGCCGCGCAGGAGTCCGTCAACGCGGCCATCCGCAAGACCGGTTACGTCGTCAACCGGCACGCCAGGTCGCTGATCACCGGGCGGTCCGACTCGGTGGGCTTCCTGCTCACCGAGCCGCAGGAGCGGTTCTTCGAGGACCCCAACTTCAACGTCCTGCTGCGCGGTTGCACCCAGGCGCTGGCCGCGCACGACGTGCCGCTGCTGCTGATGCTGGCCGGTACCGAGGACGAGCGGCGGCGCATAACGCGGTACATCACGGCGGGGCACGTCGACGGCGTGCTGCTGGTCTCCAGCCACTCCGGGGACCCGGTCGCCGAGGAACTGCGCGCGGCGGGTGTGCCGCTGGTGGCGTGCGGCAAGCCGATCGGGCTGGGTTCGAAGGTGAGTTACGTGGCCGCCGACGACCGGGACGGCGCCCGGGACATGGTCCGCCATCTGCTGTCGCTGGGGCGGCGGCGGGTGGGTGTGGTGACCGGCCCGCTCGACACCCCCGGTGGTGTGGAGCGCCTGGCCGGGTACAAGGAGGTACTCGGCGAGGCCGGCGTCACCGTCGACGAACGGCTCGTCGTATCGGGCGACTACAGCCGGGCCAGCGGTGAGGCGGGGGCGGAGCGGCTGCTGGCGCAGGCGCCGGACGTGGACGCCGTGTTCGTGGCGTCGGACCTGATGGCGCAGGGAGTGCTGGCGGCGCTGCAACGGGCGGGGCGGCGGGTGCCCGGGGACGTGGCGGTGGGCGGTTTCGACGACTCCCCCGCGGCGGTCGCCGCCAGTCCCGAGCTGACCACGATCCGGCAGCCCTGGGACCGGATCAGCGCGGAGATGGTGCGAGTGCTGCTGGCCCAGATCGGCGGGGACGACCCGGCGGCGGTGATCCTGCCGACGGAGCTGGTGAAGCGCGACTCGGCCTGAACGGACCCCGTTGCCCCTCCGCACCCTTAGCCGGTCCTTGCACGCACACTAGTTGCACGGACAAGGAACAGTCGCTTCGGTGTTACCGTGCAGGTATGGCAGTCAAGACGGCCGGCGGGCGGCTCGAGGAGCGGTGGCGGGAGATCCTCTCGGTGCACGCGCGCACGATGTGCGAGATCGACCGCGTACTGCACCCGCACGGTCTGGGCGCGAGCGACTTCGAGGTGCTCGACCTCCTGGTGACCGAGGCGCCCGGGGAGGGCGCCCAGTGCCGGGTGCAGAACCTGGTCGGCCGGGTCCACCTGAGCCAGAGCGCGCTGTCCCGGCTCATCGCCCGGCTGGAGAAGGACGGCCTGGTGGAGCGCTCGATGTGCGCGGAGGACCGCCGCGGTGTGTACGTCACCCTGACGCGCAGCGGCCGGGACCTGTACACCGAGGTGCTGCCGCTGCAGCGGGCCGCACTGGCCCGCATGCTCGGCGGCGTGGAGGACTCCCGCCCCTAGGGACGGGCCAGGAGAGTACGCACGCCGTCCGACGTGAGCGTGAGGCGGTGCTCCGAGCCCGCGTCGATGGACAGGGACAGGTCGTCGGCCGGCCACTGTGCGGCGAGGGCGCCCAGCGGCACCATGCGGTAGCGGGAGACGTACGGCAGCAGGTCGGCCATCTCCAGCTCCGACGTGAACACGGGCACCACCTGGCGGCCGCCCTGCTGCTCCAGCACCGGCAGTGCCAGCATCCCGGGGTCGGCGGCGTCCTGCTCGTTCGCGTCGTCGGGTACCGGGACGAGGACGTCGCTGCTCGCGAGCGTGTCGAGCGCCGTCGTGTCCTCGGTGTTCTCGGCAAGTGCGCCCAGCGCCCGCTGGGCGGGCGAGACGGAGTTGTCGTTCGCGGGTGTTTCCATGGCAGATCCCTGGTAGCGACGGTGGTGGGCCCGCCCGATGATCGGCACGGGGCGGTTCAGGCTCGCGTACCCGATCGCCCAGGACGCAATCATGTTCGACGCCGAGCGGTGGGGCGACCGAGTTCGACCGGCCCCCTCGCCCCCCTCGCCTCCCTCGCCTCTTTGCCCTCCGCGGCGTTCGCGACGGGCCCGCCGCAGTGCAACCTTCCGGTCAATTCGCTCGTCCCACCCAATACCGGAACATCCATACCCCGGGGGGCACAATGCGACAAAGTCGATCAGCATGGGTAGCGGTCCTGCTCGCGGGCACCGCCTTGGGAACGGCCACGGTCGCGGCCGACGCGGCACCGGCCGCCGACGCGCGGAGCACCGTGCGGAACGCCGCGCACACCACGGCGTGCCCCACCGGCTGGGGCAGCCGGGACAAGACCCGCGTCGCGGGCACGACGACGCCCGTGCGGGACGTCAGGGCCGCGCGCCACGCGTGCTTCGACCGCATGGTCGTCGACGTGCCCGGGGCCAACGCCGACCGCCTCGGTTACTTCGTCCGGTACGTCGACCGGCTGCACCAGGACGGCTCGGGCCGTCCGATCGCGGTCGGCGGCGGAGCGGTCCTGGAGGTCCGGGTCGCCGCGCCCGGATACCGCCCCGAGGCCGGCGCCCCCACGTATCCGGGCCGGGCCGGCCGGCCCCTGCCCGATGTCGACCTGACCGGGTACCGCACCTTCAGGGACGCCCGGTTCGCCGGCAGCTTCGAGGGCGAGACGCAGATCGGGCTCGGCGTCCGTGCCCGGCTGCCCTTCCGGGTGCTGGCACTGGACGGCCGTGTCGTCGTGGACGTCGCCCACTCCTGGAGCGGCGCACGCTGAGGCGGGTCAGGGCCGGCGGGCGTCCGGATCGGCGCCCGTCGGCCACCACCGGCACTCATCTGATCAGCAAGGGACCCACTTGATCGATCAGAAGGGCGGTCGGGTTAGCATATGAGCGCCGCCTAGCTCGAAAGATAGAGACGTGACTGCCAACGACGACTCGTTCACCAACTGGAAGAACCGCGAAGAGATCGCGGAATCGATGATCCCGATGATCGGGAAGCTGCACCGGGAGCAGGACGTCACGATCCTGCTGCACAGCCGTTCCCTGGTGAACAAGTCTGTGGTCAGCATCCTCAAGACCCACCGCTTCGCCCGCCAGATCGCCGGTGCGGAGCTGTCGGTCACCGAGACGATGCCCTTCCTGCGGGCCCTCACCACGCTCGACCTCGGTCCCTCGCAGATCGACATCGGCATGCTCGCCGCGACCTACAGGAGCGACGACCGCGGGCTGACCGTGGAGGAGTTCACCGCCGACGCCGTCGCCGGGGCCACGGGCGCCAACAAGATCGACCGGCGCGAGGGGCGCGACGTCGTCCTGTACGGCTTCGGCCGTATCGGCAGGCTCGTCGCCCGCCTGCTCATCGAGAAGGCGGGCTCGGGCAACGGCCTGCGGCTGCGCGCCATCGTGGTCCGGGGCGGCGGGGAGCAGGATCTCGTCAAGCGCGCCTCGCTGCTGCGCCGCGACTCCGTGCACGGCCAGTTCCAGGGCACGATCACCGTCGACGAGGACAACAGCACGATCCTCGCCAACGGCAACGCCGTCAAGGTGATCTACGCCGACGACCCGACGCAGGTCGACTACACGGCGTACGGCATCAAGAACGCCATCCTCATCGACAACACCGGCAAGTGGCGCGACCGCGAGGGCCTGTCGAAGCACCTGCGCCCCGGCATCGACAAGGTCGTCCTGACCGCGCCGGGCAAGGGCGACGTCCCCAACATCGTGCACGGCGTCAACCACGACACCATCAAGCCGGACGAGCGGATCCTGTCCTGCGCGTCCTGCACCACCAACGCGATCGTCCCGCCGCTGAAGGCGATGGCCGACGAGTACGGCGTGCTGCGCGGCCACGTGGAGACGGTCCACTCGTTCACCAACGACCAGAACCTGCTGGACAACTACCACAAGTCGGACCGCCGCGGCCGCAGCGCGCCGCTGAACATGGTCATCACCGAGACGGGTGCCGCCTCCGCCGTCGCCAAGGCCCTCCCGGACCTCAAGGCCAAGATCACCGGCAGCTCGATCCGCGTCCCGGTGCCGGACGTGTCGATCGCGATCCTCAACCTGCAGCTCGCCCGTGAGGCGAGCCGCGAGGAGGTCCTCGACCACCTGCGCGACGTGTCGCTGACCTCGCCGCTCAAGCGCCAGATCGACTTCATCAGCGCCCCCGACGCGGTCTCCAGCGACTTCATCGGCTCGCGCCACGCCTCGATCGTGGACGCCGGCGCGCTGAAGGTCGAGGGCGACAACGCGATCCTCTACCTCTGGTACGACAACGAGTTCGGCTACTCCTGCCAGGTCGTGCGCGTCGTGCAGCACGTCTCCGGGGTGGAGTACCCGACGTACCCGGCCCCGGCGGTCTGATCCCCGGACGGAGCGGTGTGCGCGAGGGGCGGTGGGTCATGGGCATGGCTTCCACCGCCCCTCGCGCGTGCCGGATCAGGACGCGAGAGCGTCCACTCGGCCGCCGCCCGCCCTCCGGATGCCCGTCGCGTACCCGCTGCGGGAAGGCTGACGACGTGTGCGCCGCCTTCCCGGCGGCGACGGACGGTCCCGGCGGACGTCGCCGGCGCTGCGTACACCGCAGCCGAGTGTCGCCGTGGAGGAAGCCCTGAGCGGAGGCTGACCGGCATCGGCCGACCGGGCCGGGGCATGAGTGTGATGGCGTTCCCCACTCGGACGCCGTGTCGCACGACGGTCGGCCGTAACGAGAATGGGGCCATGAACGCACTGGGTCGGCGCTCGCCCTGGATCGAGGTGCTGGTCTGGTGCGTCGCGGTGCTGAGCCTGACCGTCCTGGCCGCGGCCGCCGTCGTGCGCAGCACCGTGCTCGATCCGAAGTTCTACGGCCAGGTGCTGGAGGACGAGCGGGCCTACCAGCGGTTCTACGACGAGGTGCTGGTCGACCCGGACAGTACGCCGCTGGCCCGGGAACTGCTGGACCGACTGCCCGTTCCGCAGTCGACCATCACCTCGAACCTCAAGGTCGTGATTCCTCCGGAGACGCTTCGGGCCATGGGTGACCGGCAGATCGCCGAAGTGATCGAGTACCTGGAGGGTGACCGCGACCGGCTTCGCATCACGGTGGACCTGGAGCCCGTCGTCGCGAACGTCGAACGGCTCACCCGGGCCTACTTCGGTGACGCCGTCGCCGCCCTGCAGCAACGGTCCGAACCGGACTTCCAGGCCTTCGTGCAGCGCCTGTCCGAACTGGCGGCGCAGGTGGTGGCCGGTGAGGCGCCGCTGGAGGGCCTGCCGTCGCTGCCGCTCTCCCACGGCCAGGCGGTCGCGACCGCGGACGCGCTGATGCGACTGGTGCCGTCGGACGCGCGCGCCGTCACCAGGCCCACGGTGCAGACGGCACTGGACCGGGGTGACGTGGCGGCGGCGCTGGCCGCGGTCGCGCCGGTCGCGCTGACGGACCGGGTCCGGGCAGCCGCCGCGGAGCTGCTGCGGGACGCGGGCGAAGGCGCGTGGGTCATCACCGTCGACCTCGACCCCTCGCACGAGGCACTGGCCCCCGTGGACCGCGCACGTTCCATCTCCCGCCTCTTCCAGGAGGTGGTGGAACCGGCGGCGGCCGTGCTCTGCGCCGCCGCGCTCACCCTGCTGTGGTTCCTCACGCCCTCCCCCACCAAGCGCCGGCTGATGCCGCTCGGCTGGGTGCCGGCCGCCGCCGCCTCGGTGATGGCGCTGTCGGTACTCCTGCTGCGTCTCACACTGGGCAACGCGCTGTTCGACACGCCCGCGGCGTGGCCTCCCGCGGCGTCGGACCTCCTCGGCGACATTCGGGCCACCGCCGTCGACCAGCTCCTGACCAGCGCGACCGTCGTAGCGGTGATCCTGCTCGCCGCCGGCGCCCTGCTGATCACCGTCGGCTGGGTCTGGCAGACCAGGCCCGGCGTGCCGGTGCTCACCGATCCGCGGCACGGCCCCACCCTGACCTTCGCCGTCACGGCGTGCGCGCTCGTGGGCACGATGCTGGCGCCGGTGGCGATCACCGGCTCCTCACCGCGCATCTGCCAGGGCAGCGCCGAGCTGTGCGACGCCCGCTACGACGAGATCGCCCAGCTCGCGTCGCACAACGCGATGGCCACGACGGCGGACCGGTTCATCGGCCCCCTCCAGGACCCGGACATCGTCGGTCAGCTCAACGCCGGGGTACGGGTCCTGCTCCTCGACACCCACCGCTGGGAGCGGCCCGAGGAGGTCGCGGAACGGCTGAGCACCTCGGACTTCTCCCCGGCCCTGCGCCGCCGGCTCACCTCGATCCTGGAGCGGGTGAACCCGCCCCACCCCGGGATGTGGCTGTGCCACTCGGTGTGCGGCGCCGGGGCTCTCGAACTGACACCCACACTGCGCCAGATCGGCGACTGGCTGCGCGCGAACCCCACGGAGGTCGTCACCCTGATCCTCCAGGACGGCGTCGACTCCGTGGCGGCCCAGAGCGCCTTCCGGCAGGCCGGCTTGTCCGACCTGCTGTTCGAGCCGGACGCGGACCCGGACCGGCCGTGGCCGAAGCTGGGCGGCATGATCGACAGCGGCCGGCGCCTGGTCGTCTTCGCGGAGAAGGCCGACGGGCCCGCGCCGTGGTACCGGGACCTCTACCGGTACGGCATGGAGACGCCGTTCGCGTTCCGCAGCCCGGACGAGATGTCCTGCCTGCCGAACCGGGGCGGCGCCGACAAGCGGCTGTTCCTGCTCAACCACTTCGTCACGGCCGGCGGCGGGCTGCGGCTGGACGCCGGGCTCGTCAACTCCCGGCAGCGGGTGCTGGAGCGGGCGCACTCCTGTGAGCGGCAGCGCGGCAGACCGGTCAACTTCATCGCGGTGGACTACGCGACGATCGGTGACGCGCTCGGCGCGGTCGCGGAGCTCAACACCGAGCGCCTTGCGGACGATTCCCGCTTCCCCGTCGGAGGATCACCGGACCGGCTCCGCCACGCGCAAGGAACGCGCACGTGAAACGGGGGCAGGGGGCATGACGGACGCTTCCGCGAGACCCGAGAAGGGCATGAGCGCGGCGGCCCAGGCGATCACCGCGGTGGTGCTGGTCGGTGCGCTGGCGGGCGGCATGTGGACCATCGCCCGGGCCGACGCTCATAGCTCCGGGAAACGGGGGCCGGCCACCTGGGAAAGGCCGCGCAGGCGAAGAGGGTCCTGGGACGCGCGGCGGCCCTCTACTCGAACCGGACCATCGCCATCTCCCTCGGCGGCGACGGGGCGGACGCCGGTCCGGGCGGCATCGCCCGCAGCCTGATGGTGGCCCAGGACGCCAAGGACAGCGGCGGCTCCCACGAACTCTCCGTCTGGCGCGGGGACGGCATGCCGCCCGACGACGCGATGGTGCTCCGCGTCGCCGAGCGGGTGCTGCCGGCGGTCCCCGGCTGGACCGCCGGCCGACCTCACCGGTTGATCTTGAACTGCGATCCCGGTTCGATCGTCACGTCCTCCTCTGCCGAGTTGGTGATCGTGACGTCGGTCAGGGTGGCGCTGCCTCGGGCGCCGCCCATCGCGAGGATGCCCGATCCGTTGTTGGACTTGTCGATGCGGACGTTCTGGATCTTCACGTCCGGCATCGCACCACCTCCCGTCTTGAACTGGATGCCGTCATAGGTCGAGTCGAGGATGTCGGTGTCCCTGATGGTCACGCCGGGGATGTCCTGCCCCTGCGCGAAGAGGGTGATGGCGCCGAACTCCTGGTCCTCGTTCCAGAACGCGCCGCCCGTCCGGTGCAGGGCGTTGCCCGCGATGAGGGTCTGCCCGGAGAAGGGCAGCGGGTCGTGGTCGGTGGCGAGCATGATGCCGGGGTAGTTCATCGTGTCGGAGATGACGTTGTTCTCGACGGTGTTGCCGTAACCGCCGTAGACCGCGATGCCGTTGGCCCGCCAGGGGAGCTGGATGGTGTTGTTGCGGAAGTGGTTGTCGTGGCCGACGTCCACGGAGGTGTCCTTCACGTACTTGCTGGCCCACACCGCGAGCGAGTCGTCGCCGGTGTTGCGGAAGGAGGAGTTGTAGACCGTGGAGTCGCGGGTGCCGTTGGCGAAGTTGATACCGTCGGCGTAGGTGTTGCGGATGCGCATGCCGGTGAACTCCAGGCCGTCACCGGGTCCCCACAGCTCGGGGATGTTCGAGTAGTCGCGGCCGGCCCAGACGCCGACGTTGGCGTGCTCGATCCACACGTTGCTGATCTTGGTGTCCTCGCCGAAGCGGCCGTTGAGGCCGACGCCTCCCTCATGGTTGCCGTCACCGCCGCGGATGGTGCCCGAGCCGAAGATCGCGATGTCGGAGATCTGGGTGTTGTCGTCGATGTCGAAGCCGAAGTTGCCCTCGTGCGGGTGGTTGATGCCGCCGGCCTCGTGCGGCGGGGTCAGGGTGTGGAGCTGGGAGTGCCACATGCCCGCACCGCGGATGGTGACGTCGCGGATGCCGACCTGGTTGTGCTGGCCGCGGTTCTGCGGGTCGTCGGTGAGGATCTTCTGCTCCTGACGCCACTGCCCGGCCGGGATCCACACGCAGGGGATCTCGCCCGCCTGGTCGGCGGTGACGGCGCGCTGGATGGCGTCGGTGTCGTCGAGTCCGTCGCCGGGGACGGCCCCGTACTCGGTGATCGAGGTGCAGTTCGCCGGCTTGGGCGCCGGGGGCGCGACCTGCTCCAGGTCGATCAGGTCGATGACGTGGAAGGCGGCCGAGTCGCCGGCGTCGCGCTGGAGGCGGAACTCGGTGCCCTGCGGGAAGGTCCGGTCCAGCAGCGCGTGGGACTCGTCGAACAGCCGCCGCGCGTCGCCGCCGGGCCGGTTGGTGAGGCCCTCGGGGTCGTCGGTGTTGCCGTACAGCCAGCTGTGCTTGGACGACAGGGTCAGCTTCTGTACGAAGTCGCCGTCGGCGTAGAGGCTGATCGTGGCCTCCGCTCCCCCACCGCCGGGGGCGTCGGGGACGGAGTTGCGCACCACGATGGAGTTGGTGGGCGTGGTGGAGGTGAACTCGACGTACTCACCGGTCGAGTCGAGCCGGACGGACTTGCGGCCGGACGACTCGGTGCCGAAGTTGGTGTGCCCGAAGGTGCGCTTGGCGTCGGCGGTGAGCAGGGTGCCGTTGTGACGGCCTTCCTCCGCCTCGTACTCGGTGTACGGCACGGCGGCGCCGCGTCCGACGACGACGGACTTGGCGAGCACGTTGTTGTTCTCGTTGGTCTCGGTGACGACGCCGGTCGCGTCGGCGGTCGCGCTGAGGATGACCCCGCCACTGACCGCCGTCCAGGTGCCGCTGATCGGCACCGTCACCGTGGCACCGGCGGCGACCTCGGCCGTCGTGCCGTCCAGGGTGGTGGTGCCGGCCTGGAGCCGGGTCACCGAGCCGGCCCCGACGGTGCTCGTGCCGCGGTTGTGCACGGCGACGGTGAAGGAGACCTCCGCGCCCACGGCCGGGTTGGCCGGATTGGTGGTGATGGAGCGCACCTCCAGGTCGGGTCCCGGGGCCCGGTCGACGACCAGCCGGTCGGCGGCGGTGCGGCTGTTGTTCGAGTCGTCCAGTTCGGCGACCGTGTCGCGCGGGTCGGCGACCGCGGCGACCGCGTAGTCGCCGGCCGCGTGGGTGCCGGTGGCGACGGCGACCTCGGCGGACTCACCGGGGCCGAGCGCGGGTATCTCCGCGCTGCCGGCGGCCGTTCCCTCCACGGTGACGTCCGCGGTCGTCGCGGCCGAACGCGCGGTGCCGGCGTTGCGGACCGTGGCGTTCACGGTGACCTCGTCCCGCTCGGAGGGGTCGGCGGGTGACCAGGCGAGGCCGGTGACGGTCAGGTCGGGCGCGGGCGCGGCGGTGCCGACGACCTGGAACTCGGCGACCTGGCCGCCGGGCGCGCCGGTGTTGGAGAAGAACCTGAGCCGTACGTCGGACACGCGGCCGGTGACCGGGATGGTCACCGTGTTGTCCTTGCCCGGACTGAAGGAGTAGTCGGCGCGGGCGCGCAGCGAGGTGAAGTCGCTCCGGCCCTGCGCACGGCCGAGCACCTGGATGCTCTGGGTCCGGGCGGCCCAGACGGGGTCCGGGTCGAGCTTGGCGACCACGGCGCTGATGTCCGCGTCGGCGCCGAGCCGCACGGTGAGGTCGGCGGGGTGGCCGACCGCTTCCCAGTAGGTGGAGATGGAGTCGTCGGTGGCGTTGGCCGCGACGTAGGAGTGCACCGACGAGGTGGCCTCGACCGGCTTGTTGCGGGCCAGGTTGGTGCCGGTGGGGGGCGGCTCGGTGACCACTTCCTCGCCGTACACCTCCAGTTCGGCCAGCTGTGCGGCGTTCCAGCCGGTGTTGCCGGTGACGTGGACGCGGACGTAGCGGGCGTCGGAGGGGGAGGTGAGGCCGACGGCGACGGTGTTGGTCCGGTCCGGGCTGAACGCCCGTGCTGCGGGGCCGGCGAGGGCGCTGAAGGTGGAGCCGTCGGTGCTGCCCCGGAGGGAGAGGGTCTGGCTGCGGCTCTCCCAGCCGGCGGGCAGTTTCAGGACCACCCGCTCGACGTTGCGGGCCTCGCCGAGGTCGACCTGCACCCACTGGGGGAAGGAGCCGGCCGGGCCCTCCCAGTAGGACGCCTGGGTGCCGTCGGTGGTGTTGCCGGCCGGGTACGCGCCGTGTGAGCCGCCGGCCGTGGCCGGACGGCCGAGGGCGAGGTTGACGTCGGCGGCGGCCGTCGCGGCGTGCGCGCCGGACGCGAAGGGCAGCGGGAGCAGCCCGACCGTCATCAGCCCGGCCACGACGGCGCCCGTCAGCGACCGTCGGCCGAGGGATCTCCATCTCATGGGGGTCCTCTGTTCCGTGGGGAGTCGGGGAGCGCGACAGGTCGACGGGGAGGGCAGGCACCGACCATGCGCGCCAATTGAGCAGGACAGTCGATTCTTTGCGGAAAGTGCGTCATCAGATTTCTATTGCGTCACCTGTTTGTCAACGGTCCTCGTTGCGGCGGGATTTGGTACGTAAGCGGCTTGCACAGCTTGCGGATCTCTTGCGTCCGCGTTGAACAGGCAAGTAGTCACCATCGAGACATGCAGATGCCGTTCAGATCCCATCGCGCACGCAAGTCATGCACCGCTATGAGAAACAGAAGGGCCGACTCGGCGCCCGTAGGCGTCGAGCCGGCCCTTGCCGGTGAGGGGTCCCCCAGGGGGACGGATCAGTCCGTGCCGAACTCCATGGCGGCACGGTCCAGCAGCTCGTCGTCGCCGGAGACCCCGCCGCGTGAGGCGATGGCCTGCGCGCCGCCCTCCGGCATGGCGCCGATCAGCCCGGTCGAGGCGGCCTGGGCGGCACCGATGGCGGGATTGGCGGTGCCGATGAGCCCGAGTCCGGCGTACTGCTCCAGCTTGGCGCGGGAGTCGGCGATGTCGAGGTTGCGCATGGTGAGCTGGCCGATCCGGTCCACCGGGCCGAACGCGGAGTCGTCGGTGCGCTCCATCGACAGCTTGTCCGGGTGGTAGCTGAACGCCGGGCCCGTGGTGTCGAGGATCGAGTAGTCCTCGCCGCGCCGCAGCCGCAGCGTGACCTCGCCGGTGACGGCCGAGCCGACCCAGCGCTGGAGCGACTCGCGGATCATCAGCGACTGCGGGTCCAGCCAGCGGCCCTCGTACATCAGCCGGCCCAGGCGCCGTCCCTCCGTGTGGTACTGGGCGAGGGTGTCCTCGTTGTGGATCGCGTTGACGAGGCGCTCGTAGGCCGCGTGCAGCAGGGCCATGCCGGGCGCCTCGTAGATGCCGCGGCTCTTGGCCTCGATGATCCGGTTCTCGATCTGGTCGGACATGCCCATGCCGTGGCGGCCGCCGATGGCGTTGGCCTCCATCACCAGGTCGACGGGGGAGGCGAACTCCTTGCCGTTGACCGTCACCGGGCGGCCCTGGTCGAAGCCGATCGTGACGTCCTCGGCGGCGATGTCGACCGACGGGTCCCAGAACCGCACGCCCATGATGGGCTCCACGGTCTCCACACCGGTGTCGAGGTGCTCCAGCGTCTTGGCCTCGTGGGTGGCGCCCCAGATGTTGGCGTCGGTGGAGTACGCCTTCTCCGTGGAGTCCCGGTAGGGGAGGTCGTGGGCGAGGAGCCACTCCGACATCTCCTTGCGGCCGCCCAGCTCGGTCACGAAGTCGGCATCCAGCCACGGCTTGTAGATCCGCAGCTGGGGGTTGGCGAGCAGGCCGTACCGGTAGAACCGCTCGATGTCGTTGCCCTTGAACGTGGAGCCGTCGCCCCAGATCTGGACGTCGTCCTCGAGCATCGCCCGGACGAGGAGCGTGCCGGTGACGGCACGGCCCAGCGGCGTGGTGTTGAAGTAGGCCCGCCCGCCCGAGCGGATGTGGAACGCCCCGCAGGTGAGCGCGGCCAGGCCCTCCTCGACCAGCGCCGCCCGGCAGTCGACTAGGCGCGCGATCTCGGCGCCGTAGGTCTTGGCGCGGTCGGGCACCGATGCGATGTCGGGCTCGTCGTACTGGCCGATGTCGGCGGTGTACGTGCAGGGGACGGCGCCCTTGTCACGCATCCACGCGACCGCGACCGAGGTGTCGAGGCCGCCCGAGAAGGCGATACCGACGCGCTCGCCGGTGGGAAGGGAGGTGAGGACCTTGGACATAGGAAGAGTATGCATGATGACGCATGGCCATGCAAAGCCCGGGTGGTCACCGCGCCGTCGGCATCGCGATGTACTGGTACTCCAGGAACTCTTCGATCCCCACCGTGCCGCCCTCCCGGCCGAGCCCGGACTGCTTGACGCCGCCGAAGGGCGCGGCCGGATTGGAGACGAGCCCGGTGTTGAGGCCGACCATGCCGACCTCGAGGCGTTCACTGACGCGCAGGGCGCGGTCGAGGCCGCCGGTGAAGACGTAGCCGACGAGCCCCCAGGGGGTGTCGTTGGCGCGGCGTACCACCTCGTCCTCGTCGTCGAAGGTGAGGATCGCCGCCACGGGGCCGAAGATCTCCGTACCCATCAGGCGGCTGTCCGGACTGACGTCGGTGAGCACCGTGGGCGGGTAGAAGCAGCCGGGCCCTTCGGGCGTACGGCCGCCGCAGAGGACCCGCGCGCCGCGCTCCACCGCGTCGGACACCAGGTCCTCGACCTTGGCGCGTCCGGTGGCGTCGATGAGCGGGCCGACGTCGACGCCGTCCCGGGTGCCGGGGCCCACCACCAGCGCTTCCATCCGCCGGGCGAGGCGCCCAGCGAACTCCCCGGCCACCGAGCGGTGGACGAAGAACCGGTTGGCGGCGGTGCACGCCTCGCCCATGTTGCGCATCTTGGCGATCATCGCGCCGTCCACGGCCGCGTCCAGGTCGGCGTCGTCGAGGACGATGAACGGCGCGTTGCCGCCCAGCTCCATCGAGGCGCGTACGACCGTGTCGGCGCACTGGGCGAGCAGGAGCCGGCCGACCTGCGTGGAGCCGGTGAAGGACAGCTTGCGGATCCGCCCGCCGCGCAGGAGGGGTTCGCACACCTCCCCCGCCCGGGAGGTGGTGATCACGTTCAGTACCCCGTCCGGCAGTCCCGCCTCCTTGAGGACGGCGGCCAGGGCCAGGCTGGAGAGCGGGGTCTGCGGGGCGGGCTTGAGCACCATCGTGCAGCCGGCCGCGATCGCCGGGCCGATCTTGCGGGTGCCCATGGCCAGCGGGAAGTTCCACGGTGTGATCAGCAGACAGGGCCCGACCGGGCGCCGGGAGAGCAGCATGCGGTTGCGTCCGTCGGGGAGGATGCCGTGGCCGCCGTCGATGCGGACGGCCTCCTCGGAGAACCAGCGGAAGAACTCCGCCGCGTACGCCACCTCTCCCCTGGCCTCGGTCAGTGGCTTGCCCATCTCGGACGTCATCAGGTGGGCCAGTTCGTCGGTGCGGTCGAGGACGATCTCGTAGGCGCGGCGCAGGATCTCGCTGCGCGCCCGCGGCGCCGTACGGGCCCACTCCTCCTGCGCCTGGAGCGCCGCGTCCTGGGCGAGGCGGGCGTCCTTGGGGCCCGCGTCGGCGACATGGCAGAGGATCTCGCCGGTCGCGGGGTCGTCCACGGGCATGACGGCGCCGTCCGCGGCGTCCGTCCAGGCGCCGCCGACGAACAGCCGGGTCGGTGTGCCGGTCATGAGGTCCTTCCTCGCCGTGTTCATCGGTCCGCCGCTCCCGACGTGCCCGCCTCGACGGCGGCCGCCCACGCCCGGAGCCCCTCGTCGACGTCCGACTCGCCGATCACCAGTGCGGGGATCATCCGGACCACCTGGTTCCAGGCCCCGCAGAGCAGCAACAGCAGGCCCTCGTCGACGGCGGCCCGCTGGACCCGGGCGGCGGTCTCGGGGTCCGGGTCGCCGTCCTCGGTGACGAACTCGCTGCCCAGCATCAGTCCCAGTCCGCGTACGTCCCCGACGGCCGGGGTCCGGGCGGCCACCGCCTCCAGCCCGTGGCGCAGCCGCGCCCCCATCGTCTCGGCGTTCTCCACGAGCTTCTCGTCGCGTACGACGTCGAGCGTGGCGCAGGCCGCCGCGCACGCCACCGCGTTGGCGCCGTACGTGCCGCCCTGCGAGCCCGCCCACGCCTTGCGCATCAGCTCCTCGGACGCGGCGATCCCGGACAGCGGGAATCCGCTGGCCAGGCCCTTGGCGGTGACGAGGATGTCCGGGGTGACGCCGAAGTGCTCGTGGCCCCAGAACCGGCCGGTGCGGCCCACGCCGGTCTGCACCTCGTCCAGGATCAGCAGGAAGCCGTGTCGGTCCGCGCGTTCCCGCAGGCCCTCCATGAAGGCGCGGGTCGCGGGGACGTACCCGCCCTCGCCGAGTACCGGCTCGACGATGACGGCCGCGGTGTCGGCGGGCGAGGAGATGGTCTGGAGGGTGTAGTCGAGCTCCCGGAGGGCGAAGCGGGTGGCGGTCTCCTCGTCCCAGCCGTAGCGGTAGGCCGTCGGGAAGGGGGTGACGACCACGCCGCTCATCAGCGGTGAGAAGCCGGACCTGAAGCGGGTGCCGGAGGTGGTCATGGAGGCGGCGGCGACGGTGCGGCCGTGGAAACCGCCGTGGCAGACCAGGACGTTGGGCCGGCCGGTGGCCTGGCGGGCCAGGCGCAGCGCCGCCTCCACCGCCTCGCTGCCGGAATTGGTGAAGAACAGGCTGTCCAGACCGGCCGGCAGCACCTCGCCGAGCTTGTCGACGAGGTGCCGCAGCGGCGGGTGCATGACGGTCGTGTACTGACCGTGGACCAGCGTGGCCACCTGCTCCTGGGCGGCGGCCACGACCCTGGGGTGGCAGTGTCCGGTGCTGGTGACTCCGATGCCGGCGGTGAAGTCCAGATAGCGGCGGCCGTCCTCGCCATGGATGTGGACGCCCTCGCCCCGGACGGCCACCACGGGTGTGGCCTGGCGAAGGTGCGGCGACAGTGCGGTCATGCTCGTCTCCCGGCCTGGTCGTCGTTCGTGCTGCGGTTCCCCGAGCATGCCCGCGGTCCACGGCCGGACAACGCGTGATCTGTCCGGCCGGGGCGCGGTATCCGGACGATGTGTCAACCGACGCGGCCCCGCCGCGTCCGTCACGCGTGCCACGGCCGCCGCCTGGGCTCCCTTGCGCAGGTCAGCGCGGCTTGTCAGAGTGGCGGGGGCAGGGAGGCACCGTGAGCGAGGACCAGCGCAGAGGCCCGGTACCGGCAGGCCGTCCGCTCACCGTGGCCGACGTGCTGGCGCTGCCCGTCCTGGCCGGTGGAGATCCGCAGGTGGTGACCGGCCGGGACCACACCGACCGTCCGGTCCGCTGGGTGCACATCACCGAACTGACGGACCCGGCCTCCTTCCTCAAGGGCGGCGAACTCGTCCTCACCACCGGCATGCCGCTGCCCGACGACCCCGCCGGTGTACGCCGCTACGTGGACGAACTGGCCGCTGTCGGTGCCGCGGCCCTCGTCATCGAACTCGTCCGCCGCTACCACCGGCCGCCCGACGCCCTGGTCCACGCCTGCCGGTCGCGCGGCCTGCCTCTCGTCACCCTCGCCAAGGACGTCAACTTCCTGGAGGTGACCCAGGTCGTCCACACGCTGATCCTCGGCAGCCAGGCGGACGCGATGCGCAGGACCCAGCGCGTCCACGAGGCGTTCACCGCCCTCACCCTGCGCGGCGCCGGCCCCGAGGACGTGCTGCGCGCCGCGGCGGAGATGAGCGGGCACACGGTCGTACTGGAGAACCTGGTCCACCGGGCGATGGTCTGCGAACCCTCCGGCAGTACGACGGAGGCCGCGCTCACCGACTGGGAACGGCGTTCCCGGGCCACCCCGCCCGCCGACCACACCGGTCTGCGCGGCCCCGAGGGCTGGCTCGTGGCCCCGGTGGAGTACCAGGGCGAGGGCTGGGGACGGGTGGCCATGCTCCCCGGCCCGTCCGACTCGGCCACGTCCCCGGTCTTCGGGCCCGAGGACGTCACCGTGCTGGAGCGGACCGCGATGGCCCTCACCATCGCCCGTCTCACCCACCCCACGCCCTGGGAACGCACCGCGCACCGCAACGCCCTGCGCGACCTGTTCGAGCAGCGCCACCGCTCCCCCGCGGACGCGTGCGCCCGGGTCGCGGCGCTGGGGCTGCCCACGGAGGACGCCCGCTTCGTCGCCGTGCTCGTGGACGTCCCGGCGGCAGCGGACACCGCCAGGATCGAGGTGCACCTCGCCGAGGAACTGGGCGCCACGGGGGCCCCGGCCCTCGTCGGCCTCCTCGGTCCCACCCGGCTCGGCGTTCTGCTGGCGCTGCGCCCGTCCCGGCCCTGGCGGCAGGCCGTCGAGCGGCTGAGCCGCACCGCACTGGGCCCGGCCCCGGGCACGACCGTGTGCACCGGCTCCCCGGCCGCGGACCTCGCCGACGTCGCCCGCTCGTTCCGCGAGGCGGCCCGGGTGGCCGAGGCGACCGGGCCGGAACAGCCCCTCCCGCCGGACCGCTCCTTCCACGAACGGTCGGACATCGGTCTGCGCCGCCTGCTGTTCGCGCTCCGCGACGACACCCGGGTGCAGGAGTACGCGGAGCGGCAGCTGGGCCGGCTCCTCGGCCACGACGCCCGCCACGGCACCGACCTCCTGACGACCCTGCGCGGATACCTGGACGCCGCCGGCAACAAGACCGTCGCCGCCCGCGCCATCGGTGTGTCCCGGGAAACCGTCTACCAACGGCTGCGCACGATCGAACGATTGCTCGGCCGCGATCTCGAGTCCGGCGAGCAGCGCACCGAACTCCACGTGGCGCTGCAGACCCTTGACGCCCTGCGAGGACGCTGACCCCGCTCATCGCGCTCGGCGTGCGTTCACCCAGCCGAGCAGGACCACCGAGCACACCGCCGCGAACGCGCACCAGGTCGAGACGAACTCCATCCGCCACAGGACCCAGCAGATCAGGGCGCCCGCGCCGGCCAGGATCCCCAGCACGCGCAGGCCCCGGTCGCCGGACAGCAGCAGCGAGCCGACCGTGGCGACGAGGTAGCCCACGGTCAGCACCGGGGCGTGGGGCAGGTCCATCACGTAGCCGACGGTGTGGCCGCGGATCTCCGCCCGCACCGGGCGCGTGGCGAGTACGTACGCGAGCACCGCCGCGGTCGCGACTCCGACGGCGAGCGGCACGGTCGGTCCGCGCCGCGCGGACCGTGGCGCGGCGCACAGCACGCCCGCCGGCACCCAGAGCGCCAGCAGTGGCAGGGCCATGACCGTCCAGGCGAGGGTGGCCGGGCCGCTCCCTCCGTCCGAGGCCCAGACCGCCGCCTCGACCATCTGGTGCACTCCGAGCAGCAGGGGCAGCGCGGCCAGCGGAAGGTCACGGCCCCGTCGTACCCGCCTCACACAGGCCACACCGACGGCGGCGATCCCGACGCCCGCGACGAGGTCGGCCTCCGCGCTCCAGCACATGACTGCGTCCTCGGGTCGGCCGACGGGCCCTTCATCCTCACCGATCCGATACGGCACGAGCACGCCGACACGGCCGCCCCGCCGGTGAAGACCGGTGGTGGATCCGGTGGTGAAGACCGGTGGTGCGGGAACGGAAGTACGGGTAGGGGCGTCCCAGAGGACGGAGGCGAAGATCTTCGTCGCCGACGCCCGGCCCCACCCGGACCCCGGAGGAACGGACACATGGAAGCCCCCACGGAAACCCCCACCACCCTGGGCGAGCAGCTCCTGCTCATCTCACTGGACGACGAGTCCGGCACCGCCAAGGAGTCGGCGAAGGTGGCCCCTGCGATCGCCGCGGCCTCGCTGGTGGAACTCGCGCTGGCCGGCCGGATCGACGTGTCGGACGACAAGGTCACCGTTTTGGACGCCACGCCGCTGGGCGAGCCCGCCCTCGATGCCGCGCTCGAAGCCGTCGCCGGCAAGGACCGGCCGGGCAGCACCAAGGACTGGATCAACCGGCTGAGGACCGACGCAGTGGCCCGGGCGAACACGGGCCTGATCGGGAAGGGGCTGGTCCGGGAGGAGAGGAAGAAGGTGCTCGGCCTCTTCCCCGTGCGCCGCTATCCGGAGGCCGACGGCTCGGTGGAGGCGGCGGTGCGGCAGCGCCTCGACGCGGTCGTCCTGTCGGGCGCGGCGCCGGACGAGCGTACGGCGAGTCTGGTCGCCCTCCTGCACGGAGCGAAGCTGCACCGTCTCGCCTTCCCCGGCGCCGACGCGCGCCGGGTCGAGGCGGCGATGGAGTCGGTCTCGCGGGGCCAGTGGTCCGCGACGGCGGTGCGCCACGTCGTGAAGGCCGCGGAGGACGCGCTGACGGCGATCATCGCGGTGACGGTAGCGACGACGGTCGCCACGAACGGCTGACTTCAGTCGTCACGAACGGCTGACGCCCCACTGAAGGGCGGGGGCGCCGTCCTCGGTGAGCGTCTCCGCCAGCAGGTCGCAGTAGCGGTGCAGATCCTCGTGCCAGCCGACGAACGAGGCGAAGTCCCTCATGTGGACGGCCAGTCGGAGGGTGGCAGCGCGTGCGGTGCCGGGCGGGAGGGCGGAGGCACCGGCGGTGCCCGCACCGCCGGTGTACCCGGCGAGCAGGGCATGGGCCGCGGCCGGGTAGTCGACCGGCGGGCCCTGTCCGGCGGCGCCGAGTCCCCGTGCGGCGGCGGTGCGCAGTTCGTGCAGCTCCCCGAGGATCCAGCCGAGGTCGAGGGCCGGGTCGCCCCCGGTGACCTCCTCGCCGGTGAGCAGGGCGGCGTGGCCTCCGGCCGGGGCGGGGACCAGCCAGCCGGTACTGGGCGCACCGTGCAGCAGGACCGCGGCTGCCCCGCCGGACGGTTCGTTCGCGGCCGCTGACCAGTCCGTCAGCCGCGCCCACAGCGAGGGGCCGAGCCGGGTGCGGGCCTGCGCCCGCAGCCGGGTGGCACCGGGGCCGGTCCCCTCCCCCAGGATCCAGGCGCGGAGCCGTCGCATGCCGGGGTGCGGCGGCCGCTCCGGCAACTCCCACGGCTCCCGGTGCAGTCGCCGCAGTGTCCTGCCCGCGTCCGCGAGCGCGCTCACCGAGAGCCGGAAGGCGGTGTCGTCGCCGGAGGGCAGCAGCCGGGCCACCGAGACCGCGCCCGGCACGCGGTACCGCACGCCCGGCCGCGCGCCGCCGGCCCACTCCCCCAGGGCGAGCCGGGCACCGCGCCGGCCTTCCGCCGTGTCACCGGCGGCGGTGTCGACGCGCCGCAGTGCCGCGGCCACCGCCACGGGGGGAAGGCGCTGCGGACGGGTGTGGGCCGGCCCGGGTGCGCGCAGCCAGCTGAATTCCGCGTCCCCGTGGTGGCGCACGGTGATCCGCAGATAACGGGTGCCGTACTCGCGCACGGTCACGGGCTCGGCTTCCGAGGCAACGGACGGCTCAGCCACCGTGCCGCCGCCGGACCGCCTCGATGATCTCCCCCACGTCCCGGAAGGCCGCGTCCCGGCCCTCGGTGAAGAGCACCCCGCCGCAGTTGAGGACCACCTCGTCCACCCCGGCGTCCCGGTACTCGTCGAGCCGGGCGGCGATGTGGTCCGCCGAGCCGAACACATAGGTGCCGCTGTCCACCAGGGAGACGGCACCGGCCCTCGGGTCGGAGGGATCGGCCTGCACACCGGCCCGGCGCAGCATGTCCGTGTAGTGGTCGGCGGCCAGGTGCCCGGCGGCGGCCGTGTGCGCGAGGACGTACGGGTCCCGCCCGCCGCGCTCCACCGCGACATGGACGACGGTCGCGACACGGCAGCGGGCGTCCCGGTCCTTGGCGCCCTCCTCCAGGGCGGGCAGCAGGGTGTCGGCGACGTATCCGGGCGGGGTCATCCAGGTGATGGCGACGTCCGCGACGCCGCCCGCGGTACGGGCCATGTTGGGGCGCAGCACACCCACGCCGACCTCCACCCCGGGGTGGTCCATGGGGATCAGCCGCCCGCGCAGCGCGTGATAGTCACCCGAGTGGTCGACGATCTCCCCGTCGAGCAGGGAGCGGACCGTACGCAGATAGTCCGCGGCCATCGTGCGCGGGCTGGCATAGGGGCGTCCGTTGAGGCTGCGTACGAACGCCGGTGCGCCGACCCCGTATCCGGCCACCACCGTCCGGCCGGTCATCAGGGCCAGGGAACGGGCCTGGAGGGCGGCCTCGTACGGGTGGCGGAGCGGCATCAGGGTCACGCCGGTGCCGACGGGGACGCGTATCCCGGCGCCTGCGAGATGGGCGAACGCCTGGTGGGTCTCTACCTTGAGCGACTGGCCCGTCCACAACCGGCGCGCGCCGGTGTCCCGCACCAGTTCGGCGTAGGGCCGCAGGGCGTCGGGGGTGTCGGGCATGTTCGGCACGAGCATGCTCGGGAGCACGGCGGTCACAGGTAAGCACACCCTTCTGTAGCGGTTTCTTGACGACCTGTTGTGTTACTACTACATTCCTCGCATGAGCCCAGTGAGTCATCGCGAGGGAATGCCGATCTACAACCAGCTGAGAGTGCTGCGCGCGGAGCGCGGTCTCAGCAGGGTCGCGCTGGCAGAACTGGTGGAAGTGCATCCGCAGACCATCGGCGCCATCGAGCGGGGCGACTACTTCCCGAGTCTCGATCTGGCGTTCCGCTTCAGCGACGTGTTCGAGCTTCCGGTCGAAGCGATCTTCAGTCGTAAGCCCTTCGTCCCGCTCTCCGCCCAGCTGTACAAGAAGGAGGAACGCTCGTGAGTGGGGAAGGTTCTGACGTGACGACGGGCCCGGTCCGCAGCCCCATGCGCCCCGTGGCACTCTCACTGTGCGCGCTGAGCGCCGCCATGGTCGTGCTGTCACTCGTCTCGGACGGCAACGCGTTCTCCGACTCGTGGTGGCTGGTGGGCTTCGTTCTCTGGCTGCTGCTGTGGGGCGTGCTGCGTTCGATGACCCGCGGCGTGGCCGAGCGGCCGGTGGCGGGACTGGACGAACGCGAGCGCGGACTGCGCGACCGGGTCTCCTTCATCGGGTACCAGTGCGCGGTCGCCGCCGGCATGGCCGTCGTTCTGCTCATGGTCGTCTTCCAGAACGAGCCCGGGATGATCGAGCGGATGCCCGGGCTGCTGACCACGCTGATGCTGACGTCATCGGCGCTGCCCTCCATCATCCTGGGGTTCTCCGACACCGGCGTCGAGGACTCCGAGGCCGGTGCCGACGAGTGATCCGGCCGCCGGAAACCGGCGACCCGCTATCGTGCGACAGGGCGGGTGCCCACCGATTGCGGCGGTGGGCACCCGCCCTGTTCTCAGCGGGTCACGCGGTTCAGCAGGAGTGGTCGAAGGTGTTGTCGATCGACACGGCCGAGACGGCGGACGCGGCGGAGATGCACGCCTGCGACGAGGTGGTGATGGTGATGGTGGCGCCCGGGGCCTCCACCGCCGGAACGATCTCGTCGGCGGCGGCGTAGGTGGAGTAACCGCTGATGAGGGACTGGGTGTTCATGATGACTCCCGTGGGGTGATAGCGGAATCGAATGGCGGCCGGATCGGCGATTTCCGCAATCGCGTTCTCCGGCCGTGGCTGAACCATTTCCCGGCCGGTGCCGCGATGGCAATGGAGTTGGCCGCATGCGGACAGTGGCCGCAATCGGTCAACGTCCCGCGTTGAGTAGGCACTTGACCCGGCCTATGCTCGCCCGGATGATCCGAACTCAGCTGCGCCGCCTGGTATTGGACAATGGTCTGCGGATACTGCTGGCACCGAATCCCGTGGGTGCCTCGGTCGGCGTCGCGGTGCACTACGGCGTCGGTTTCCGGACCGAACCCGAGGGGCGTACGGGCCTCGCGCACCTCTTCGAGCACCTGGTGTTCCAAGGCGGCCGTGATGCCGCACCCGAGGGGTATCTGCCCCGGGTACAGCGCGCCGGCGGTTTCGGTGACGCCAGAACCCGCCAGGACGTGACCGTCTACTACGCCGCCGCCCCGGCCTCCGCACTGGAAATGCTGCTCGCGCTCGAAGCGGACCGAATGCGCTCACCCGGTATTTCCGAGCGAACCCTGCGCACGCAGACCGCGGTGATCGACGAGGAGATACGCCTCATGGTCCGCAACCGTCCGTACGGCTCATTCCCCTGGGTGCTGCCGCGCGTCCTGCACTCCCGGGCGGAGAACACCAGGGACGGGTACGGCGAAACCGCCGACCTGGCGGCCTTCGACGTCCCGCTGTGCGAGCGGTTCTTCGCCGACCACTACGGTCCCGGCAATGCCGTGCTGACACTGACCGGCGCATTCGACCCGGCGGCGGCGGAGCGTCTCGTGCGCGGGCACTTCGAGGCCCTGCCGGCGCGTCCGCCGGTGGCCGCGCCCGACACGCACGAGCGGTTGCCCGACCGGGAGCGGCGGCTGACGGTCACCGACCCGCACGCCGGTCCGCCCGCCGTGGCGGTGGGCTACCGGATGCCGGACCCGGTAACCGAGCGCGCCGACTATCTGGCCCACCTGGTCCTGGCCGCACTGCTCGGGCAGGGCAGGCAGGCACTGCTGCGTCGCGGGCCGGCCGCTGCGGCGGAGGTGTCGAGCCTCTCGGTGGGCTGCGGTCTGTTCGGTCTGCCGCTGGACACGACGGGGCCCGATCTGCTGACCCTGTTCGCGGTGCACGAGAGCGAGCACGGCGCGGAGGGCGTCCTGGCCTCGCTGGACGGCACGCTGGAGACCCTGGCCAGGGACGAGGTCGACGCCGGTCTGCTTCGGGCCACGACCGCCCGCTGGGCCGCCGGGGCGCTGCGCGAGCTCGGTGACCCGGGCACCCGGGCCCAGCTGCTCGGCCTGCGCGAGGCGCTGTTCGGCGAGGCCGAGCTGACGCCGGCGCTGCCGGAGCTGGTACGCACCGGGGTGACCGGGGAACAGGTGAGCCGTGCGGCCGCCCGACTCGCCTCCTCGCACCGGGCGGTGGTGCGCTTCGTGCCCGCGCAGGCCGCGCCGCAAGGCACCGCACGTGCCGCACGCGAGGAGGCGGCGGCATGAGCGGGGGCGCGGTGCACAGCCCGCCTCGTCACGCGCCGGACGGGCGGCTGCCGCTGCCCGACGCCGACGTCGTCCTCGGCAACGGGCTGCGCGTGGTGGTCTGTTCGGCTCCCGTCGTCCCCCTCGTCGAGGTCAGGCTCACCGTCCCGTACGCCGCGACGGAACCCGGCGAGGTGACCCGGTGCCAACTGCTGGCCGCCGTCCTGCTGCGAGGCACCGCGCACCGGGACGCGGACGGCTACGACGCGGCACTCGCCGCGCACGGCGCCACCCTGAACGCCGCCGCGGACGCGGACAAGTTCACCGTCGCGGGGCACACCATGGCGGACGCCCTGCCCGCCGTACTCGCCCTGCTGGCCGAGACCGTCCGCGCACCGAGGCTGACCCGGGACGTCGTCCTCCCCGAACGCGAGGCGCTGGCACGCCGAGTACGGCTGGCCACCCACCAGCCGGCGGCCCTCGCGCAGCACGCTCTGCTGCGGAGACGGTACGGCGAGGAGGCCGCCGCCCGCCGGCAGCCGGCGCCCGAACAGGCCGCCGCCTGCACACCGGACGACCTGGCCGAGTTGCAGGCGCGGCACCTGGGCGCCCGGGGCGCGGTGCTCGTGCTGGTCGGAGACTTGCGGCCGGAGGAAGCCGTCGCCGCGGTCACCGACACGTTCGGGTCGTGGGGGGCCGGGCCGACCGCCGGGGCGCCCGAGGTGCCGTCGGGGTTTCCCGGCGGGCCGCTGCGCCTGGTGGAGCGACCGGGCGCCGTCCAGAGCGTGATCCGGCTGGCCGCCCCCGCGCTGCCCCGCACGGACCCGGGTTACCCGGCCCTGCATCTGGCGCAGTTGGTCTTCGGTGGGTCCTTCGCCTCCCGGCTGGTCACGCGCCTGCGGGAGGAGAAGGGGTACGCCTACCAGCTCGGGTCGGGCGTGGAGTCGGTGCCGGGCGCCTCCACGCTGATGGTCGAGGCCGACACCGCCGCCGAGCACACGGTGCCGGCCCTCGCGGTGATCAAGGCCGAACTGGAGCGCATGGCGGCCGAGCCGCCGTCGGTACGGGAGGTCGACGCCGCACGGAGTTACGCGGCCGGCTCCACGGCGACCGCCATGTCGTCCCCGGGCGCGCTGGCGTCCGGCCTGGCGAACCTGGTGCACATCGGAGTCGGTTCCGACTGGCTGCACAACTGGGGGCCGCTGCTGGCGGGCGTGCCCTACGTCGCGGTCGTCGAGGCGGCTCGCCGGTTCTTCCGGCCCGCGCGTTTCACGGGTGTGGTCGTCGCCGACGAAGCGGCGGTGGCGCCGCTGCGCCTGGGCGCCACCGGCGAACTCGTCTTCTGACGGCTGGGGGCGGTGCCGCCGAGTGGTTCGACTCGGCGGCACCGCCCCCCTCCGCGTCGTGAGCGGATCGGGCGGGTCAGCCCCGGCTCTTCCTGATCCCCGCGATCACGGCGACCAGAAGGGCGATGCCGATGGCGATCCAGAGGGCGGTGCTCATGAGGGACTCCTCGTTTGTCGGACGGCCCTGCGGGCCGGGTGGTGGTGTTCCGGACAGTGGTGGTGACGGACGAAGGGGGCGGATGAAGGAAAGGAGATAGGGCGAGGGGATGAAGGGAGGGGGATGAAGGGAGAGGGAGACGGTCGACGGGAGGTTGGGCTCACTGACGCAGCCGCAGCGCCTCGGCGAGCGGAACCCTGGAGCCGCTGCGCAGCACGCTGTTGGCGTACATCCGTCCGGCGACCCGGGTCATCCCGGCCAGCGCGGCGACCGCCAGCACCAGGGAGAGGGCGATCTGCCAGACGGGAGCGGTGCCGAGCAGTATGCGGGCCGGCATCAGGATCGGGCTGAGCGGCGGCAGCAGCGACAGCCACTCGATCAGCGGGTCGTGGGCGTCCTTGCTCAGCAGGGCTATGCCCAGCACGAACGGCGCGGTGATGAGCAGCATCACCGGTTGCACCACACCCTGGAGGTCCTCCTGCCGGGAGACCCGCGCGGCCGCCGCGGCCAGCATGGCGGCGAAGAGGAAGAAGCCGAGGAGAAACCAGACGCCCAGCGTCACCAGCGTCCCGCCCACGGCGGTCGGCAGGGTGACGGCGCCGGTGCCCTGGGCGAGCGCCACCGCCGCGCCGCCGAGCAGCACGAGCTGGGTCAGGCCGACCACGGCCACGCCGATCAGTTTGCCGGCGAGGAGTTGCCAGGGGCGGATGGTAGACAGGAGCAGCTCCACGACGCGGCTGGTCTTCTCCTCCACCACGCCCTGCGCCAGCATGATCCCGTAGAAGACGAAGAAGAAGTACAGCAGGCCGGTGGAGGCGAGGATCAGCGCGAACTGCTCGGCGGCGCTGTTCTCCGAGGGCTCCAGCGCGGTCACCCGGACGGTGGACGATGCCACGCGTTCCCGGAACTCGGCGGGGTCCAGGCCCGCGCGTTCCAGTTCCCTGGAGGTGCGCTCCTCGGCGGCCGCGGCCCGCACCACGGCGAGCAGCTCCTCGTCCGCCTCGTGCTCCACGGACAGCGTGAGCCTCCCGTCGGCGCTGCCGATCACGGCGGAGAGTTCCCCGTCGCGCAGGCTCCGGTCGGTGCGGTCGCCGTCGACGGTGACGAACTCGAAGTCGCCCGTCTCCCCGGCCACCGCGGCGAGCGCCGGGCGCAGTGCCGAGGCCTCCCGTTCGACGCCGATCCTGGCCGGGCCGTCCTTGGAGACGAGGATGATCAGGGCGTAGGCGCCGAGGCCGAGCAGCAGCCCCAGGGTGCTCAGGACGAAGGACTTCGTCCGCATCCTGCTGCTGATCTCCCGCCGGGCGACCAGACCGACCGCTCGGCGGGCCGACAGCGCGCCGGGGCCGGGCCGCGGTCCCGCGGTGTCCCGGTCCGGGGCGCCGGCCCGTCCGCCGTCCGGTGCGTCCTGGCCGTTGGCCCCGCCCGGCGCTCGTGCCACCGGGCTCATCGCTCACCGCCCACGGCCGCCCGGTTGGCGGACGTCCGTCCGACGGCCGCCGTCTCGCCCGCGCCGGGCGTCCCCTCGGCGTCCTCCTCGGGCTCGCCCGTCCTGGTGACCAGGTCGCGGTACAGCTCGGTCAGCGGCGGGTACTCGGACACGAAGGCGCAGACCGGCCCGGTGGCCAGCGCGGCACGCAGCACCCGCTGGTCGTCCGCGCCCTCGGCCAGGCGGAGCCACGTACGGGTGCCCTCGCGGCCGACGACCTCCACGCCGGCCAGCCCCTCGGTCCAGTTGTCGCCCGCCTGCGGGGCGTCGACCAGCAGCCGGCGGTCGGCGTTCTCGCTCAGCTCCCGGACCGTCCCGCAGGCGATGAGCCGGCCGCCGCCCACGATGCCCACCCGGTCGCAGACGCGCTCGACGAGCGACAGCTGATGGCTGGAGAACATGACGGGCACCCCGTCGGCCGCCCGCTCCGCGAGCACGTCGCGCATGACGTCCACCGCCACCGGATCGAGGCCGGAGAACGGCTCGTCGAGTACCAGCGCCTTCGGCCCGTGGACCAGCGCCGCGGCCAGCTGGACGCGCTGCTGGTTGCCGAGGCTGAGGTTCTGGACCTCCTCCGAGGCGTAGGAGGACAACTCCAGCCGCTCGATCCACCGGCTTGCGGCCGTCCGTGCGGCGGCGGGCGACAGGCCGTGCAGCTCGCCCAGGTACCGCAGCTGTTCGGCGACTTTCATACGCGGATAGAGGCCGCGTTCCTCGGGCATGTAACCGAACCGCCTGCGGTCGGCGAAGCCGACCGGACGGCCGAGCCACCGGACCTCGCCCGCGTCGGGCGTGAGGACTCCGAGGACGATCCGCATCGTGGTGGTCTTGCCGGCCCCGTTGCTTCCCACGAAGCCGAACAACTCACCGGCGCGGATGTCGAAGGTCATGTCGTCCACGGCCCGGCGTCTGCCGTAACTCTTCCGTACGCCATCGACCTCCAGCGCCGGCACGGCCATGTCACACACCTCCCGATGCAATGTGTTAACTGACTGGAGTATTGCGTTAACACAACAGTCCGTCAAGTTGGTCACACGGTTTGGCGCTCCACCACATAGACGTGCTTCTCCGCCTGGTCCGTGACGGGACTGCGGTCCCAGTCGGCCCAGCGGCCGGTGACGCGCAGTCCCGCGAGCCGGGCCATCACGTCGAACTCGGCGGGCCAGGCGTACCGGCTCACCTCGGGCACCTTCCGCAGCCGGCCGGAGCCCATGACCGTGTGGACGACCAGTACGGACTGGAGCGCCTGGTTCACCTGGATCGTGTCGAGCAGCAGCGCGTCCGGCGCCAGGTGTCCGACCCTGGTCGTCGCCTCGGTGAGCCGGTGGTAGACCTGCGGGTTGTAGGTCTCGAAGACCGCGGCCCCGCCGTCCGCGAGCGCGTCGTGGATGCCGCGCAGGCAGTCGATCTGCTGCTCCTGGGTGGGCAGCATGAAGAAGGTGTTGAGCGCGGTGAGGACGAGGTCGTACCGCTCCTCGACGGCCAGCGCGGCGAAGTCGCCCACCGCGGTGGTGACTTCGCCCGTGGTGTCGTTCTCGTGGAGTTTCGCCAGCATCGCGGGGGACGCGTCCACGCCGTGCACCCGGTAGCCGTGTGCGGCCAGCGGGATCGCCAGCCGGCCGGTGCCGACGCCCAGTTCGAGCAGCGTGGCGGGGGCGGGGCGCAGTTCCTGGAGGAAGGCGACCATGGAGTCGACGGCGGGTCCGGAGGTGGGGTAGAGCGAGTCGTAGATGTCCGCGAGCGATTCCCCGTAGGCGCTGCTGCCCCCGCTGTTCGGCCGCTGCCGGGTCTGCCGGGGTGTTTCCGTGGTCATGGTTGCCTCCGTGAGGTGTCAGGCGGGTGCGTGTTCCCGGTCGGGCCCGGGGTGGCCGCCGAGGTCGGCCGGCTCCAGTTCCGCCCGCAGGCCGTCGGCCGCGGCCAGCACGTCGGGGAAGGACGCGGGCGCCCACGCCTCGCGCTTCCCGCTGGTCGTACTGCGGCCGGGATGCGGTGGTACGACGACCACGTTCCGGCGCGCGCGGAGTCTGGCGGTGTGTTCCGCGTACGCCACGCTCTCCGCGCCACCGGGTGGCAGCGCGGGTGCCAGCGCGATCGCGGCCCGCGTGCACTGGAGTGCGAGGACGGAGGGCGAGTCGCCCAGTCCGGTGGCCAGCCTGGCCAGGTAGTTCAGCGTCGCCGGCAGCACCACGACCGCGTCGGGCCACTGGGCGAGGTCGACGTGCCGGGCCCTGGGTTCCGGCTCGTCGGGCCACCGGTCGGTCAGTACGTCGCAGCCGCCGATGGCGGTCAGCGCCTCCCGGGTGACGAACCTGGAGGCCGCCCCGGTCAGTACGTAGCGGACCTCCGTCCCGGGGTGGCCGGCCTTCAGCCAGCTCGCCCAGAACGGGAGATGCGCGGCGGTCACCGAGCCCGTCCCGATCACCAGCAGGCGGCGCGCCCCCACCGGTTCGACGGCGTTCGCCGTGCCGGTCACCGGGCCACCGCCCCGGCCACCGGTGCGGACGCGGCCGGCCGGCCGGCCGGAGCGGCGGCGGGACCGGCCGGGCCGGTACCGGCCGCGCGCCGCGCCGGGCCGCGCAGCGACTGCCCGTGCACCAGCTCCTGGTAGAGGGTGGAGCGCGTCAGCAACTCCTCGTGCGTCCCCCGGTCGACGATGCGGCCTTCGTCGACGACCACGATCAGATCGGCGTCCTGCACCGTGGAGATGCGGTGCGCGACCACGATCACGGCGCGCTCGGCCGCGAGCGTGCGCATCAGCACCCGCAGCCTCTCCTCGTTCTCGCTGTCGAGCTGCGAGGTCGGTTCGTCGAAGATGACGATGCGCGTGTCCCGCAGCAGGACGCGGGCGGCCGCCAGCCGCTGCCGCTGGCCTCCCGACAGGTCCTCGTCCCGGCCGAGCTCGGTGTCCAGGCCGTCCGGCAGCGCCTCCACGGCGCCGCGCAACGCCAGCGCCTCCAGCGCCCGCCACAGCTCCGCGTCCGGGAGGGCACCCCTCTCGTCGTCCCGCCCGAGCTGGAGGTTCTGCCGCACCGTGCCCTCCACCAGGGTGAAGCTCTGGTCGACGTAACTGATCTCGCCGCGGAGCTGGTGCAGGGGCCACTGCTCGACCGGGCGCCCGCAGACGGAGATACGGCCCGACTCCGGCAGGAGGAAGCGCTCGGTGAGTGCGAGCAGCGTCGTCTTGCCCGCCCCGGACGGCCCGACGATGGCGGTGAGCCCCCGTGCGGGGGCCGCGAAGTCCGCCTCGTGGATGATGGTGCGCCCGCCGTCCGTATAGGTGACCGCGTCGAACTCCACCGCGGGCGCCGTCGGTGACGGCTCGACCGGGGAGGCGGCCCCGGAGCTCTCGGGGGCGACGGTGAGCACGCTGTTGAGCCGTCCGCGCGCGGCCAGGCCGCTCTGCATCCGTGCCACACCCGAGACCAGCATGGTCAACGGCGCGACGAGTTGCAGCAGATAGACGATGAAGGCGGCGAACTCGCCGATGCCCAGGTCCCCGGAGGCGAGCCGGGCTCCGCTCGTGACCATCACCGCGATGATCGAGAGCTGCTGGCCGAACTGCATGGTGGGTCCGACCAGGGCGGTCACCCGCGCGACCGATACGGCGGCCCGGCGCGCGTCCTCGACGCTGTGGCCCAGCGTGGACGCCACCTGGCGTTCGGCGAGGAACGCCTTGACGGTGGGCAGGGACAGCACGGCCGCCGTCATCTGCTGCGACATCGTCCCGATGGCGTTCTGCTGGCGTTCCACACCGCTGCGGATCGACCGCACGCACAGGAAGATGCCGGCACCGGCGAACGTGAAGGTCGCGAGCACGACGAGCAGCAGGACCCAGTCCAGCACGCCCATGGCGATCAGGGTGCCCACCGCCAGGAAGAGCGAGGACGGTATCTGCGCCACGCCGACGTCCACCACGGAACGCAGTTGCGTGCTGTCGGAGTTGGCGCGGGCGACCAGATTGCCGGCCCCCTCGCGCCGCACCCTGCGCAGCGGCAGGGTCAGGATGTGCGAAATGATGCGGAACCGGGCCTCGGAGACCAGGCCCTCACCGGCACGGGCGAGCAGGTAGGAGGAGAGCGCCGACGCCAGCCCCGCGCCCACCGCGAGGGCCGCCATCATGAGCAGTGGGCCGACGGGGCGTTCGTCCTCCGCGAGAGCCATCACCAGGTCGCGGACCTGGAGCGGGAGGACGAGGGTGGCGGCGGCGGACAGGAGACTCAGCACCACCGCGGCGGCCACGGTGGCCTTGCGGCCCTTCAGCAGCTGTGTGAAGACCCGCAGTTCGTCGGTGCCGTCCGGGTTTGGTTCTCTGGCCATGGTGAGGGCCTTCCTGCAGTGTGCGGTCGGGTCGGGCCACCGTCGTTCGCACGGCCGACGGTTCAGGTCGCGGCGCCCTGCGCGGCCGGTGAAGCGTCGCCGGGGGCCGGGGCGGGGGTGGCCGGGGCGGGGGTGGCCGGTGCCGGGGTGGCCGGGGCGGGGGTGGCCGGTGCCGGGGTGTCCGGGACGGGGGTGGCCGGGTCGTCGGCCGGCGTGGTCCGGGGGGCCGTGTGCCAGGGCCAGGGGGCCGAGTCGAGGTTCCGGGCGGGGTCGGCGGGGTCGACGTTCGCCGCGACGCACGCCGCCGCCAGTTCGGCGGCCGTCGGACGCTCGCGGTGCTGCTGCGCCGCGGCCACGAAGGCCCGTGCGACGACATGCGCCCGGTGTTCGCCGAAGCTCAGTCCGCGCATGCCCGTACGGTCGTCCTTCGGCTCCCACGCGGCCGTCACGCCGGGCGCGACCACGTGGGCGAACGCGGGGGCGGGTCCCTCCGGCAGGCCGGTGGCCAGGGCGCTTTCGGCCACCGCGTCGACGGCGTCCCAGGAGCCGGAGCCCAGGTAGACCACCATGCCGTCGTTGCGCGGCAGGCTCGACGGATTGGAGATGATCTTCGCGCGGTACGTCACGGAGCGGCTCTCCAGAGCGCTCAGTACGCCGTGCCACAGCTCGGGCGCCGCATCGGCGTCCGCGACCCGCAGATAAAGCCGCAGCAGGTCGCCGCCGCCGGTGCGGCCCGTGCCGCTGTCCACGAGGAAGAAGCCCGGCGAGACGAGCGGACGGGCCGCCGGAAGGTTCATCAGCACCACCGGGCGTCCGCCATCGCCCGCCGTACGCCCGGTCTCCCGGAGCGTCACCGAGTCCGGGACACCCACGCGCAGGCCGTCGATCTCCACGACCCGCCGGCCGGCGGCGGACCGACGCTCGGTGAGGAGCCCCGCGGCGACCGTCTCCGGGTGCGGGGTGGCCTTCGCCAGCCGGGCCTCGTAGTCCGGCGCGCGCAGCGTTCCGGGCGTCTCGCGGTCCTTGACCCCGCGCCCGGTGTGCAGCACTTCGTAGAGGGTGCGGGCGAGCGTGAAGCGCATCGCCGACGCGGATTCGGCGGTCACCTCGTCGTCCCGCACCCAGGCCGTTCTGCCGTCCGGCGCGATCCGCACGTCCGCCAGCGCGAGGCGCAGTCCGGCCGCGAGCACGGTCTCTTCGGTGCGCGTGGTCATGAAGCCTCCCCGAGCCCGACCGTGGAGACAAAGCTCCGCGGGTCGAGCAGCGCGGTCCTGCCGATGCCCGCCGCCGCCCGGACGATGGCCGACAGCCGGCCGCTCTCCCTGGTCGAGGCGATCAACCGGTCGATCAGATGCCATCCGGCGTAGGACGTGGCCCGCACCACGAGCCCTTCGTCGTCGGGGCCGCCGCCCTCGCGGTAGCCGCGGTGGAACGCGGAGACCAGCGGCAGCACGCGGGTCAGCTCCTCGCTGCCGCGCGCCACGACCTCCTCATGGGTGAGGACGGCCGAGAACGCGTCGTCCGTCTCCTGCGCGGGGATCCTCAGCACCGCACGGTGCAGCCATTCGCCGACGTACGCTCCGACGTCGCGGGCCGGGTCGCCGAGCCGGAACTCCTCCCAGTCGTTGACGTAGAACGCGGTGTCCGTGAGCAGGAACTGATCCAGCCGCAGGTCACCATGGACGGGGACGCGGGCGACTCCGGCCTCGGTCGCCCGCAGCCGCTCCAGTCCCTCGAGCAGCGCGGAGTCGCGCTGCAGCAGTCCCCATGCCTGGACGAAGGCGCCGGTGGCGTGGACGTACATCTCCAGCGGCAGCGATCGCAGGTCGTCGACCGGCGGGAACGGATGGGGGTCCGGGCCGGGGAAGTCCCCGTCCCGGAAGGGGAGTCGGTGCAGTGCGGCCAGGGTCCGGCCGGCCTGCGCCGACATGGACTCGGTGAACTCCTGCTCCGCGGCGAGTTCGCTGCCGGACCTGATGCCGTCCAGCATCCGGAACACCAAGAGCCGCCGCTCCTCGTCTCCCCCGAGGAATTCGGGGCGGGGGAAGGGCCGGACGCCGCCCTTCGCGAGGCGCTCGAACGCCACGATCCTCCGGTATCGCTTCAGGGATTCCTCGGGACTCCCTTTGAGCCGTTTCACGAATACCGAATCGCCGGTGTCCGTGATGCCGGACCAGTTCTCGTTCCGGCCGGGATAGGAATAGACCTCCGAGGCACTCAGCGAACCCAACCGGAGCTGCCCCAGTAGCTGTTCGACCGATGCGCCCACGGGACTGTCGACAGCCGACGCGGAAGGCCGGCCCTGCGGGTATTTGATCTTTTCGCCTGCCACAGACGTTTTGTATCGTGGGGCGACGCCGCCGGACAACGAAGTGACCGGCATCGGCCATCTCCGGCGGGGATGCGCCGGCCGCCGTGCAGGACGACCACCGAAGGTGCGGTGGGCGGCGGCGTGTGACGGTCTCCTCCGCGAACCGTCACCCGCCGCCTTCTCCGCCCTTTCCGGCGTTCTTGCTCAGATGATTCTTCGGCGCACGGCCCACACCACTGCTTCTATGGGTGTCTCCACGTCCACGCGGTCGCATATCGACCGGATTTTGCGCCGTAGCGTGCGGTCACTCATCTCCATTCTGCGGGCGACCTGCGACATGGTGCAGCCCTGGGAGACGAGTTGCAGGATTCTCAAGTGATCGTTTCCCAGTCTGAGGTGGGGGTCTCTTAAGGAAGTACTACGATTCACCTATCAACCTCATGGTCGTCCGACGGTGGGGCGCCGAATTCCGATGTGCCAGAACAGTTGAGGGAAGAGGCTGGTTCGCGGCCGATATCAGAGATAATCCGAGTCCGGACAGGGAGGTCGGATCAACGATCCCGTCGGTCAGCTGCCCGGCGTCGCGGCACCGATGACGGAGCCGGCCCGGCGACGGCGGCAGCAGAGAGAGCCGGAGGGGTCATGACGTTCTGATCCATCTTGCCCAGCATGAACTTCCCCCTTGACTGAGACCTCGTGAACTGCGCGGGGCTCGCGGCGCCCACACCTGGAGGGTGAGCGATGAAGCGGCGGTCAATCCGCGGCACCGGGCGCATCGTCAGTATATGAACCATCAGATCCGCTTGATCAAGTATTTACCCATGTGATCGGCGTCACATTGCGATTGTTTGGGCGGAATTTGAAGTTCCGAATGTGTCGGCCGAGTTCCCCGAGACATGTTATTCAGCGCCGCGCTCCTCACCATTAACGAACGGAACACCCGGCTATCCCGCCAGCCATTCGTCCGCAGAACAAGGCGAATGCCAACCGTAAAGCAGCGAGCGGTGCTCCCGGCACTGTCGCCGGGAGCACCGCTCGTGATACTGCGGGCGGATCAGGCGTCGGCAGCGTTTTCCTGACCGAATACGGCGTGCAGGCGCCGCGTGTGGTCGACATGGCGTACCGGGCCGGTGAGGGTGACCGTCGCCGTCAGGAGCGGGGCGGTGCTGGACGCCGCGAGCCGCAGTTCCAGGTCGCCCGGCTCGACGATGCGCCGGCCGTCCCGGCCGGTGAAGGAGGCGAGGTCGGCCGGGACAGTGACGCGCACCCTGCGGGCCTCGCCGGGGGCCAACGGCACCCGTGTGTAGCCGATGAGGCGCTGGACCGGCTGGACCACGGAGGCTACCGGGTCGTGCAGATAGAGCTGGACGACCTCGGTGCCGTGCCGTTCGCCGGTGTTGCGGACGGTGAGCGCCAACGAGAACTCGCCGTCGGTGGCCGCTTCTCCGGCGTACGTCACGAGGTCGCTCCAGGCGAACGTGGTGTACGTGAGTCCGTGCCCGAACCCGAAGGCGGGCGTCGGGTCGATGTTGGACACCTCGCTGGCGTGGGCGAGCCGCGCTCCGAGATAGGTGGTCGGCTGCGCACCCGCTCCGCGCGGCACGCTGACCGGCAGCCTGCCGGAGGGGCTGGTCCGCCCGCTGAGCACCCCGGCGATGGCGGCGGTGCCCTCCGCGCCGGGGAAGAACGACTGCACGATGGCGGCGGCCCCCTCCACGGCCCGGCCGAGCGCGTAGGGGCGTCCCGCGAGCAGCACCGTCACGACCG
The DNA here is from genome assembly GCF_044762405.1 of Streptomyces sp. NPDC097107. Taxonomy (NCBI): domain Bacteria; kingdom Bacillati; phylum Actinomycetota; class Actinomycetes; order Kitasatosporales; family Streptomycetaceae; genus Streptomyces; species Streptomyces sp. NPDC097107. The sequence goes on along the minus strand of NZ_JBIWEF010000006.1, from coordinate 398,978 downwards.
GTCTGCGGGTGTCGATCAGCGCGTCGAGGAGTCGCTGCTGGGCGCCGGGCAGGGCCAGCGACTCGGCGTCGCAGCCCTCCCCGCTGGTGCCGCGGCCGAACAGGCCGGCGCGGTCGCCCAGGACGGCGACGACGACATCGGCGTCCCGGGCCGCCCGGACTGCCTCGGGGATCTTGGAGATGTCGCCGTCGTCGACGCCCGTGCCGCGCACGACCGTGAACTCGGCCTCGGGGAACTCGGCGGCCAGGGTGTCGCGCAGGGTGGGCAGTTCGATGCCGACCGGGGTCCGGGGATGGTGCACGCCGATGTGCTGGGGGAAGGAGTAGCAGCCCAGTACGGCGGTGGCCTCGTCGGCGTTGGGTCCGACCAGGGCGATGCGGCGCGGCCGGTCCAGCGGCAGGGTGCCGTCGTTGCTCAGCAGCACGACCGCTTCCTCGGCCACCGTGCGGGCCAGCTCGCGGTTGGCGGGCCCGTCCAGGTCGATCCTGCCGCGCAGGGCCTCCGGGTCGTCCAGGTCGGCGCCGTCGAGCGCGGACGGCATAGGGTCCCAGTCCGGGTCGAGCAGCCCGAGCATCGCCTTCTGGGTGAGTACCCGGCGCAGGGCGCGGTCGATCAGCTGCTCCGGTACGCGGCCGGCGGCGACGGCTTCCGCCAGGGGCGCGCCGAACGTCTTGACGGTGGGCAGTTCGACGTCGACGCCCGCCCTCAACGCGGCACCGGCGGCGCCGGCCCAGTCGGCGGCGACGCCGTGCAGCGTCTTGAGGAAGGCGATGCCGAAGTAGTCGGCGACGACGGTGCCCTCGAAGCCCCACGTGTCGCGCAGCAGCCCGGTCAGCAGGTCCTCGTCGGCTGCGGCGGGCACGCCGTCGATGTCCGTGTAGGCGTGCATCACCGACCGTGCGCCACCCTCGCGGATCGCCATCTCGAAGGGCGGCAGCAGGACGTCGGCGCGTTCCCGCGGACCCACGGAGGAGGGGGCGAGGTTGCGTCCGGCGCGGGAGGCCGAGTAGCCGACGAAGTGCTTGAGGGTGGCGACGATCCCCGCGCCCTCCAGCCCGCGCACATAGGCGGTGCCGATGGTGCCCACGAGGTACGGGTCCTCGCCGATGGTCTCCTCGACCCGGCCCCAGCGGGCGTCGCGCACCACGTCCAGGACGGGCGCGAGGCCCTGGTGGACGCCGACGGACCGCATGTCGCGGCCGATGGCGGTGGCCATGCGGTGGATCAGGTCCGGGTCGAAGGTGGCGCCCCAGGACAGCGGGACGGGGTAGGCGGTCGCGCCCCAGGCGGCGAAGCCGGCCAGGCACTCCTCGTGCGCGACGGCGGGAATGCCGAAGCGGTTCCGGGAGGCGATGCGGGCCTGGGTGCGGAACAGGGAGAGCGCACCGAGTGCCGGATCGACGGGAACGGTGCCGAACGACCGGGTCAGTTGGCCCAGTCCGGTGGGCAGGAGTGCGTCCAGGTCGACGGCCTCCTCCATGTCGTGCTGATGGGGGGCCACGTCACCGCCCTCGTCGGACGCGCCGACCCAGACGCCGTACAGCTGGGCGATCTTCTCCTCCAGGGTCATCGCCTCGATCAGCGCGGACACCCTGGTGGTGACGGAGTGGGCGGGGTCGTTCCAGAGGGGGACTTCGGGGGTGGTCTCAACGGCCACGTCGGCGATCACTTTCCTCCGACACCCATCAGGCCCTGGACCAGGGCACGACGGGCGAACAGGTAGACGAGCAGGATGGGCACCATGGACAGCACCACGGCTCCCAGCAGACCGGGGATGTCGATGCCGTGCGCGGTCTGGAAGTTGTACAGACCCAGGGTGACCACCTTGGTGGAGTCGGACTGGGTCAGGACGAGCGGGAAGAGGAAGCCGTTCCACGCCTGGAGTGCCGAGAACACCACGATCGTGGACACTCCGCCGCGGGACAGCGGCATGACGAGCTGGAAGAACATGCGCCGCGGGCTCGCGCCGTCCATCGCCATCGCCTCGTACAGCTCCGGGGAGATGTCACGCATCGCGCCGCTGAGGATCAGCGCCGACATCGGCAGGCAGAACGCGGCCGTGGGCAGGATGACGCCGAGCAGGTTGTCGTACAGTCCGGCCTCGTTGATCAGGTAGAACATCGGCACGATCACCGCCTGGGCCGGGATGGCGAGGCCGAGCAGGAACAGCCGGAAGATCGCCGACGTGGCCCTGCCGCGGCTGCGGACGATCGCGTAGGCGAGTGGCGGGACGAGCAGCAGCACGATGCCGATCACGCTGGCGGTGACGACCAGCGTGTTGAGGAAGTACTGGCCGAAGCCCGAGTCGAAGGCACCTGTGTAGTTGTCCAGCGTGAAGCTGCCCGGGAACGAGACCGGACCGTTCTCCGCGTAGTCCTGACGGGTGCGCAGGGTCGCGGCGAGCATCACGTACAGCGGCAGGCCGACCAGGACCAGCCAGACGAGCGAGCCCGCGCCGGCCACGTAGTTCGGTCGGCGCCTCATGACACACCCTCCGCGGAACTGCGCATCTTGTCGTAGCCGGAGACCCGGACGACGATCAGCGAGATGATCGTGGCCGCGACGACCAGGGCCAGGGCGATCGCGGAGCCGGTGCCGTAGTCGAAGCTCTTGAACGCCTTGTCGTACATGTAGTAGGCGCTGATGGTGGTGTCGGTGCCGGGGCCGCCCTGGGTCAGGATGAGGATCGTCTCGAACGTGGTCAGACCACCGACGATCATCAGGATCATCGAGGTGACCATGGAGGTGCGCAGCTGCGGCAGGGTGATGTGGAAGAACTGCCGGTAGCGGCCCGCCCCGTCGATCTCCGCCGCCTGGTACAGCACCTGCGGGACCGCGCGGGCGGCGCCCTGGTAGATCAGCGTGTGGAACGGGGTGAACTGCCAGGTGCTGACGAACGCCAGCACCCCGATGGCGGTGGCCTGTTCACCGAACAGGTTGCCGTCGCCGAACAGCCAGGTGGCGTCGGCGGGGATGCCGAAGTTCGGGTCGAGCAGCGCCCGCCACAGCACCGAGACGGCCGTCGCGGACAGCAGCAGCGGGATGAAGTAGATGACCGACAGGACGGCGCGGTTGCGCTGGTGACCGGCGGCCCAGACGCCGAGCAGGATGCTCAGCGGGGTCTGGAGGACCACGCCGAGCGCGGTCAGCAGCAGGGTCAGCCAGATGCTCTTGAGCATGACCGGGTCGTCGATGAGGCGCGACCAGTTGTCCGTGCCGACGAACTCGGGCGGGCTGATCCCGTCCCAGCTCATGAAGGACAGCACCGCCACCATGATCAGCGGGACGATCGCGAAGAGGGCGAAGAACACTGCGGCGGGCAGTGCCCAGGCGAAGCCCGGGCGGCCTACCTTCGTTGCGGACGAGGCGGGCGGCCGCCGCCGGGACTCCTTGCGGGGTCCGGCGGCCGGCCGGGCGCTCGTGGTCTGTGTGGTCATGAGCCGTTCGTCACTCGGTCGGGAGGGCCTGCATGGCCTTGATGAAGCCGTCCGTGTCGAGCTGTCCGTTGAAGAACTGCTGGACGGCCTTGTGCATGTCCGAGCTCGCCTTCTGCGGGTAGGCCTGGTCCCAGGACAGCTGGAACGACGGGGCGTCGGCGACGAGGTCGTACTGGAAGCGCGAGTACTCGGGGGTGGCCGAGGTCTCGATGAACTTGTCGGTGTTGGTCGTGGTCGGCAGGTTGCCGATGTCCAACTGCGCCTTGACGAAGTCGTCGGAGTACATGAGCTTCAGGAACTCGGCGACGGCCTCCGGGTGCTTGGTCTTCTTCATCACCGAGTAGTAGTTGTTGGTGTTGCCGGCGACGTTGGCCGGGTCGCCCTTGCCTGTCTCGACGGCCGGGAAGGCGGTGTAGCCGAGGTCCTTCGCGGCGAATTCCTGATGGTCCGTCAGCTGCTGGGAGTAGTACCAGGAGCCCATCAGCTCGAAGCCGGCCTTGCCCGAGGCCACCAGCTGGACCGAGCCGCCGTTGGTGTACTTGACGGAGTCGTAGTTCTTGCCGAAGGCGCCGGTGTCGACCAGCTCCTTGATCATGCCCAGGGCCTTCTTGCTGTCCGCGCTCTCCCAGGCGCTCTTGTCGCCCCCGACGGCCTTCGCGAACAGCTCCGGGCCGGCGATGCGGTCGTAGAGGTACTGGAACCACATCTGGGTGGGCCAGACGTCGCCGCCGCCGAGCGCGATCGGCGTGACGCCCTCACCCTTGAGCTTGTCCACCGCGTCGAGCAGCTCGTCCCAGGTCTTCGGGGGCTCGACGCCCGCCTCGTCGAGGACCTGCTTGTTGTGGAAGAGCAGGACCGGCTGGGTGCCGCGCATCGGGATGCCGTACGGCTTGCCGTCGACGACGGCGCTGTCGAAGACGGACGGCAGGAACTTCTGCTTCAGGTCGGGGTTCTTCTTGATGAAGCCGTCGAGCGGCAGCAGCAGGTCGGCCTTGACGAACGGCTTGATGCTGCCGCCGCCCCAGTTGAAGAAGACGTCCGGGGCCTGGGGGGTGTTGATGATCGTCTGGAGCTTCTTCTGATAGTCGGCACCGGGGATGGTGTCGAGCACCGCCTTGACGTCGGACGTCTTGTTGAAGGTGTCGACGATCCGCTGTTCGACCTTGTTGGTGGCGTCCCCGTAGACCAGGACATGGATCTTGCCGTCGCCCGACGACGCCCCGCCGTTCCCGTCGCCGCAGGCCGACAGGCTCAGCGCCAGGGCGAGCGTCGCGCCGGTGGCGACCAGTCTGGGCAAGCGCGCACGTGTCTTCATCGTTCGCCTTTCGAAAGTTTCGGCACCATCACCGAAAGTCCATGCTGTCGGACAGTAAAGTCAGTCGGGATTTCCGGTCAATGGCCGTGCGGGTGCCGACTCAAAACGTTATCGATCGCATGACCTACCCTGCCTGTATGCACGGTGAAGTTGAGGTGGGCGCCAGGGTGACGCTGGCCGAGGTGGCGAAAGAAGCGAAGGTCTCCCTTCCGACAGTTTCGAAGGTCCTCAACGGTCGTTCGGATGTCTCCAACCTCACCCGGGCCAGGGTGGAGCGGCTTCTGGAGGTCCACGGCTACCGCCGCCGGAGCTCCGGCCCACCGCGCTCCCCGCTCGTCGAACTGGTCTTCCACGAGTTGGACAGCGTCTGGGCGATGGAACTCGTCCGGGGCGTGGAGAACGTCGCCAAGGCCAACCGGGCGACCGTGGTGCTCACCAGGAGCGGCACCCGGCACGCACCCGCCCCCGGCTGGATGGAGGGCGTGCTCCGACGCAGGCCGCTGGGTGTCGTGCTGGTCTTCTCGTCGCTCCCCGCGGAGGTGAGGCACCGGCTCGGATCGCGGGGCATCCCCTTCGTCATCGTCGACCCGGCCGGCGACCCCGATCCGGACGTACCGTCCGTGGGCTCCGCCAACTGGGCCGGAGGGCTCGCCGCGACGCGCCATCTCACCGGCCACGGACACGAGCGCGTCGCGATCATCACCGGGCCCGAGGACATGCTGTGCTCACTGGCCCGTCTCGACGGGTACCGCTCGGCCATGACCATGGCGGGCCTGACGGTCGACCCGCGTCTGGTCCGGTTCGGCGACTTCCAGGTGCGGGGCGGCTTCGAGCACGCCATGGACCTGCTGAGCGGTCCCCACCGGCCGACGGCGGTCTTCGCGGGCAGCGACCTCCAGGCACTCGGCGTCCTGGAGGCGGCCCGGCTCAGGGGGCTGAGCGTGCCGGAGGACCTCTCGGTGGTCGGCTACGACGACGTACCGCTGGCCCAGTGGTCGAGCCCGCCGCTGACCACGGTCCATCAGCCGCTGCGGGGCATGGCCGAGGAGGCGACCCGCATGCTCTTCCGCCCGGACGACCCTCGCGGGGCCGCCCAGCGCATAGAACTGGCGACACGTCTCGTCGTACGGCAGACCACGGCCCGACGGGGGCAGCGCGGCGCCGCGGCGGAGCCGGTCGGCGCGGACGCGTGAGGGGACCTGCCGGTCGCGGGCGGTGCAGGCGTGCAGGCGGTGCCGCCTACGCCGCCCGCGCGGAAGGCGCGTGAGGGGCAGGCGGCGCAGGCGGCGCAAGCATGCAGGCAGTGCGCCCGACACCGCCCGCGCGGTAGGCGCGTGAGGGGCAGGCGGTGCAGATGGTGCAGGCGTGCAGGCGGTGCGCCCGATGCCGCCCGTGCGGCCGGTAGCCGGTGGCGGCCGGCGCCCCCGGCGCCCCGGTGCGCGCCGTGCCGCCGGTGCCGCCGGTGCCGCCGGTGCCGCCGGTGCCGCCGGTGCCGCCGGTGCCGCCGGTGCCGCCGGTGCCGCCGGTGCCGCCGGTGCCGCCACCGAGACGACGTACCGCCCGCCCACCGCCGGTGGCGAACCGGAGACATCCGCTACCGCGCGTCGCGCAGCTTGAGCACGTATGCCGCGGTGAGCGCCACGGCACGGTCCTCGTCGTGGGACAGCTGCGCCAGGGCACGTGACGCCGTCGTTCCCGGGATGTCGGCGAGCGCCTGTGTCAGCCGTCGACGTGCGGATGATCCCTCGGTGCCCGGCGTGAGGCGGTCGACGAGCCCGGTGGCGATCCGGTCCGCCAGCGCCGGATCGAGCGCCAGCGCGCCCAGCGCGTCGGCCGCGTCGACGTCGTTCGCCTCGTCGACGACCATGCCGACGAGCGTCGGCACCGCGTCGGCCACCCCGCGTGCCCCGAGCGCCACGGCCGCGTACCTGCGGACCGCGACGTCGGAGTCGGCGAGTGCCTCCTCGAGCAGTGCGGTCGCCGCACCGTCCGGGATCTCGGCGATCGACCGGACGGCACGTTCGCGGACCTCGGCATCCGGTGAGGCGAGTCCCTCCGCCAGCAGCGCGAGTCCCGCATCGCCCGAGCGCGCCAGAGCCCAGCGGATGGCCCCGGCGACGTTCGGGTCCGCCTCGGTCAGCGCTGCCTCGACCAGTGCGTCCACCGGCACCGGAGCCTCTTCGGCCGAGGACAGGGCCGCGCGCTGGCGCGTCGCGGCACTCTTCGACCCCAGGGCCTGCAGGAGAGCCACGGTCTGGAGGACGTCCTCCCAGCCGGCGGGTTCCGCGGCACCGATCCGGTCCAGCCGCGTGAGCAGCTCCGTCTCGGCCGCGATGCGTTCCCGCGTCTGCCGGACGAGGTCGCCGACGAGCCGTGCGGGCGTGAACCCGGGATCGTCCAGCGCGCGCCCGACTTCACGCAGGGACAGGCCCAGTGACCGCAGGCTCTCGACATGGAAGATCCGCCGGATGTCCTCGCCGGAGTAGTCGCGATAGCCGGCGCCGGTACGGCCCGTCGGCCGCACCAGGCCGAGCGAGTCGTAGTGCCTGAGCATGCGGGCGCTCACCCCGGACCGTCGCGCCACATCACTGATCAACACTGCCTGTCACTCCTGACCTGTCACTCCTGGCTCGTCCTGCCCAGGACCACGATGCGCTTCGCCTCCTCGATCGCGGACTCGAATCCGGCCTCCGGGTTGCGCAACAGCCGTTCCGTGGCGATCGCGTGCCCGCGCACGAGGGGGTCGGGATCCGTTCTCGCGGCACGCAGGGGCGGCACGATCACCTCCCCGAGCGCGATCAGCGCCCTGCTGAGGCTCAGCTGCGTCTCCCGTTCGCCGCGCCCGAGCTGTGCGGCCAACGCCGCGGCCAGCCGGGGCTCTTCCCCTTCGGGCACGAGCACGACCGCTGCCCGCCAGGCGCTCCGCGCCACCTCGTCGTCGGCGTCGGACAGCAGCGCCCGTGTGATCGCCGGCCACGCCTGCCGGTCCCCGATCTTGGACAGCGTGTGCAGGGCCTGGCTTCGTGCCTGCGCGCACTCCGAGCGGACTTCGTGCAGCAGCGCCGGGAGCGTCGCGGAGGACGGGTGACGCGTGAGTGCCCAGGTGAGCATGTCGCGCACGTAGAACTCCGGCTCGACCGCGCATCGTTCGACGAGCTTGCCGACGAACCGCGGGTCGGGGGCCGTTCCGACACCCAGCGCTGCCCGCAGCCGCACTGACGGGCTGGTGTCCTCCAGCCTCCGAAGGGCCTGTTCGGTACCCCTGTCCTGTTTCGACATGTCGTCGGGACCACCTCCTGGCCACAGTGAAGGCCTTGTCACTGTGTCAAGGTCAAACGGCCCCGACCACACCGTCTCCTACCCCGCACCTCGGCGATCGGCGTCGGCCGGGGTGAAGGAGGAGGCCGCGGGACGGGTGCTGCCCGGCGGCACGGCCGGGCAGCACCCGTCGTAGCGGGGAGGGATCGGCCGAATGTACTTAATGAAAGCCAAAAGAAAAGCCGTGCGAGGAACCTTGACCGCGACCGGCAGGGCGGGCAAGGTGCCGGAGAGCGCTCTCCCACCTCTTCCGTGTCAAGGAGTCCTTCCATGCCCGCTGTCGGCATATCCCCGGCGGTGCCGGTGCCGCGCAGACCCGGTCGCCGCGGTCTCGTCGGCGTCCTCGTCACCGCGCTGGCCGCCACCCTGCTCGCCGTCCTCCCCGCCGCGCAGGCCCAGGCCGCGCCCGTACTGCTGTCGCAGGGCAAGCCGGTCGCCGCTTCCAGCCAGGAGCACTACGGCACCCCGGCGACCGCGGCCGTCGACGGCGACAACGGCACCCGCTGGTCCAGCGCCGCCGCCGATCCGCAGTGGCTCCGCGTCGACCTCGGCGCCTCCACCTCCCTCAGCCGGGTCGAGCTGCGCTGGGAGGCCGCCTACGCCAAGTCCTACCGCATCGAGACGTCTCAGAACGGCACCGACTGGTCGACGGCCCACTCCACCACCACCGGCGCCGGCGGCACGGAGATCGTGAACGTCTCCGGCACCGCCCGGTACGTCCGCATGCTCGGCGCCGCCCGAGCCACCGGATACGGCTACTCCCTCTGGGAGTTCAAGGTGTTCGGCACCACCGGCGACGACCCGGGCCCGGTCATCCCGGGCGGCGGCGACCTCGGCCCCAACGTGCACGTCTTCGACCCGTCCACGCCCGGCATCCAGGCCAAGCTGGACCAGGTCTTCCAGGAGCAGGAGTCGGCGCAGTTCGGCTCCGGCCGGCACGCCTTCCTCTTCAAGCCCGGCACCTACGACAACCTCAACGCCCAGATCGGCTTCTACACCCAGATCCTCGGTCTCGGCCTGCGCCCCGACGACACGACGATCGACGGTGACGTCACCGTCGACGCCGGCTGGTTCAACGGCAACGCCACCCAGAACTTCTGGCGCGGTGCGGAGAACCTCGCCGTGAATCCGGTCAGCGGGACCAACCGGTGGGCGGTCTCGCAGGCCGCCTCGTTCCGCCGGATGCACGTCAAGGGCGGCCTCAACCTCGCGCCCAACGGCTACGGCTGGGCCAGCGGCGGCTACATCGCCGACAGCAAGATCGACGGCCAGGTCGGCAACTACTCGCAGCAGCAGTGGTACACCCGCGACAGCTCCATCGGCGGCTGGTCCAACAGCGTCTGGAACCAGACCTTCTCAGGAGTCGAGGGCGCTCCCGCCACCAGCTTCCCCGAGCCCCGCTACACCACGCTCGACACGACGCCGATCTCCCGCGAGAAGCCGTTCCTCTACCTGGACGGCGACGAGTACAAGGTCTTCGCCCCCGCCAAGCGGACCAACGCCCGCGGCACCACCTGGGCGAACGGCACCCCGCAGGGCGAGTCGATCCCGCTGGACAGGTTCTACGTCGTCAAGCCCGGCGCCACCGCCGCCACCATCAACGCCGCTCTCGCCCAGGGCCTGCACCTCCTCTTCACCCCCGGCGTCTACCACGTCGACCAGACCATCAACGTCAACCGGGCGGACACCGTCGTGCTGGGCCTCGGCCTCGCCACGATCATCCCGGACAACGGGGTGACCGCGGTGAAGGTCGCCGACGTGGACGGCGTGAAGCTCGCCGGCTTCCTCATCGACGCCGGGCCGGTCAACTCCCCCACGCTACTGGAGATCGGCCACCAGGGCGCCGGCACCGACCACGCCGCGAACCCGACCACCGTGCAGGACGTCTACATCCGCATCGGCGGCGCGGGCGCGGGCAAGGCGACCACCAGCATGGTGGTCAACAGCCACGACACGATCATCGACCACACCTGGGTGTGGCGGGCCGACCACGGCGAGGGCGTCGGCTGGGAGACCAACCGGGCCGACCACGGCGTCCGCGTCAACGGCGACGACGTACTGGCCACCGGACTGTTCGTCGAGCACTTCAACAAGTACGACGTCGAGTGGTACGGCGAACGCGGCCGGACGATCTTCTACCAGAACGAGAAGGCGTACGACGCCCCCAACCAGGCGGCCATCCAGAACGGCACGACGAAGGGGTACGCCGCCTACCGCGTCGACGACTCCGTGGACACCCACGAAGCCTGGGGCCTCGGCAGCTACTGCAACTACAACGTCGACCCGAACATCCGCCAGGACCGCGGCTTCAAGGCGCCCGTCACACCGGGAGTCAAGTTCCACAGCCTCCTCGTGGTCTCCCTGGGTGGCATGGGGCACTACAACCACGTCATCAACGACACCGGTGCCTCCACCGTCCCGGCCGGCACTACGACCGTGCCGTCCACGGTCGTCTCCTTCCCCTGACCGAGCCGTCAGCCGGTCGGAACTCCCCTCCGGGCCGGACCACGTCCCCGCGCTCCCGGCCCGGAGGGACCATCAGGCGGTCCCCGGCCGCCGCCCCGCCCCGTCGGCTCTCCTCAACCCGCCAGGAGCAGATGTGTCCCCAGACCTCTCGTACCGCGGACGGGCCGGCCGCCGCGCCGTCCCCCTGCTCGCCCTCGGCGCACTGGTGGCGTCGTCGCTCGCCCTCGCCGCCCCGCGCGCCGCAGCGGCACCGGCGCCCGCGCACCCGTACCGTCAGGTGGCCCCACTCCACGGCCCGGCCCGGTCGCATGTCGTCCCCGACGACGCAGGCGCCGACACCTGAGCCGAAAAGCACCACCGCCGCGCTCTGCGCGCCCCGGCCGGCGCCGAACCACATCTCCGCCTGGCCCAGCGTCTTGGCCCCGTTGTCGATGTAGTAGGGCACCGTCTCGGGCAGGACCCGGGACTCGCGCAGCAACCGCTCCAGCGGAACGGCGTCCCAGCCGATCGTCTGGCCGTGCACGACCGCGCCGGCCTCGGCGGTCCTGGCGACGATGCCCGGCACGCCGATCCCGACGCCGAGCAGGCTCTCCGCCGCGATGCCGGCCTCGTCCAGCACCTCGGGGATGCCCTCGCGCAGATGCGTCATGACGACGCCGACGTCGTAGCGGTCGACGCGGCGCGGCCCCTCCGACTCCAGCGGTCTCTCGACCCGGGCCAGCTCGGTGAGGGCGAGGTCGAAGAGTTCGATCCGCACGCGGGTCTCGCCGATGTCGACGCCGATCATGTAAGCGCTCCGCGCGCTGACGCGCAGCAGCGTGCGGGGACGGCCGCCGGCGGAGCCGACGCTTCCGGCCTCCTCCACCAGTCCCTCGGCGACCAGTTCGGAGACCATGTTGCTGACCGAGCCGGAACTCAACCCGGTGACCGGCCCCAGCGAGAACCTGCTGAGCGGCCCGTCACCGTTGCAATACGGCGGTGCGGTTCTGCCGCCGCAGGTCACGCACCGTACGCCCGTTGCGCACCTTCACCCTCGCCCCCCTCGTTCCGACATCCTTACCGCGACTTACCTGTGGCGGGGCTCTTGACGCGCCCTTCGTTCGAAGTTTAACTCACATCCTAAATTAAGCCGTGGGGGTATTCAGGGAACGCGGGGTGCTGCCCCGGACCCCCTCCGCGGGCGACCCCGTCACCTCCCGGAAGGCCTCTGGAGTCATGCGCAGAAACAGAGCCGCAGCCGTCGGCGCCGTCACCCTCTCCTTCGCCCTCACCGTGGCCGCCTGCGGCGGGGGGTCGTCCGGCACGGAGGGCTCCAACGAGCAGCCGAAGACCCTCACCTACTGGGCCTCCAACCAGGGCGCGAACCTGGAGGTCGACAAGAAGGTCCTCCAGCCGGAACTCGACAAGTTCGAGAAGGAGACCGGCATCGAGGTGAAGCTGGAGGTCGTGCCCTGGGCGGACCTCCTCAACCGCATCCTCACCGCCACCACCTCGGGCCAGGGCCCCGACGTCCTGAACATCGGCAACACCTGGAGCGCGTCGCTGCAGTCCAGCGGCGCCCTCCTGCCCTGGGACGCGGAGAACTTCGAGACCATCGGCGGCAAGGACCGCTTCGTGGAGTCCGCGCTCGGCTCGACCGGCGTACCGGGCCAGGACCCGGCCGCCGTACCGCTGTACTCCATGGCCTACGCGCTCTACTACAACAAGAAGATGTTCGCCGACGCCGGCATAGAGAAGCCGCCGGCGACCTGGGAGGAGCTGGCCGAGACCGGCAGGAAGCTCTCCGAGGACGGCAGGTGGGGGCTCGGCGCGGAGGGTTCGAACCTCTCCAACAACATCCACCAGGTCTTCGTCCTCGCCAAGCAGCACGGCGCGGACTTCTTCACCCCTGAAGGCAAGGCCGACTTCACCTCGGACGGCGCCGTCGCGGCGGTGAAGCAGTACGTCGATCTGATGGCCAAGGACAAGATCGTCGCGCCCGGCAACGCCGAGTACGCGCAGAACCAGTCCCTGAGCGACTTCGCCAAGGACAAGACGGCCATGGTGCTGTGGCAGACCGCGTCGGCCACCTTCGAGTCGCAGGGCATGAGCGAGGACGAGTGGGGCGTCGCGCCCGCCCCCGTGCAGTCCGGCGAGCCCGGCCCGGGCAAGGCCACCAACTCCATGGTCGCCGGCATCAACATGGCCGTCTTCAAGAACACCAAGAACATCGACGGCGCCAGGAAGTTCGTGAAGTTCATGACCAGCGACGAGGAGCAGGTCGTCCTCAACAAGGCCTACGGCTCCATCCCGCCGGTCAAGGCCGCCCAGCAGGACCCGGCCTTCGACACCCCGTCCCTCACTGTGCTCCGGGAGACCCTCGCGACCAGTGCCACCGCACTGCCGCAGGTCCCCGAGGAGTCGCAGTTCGAGACCGTCGTCGGCACCGCCGTCAAGGAACTCTTCGCCGACGCCGCCGCCGGCCGCGCGGTGACCACCGAGTCAGTGCGGGCGGGGCTCGAGAAGGCCCAGCAGCAGATGCCCAAGAAGTGAGCCCGGAAACCGCCATGACCACCACCGCTGCCCTCGACGCAGGCGAGCGGACGGCGCGGAAGAACGACCCCGGAGCGGCGCCGCGCAAGCGTCGCTCCGGGCGGCTGCGCCGCATCGCCCTGCCGTACCTGCTGCTGTTCCCCGCGATCCTCCTCGAACTACTGGTCCACCTGGTGCCGATGGTGATCGGCATCGTCGTCAGCTTCAAGGAGCTGACCCAGTTCTACATCCGCGACTGGGGCACCGCGCCCTGGGCCGGCCTCGACAACTACCAGCTGTCGGTCGACTTCGACGCCCCCGTGGGCGAGGCGCTGCTCAACTCGTTCTTCACCACCTGCCTGTTCACCGTGGTCTCCGTCGGCCTGTGCTGGGTGCTGGGCGTGGCCGCCGCGGTCTTCCTGCAGGAATCGTTCCGCGGCCGGGGCTTCCTGCGCACGATCTTCCTCGTCCCGTACGCGCTGCCCGTGTACGCCGCCGTCATCACCTGGTCGTTCATGTTCCAGCGGGACAACGGGCTGGTGAACCACGTGCTGCACGACCAGCTCGGGCTCACCGGCAGTCCCCCGTTCTGGCTGATCGGCGACAACAGCTTCATCGCGCTGCTCGTCGTCTCGGTGTGGAAGGGCTGGCCCTTCGCCTTCCTCATCATCATGGCCGGACTGCAGAACATCCCGAGGGACGTCTACGAGGCCGCCGCCCTGGACGGCGCGGGCGTCTGGCAGCAGGTCCGCCGCATCACCCTGCCGGCGCTGCGCCCCGTCAACCAGGTCCTCGTCCTGGTGCTGTTCCTGTGGACGTTCAACGACTTCAACACGCCCTTCGTCCTGTTCGGCAAGGCGGCACCGGAGGCCGCGGACCTCATCTCCATCCACATCTACCAGTCCTCGTTCCAGACCTGGAACTTCGGGACGGGCTCCGCGATGTCGGTCCTGCTGCTCCTGTTCCTGCTCGTGGTGACGGGCGTCTACCTCTGGCTCACCTCGCGAGGAAGGAAGGCCACCGATGCCTAGCCCCGCCGTCCGGCGACCCCGCTCCCCGATGGCCGCCCCGCGGTCCTTCCTGTGGAGCCGTCGCGTCTTCCTGACCCTCCTCACCGTCTTCGTCCTGCTGCCGGTCTACGTGATGATCTCCAGCTCACTGAAGCCGCTGGAAGACGTGTCGGGCAAGTTCGAGTGGATCCCCTCGGGTCTCACCGTCCGCCCGTACTTCGACATCTGGGAAACGGTCCCACTCGCCGACTACTTCGTGAACTCGCTGATCGTGGCGGGCTCGGCGACCCTCTGCTCCGTCACCATCGCCGTGTTCGCGGCCTACGCGGTCAGCCGGTACTCCTTCCGCGGCAAGCGCGTCTTCACGGTGACCGTGCTCTCGACCCAGATGTTCCCCGGCATCCTGTTCCTGCTGCCGCTGTTCCTCATCTACGTCAACATCGGCAACGCCACCGGGATCGCCCTGTTCGGCTCCCGCGGCGGCCTGATCCTCACCTACCTCACCTTCTCGCTGCCGTTCTCCATCTGGATGCTGATCGGCTACTTCGACTCCGTGCCCAGGGACCTCGACGAGGCGGCCAAGGTGGACGGCTGCGGACCGCTCGGCGCCCTCTTCCGGGTGATCGTGCCCGCCGCGATCCCCGGCATCGTCGCCGTCGCCGTCTACGCGTTCATGACTGCCTGGGGCGAAGTGCTCTTCGCCTCGGTCATGACCAACGAGACCACCCGCACCCTGGCCGTCGGCCTCCAGGGCTACGCCACCCAGAACGACGTGTACTGGAACCAGGTCATGGCCGCCTCACTCGTCGTCAGCCTCCCCGTCGTCGCCGGCTTCCTGCTGCTCCAGCGCTACCTCGTCACCGGCCTCACCGCCGGCGCCGTCAAATAGCCGCCCCTGCCCCTGCCCCTGCCCCACTCCACCCGACCACCCCAGAGAGGCCCTCTGTGTCCGAATCGCTCGACCTCGCCGCCTTCCCCGCCGACTTCACCTGGGGCACGGCCACCTCCGCCTACCAGATCGAGGGCGCCGTCGCCGAGGACGGCCGGGCACCGTCGATCTGGGACACCTTCTCCCACACCCCCGGGAGGATCGACAACGACGACCACGGCGACGTGGCCTGCGACCACTACCACCGGTGGCCCGAGGACATCGCCCTGATGAAGCGGCTCGGCGCCGACGCCTACCGCCTGTCCATCGCCTGGCCCCGTGTCCTGCCCGGTGGCGACGGACCGGTCAACGCGGCCGGACTCGACTTCTACGACCGGCTCGTCGACGGCCTCCTCGACGCGGGGATCACCCCCAACGTCACCCTCTACCACTGGGACCTTCCCCAGTCGCTCCAGGACCGCGGCGGCTGGACCGTACGCGATACCGCGGAGCACCTCGCCGACTACGCCTCGGTCGTGGCCGGCCGCCTCGGCGATCGCGTCACCCAGTGGGCCACCCTGAACGAACCCCTGTGCTCCGGCTGGATCGGCCACCTGGAGGGCCGGATGGCACCCGGCCTGACCGACCTGACCGCCGCCGTACGCGCCTCGTACCATCTTCTCCTCGGGCACGGCCTCGCCACCCGGGCGGTCCGCGCGGCCGTGCCGGGCGCGCGGATCGGCCTCGTCACCAACCACTCCACCGTCGAGGCCGCCTCGACCCGCCCGGAGGACATCGCGGCGGCCACCCGCATGGACGGCCACACCAACCGCTGGTGGCTCGACCCGGTCTACGGCCGCGGCTTCCCCACCGACATGCGCGAGCTGTACGGCGTGGACCTGCCCGAGCGCCCGGGCGACCTGGACGCGATCGCCACGCCCCTCGACTGGCACGGCCTCAACTACTACTTCCCGGCGACCGTCACCGACGACCCCCTGGGCCCCGTCCCGTACGCCCGTGAGGTCCGGCTGCCCGACGTACCGCGCACCGGCATGGACTGGCAGATCGACGCCGGCGGCCTGGAGGCCCTGCTGCTGCGCCTGACCGACGAGTATGGAGTCCGCAAGCTGTACGTCACCGAGAACGGCTCCGCGTTCGCGGACACGGTCTCGCCCGACGGCGCAGTCCACGACCCCGACCGGGCCCGTTACCTGGAGCAGCACGTGAGCGCCTGCGCCCGGGCGGTCCGCAAGGGCGTACCGCTGGCCGGCTATTACGCCTGGTCCCTGCTCGACAACTTCGAGTGGGCCTACGGCTACGACAAACGCTTCGGCCTCGTCCACGTCGACTACGCGACGCAGGTCCGGACCGTCAAGACGAGCGGCCTGCGGTACGCGGAGATCATTCGTGCCCACGGGGAGTCCCGCGCCTGATCGCGCCTGATCGCGCCTGACCATGCCGATGGCCGGGGCCCTGCCCCGTCGCCCGGTCAGGCGGACTCGCGTACGACCAGTTCCGGTTCGAAGACGAGGGTGCGGGGTTCGGTGCGGGTGCCCCGGACCTGCTCGTCCAGCATCCTGGCCATGGCCGCCGCCATCTCCTCCACCGGCTGGCGCACGGTGGTCAGCGGTGGCCGGCACGTCACGGCGATGCTCGAGTCGTCGAACCCGACGACGGCGACATCCTCCGGTATGCGCCTGCCCAGTTCCCGCAGGACCTGACAGGCGCCCTGGGCCATCAGATCGTTGGCCGCGAACACGCCGTCCACAGCGGGGCGGTACCGCAGCAGCGCGGCCATGGCCACCGCCCCGCTGTCCAGCGTGAACACGCCGTCGGCCACGGGAGGGCTGCCATGCCCCGCGCGAGCCAGGGCGTCGCGGAATCCGGCGAGGCGTTCCCGGCCGGCCCTGAGACCCGGCGGCGCGCCGATCACCGCGATACGGCGGCAGCCGCGGCCCAGGAGGTGTTCCCCGGCCAAGCGGCCCCCCGCACGGTGGTCCAGATCGACGCAACTGACCGGTGTCGCCCGGTTGGGACGTGCGAACAGCACCGTGGGGACGCGGGCGGACAGGAGCATGTCCGGCAGAGGGTCGTCCGGTTGTACGGAGACCACCAGCGCGCCGTCCGCACTGCCCTGCCGCAGATAGTCGGCCACCTGCGTCCTGGCCGCCTCCGACTCGGCGAACAGCAGCACCGGTTGCGTCATGCGCGCACGGAGATACCCCACGACGCCGTTGACGACACGACCGAAGAACGGGTCCGCGAACACGCGGCCCGCGAAGGCGTCGCCCGCGCCGGAGACGATGAGGGCCACCGTCCCGGTACGTCGGGTGACCAACGCCCTCGCTGCGCGGTTCGGCGTGTAGCCCGTCCGCTCGATCGCGCTGCGGACCAGGTCCTGGATGCCGGGATCGACGTTGCGCACGCCGTTCACGACCCGCGACACGGTGGCACGGGAGACCCCCGCCTCCCGCGCGACATCCTCCAGCGTCGGGGCCTGCCTGTTCATGGGAGGAACTCTAATGCCGGGCAGCCACACCAACATCGGTAACACGGGCCGACTGCGACGGCTATGACGTCAAACGCTCGGCCGACGAAGGCGACAGGACGTGGAGGGACCCACCCCCATGCGGGACCTGCAAGACGACGAGTACTGCCTCTTCATCAACGGAGGAGAGGGATCCGACCTCTGGGCCCTGCTGTCCGACTGGTCCGACAGTGAGGACGAGGAGGAGTGGAAGAAGCACATCCCGCGCTTCTCCCGCCTCATCCGCTGCTGGCAGCGCCTCGGCTTCATCAAGGTGTACCAGTCCGGCGAATGGCCCGCGCACCTCACCAGCGAAGCAGTGACCGGTCAGGCCCTGGACGACCTCCTCGCCGATCCCGCCGGCTGGGAGGACCAGGATCCCGACCGCTGGACCTGTGTCGGCTCCGGCGACCGGGACATCCACGAGTTGGAGGAAGGCATGTGCGACCGGGAGCGGTGAGCGCCGCGTCCTGAAGCCGCGGGCCCCGGCCGACCTCTGTCGGCCGGCGCCCGCGGCCCTCAGCGGCGATGGACGCTGACCGCGTAGCCGCCACCGTCGTACGGAGCGGCGTCCCACGTGGCGAAGCGATCGGTCAGGGTGAGGCCGGCGGCGCCGCAATACGCGTCGTACTCCCCCAGGGTGAGGCTGGGCGGCACGGGTAGATGCTCCCGGTCCAAGCCGAAGCCCGCGACGAGGAATCCGCCGGGGCGCAGGGCACGGGCCAGCCGGGCGGCGACGGCGGCCTCGGTTCCCGGGGCGAGGAGGGGGAAGATGTTGCCGGCGGCCACGACGAGGTCGAAGCCGGTGGTGATGCCCGCGGTCGCCGGGTCGAAGTCCGACAGGTCAGCCTGCAGCCAGGTCAGGTGTGGCGCGTTGCGACGTGCCACGGCCAGCATGGAGGCGTCACGGTCCACGCCCACGCCCTCATACCCGAGCTGGGCGAGCCGGATCAGGACCCGACCGGTGCCGCATCCGGCGTCCAGCACCCGCGCTCCAGGGGGCACCAGCGTGGCACACAGTCGCGCCTCGCCGTGTACGTCTTCACCCTGCTCGGCGAGTTGAGCGAACCGAGCCGCATACTGCTCGCCGGACGCACCACCAGTCAGCTTCTCCCATCGACTCATGGCCGTAAGCATAGGCACTGGGTGAACGCCCGGGTGCTGGCGTCCATCCTGTCCGTGCACCGTGTCCCGTCATCGGCATGGGGGGCGCACGCACACCTCGGGCCCGAACTATGTTGTCCCGCCACATGTGCCCCTGACCTGCGGCTTCCTACCGTGTGCCCTCACGTACCCGTCCCCACCGCACACGAGGAAGTGGCGCACATGGCCTCCGCAGCATCCGCTCCCCCGACACCCGGCAAACTCAAGCGCATCGTCGCCGCGTCCCTCATCGGCACCACCATCGAGTGGTACGACTTCTTCCTCTACGGCTCCGCCGCCGCTCTCGTCTTCAACAAGCTGTTCTTCCCTGACTCCGACCCGCTGGTCGGCACGCTGCTGTCGTTCCTGACGTACGCGGTCGGGTTCGCCGCGCGTCCGCTGGGGGCGCTGGTGTTCGGGCACTACGGTGACCGGCTCGGGCGCAAGAAGCTGCTGGTGCTCAGCCTGTTGATGATGGGCGGGGCGACTTTCGCGATCGGGCTGCTGCCCACGCACGCGACCATCGGTACGGCCGCTCCCGTGCTGCTGACCGTGCTGCGACTCGTCCAGGGCTTCGCGCTCGGCGGCGAGTGGGGCGGCGCCGTGCTGCTGGTGTCGGAGCACGGGGACGCGCGGCGGCGCGGGTTCTGGGCGTCGTGGCCGCAGACCGGGGCGCCGGCGGGGCAGTTGCTGGCGACCGGCGTGCTGTCGCTGCTGACGGCCGTGCTGTCGGACTCCGCGTTCAACAGCTGGGGCTGGCGGATACCGTTCCTGCTCTCCGGAGTGCTGGTCATGGTCGGTTTGTGGATTCGTCTGTCCGTCGACGAATCGCCCGTCTTCAAGCAGGCGTTGGCACAGGCCGAGACGCGCACGGCGAAGGCCGAGCCGCTTCCGATCGTCGCCGTGCTGCGGCACCACTGGCGTGACGTGCTGATCGCGATGGGCGCGCGGATGGCGGAGAACATCAGCTACTACGTCATCACGGCCTTCATCCTCGTCTACGCCACCACCGCCGCAGACGTCTCCAAGCAGAGCGCGCTCAACACGGTACTGATCGCATCGGCCGTGCACTTCGCGGTCATCCCGGCCTGGGGGGCGCTGTCGGACCGGATCGGCCGGCGTCCGGTGTATCTGCTGGGCGCGGCCGGTGTCGGGCTGTGGATGTTCCCCTTCTTCATGCTGATCGACACCGGTGACTTCGGCAGTCTGCTCCTCGCGGTGACCGTGGGCCTGGTGCTGCACGGCGCGATGTACGCGCCCCAGGCGGCGTTCTTCTCCGAGATGTTCGCGACCCGGATGCGCTACTCGGGTGCGTCCATCGGCGCGCAGTTCGCGTCCGTCGCGGCCGGCGCCCCCGCACCGCTGATCGCCACCGCACTGCTGGACAAGTACGACAGCTCCGCCCCGATCTCCCTCTACGTCATCGCCGCGGTCGTCCTGACGCTGATCGCGGTGGGTGTGGCGAAGGAGACCCGCCACCGGGACCTCAACGAGGTCATGTCCTCTCCCGCGGACGGGGACGGGGACGGGGACATGAAGGAGGCGGAGGGGAGCGCCTCCCGGACGCCGGGAGCGCGCACCCTCTGACCTGCCCTGCGGCCGGCCCCCGTACGCCCCGTGCGTACGGGGGTCAGTGCTGTGCCGGTATCGACAGCCGGTGCAGTCTCAGCGCCAGTTGTATCTCCAGCGCGCGGTCGGGGCTCTGCCAGTCGTCGCCCAGGAGGCGGCCGACGCGTTCGAGGCGCTGGGCGACCGTGTTCACGTGGACGTGCAGGGCGTCCTTGGTGCGGGCGGGGCTCATGCCGCAGGCGAAGTACGCGTCGAGGGTGCGCAGGAGTTCGGTGCCGCGCCGCTCGTCGTAGGCGACGACCTGGCCGATGGTGCGCTCGACGAAGCCGGAGACGTTCTGGTCCCCGGCCAGCAGCAGTCCCAGGAATCCGAAGTCCTCGGCGGCCGCGCCGTCCCCGGAGCGGCCCAGCAGGCGCAGGGCGTCGAGGCAGCGCCGGGCCTCGGTGTAGGCGGCGGCCACGGAGTCGGGGCGGTCGGCGAGATCCTCCACGGGGGCGGAGGCGCCGACGGTGACGGCCTCGTGGACGGCCGTGCCCAGCTGGCGGGCGGTGCGGCGGGCCAGGTCCGTGGCACCGTCCCCCGCGGTCAGGGGCAGCAGCAGTACGGTGCCGCCGTCACGGGCGGCGGCCAGGCCGTGACGGGTGGCGGCGAGGTGGGAGGCGGCGGCCCACAGGCGTCTGCGCGCGTCCGCCTCCTGGTCTGCGTCGGGTGCGGTGGCGTCGAGGCGGGCGGCGAGCACGACGTGGGTGGCGTCCAGGTCGGCGCGCAGCCGCCGGGCGCGGTCGCCCAGCAGGCGCGGGTCGCGGTCTCGGGCGTCGAGCAGATCGTCCAGCAGCTCGCCGCGTACGCGCTGTTCGGCCTCGGCGGCGGAGCGCCGGGCGAGCAGGAGGAGGGAGGTGACCATCGCGGCGCGCTCCAGGGTGAGCTGGTCGACGGGGTCGAGTCCGGGGTGGCCGCACAGGACGAGGGCGCCGAGCAGCTCGTCGCCGGCGGCGACGGCGGCGATCCAGTCGTCCTCGTGCCGCACCGCGTGACCCTCGGTGCGGGATGTCTCCAGGGCCCGCGGCGGCGCCGAGGCGGCCTCGGTGAACTCGACGGTGCCGGCCAGGACCTGGGAGACGGCGGCGGCCACGTCGTGGACACCACCGCCGCGCAGGACGAGCTCGGCGAGCCGGTCGTGGACGTCGGACGCGCGCTCGATGACGCCGCTGCGGTCCCGGATGATCTCGTTGGCCCGCTCCAGGCCGGCGAGGGCCGAACGGGTCTCGGCGAGCAGGTTCGCGGTGTCGATGGCGGCTGCCGCGAGGGCGGCGAAGGAGCCGAGCAGGGCGATCTGCTCACGTTCGAAGACGCGGGCGCGCCGGTCCGCGGCGAAGAGCACGCCGATGACGTGGTGGCCGAGCATGAGAGGCACGCCGAGGATGGCGACCAGGCCCTCGTCGCGTACGCCCGCGTCGATGGTGCGGGTGTGCTGGAACCGGGCGTCCTTGAAGTAGTCGTCGGTGACGTAGGGGCGGGCGGTCTGGGCGACGAGGCCGCCGAGCCCCTCCCCCATGCCGAGCCGCAGCTGCTGGAAGCGGGCCGCGACCGAGCCCTCGGTGACGCGCATATAGGTGTCGCCGCGGGCCGTGTCGTTGAGGCTGAGGTAGGCCACGTCGGTGCCGAGCAGCGAGCGGGCCCGTTGCACGATCGCGCGCAGGACCGCGTCCAGGTCGCGCAGGCCGGCGAGGTCGTGGGCCGTCTCGAACAGTGCGGACAGCTCGGCCTCACGCCTGCGCCTGCCCTCCAGTTCGGAGCGCACGCGCAGGGCGAGGTTCCTCGCCTGTTCCAGCGCGGTGATCCGCTCGGCCGGTCCCCGCTCGGCGCGGGCGAGCAGCACCGGCTGCTCGTAGGCGTCGGCGGACGCGCCCCGGGCCAACAGCTCCAGGAACGGCGTCTCGACGGCGGCGGCCGGGCTCTCGGCAGCGCCGGCGTCGCCGACCGGCGCTCCGGCATCGTGGGCGGAGCGCTCGGCGGACTGCACGTGATCGCGGGACATGCTCACAGGATTCCCCATCGCACGGTCGTCCCGGCAGCCCTGTGGAAAACCCCGGCCGCCGAGGAGCACCACCCGGCTCGGTGGGCGGCTCGGGCCGCCACTGCGATCAGTGCGCGGTCCAGCCGCCGTCCAGGACGAGTGAGGTGCCGGTGACGAAGGACGCCTGCGGGCCGCACAGGTAGGCCACGGCGTCGGCGACCTCCTCCGGTTCGATGAGCCGGCGCACGGCGCTGTCCCGCAGCATGACGTCGGTCAGCACCTGCTCCTCGGGGATGCCGTGGGCCCGGGCCTGGTCGGTGATCTGCTTTTCGACCAGCGGGGTGCGTACGTAGGAGGGGTTCACGCAATTGGAGGTGACGCCGTGGGCGGCACCTTCGAGGGCGGCGGTCTTGGACAGTCCCTCCAGCCCGTGCTTGGCGGAGACGTAGGCCGCCTTGTAGGCCGAGGCGCGCAGGCCGTGGACGGAGGAGACGTTGACGATACGGCCCCAGCCCTGCCCGTACATGTGGGGCAGGGCGCCGCGGATGAGGCGGAAGGGGGCCTCCAGCATCACGGTGAGCACGGTGTGGAAGACGTCCGGCGGGAACTCCTCGATGGGCCGCACCAACTGCAGCCCGGCGTTGTTGACGAGGACGTCGGTACCGGCGGCGGCGAGCTCGGCGGCGTCCAGGTCGGTCAGGTCCAGGACGTGAGGTTCGACGCTGCCGGCGAGGCCCCCACAGATCTCGGCGAGCGCGTCCAGCCCGGCGGAGTCCCGGTCGACCGCTCTGACCTTGGCCCCGGCGGCGGCAAGCCGCTGCGCACAGGCACGGCCGATGCCGCCGGCGGCGCCGGTGATGAGGGCGGTACGGCCGCCGAGGTCGAGCGGGGAGGCATGGGGGGCCGGGAGGACGCTGGGCGAGGTCATATCTCCGACCCTAGGCAGCGTCCACCGCACCCCCCATGTGGGCACGCCCCATACTTCAGATGCAACCAGTGGGGTCGAACCATGTGGGGGCGTTGGACAGCGCCTGCTTGACCCGGGTCTGCCCGAACTCCTTGAGGTCCGGCAGGGCGTCCACCGCGAACCAGCCCGCGTCCAGCGACTCGTCGTCGTTGGCCCGGGCGTCGCCGCCGACGGCCCGGCACCGGAAAGTGATGTCCATGTACTGGCAGACGTCACCGTTGTCGTACGTGACCGGGTTCAGGGCCTGGACGAGGACCACCCGCTCGACGACGCACCGTACGGCCGTCTCCTCCTCGACCTCGCGCACCGCGCAGGCGGCGGGCTGCTCCCCCGGTTCCGGGATGCCGCCGATCAGTGACCAGCGCCGGTTGTCGGCGCGCCGGTTCAGCAGCACCCGGCCCTCGTCGTCGAAGACGACGGCGGTGACTCCGGGGAGCCACAGCAGCTGGTGTCCGGCCAAGACGCGCAGGTCGCGGATGAAGTCGGGAGTAGCCATGCGCACGACCCTAACGGGCCGGTCGGACCCCTTCGGGCGAGGCCGCGGGCGTGCGGCGGGTGTACGGCTACACGCCACGGGCGCGTCGCCCGCGCGCACCGGCGCCGACGGCCCAGCCGAGCCCGCCGGCCGCGACCAGCACCAGGGCGATCTCGGGCACCACGCCCAGCCGGGTGGCGGGCGTCTCGGAGGAGCGCAGGGGCACCTCCTGGACCAGGGAGTCCGCCACGAACATGCCGGTCCGCTGCGTGATCCTCCCGTCCGGCATGATGATCGCACTGACACCACTGGTCACCGGAACGGTGACGGTCCGGCTGTGCTCGACCGCGCGGATGCGGGACATGGCCAGCTGCTGGTAGGTCATCTCGCTGCGGTCGAACGTCGCGTTGTTGCTGGGTACGGAGATCATCTGGGCGCCGTCGGTGACCTCGGAGCGCACCGCCCAGTCGAAGGCGGCCTCGTAGCAGGTGACGAGCCCGACCTTGGTGCCGGCCATGGTGAACACGCCCGGTTCGGTGCCCCGGCTGAAGTCCTGGCTGACCATGGAGGTCCAGTCGTCGTTGATCGCCCCGATGAGCGAGCGCAGCGGGAGGTACTCGCCGAACGGCTGGATCTGCCGCTTGTCGTAGGTGTCCACCGGGCCCTTGTCGGGGTCCCACAGGATCTGTTCGTTGAGCAGCTTGCCGTCGCGTTCCACGACGCCGCCGACCGAGATGGGCACGCCGATCGCCTTGGCGGCCCGGTCGATGACCAGCCGCGCGTCGGCGTTGGCGAACGGGTCGATGTCCGAGGAGTTCTCCGGCCAGAGCACGAAGTCGGGCCGGGCCGCCTTGCCGGCCTCGACCTCGGCGGCAAGGCGTCGCGTCTCGCGCGCGTGGTAGTCCAGTACGGCCCGCCGCTGGGCGTTGAAGTCGAGGCCCGCGCGCGGCACGTTGCCCTGGACCACGGCGACGGTCGCGGTGCCGCCCTCCGCCTTGTCGCTGACCAGCGGACGGGCGGCGACGGCGCCCACGACGGGTACGGCCACGCTGAGGAGGGCCACCGCCGCCGCGCTCCGCCGTACCGCTCGGGTGCGGCGCGCCAGGGAGGCCAGACGCACGGCCTCGCAGAGGCCGAAGCCGCACAGGACGACCGCGAACCCGAGTACCGGTGTGCCGCCGGCCGCGGCGAGCGGCAGGAACACGCCGTCCGCCTGCCCGAACGCGATCTTGCCCCAGGGGAAGCCCTCGAAGGGCACGCGCGCGCGTGCGGCCTCTCCCGCGATCCACAGCGCCGCCGCCCACACGGGCCAGGCCGGCAGTCTCGACGCGGCGGCGACGCCCACGCCGGCCAACGCGACGAAGAGCGCCTCGATCGCCACCAGGGCGAGCCAGGGGCCGGGGCCGACCTCCACGCCGGTCCACACCAGCAGCGGCAGCAGGAAGCCGAGCCCGAAGAGGTAGCCGAGGCCGAGACCCGCCTTCCAGCCGCGGCCGCGCAGCACCCAGCCGAAGACGGCGAAGGCGGGCAGGGCAAGCCACCACAAGGTGCGCGGCGGGAAGCTGACGTAGAGCAGCACTCCGGAGAGCGCGGCGGCGGCGGCCGGGAGGAGGCGCAGGAGCCGCGCGGCGACGCGCGAGGCGCGCGTGGTCTGCGGCTGCGTCCGGTCCGACTCGCCGACGGAGGTTGCGGTGGCTGTCACCCCCCGGAGTGTACGGCGGGTGACCGCGCCGCCGACAGCGTGGTCGGAGGTCGCCGCGGGGCCCTGACAGCCGGTGCCGCACCGTTTCGGCACCTCCGGGTACCGAGCGGTCCACAATCCACCGACCAGCCGTTACGGTGTGCCGGAGCCTCAGTCGCCGGCCCGTCCCGGCCGGGTGGCCGGGGCTCGTCAGGTCGCCGCCCGGACCCGCCGGCGCGAGCCCCGAGCCGCGGGGCGGGTCTGCGGGGCGCTCCTTCCGGTCGCGGCCCCCGGTGCCGCGTGTCGGCCGGGCGCCCGCCCCGTCGCCGACGATTCGCCGGCGTCGGCGAGCGGCGTACGACCTCGGGGCGACCGGATGTCCCGGTGCGGGCCGGGTGCTTCGGTGCCGGTAGCCGGCTGCGTCGGTGCCGGTGAGGAGAGAGGCCTGGCCGACGCGGAGCGCTACCTGGGCTGCGCGCGGTGACCGCGTCGGGCGCGTGCCTTGCGTGACCTGCCCGGGCATGGCGGTCCGGGCGGCTTCACGCCCCCGCAGGCTGTAGGAGGGCTCGTCCCGCCCGGGGGCTCGCCGCGCTCAGCGCGCCGCGCCGGGAGCCTTCGGGCGCAGGCGGTCCTTGATGACCTGAACGGCCGCTTCGGCGTCGTCCACGGTGATCGTGAAGGTGTGCCCGTCCCACAGGCGCAGAACCACGCCCTCGCCGCGCCGTACGACAACCGCGGTGCCCTTCTCCGGACGCCAGCGGTAGCCCCAGCCGCCCCAGTGGCGCGGGGTGACGCACGGGGCGAACTCGGCGCCCGCGACGTGCGAGAGGGGGATGCGGCGACGGGGCACGCCGATGTGGCCGCAGCGTACTTCGAGGCAGTCCTCGTCGACTCTCAGAGCGACGTGCACGAACGCCAGCGTGCCGAAGAGGACCAGCAGTCCCGCCGCGATGCAGCCGACGACCGCCATGGCCAGCGGGGCGACGCCGGACTCCCAGGCCGATTCGACGGCCAGCGCGATGCCGAGCGCCATGCAGGCGGCGCCGATGAGCGCCAGGAACCACTGGACCCGGTTGGTGGCACGTCCGGTCCAGACGTCCGGCTGGGGGGTGGTCTCGCCGTGGCGATGCCTCATGGACAAGAGGTTACTGCCGTTTCGCTGCGCGGGTACCTCGTCGCACAGCGTCACTGGGCCGACCGGGCGTGCCCGCCGGTCAGCGCGCGGGTGTGACCGCTCGCAGGAGCCGGCCCTCGTCATAGGCCAGCGCGGGCGCGGGCAGCGTGCCCTCGCGTCCGCTCAGCAGCACGGTGAGGGTGCCCTCGGCCGGGGCCCCGGGGTCGGGGGCGGCGCCGATCCGGCGCAGCGCCTGGGCGGCGACGGCACCGGCGGAGCCGTGCAGGACGAGACGGGGGGCGCCGGGACGCTGAACGGCGGCGCGGATACGTTCGGCGACCAGTTCGTAATGGGTGCAGCCCAGGACGACGGTCGTTACCGCATCGGGTGTCAGGGCGGCCGCGGCGGCGATCGCAGCGGTGATCGCGGTCTCGTCCGCGTGCTCGACGGCGTCGGCGAGCCCCGGGCACGGCACCTCGGTGACCGTCGCGTCGCCGGCGAACTCCTCGATGAGACCGCGCTGGTAGGGGCTGCCGGTGGTGGCGGGCGTGGCCCAGATCGCCACCGGGCCGCCGCCGGCCGCGGCGGGCTTGATCGCCGGGACGGTGCCGATGACCGGAAGTGTGGGCTCCAGCCGGGCACGCAGTGCGGGCAGCGCGTGCACGGTGGCGGTGTTGCAGCCGATGATCAGGACGTCGGGACGGTGCGCGGCGGCGGCCTCGGCGACGGCGAGTGCCCGCGCGGTCAGGTCGTCGGTGGTGCGCGGTCCCCACGGCATGCCGTCGGGGTCCAGAGAGAGGATGAGATCGGCGTCCGGTCGCAGGCGCCGTACCGCGGCGGTGGCCGCCAGCAGACCGATTCCGGAGTCCATGAGAGCGATCTTCACCGGGCCACCATAGACGATGGGCCGCTGCGGGCCGCGGCCGTGGGGCAGACTGCGCACGTGAGCGCCGATGCGTGGACTTCCGTCATGACCGCCGTATCCGCCCTGTCTCTCGCCGCCTGGTTGTGGCTGCTGCTCGCCCGGGGCTTCTTCTGGCGTACGGACGTCAGGCTGCCGGCCCGGCAGGAACCGGACGTCTGGCCCTGCGTGTGCGTCGTCGTCCCGGCGCGCGACGAGGCTGCGGTCCTGCCGGCGAGCCTGCCGGCGCTGCTGGCCCAGGACTATCCGGGGCGGGCGGAGGTCTTCCTGATCGACGACGGCAGCACGGACGGCACGGGTGAGCTGGCGTGCGAGCTGGCCCGGCGGCACGCGGGTCTGCCGCTGACCGTGGCCTCGCCCGGGGAGCCGCCCGCCGGCTGGACGGGCAAGCTGTGGGCGGTGCGGCACGGCGTCGACCTGGCACGCGCGCGTGAGCCCGAGTACCTGCTGCTGACGGACGCCGACATCGCCCACGCGCCGGACAGTCTGCGCCGGCTGGTGGCTGCTGCCCACACGGGCGGTTTCGACGTCGTCTCGCAGATGGCCCGGTTGCGGGTGGAGAGCGTGTGGGAGCGGCTCGTGGTGCCGGCCTTCGTCTACTTCTTCGCGCAGTTGTACCCGTTCCGGTGGATCGGCGGAAAGGGGGGAACGGCGGCGGCCGCGGGTGGCTGCGTGCTGCTGCGCGCCGAGGCCGCCGAACGGGCGCGGATCCCGGACGCCATCCGGCACGCCGTCATCGACGACGTGGCCCTCGCCCGGGCGGTCAAGGGCGACGGCGGCCGGATCTGGCTGGGCCTGGCCGACCGGGTGGACAGTGTGCGTCCGTATCCGCGGTTGCACGACCTGTGGCGCATGGTCTCGCGCAGCGCGTACGCGCAGCTGCGGCACAACCCGCTCGTGCTCGCCGGTACGGTCGCCGGTCTGGCTCTGGTGTATCTGGTGCCGCCGGCGTCGGTGGTCGTGGCCGCGGCGACGGGGAGTGCGGCGGCGGCCGTCCCCGGTGCCGCCGCCTGGCTGGTGATGGCGGGGACGTACGTGCCGATGCTGCGCTACTACCGGCAGGGGCTGTGGCTCGCTCCGCTGCTGCCGTTCACCGCGTTCCTGTACCTCCTGATGACGGTCGACTCGGCGGTGCAGCACTACAGGGGGCGCGGTGCGGCCTGGAAGGGCCGCACGTACACCCGTCCGGGCGCCGTGCCCGAGGAGGGCTGAGCGCCCGCGCCGGCAGCGGGCTTCACTTTCGGCCGGGGGTCCAGTTCATGCCCCAGCCGTAGGCGTAGTCGACCGTTCGCTGGGGGCTCACGCCGCGTTCGGGCACCAGGTAGCGGGCCTCACGCTGGACGACCAGGTCGCTGCCGGTGTTGGTGATCAGCGCGAGGGCGCAGACCGTCGAGGGAACCGTGCACTCGTCGAGCGAGAAGTCGATCGGGGCGCCGTACTGCGGCTGGAGGGTGACCGTGGCGTGCAGGTCGGCGAAGGAGCGCGCTCCCTCGTAGATGGTGACGAAGACGAGGATGCGCCGGAAGTACTGCTTGTGGTCGAGGTTGACGGTGAGGTTCTCGCCGCTCGTCACGGCGCCGGTGCGGTCGTCGCCGTCGAGGTGGATGAACGGCGGCTGGTTCAGGGACCCGAAGGCGTTGCCGAGGGCCTGGACGACTCCCTTGCTGCCGTCGGTGAGTTCGTACAGGCAGCACAGGTCGAGGTCGAGGTCGTCGTGCATGGCGACCGGGCGGCCGAGCTTGCGGGCCCAGCCCGAGAACTGCTTCCGCACCTGCCAGTTGAGGTTGACGCGCATGGCGCCCGAGGTGCCGCCCTGCTTGGTGAGCGAGACGGAGGGTGCGGCCTTGGTGAGCGTGACCTTGGTCAGGCGGACCGGCTCCGCGGAGGGCGCCGACGCGGGCGGCGGGGCGGCGGCCGGCCGCGTCGCGGGAGGGGGCGGCTGCGTCGCGGGAGGGGCCGCGGGTGCCGGTGGCGGCGCGGTGACCGCGGGGGCGGGCGGCGCCGGCGGGGCGGCCGGGGCCGCCTGCTGCGGCTCGTCCACCGAGATGCCGTAGTCCGTGGCCAGGCCCTCCAGCCCGCTGTCGTAACCCTGTCCGACGGCACGGAACTTCCAGGCACCCTGGCGGCGGTAGAACTCGCCGAGCACGAAGGCCGTCTCCACGGTCGCGCCCGGGTTGTCGAAACGCGCCGCCACCGTGTTCTGTACGGCGTCGCGGACCTCGATGTACAGATCGGGGACCTTCCCGAACGATCCACCGTCCGAGGAGGCCGCGAGGATCACGGTCTCGATCGCGGGCTCCACGCGCGCGAGGTCGACGAGCAGACTGTCGGTCACCCGGCCGCCCGCGTCCCGCTTGCCCTCGTGGCGGACCGCGCCGGAGGAGTGCGCGGACTGGTTGTAGAAGACGAAGTCCGCGTCGGAACGTACCTTCCCGCCCACCAGGAGCAGGGCCGAGGCGTCCGCGTCGGGCACGCCGGGGCCCGATCGCCAGCCCAGTTCGACCCGCAGCGCCGTCGTCGGCACCGGGGTGTTCGATCCTTTCGACATTGGCATGTCCGCCCCCATCACGTGTCACCGAACCGGGCTGCGTCCCGGCGGTTCGCCAAGTTTTCCGAGCCCAACCTATTCCCCCGCCGCCCGCCCCCGACGAGGAGTGCGGCAAGACGTCCGGCCAACCGCCGGTAACCCGCCCGGAACTCGGCCTTTACCGCAAAATCACGTCTCGTGATGCCCTATTTTGCCAAGTTCGCTCGCATTGAGGATCCCAGGTCACTGCGGACACGGAAAACAACCCTCTTATCGGTCTCCCCAACCAGCACATCGTGGGCTTAACTTATGTGCCATGACCTCCCCCCGCTCCACTTATGGCGGCGGCTACTACTCCGCCTCCTTCCCGGACACCCCGATCTACGACTCACTCGTGGCCGAGCGGGGCACCCCGCAGATCGCCCCGATCCGGGTCCCCGCCGCGTACGACGCGCCGGGCAGCCACCTGCCCGCGCTCCCGTCGGCTCTGCCCGCCCTCCCGGCGGGCCCGTCCCAGTCCTCCTACGGCTACCCGCAGCAGGTGCCGCAGCCCGCCCCGCTGCAGCAGGCCCCCGCCGCGTACATCCCGCACCAGGCGACCGCACCGCGCGGCTACCCCGGCCCCCAGCAGCCGCAGCAGCACCGCCCGGCCGCGCCCGGCCCCGCGGGGTACGAGGCGATGCGCCCAGCGGCCCCCCGGCCGGCCCCGGCGCCGTATCAGGACCCGTACAACCAGCAGCAGTACCGCGGCTACTGAGCCGGCCCCGGCGTTGTCGGTGCCACCTGGCACGATGACCTCATGGCAAACGCGCGGCTGCAGTCGATCCACGTCCATCCGGTCAAGGCGTTTCGGAGCCTGGCGCTCCGGGAGGCCGTCGTGGAGCCCTGGGGGCTGGCCGGAGACCGCCGCTGGATGCTGATCGACGACGGGGGAAAGGTCGTCACACAACGCCAGCAGCCGCGCCTCGCCCTGGCCGCCGCCGAGCTGCTGCCCGGGGGCGGCGTCCGGCTGTCCGCGCCCGGCCGGGAGCCGCTCACGGTGCCGGTGCCTCGCGCGCAGGGCGCGGTCGTGGTGCAGATCTTCCGCGACAAGGTCGAGGCGCTCCCCGCGGAGGGGGAGGCCGTGCACGCTTGGTGCAGCGCCTTCCTCGGTGCGGACGTACGACTGGTGTACCTGGACGATCCGGCCACGCGCCGGCCCGTGGACCCGCGGTACGCGCTCCCGGGCGAAACCGTCTCCTTCGCCGACGGCTTTCCGCTACTGCTCGCGGCCACGGCCTCCCTCCACGCACTCAACTCCCTGATCGCCGGGGGCGAGCACGCCGACGAGGGCCCGCTGCCCATGAACCGCTTCCGGCCGAACGTGGTCCTGTCCGGCACCGACGCGTGGGCCGAGGACGGCTGGTCACGCGTCGCCGTCGGCGAGGTCGACTTCCGGGTCGCCAAGCCGTGCGGGCGGTGCGTCGTGACGACGACCGACCAGGACACCGCCGAGCGTGGCAGGGAGCCCCTGCACAGCCTCGGGCGGTACCGCCGCATGGACGGCAAGCTGGTCTTCGGACAGAACCTGGTCCCGGTCGGACACGGCACGATCCGGGTCGGTGACCCGGTGCGGATCATCGAGTGAGATGCCGCTTCCCCGGGCGGGGTCGGGTGCCGGACACCGGCGGGGGCCCGGGAACCGGGTCCGCCGCCCGCGCGTTGGGCTTCGTGAGACGTTCATGAGGAACCCGGCCGCGAGCCCGCGGAGAGGCGATGGCGCGCTCTCCCGGACCGGCCCGCGCGTGGACGGCTCCGCCGGGCGCGGTACGGAGCGGGAAGGGGGGTGCGGATCGTGCGGGCGATCAGCGGGCTCTGGCGCTGGCGGCACAATCCGCTGTGCCGCGCGACCGACCTGGCCGAGGCGTGGGTGGCGCTGGCGGGACTGCTGCTGATCCTGTCCGTGGCGCCCCTCGTCGGCGCGCGCGTGGGCGGTGCCGCGCAGGACGCCATGCAGCGGTCGGTGCGTGACCAGCACGAGTCCCGGCACCGGGTACCGGCCACCGTCGTCCGCGCTCTGGAGCGTCCACCGGTGGCCGTCGACCCCGACGGCACGTCCGCCGGGGGGCTGCGCAGCCGTGTCCTCGCCGTCTGGACGGCTCCGGACGGCTCAAAGCACGAGGCTCCCGTCATGGCCAGCATCGACGACCCGGACACCGGCGACCGCTTCGCCGTCTGGACGGACGGGCAGGGCCGGACGGTGGCCCGTCCACTGGACTCCGCGACAGCGACAACGCACGCCGTGCTCGCCGGGTTCGGCGCCGCCGTCGTGGCCGCGGCGCTGATCGAGGCCGGCCGGCGGATCGTCGTGTGGCGCATGGTCCGCCGCCGGTACGCCCGTTGGGAGCGGGAGTGGGACCGGGCGGGCCCGGACTGGGGCAGGACCGGCGCGGGCAGTTGACGGGCTTCCGCCTCCGGTCAACCCACCACCTGTGCGCACGCTACGGTGGACCGGCCGAACCGAATCGGCGACGACCCGCGTACGACGAGGTGGGGGCACAGCAACGCCATGGCACAGGGCACGGTCCAGGTGACGCACACCGGTACCTCGCGGTGGCGGCGCCGCACAGGTGAGTACGCATCGCTCGCCGCCGCCCTGGAGGCCGCGGCCGACGGTGACGTCCTCACCGTCGCCCCCGGGACCTACCGGGAGAACCTCGTCGTCCAGCGGGCGGTGACCCTGCGCGGGCCCGAGGGAGCCCAGGGTTCGGTACGGATCGCGCCGGTCGACGGCGTACCGCTGACCGTGCGCGCTTCGGCGGTGATCCAGGATCTGCACGTGGAGGGCCAGGACGCGGCGGCGCCCGCGGTGCTCGTGGAGGAGGGCACGCCGGAGCTGCTCGACCTGCGGGTGGTCACGCGCTCCGCGTCCGGGATAGAGGTGCGCGGCAGCGCGCGGCCGACGGTGCGGCGTTGCACCGTCGACAACCCGGCCGGTGTCGGCATCGCCGTTCTCGACGGCGGGGGCGGCGTGTTCGAGGAGTGCGAGGTCGTCTCGGCAGGTCAGGCGGGCGTCGCGGTGCGCTCCGGCGCGCAACCCCGGCTGGAGCGCTGCCGGGTCCACCACGCCGCCGGTTCCGGCCTGACGGCCATGGGTGAGGGGTCCTCGCTGGAGGCCGTGGGCTGCGAGGTCTACGAGGTGCGGGGCAGCGGCGTGCAGGTCACCGGCCGGGCCACCGCGCACCTGACCGACTGCGACGTGCACCGCACCACCGGCGACGGCGTCACGCTCGACACGGACGCGGTGCTCACGCTCGCCGACTGCCGTATCCACGACATCCCGGAGAACGCGGTCGACCTGCGCTCCCGCTCCGTGCTCACCCTGACCCGCACCACCGTGCGGCAGTTCGGCCGCAACGGCCTGTCGGTGTGGGACCCCGGTACGCGGGTGGACGCCAACCAGTGCGAGATCTTCGACAGCACCGGCGACTATCCGGCGGTCTGGATCAGCGACGGCGCCACCGCGGTGCTCGACTCCTGCCGGGTGCACGACGTGCCGGACGCGCTGTTCGTCCTGGACCGCGGTTCGCGCGCGGACGTCGTCGACAGCGACCTGTCCCAGGTCCGCAACACGGCTGTCTCGGTGAGCGACGGTGCCACCGCGCAGCTCGACGACTGCCGCATCCGGGACGCGGCCACGGGCGCCTGGTTCCGCGACCACGGCAGCGGCGGCACCCTGAACAACTGCACCCTGGTCGGCAACCGCACCGGCGTGATCGTCACCAAGGGCGCCGACCCCACCATCGAGCGCTGCACGGTCGACTCCCCCTCGGAGGCAGGCGTCTACGTGTCGGCCGGCGGCCGCGGCAGCTTCCTCAACTGCCGGGTGACCGGCAGCGCCGGCTACGGCTTCCACGTGATCGACGGCTGTCGTACGACGCTGCGGAAATGCCGTACGGAGCGGTGCGCGCGCGGCGGGTACGAGTTCGCAGACGGTGGCCCGGACACGGCGTACGACTCCGGTCCGCTCGTCGAGGACTGCACCAGCGACGAGAGCGGCGGTCTGACGCCGCCCTCCGCTCCGGAGCCCGTCGTGCAGACGGTGAGTCAGTCCCCCGGCCTGCTGGGCTCGATCCCCGGGCAGCGCAGCACCGAGCAGGAGCCCCTGATCGCGGGCGCCGCGCCGCAGGAACCGGCCCGCACGTCCAAGGCCGTCCTCGGCGAACTCGACGCGCTGGTGGGCCTGGACAGCGTCAAGCGCGAGGTCCGGGCACTGACCGACATGATCGAGGTGGGCCGGCGCCGGCAGCAGGCGGGCCTGAAGGCCGCGTCGGTCAAACGCCATCTGGTCTTCACCGGCTCTCCCGGCACCGGCAAGACGACGGTCGCCCGGCTGTACGGCGAGATCCTCGCCTCCCTCGGCGTACTGGACAAGGGCCACCTGGTCGAGGTGTCCCGGGTCGACCTGGTCGGCGAGCACATCGGCTCCACGGCGATCCGCACCCAGGAGGCGTTCCAGCGGGCGCACGGCGGCGTGCTGTTCATCGACGAGGCGTACGCGCTTTCCCCCGAGGACGCGGGCCGCGACTTCGGCAAGGAGGCCATCGACACGCTGGTGAAGCTGATGGAGGACCAGCGGGACTCGGTCGTGGTGATCGTCGCGGGGTACACGGCGGAGATGGAGCGCTTCCTGTCCGTCAACCCCGGGGTCGCCTCCCGCTTCTCACGGACCATCACCTTCGGCGACTACGCGCCCGAAGAACTGCTGCGGATCGTGGAGCAGCAGGCCGACGAGCACGAGTACCGGCTCGCGCCGGGCGCGGCCGAGGCGCTGACGAAGTACTTCACGGCGATCCCCAAGGGCCCGGCCTTCGGCAACGGCCGTACCGCCCGACAGACGTTCGAGGCGATGGTGGAACGGCACGCGAGCCGGGTCGCCCAGGTCTCCGACCCCAGCACGGACGACCTGACCCTGCTGTACGCCGAGGATCTGCCGGACCTGACGTAGCGAGACCCGCCGGGGCTGCGCGGACGCCCCGGCGGGTGCGGCCCCGGATTCCCCGGCAGTCCCGGATCCCCTGGAACTTGTCGTTTGGATCAGGTCGGCTGAGAGAGACTGCGCCTCCGGCCCACCCGAGCGGGGCGTGGCGCGTGCGGCTGCAAGGCGTAGGAGGGCGACGGGGCGGAGCCCCGGCAACCGACGACAACGCCGCAGATGCGCGTGCCACGCCCCGCGACGCCGGCAGGATCCGAACGACAGGCCCTAGCAGTCCTCGGGTCCGCCGTCCGCCGCCGGGACGGGCGCCGGTGGGTCGGTGTGGCGCGGCGCCGGTACCTCCGGGCGCAGTCGGGCCAGCAGACGCTGCCGCTCCTCGGCGAAGGCGGGGTCGGCCTGGTAGTCGGAGTGGCCGAGGAGCGGTGCGGGCAGCGGATGGAGTTCGGTGCGGCCGTAGGTGAGCGGGTCCTTGAGGGGAGCGCGGTCGACCGCCGGGCCCGAGTCGCCGGGCAGCCGCATCGGACCGCCGATGGGGTCGGTGCGCCGGTAGAGGTTGCGCCAGCAGTCGACCTCCTCGTGCAGCGAGCCGAGCTCGTCCGGTCCGAAGTGGGCCGGGAACCAGCGGCCGTACAGCCGCTCCAGCGGGGAGCCGTAGGTGAGCAGGGCGACCCGTTTGCGGGCCGACGGTTCCAGCTGCCAGGCCGCCGCCGCGGCGAGGACGCTGCCCTGCGAGTGCCCGGAGATGACCAGCCGCCCGCCGGTGGCCCGGGTCCAGGTCGCCATGCGCCAGGTCAGGTCGGGTACCGCGCGCTCGGCGTAGCAGGGCGGTGCGAAGGGGTGGGCGGCGCGCGGCCAGAAGGTTCCGACGTCCCACAGGATGCCGATGGTGCGCCGCGCGGAGGCGTCCTTGTAGGCGCGCCTGCCCCAGGTGACGAACAGTATGAAGCCGAGGCCGATGAGCCAGGAGCCCAGGGCCTGCGCGGTCTGCGCGGCGCCGTGCACGACGGCGTACGTCCCGCGCGCGGCGTCGCCGGGCACCTGGTCGGTGGTCAGGGCGCCCACCAGGGCTCCGGCGCCCAGCAGCAGGGTGGCGGCGGAGGTGATGGCGACGAGGAGGGGTGCCCGGTCGGTGAGGCCGGCCAGGGCGCGGGAGAGCGCGATGCGCCGGGTGCGGCCCGGGTCCCCGGCCTCCCCGGGGTGGTCGCCCTCCACGGCGTCCCGTTCGGCGCGGGCGAGGCGCCAGGTGTGCCGGGCGAGCGCGGCGCAGAGCAGCAGGACGACGACGAGCAGCGGCGGGATGACGGACGCCTGCCAGGTCAGCAGGACGGGCGGGCCGTCGATGGAGGTCCCGGTGCCGTCCAGCCAGTCCGACACCCGCTGGGCGACACCGCCGGACATGACGCCGCCCAGCGCGCAGGCCAGCATGGCGACGGCGGGGCCGCCGAGGCCGCGGATCGCGGCGCGGGCGTCGGGAAAGCCGCGGTGGAGGATGTGGGCGACCACGGCGAGGGCGATGACCAGCAGGCCCTGCACCAGGGCGATGCCGCCGAAGGTCATGTCCCCCGGCAGCCGGCCGGCCGACGTCCACTCCGGGCGGGCCCAGCCGCCGTACAGCAGGGCGAGGACGAACAGGACGAGGGCGGCGAGCGGCAGGCGTCGTACGAGGTGCTCGTCGAGTGTCCGGTCGAGGCGGTTCTCGCTGCGCCCCCGGCGGCAGACCACCGCGACCACGGCGACCGCCCCGGCGACCAGCGCCGCCACCAGGACCCAGCCCAGCGCGTCGAGCGGCGCCGGTCCGCCCGGCCGGCGGTCGAAGCGGGCCGCCGGCGCGCCGACCGCCGCGGCGACCGTCAGCAGCGCGGCGGCGGTGTGCGCCGCGCGCAGCCGGGCCACCAGGCGGCGCCCGTACCAGAACCCGGGCCGGCCGAGGGCGGTGCGGGCGGGGTCCTCCCCGGGGTCGGTCTCACGGTCCATCGGCTGCTGGGACTCGTACGCCCGCCAGGTGCGCAGCGACAGGTACCACAGCAGGCCGGTGAGCGCGGCGGGCACCGCGGCCGCGAGGGCGAGCCTGCGGCCGGGCGTGCTCCACCAGCCGCCGTCCGACATCACCGGCGACAGGAAGCCCAGCCAGGAGTGGCGCTCGGCGCACGCGCGCGTACCCGCGCACTGCCAGGCGACGAGGTCGAGGGCGACCTCGCAGGCCCCGGCGATCAGCAGTACCGTCAGCGTCAGCCCCGCCAGCCGCACCAGCAGCCCGTACAGGCGGACCGTCCGGGTCCGGCCGTGCGCGGTGGGCCGCATCCAGTGGGCGAGGTTGACCACCATGAACGGCAGGAGCAGCAGCCACAGGGCGCGGGTGCCGTTGCCGGAGGTGAGGTTGCACCAGACGTAGGCCTCGGGCACCGGTCGGCCCCGGTAGTCCTCGGGCCGGGACTCGGCGTCGGCGTCCTCGGTGCGCCGGAAGACGGCCGCGATGTGGTCGCCGGTGATCCGCACGGTCCGCGGGTCGTCCAGCATCTCGGCGGGTGTCGTGCCGCCCACTCCGTGGACCAGGAGTTCCAGGGCGGTGCCCGTCCTCCCGTCCGTCCCGTCTGTCGCGTCGCGTGGTCCGGGGGCGTCCTGTCCGCCCGTCCCGGCCCGTTCCTGTGCCTGTTCCACTGTCCCGCACTCCCCCGTGACGCGCCGCCGGCTCTGTCCGTGCGGGCACAAGGATCTCCGCTGAGCGGGCGGCGCACACCCCTCGGCACGGAATCTCCCCGAACCGTGTGACAGGTGGCACCGGGACGGGCGGAAGTGGCATGTGCGCGACGGGCGGGCGGTGGCGCGGCCGGTGGCGGGGCGTGCGAGGATGGGACGTCCACGCACCGGAGCGGGGGAACTCCTCGTCGTAGCAGGTGCGCCGGGCTTGTCGGGCGGTTTCGCGGCGAAAGGACCGAAGCGTACGTGAGTGAGAATCCGAACCTCCTCGCGGAGCAGCGGCGCGCCCTCATCCTCGACGAGGTGCGCCGCCGGGGCGGGGTCCGGGTCAACGAGCTGACCCGCAGGCTCGGCGTGTCGGACATGACGGTCCGCCGCGACCTCGACGCGCTGGCCCGGCAGGGCGTACTGGAGAAGGTGCACGGCGGCGCGGTCCCGGTGGTCGAGGCGAGCACGCACGAGCCGGGGTTCGAGGCGAAGTCGGGTCTGGAGCCGACCGCCAAGGAGGACATCGCACGGGCCGCGGCGGAACTGGTCGCGCCGGGCGCGGCGATCGCCCTGTCGGGCGGTACGACCACGTACGCGCTGGCGCACCGGCTGCTGGACGTACCGGACCTGACGGTGGTCACCAACTCGGTGCGGGTGGCCGACGTGTTCCACGTGGCGCAGCGGACCTCGGGCGCGCGGCAGGGCGCGGCCGCGGTGGTGCTCACGGGTGGTGTGCGCACCCCCTCCGACTCGCTGGTGGGCCCGGTCGCCGACCAGGCGATCGCGACGCTCCACTTCGACGTGCTGTTCCTCGGCGTGCACGGGATATCGGCCGAGGCCGGCCTGTCGACGCCGAACCTCGCGGAGGCCGAGACCAACCGGCGGCTGGTCCAGTCGGCGCGGCGTGTCGTGGTGGTCGCCGACCACACCAAGTGGGGTGTGGTGGGCTTGAGTTCCTTCGCGGCACTGGAGCAGGTGGACACGCTGGTGACCGACGCCGGCCTGCCGGCGGACGCCCGCGCGGAGATCTCGGAGCACCTGGGGCTGGTCGTGGCGGGCGAGCCGGAGACGGCCGACTGACCCCGGCGCACACCGGCGCGCGTCCCTGGCACCGCTGACACCCGGCGTACCTCCGGCTATCGTGGCGCCTCCTGGCCGATCGTCCGCATCCGCGGCTGCGCCCAAGGGGGTTGCGACCATGGCTCGCCGTCTGCGCCCGGTGGGTCTCGACTTCGTCGAGACGGCTCCGGTACGCCTGGTCTTCGCACGGGAGATCTCCGCCGCCCCGGACGTGGTGTTCCGCGCGCTGGCCGAGGACGTTCCGGGCTGGACCGCTTGGTTCTCGGCGGTGACGTTCGCCCGGCCCATCGGTGGGGGCGCGGGTCGCGAGATCCGGCTCAAGGGCGGTAGGCGCTTCGTGGAGACGGTGCTGGCCGCCGAGCTGCCCGAGGTGTACGCCTATCGCGTCGACGTCACCAACGCACCCGGCGCCCGGGCCATGGCCGAGGAGTGGCGGCTGGCGCCGGCCGGGACGGGCACCCGCGTGCAGTGGACGTTCGCCGCGGACGGTACGGCGCCGTTCCGGTTCGTGCTGAACCGCGCGCGTCCGGGACTGGAGCGGGCCTTCCGGTCCGCGGTCACCTCGCTGGACCGTCGGCTCACCCGCCCGTAGCGCGCGGCCGAACCGCCCACCGCTTGCGGCCGAACCGCCCACCGCGTGCGGCCTGCGCCTCGTCCCCGGGTCAGCAGGGCCAGTTGCCCGTGTGCAGCAGGGACTCGATCGCCGCCGTGTACGGGCCGATGTCGAGGCCCTGTTCGGCGAGCCAGGTGTCCGAGTAGTACTTGTCGAGGTACCGGTCCCCCGGGTCGCACAGCAGCGTCACCACGCTGCCCCGGCGTCCCTCGGCGGCCATCTCGGCGACGATCTTCAGCGCGCTCCACAGTCCGGTGCCCGTCGAGCCGCCCGCCTTGCGGCCGATGGCCTGTTCAAGGGCGCGGACGGCCGCCACGCTCGCCGCGTCCGGCACCTTCATCATGCGGTCGATGGCGCCGGGCACGAAGCTGGGCTCCATCCGGGGCCTGCCGATGCCCTCGATCCGGGAGCCGCGGTCGCAGGCGACGTCCGGATCACCGGTGGTCCAGCCCTCGAAGAAGCAGGAGTTCTCCGGGTCGGCGACGCAGACGCGGGTGTCGTGCTGCATGTAGTGGACGTAGCGCGCGAGGGTCGCCGAGGTGCCGCCGGTGCCGGCCGTGGCGACGATCCACGCCGGTTCGGGGAACCGCTCCAGCCGCAGCTGCCGGAAGATCGACTCGGCGATGTTGTTGTTGCCGCGCCAGTCCGTGGCGCGTTCGGCGTAGGTGAACTGGTCCATGTAGTGGCCGCCGGTCTCGGCCGCGAGGCGTGCGGACTCCTCGTACATCCGGCGGGAGTCGTCCACGAAGTGGCAGCGTCCGCCGTGGAACTCGATCAGGCGGATCTTCTCGGCGCTGGTCGTGCGCGGCATGACGGCGATGAACGGGACGCCGATCAGCATCGCGAAGTACGCCTCGGACACGGCCGTCGAGCCGCTGGATGCCTCGATCACCGGGCGGTCCGGCCGGATCCAGCCGTTGCACAGGCCGTAGAGGAAGAGTGAGCGGGCGAGGCGGTGTTTGAGGCTGCCGGTGGGGTGGGTGGACTCGTCCTTCAGGTACAGGTCGATGCCCCACCGCTCGGGCAGCGGGAAGAGGAGCAGGTGGGTGTCGGCCGAGCGGTTGGCGTCGGCCTGGACCTTGCGCACGGCTTCTTTCAGCCAAGCGCGGTAGGCGGTGTCGCTGTGGTCGACGTCGAGAGTGGCGCCGGTGCGGGTCTGCTGGGGGGTGCTCACGACGGGGCTCCTTAAGGCTGCGCGCCGACGGCGCGTCGCGCGGCCGACGCCTCGATCATAAGCATCCTCCGTACGCTTCTCACCTGCATAAACACACCTTTGGGAAGTCCAAAGACTCCCCTGGGGCCCGATCCCCGGCCCGGTGGGGGCGCATTCGCGCGAGTGCTCCGGTCGCCACCGGAAAGGAGCGGGGTGTACTGGTGCTCGGCGCGTGGTGCGGGCAGACTGCCAGCGGGCGGGACCGGGTTCCCGCCGCGGGCGCACACTGGAGCACGACACGAGCCGGCCGGTACCGGGCCCAGCGAGGTGCACGGTCCGGCAACCGACGCGCACGAGGGGGCGACGGCATGGCGGAGCCGGAGTTCAGGGCCACGGGGGTGCGGATCGGCAAGCGACTGCGGTCACTCACCCGGGCCGGAACGGTCCGGATCAGCGGTGGCCGCGTGGAGTTGCTCACCAGCTACGGCAGTGAGATCGACAGTGCTCCGGTGCAGGCGGTACGCGCCTCCAGGCCCTGGTTCGCCCCGGAGGACCGGGCCCTCGCCGACCTCGACGGCAAGCGGTACCTGCTGACGCTCGGCGAGCGCGACCCCGCGCCGGGCGAGCCGGGCCCGCCCGCGGCTCGCCATTTCATCGAGGCGGTGCGCAGGGCGGCCGGGCACCGCGGTTGAGATGTCCGTAAGTTGCGGTGCCTCACCCCTTGCGTCACGCTGGTCTCACGTCACTCTGGGTTTACCGGCGATAACGCTGCGAACCAGCCCGCCGGCCATGACAGCAGGCGGCGATGCGCCGCGTGCGCCCTGCTGGATCCGAACTCCGTGTTCTTCCGGACCTCTATGTCGGGGAGTCGCAGCCGTGATCAGTCACCCAAGCAGACACTGCACGGTGGAGCTCCAAGCCCTGCCGTCGCGGATCGGCCAGGTCCGCAGAATCGTATCTGCGCAATTGCGCTACTGGCATATGGATTCCCTGATCGACCGGGCCGCGCTCGGCGTGACGGAGTTGCTGACCAACGTCCACCTGCATGCCCGGCCCGACAAGACGTGCACCGTGGAGATAGAGCTGCTCCTTGACCGGCTCACGGTCTCCGTGCGCGACCACGACCCGCGTCTGCCCGTGGTGGACGACGCCGAGCCGCTCGCGACCTGCGGACGCGGGCTCTCGATGGTGGCCGCGATGAGCGAGAGCTGGGGCGCCCGGCCGGACGGCGAGTCCGGCAAGGTCGTCTGGTTCACGCTCCCGACGGCCGTCATCGCCGCACCGGTCACCGCGTCACCCGTCTCCGCGCGCCCGCCGCGACGCCTGGTCGAGGAGGTGCCGGCCGCCGCGTTCGCGGAGGCCGAGCACGCGGGCGACCTGGGCAGACCCCAACCCGCTCCCGCCCGGTCGGCCGTTGCCGGCTGACCGGGCGGTGACCCTTCGATGCCGCGGGCCGTGCGGCCGGCTATCGGCCTCGCCTGCCGAGCGGTCCGGCGCCGGTTGCCGGACGGGCCGGACGGGCCGGACGGGCCGGACGGGCCGGACGGGCCGGACGGGCCGGACGGGCCGGTGACACCTACCGGGCTTCCTCGCCCGCCAGTTGGGCGGTCGACGGTGGTCACCGCCCGACGGATGTGCCCGGCGCCGGGTACGGCTGTCGCCGGCTCGGGGCCATGCTGAGACTCGGTATCCCCGTCATCGGCGTCACGGACGTGCCCCGCGCGGTGGCGTTCTGGACGGCTGCTCTGAACCTGGTCGCCACCGAGGAGTGGAAGAGCGAGACATGGCGCACGCTCGACCACGCCGACGGCTCGGGCCGGCCCTCGGCCTGCCGCGCAGCGAGTCACCGGCCGAGCCGCGGCCCCGTCTCCACCTCGACCTGTCCACGGACACGGCGGAGGAGCAGCGGGCGGAGGTGCGGCGGCTGACCGGTCTCGGCGCGCGGACCGTCGACTGGGACCTCTATCCGCCCGAGCCCGACTTCGTCGTCCTCGCCGACCCGGACGGCAGCATCTTCTGCGTCATCGACCTCAGCCACGCGCCGAGCGGCGGCAACCGGCCGACGTCCTGACCCGGCGGGCCCGAACCGGGGCCTCACTCAGGCCAACGCCCCCAGCGGGTCGTCCAGGA
This sequence comes from Streptomyces sp. NPDC097107, assembly GCF_044762405.1. Taxonomy (NCBI): domain Bacteria; kingdom Bacillati; phylum Actinomycetota; class Actinomycetes; order Kitasatosporales; family Streptomycetaceae; genus Streptomyces; species Streptomyces sp. NPDC097107. The sequence continues at coordinate 356,475 of NZ_JBIWEF010000006.1, read as the reverse complement.
CCGGCTGCCAGGCCAACTCGGCCGCGCCGACCAGGCTGTTGTGGTCCAGGCTGCACGGCAGGATCGGCACGCCTCCGCTCTGGCCCCACAGGCTGCGGTCGGCGACGACCGCGCGCAGGCGCTCGGGGTCGGCGTCCAGGAGCGCGCGGTGGAGTCCGCCGAGGATGATGCGGTCCGGGTTGAGGATGTTGACCAGGCCGGCGAGGCCCAGGCCCAGCCGGTCGATGAGGGTCTGGATCGCGGCGCGGACGGCCGGGTCGGTGTGGTGGCCGCGGATCAGGTCGATGGACCGCTGGAGCAGGGACACCTCGGGTCCGGGTTCGCGGCCGGCCGCGGTGAGGAAGGCCAGCGGGTCGGTCTCCACGTCCAGGCAGCCGTGGCCGCCGCAGTGGCAGGGCCGGCCCTCGGGGTTGACCGTGAGATGGCCGACCTCCAGGGCGAGACCCGAACTGCCCATGTGCAGCCGGCCGTCGAGAACCAGGGCGCCGCCGACCCCGCGGTGGCCGGTGGCCACGCACAGCAGGTCCCGGGCTCCGCGCCCGGCCCCGTGGCGGTGCTCGGCGAGGGCTGCGAGGTTGACGTCGTTCGCGGCGAACGCGGGCCCTTCGACACCGGCGGCGCGCACCTGCTCCGCGAAGATCCGCCGCACGGGCGCGCCCGCGGGCCAGGCCAGGTGGAGCGGGTTCAGCGCCAGGCCCTCCGGTTCCGCCACGGCGGACGGTACGGCGAGTCCCGCGCCGACGCAGCGGCGCCCGGTCTCCCGGAGGAGTTCCGCGCCCGCCTCGACGACGGAGCCGAGCACCTTCGCCGGATCGGCGTCGACGACCTCGCAGCCGGGCGCGGTGGCGACGATACGGCCGCCGAGGCCGACCAGGGCGGCACGGAATCCGTCGGCGTGGACCTGGGCGGCCAGCGCGACGGGCCCGTCCTCGCAGACCGCGAGGCGGTGCGAGGGGCGGCCCTGCGAACCGGCCGCGGCGCCGGGCCGGGCGTCCACGCGGATCAGGCCGAGCGCCTCCAGTTCGGCGGCGACCGCGCCGGCCGTGGCCCGGGTCACGCCGAGCTCCGCGGTGAGGACGGCCCTGGTGGGGGCGCGTCCGGTGTGCACGAGCTCCAACGCGGGTCCGAGCGCACCGCGCCCCCGGTCCAGCCGCGTCCTCGAGGTGGTCCCTTCCCCCGCCGTCCGGGGGTCCGCCTTGCCGCTCATGAGGGGGAGTCTCCCATGATCCGCGGGGCCGGGGGGCCTAGCTGGAGGCCGCTGACCCTCAGCGTGATGTTCAGCCGTCCGGTGAGCCCCAACTCGGGCGGTGCGGTGCCCGCGTGCACCCGGGGCACCCCGTGGTGGGAGAGCCGGGACGGTCCGCCGAAGACGAACAGGTCGCCGCTGCGCAGCTCGACGTCGGTGTAGGGGCGGGCGCGGGTTGCGGGATTGCCGAAGCGGAAGACGCAGGTGTCACCGAGGCTCAGGGACACCACGGGCGCGTCGGACTTCTCGTCGGCGTCGCGGTGCATGCCCATCCGGGCCTCGGAGTCGTAGAAGTTGATCAGTGCGATGTCGTACGGCGTCTCCGCCACCGCGTCGGTGCCGAGCGCGTCGGTCACCGCCCGGCGGGCCAGGTCCGCGAGCCATGCCGGGAAGGGCCTCACCGGCGCGCCGTCGCCGTCGACGACGGTGCGGGCGTAGCCGTACGGGTACCAGTGCCACCCGAGGCAGACCTGCCTCGCGGTCATGGTGCCGCCGCCGGGAGTGCGGACCGTGCGCAGTCCGGCCGGTGGGCGGGCCCACCCGCGGCAGGCGTGCAGCAGCTCACGCTGCCGCCCGGTGTCCAGCCAGTCCGGCACGTGGACGGCGCCGGGCGCGATCTCGGTGAAGGCCCTGGGGAACAGCTCGGCGTCCATGCCCCCATCCTGCCCGCAGCCCCCTTCACTCCGCCCGGCACGGCCTGAGCTGCGGCTCGGCTAGCCTGGACGCACGATGAACGACCGCAGCGACCGTATGACGACTCCATGGGGCGGGCATGTGCCGGCCCGCTTCCCCGAGGACCCGCGCGACCGGCTCCGGGCCTGGGACGCCTCCGACGAGTATCTGCTCGGGCACCTCGCGGAGCAGGACGTGCCGCTGTCCGGCACGGTCGTGGTCCTCGGCGACCGCTGGGGAGCGCTCGTGACGGCGCTGGCGGCGCACCGGCCGGTGCAGATCACCGACTCGTACCTCACGCGGGAGGCGACGCGTGCCAACCTGGAGCGGGCCGGCGTCGAGCCGGGTTCCGTGCGCCTGCTGACCACGCAGGACCCGCCGCCAAACCGTGTCGACGTGCTGCTGGTGCGGGTGCCGAAGAGTCTGGCGCTGCTGGAGGACCAGTTGCTGCGGCTGGCGCCCGCCCTGCACGAGGGCTCGGTCGTCGTCGGCACCGGGATGGTCAAGGAGATCCACACCTCGACGCTGAGGCTGTTCGAGCGCATCGTCGGACCGACCCGGACTTCGCTGGCCGAGAAGAAGGCACGGCTCATCTTCGCCACGCCCGACCCCTCGCTGAAGCGGCCCGCCAATCCCTGGCCCCTCACCTACCGGCTCCCCGACGGCGTCGGGCCGCCGTCGGGCCGGCCCGTGGTCAACCACGCCGGTGTCTTCTGTGCCGACCGGCTCGACATCGGCACCCGGTTCTTCCTTCAGCACCTGCCGGACGCCGGCGGCGCCCGCCGGGTGGTGGACCTCGGCTGTGGCAACGGTGTGGTCGGTACGGCGGTGGCGCTGGCCGACCCGGCGGCGGAGGTGCTGTTCACCGACGAGTCCTTCCAGGCCGTGGCCTCGGCGGAGGCGACGTACCAGGCGAACGGGGCGGCGGGACAGGCCGAGTTCCGGGTCGGTGACGGGCTGGCCGGGGTGCCGGACGACAGCGTTGACCTGGTGCTCAACAACCCGCCCTTCCACTCCCACCAGGCGACGACCGACGCCACGGCGTGGCGGATGTTCACCGGGGCGCGGCGGGTGCTGCGCCCCGGCGGCGAACTGTGGGTGGTCGGCAACCGGCACCTGGGCTACCACGTGAAGCTGCGGCGCCTGTTCGGCAACAGCCACCTGGTGGCGAGCGACCGGAAGTTCGTGGTGCTGAAGGCCGTCAGGAAGTAGTCCGTTGACGGTCAGGGACTGGTCCGTTGACGGTCAGGCAGTGGCCCAGTGACGGTCAGGCAGTGGCCCAGTGACGGTCAGGCAGTGGCCCAGTGACGGTCAGGCAGTGGCCCAGTGACGGTCAGGCAGTGGTCCAGTGACGGTCAGGGAGTGGTCCGGGCGACCACCTGGATGATCGTCGCCACCGTCCGCGCCATGGCTTGCCTTCCCACCGTGAGGTAGCCGCGCGAGTCGACCGCTTCGGGGCGGGCGGCGAGGTACTCCCTGATCGCGCCGGTCATGGCGATGTTGAGCGCGGTGCCGACGTTGACCTTGGAGATGCCGCCCGCGACCGCCGCGGCGAGTTCGCCGTCCGGGACTCCGGAGGAGCCGTGCAGGACGAGCGGCACGTCCAGCGCGCCCGACAGTTCCTTGAGCAGGTCGTGGTCGAGGGCGGCGGTGCGTGTGGTCATGGCGTGGGAGCTGCCGACGGCGACGGCCAGGGCGTCCACGCCGGAGTCGGCGACGTAGGCGCGTGCCTCGGCGGGGTCGGTTCGGGCTCCGGGCGCGTGGGCGTCGAGCGGCGGTGCGCCGTTCTTGCCGCCCACCTCGCCCAGTTCCGCCTCGATCCAGAGGCCCTGGGCGTGCGCCCAGTCGGCGGCGGCCCGGGTCGCCGCGAGGTTCTCCGCGTACGGCAGCCGGGAGGCGTCGTACATCACCGAACTGAACCCGGCGTCCGGGGCCTGGCGCAGCAGGCTGTCGTTCTGGACATGGTCGAGGTGCAGGGCGACGGGCACGGCGGCGCCCTCGGCGGCGGCGACGGCCGCACGGGCCAGCGGCAGCAGGCGGCCGTATCGGTACTTCACGGCGTTCTCGCTGACCTGGAGGACGACTGGCATGTGCACGGACTCGGCGCCCGCGACGACTGCCTCGATGTGTTCCAGGGTGATGACGTTGAAGGCGGCTACGGCGGAGCGCCCGGGCGCGGCGCGGCCGACCAGGTCGCCGGTGGTGGCGAGGGGCACGGTCTCTCCCTTCCCGCACGTCGGAGCGCGGGTGTCGGGGGTCGGTGTCGGGGGTCGGTGTCGGGGCGGGGTCAGGAGGAGGGCGCCCATAGGCGGGCGTCAGGGGGCGAGGATCACCGAGCGGGTGAGATGGCGGGGCCGGTCCGGGTCGAGGCCGCGGGCGGCGGCGACGGCGACGGCGAGGCGCTGGGCGCGGACCAGTTCGGCGAGCGGGTCGAGGCCTCCGGGCACCCACAGGGCGCCGGTGTCGCGGACCTGGTCGGCCAGTCCCTCCGGGGCCTCGCCGAACATCCAGGTCGCCGTGGAGTCGGTGCTGATGCTGATGGGGCCGTGTCGGTACTCCATGGCCGGGTATGCCTCGGTCCAGGACAGGGAGGCCTCACGCATCTTCAGGCCCGCCTCGTTGGCCAGTCCGACGGTCCAGCCCCGGCCCAGGAAGGTGAACTGGTTGCACTCGACGAGCCCTTCGGGCAGTTCGGCCGCGAGCGCGGTGCGCGCGTCGGCGACGACGGCCTCCGTGTGCAGGCCCAGGTGGGCGCGGAGCAGGGTGAGGGCGGTCGTCGCGAACCGGGTCTGCACGACCGACCGTTCGTCGGCGAAGTCGAGGACCACCACGTCGTCGGCGGCCGCCATGACCGGAGTCTCCGGGTCGGCGGTGAGCGCGACGGTGCGGGCGCGGCCCTTCAATTCCGTGAGCAGTTCCAGTACTTCGGTGGTGGTGCCGGAACGGGTGAGGGCGACGACACGGTCGTACGCCCGGCCACGCGGGAACTCGGAGGCGGCGAACGCGTCCGTCTCGCCCTGGCCCGCGCCCTCACGCAGCGCCGCCGCCGACTGGGCCATGAAGTACGAGGTGCCGCATCCGACGATCGCCACCCGCTCCCCCGGCGCCGGAAGCGCCGCCGTGTGCCGTGCCGCCTGCGCGGCGGCGCGCGTCCAGCACTCGGGCTGGCTGTTGAGCTCGTCCTCGACATACGTCATGCGCACACTCCCCGATCGCTCCATTACTCCTGCACTCTGATTGTTCCTGCAAGATATAGCTAGCTTTCGAGCACAATCAAGCAATCTGAGAAGAGCACGGTGCGCTAGGGTCGGCGGGAGATCGAGGAACGGAGGCGCGGATGTCGCGCGACGCCCGCTGGAAGGCGCTGCTGGAGCTGCTCGTCGAGCGCGGCCGGCTGGACGTCGAGGAGGCGGCGACCGAGCTGGAGGTCTCGGCCGCGACGATCCGCCGTGACTTCGACCGGCTCGCCGAGCAGCAGATGCTGGTGCGCACGCGCGGTGGCGCGGTCGTCCACGGGGTCTCGTACGAACTGCCGTTGCGCTACAAGACGGCCCGCCGGGCCTCGGAGAAGCAGCGCGTCGCGCAGGCGGTCGCCGCCCTGGTGGCACCCGGCGAGGCGGTCGGACTGACCGGGGGCACGACCACCACCGAGGTGGCGCGCGCCCTGGCCGTGCGCGCCGACCTGGCCTCCGGCACCCCCGCGCTGACCGTGGTCACCAACGCGCTCAACATCGCGAACGAGCTGGCCGTCCGGCCGCAGTTCAAGATCGTGGTGACCGGCGGCGTTGCCCGGGCGCAGTCGTACGAGCTGATCGGGCCCCTCGCTGACGGGGTGCTGGGTCAGGTGACCCTCGACGTGGCGGTGCTGGGCGTCGTCGCCTTCGACGTCGCGCACGGCGCCGCGGCCCACGACGAGGCGGAGGCCGCGATCAACCGGCTGCTGTGCGAGCGCGCCGAGCGTGTGGTGGTGGCCGCCGACTCCAGCAAGCTGGGCAGGCGGGCGTTCGCCCGGATCTGCGCGGCCGAGTCGGTGGACACGCTGGTCACGGACGGTGCGGCCGACCCGGACCTGGTACGGCAGTTCGAGGAGGCGGGGGTTCGGGTCGTCACGGCCTAGGGCGGACCACGGCCACGGCCACGGTCGCCGTCCGCGGCCGTCAGCGCCCGTGGCCGTCGGTGTGCTCGGTCGGTACCGCCGGAGCCGTCGGAGCCGAGTCCTGCGCCGCGGGTGCCGATCCGGCCCGTACGGTGAACGCAGCGGTGCGAACCTTGCCCTGGTGCTGGAAGTCCAGGAAGAGACGGTAGGTGCCGTCGCTGGGCGCGGCGGCCGTGAAGGATATCTCCGGACCGGGCTTCGTGGTGCCGTCGCCGGGTTCGCCGTTCGGGTGGACGTGGAGGTGGGCGAGGTCGCCCGAGCGCAGGGCGACCAGGTGGCCGTAGGCACCGAGGTAGGGCTGGAGGTCGTTGACGGGCGCCCCGTCCCGGGAGACCTCCAGCTTCAGCTCACTCGCCTTGCCGGGGCGCAGGGCACGGCGCCGGGAACATCTATCTGGAGGCCGCCGCCGGAGTGACCGCCTTCATCCTCGCCGGCCGCTACTTCGAGGCCCGCTCCAAGCGCAGGGCCGGCGCCGCGCTGAAGGCCCTGCTGGAACTGGGCGCCAAGGACGTCACCGTACTGGACCCGGGCGGCAGTGAACGGACGCTTCCCACGGCGGAGTTGGCGGTGGGGGACCGCTTCCTGGTCCGCCCGGGCGAGAAGATCGCCACCGACGGCACCGTCACGGAAGGCACCTCCGCGGTCGACGCCTCCATGCTCACCGGCGAGTCGGTGCCCGTCGAGGTCGGCGTGGGCGACCCGGTCACCGGCGCCACCCTGAACGCGGGCGGCCGTCTGGTGGTCGAGGCGACGCGGGTCGGCGCGGACACACAGCCGGCCCGGATGGCGAAGCTGGTCGAGGACGCGCAGAACGGCAAGGCCCAGGCGCAGCGGCTCGCCGACCGCATCTCCGGGGTCTTCGTCCCGGTCGTCATCGCGCTGGCGCTGGCCACCCTCGGTTTCTGGGTCGGCAACGGCTCCGGGCCGACCGCCGCGTTCACGGCCGCCGTCGCCGTACTGATCATCGCCTGCCCCTGCGCCCTGGGCCTCGCCACCCCGACCGCGCTGATGGTCGGCACCGGGCGCGGCGCCCAGCTCGGCATCCTGATCAAGGGCCCCGAGGTCCTGGAGTCCACCCGCAAGGTCGACACCGTCGTCCTGGACAAGACCGGCACCGTCACCACCGGCCGCATGACCCTGCTCGCCGTTCACACCGGCGACGGCACGCGGGAGGCCGAAGTGCTGCGGCTGGCCGGTGCGTTGGAGCACGCGTCGGAGCACCCGATCACCCGGGCCGTCGCGCACGGGGGCCCTGGAGAAGCTGGGCGCGCTGCCCGCCCTCGAGGGCTTCGCAGGCGTCCCGGGGCTCGGCGTGCAGGGCATCGTCGACGGCCATGCCGTCCTCGTCGGCCGGGAGCAGCTGCTCGCCGAGTGGGCCATGACCCTTCCGGAGGACCTGGCCCGGGCCAAGGCCGAGGCGGAGACGGCCGGCCGGACCGCGATCGCCGTCGCCTGGGACGGCGAGGCGCGGGCGGTCCTGGAGGTCGCCGACGCGGTGAAGGAGACGAGCCCCGAGGCGATCGTCCGGCTGCGCGCCCTGGGTCTGACTCCGGTGCTGCTGACCGGTGACAACCGGGCCGTGGCCGCCTCCGTCGCCCGCGCGGTCGGCATCGATCCCGAGCACGTCATCGCCGAGGTCATGCCCGAGGACAAGGCCGACGTCGTCAAGCGCCTCCAGGGCGAAGGCCGTTCGGTGGCGATGGTCGGTGACGATGGTCGGTGACGGCGTCAACGACGCCGCGGCGCTCGCCCAGGCCGACCTGGGACTGGCCATGGGCACCGGCACCGACGCCGCCATCGAGGCCGGCGACCTCACCCTCGTCCGCGGCGACCTGCGCGCCGCCGCCGACGCCATCCGGCTGGCCCGCAAGACGCTGGGCACCATCAAGTCCAACCTGTTCTGGGCCTTCGCCTACAACATCGCCGCCCTGCCGCTCGCCGCGGCCGGACTGCTCAACCCGGTGATCGCCGGCGCGGCCATGGCCTTCTCCTCGGTCTTCGTCGTCGGCAACTCCCTGCGCCTGCGGTCCTTCCGCGCCGCGGGCTGACTCACCGCGACGCTGCCGAGCCGCCGAGCCGCCGAGCCGCCGAGCCGCCGAGTCGCCGAGTCGCCGAGTCGCCGACCGATCCCCTCATGGGCCGGCCGGCGGCTCACGCGCGTGCCCGACGGCTCACTGTCACACCCTCGCGGACAAGACGGCCCGGCGGCGCCCTTCGGACGAGTGGCCGTGAGGCACCCGCACGAGTGGCCGGGGACGTCCGCGCCGTCCCCCGGACGGGCCCCGCCGGCGCGCGGTGTGCCCGGAGGCGGTCCAGGCTGGTGCGGCGACGGATCACGCGCGGTGCGCCGACGGGCTCACGGCGTGCCCGGCGCCCCGCGCGTCACCCGGCCTCATCGCCCCGCGGAGCAGGAGCCCATGACCGAACCTACCAACGCCGACGGGGACGCCAGCGGACCGCTCGCGCCGGATCCGGGCCCGGCGCGTCCGCGCAGGCGGGCCCTGACCGCAGTACTCGGTGATCTCCGTGCCGTGGACGGCGCCCTGTACGCGGCGGTGGCCGCCACGTCCACGCCCACACTCGACCGGGCGCTGCGCCGGCTGTCCCACGCCGCCGACCACTCGAAGGTCTCGCTCGGGATCGCCGCCGTGCTCGCCCTGAGCGGCGCGCGGCCGCGCCGGGCGGCCCTCGTCGGGGTGGGGGCGGTCGCCGTGGCCTCGGCCTCCGCGAACGTGCTGGGCAAGCGGCTGGTGCGCAGGGCGCGGCCCGACCGGGAGGCGGCGCGGGTCACGGTGGACCGGCAGGTGCCGATGCCCGCGTCGGCGTCGTTCCCGTCCGGTCACACGGCCTCGGCGGTGGCGTTCGCCACGGCGGTCGGCGTGGTCCTCCCCGCGGCCGCCGTTCCGCTCGGCGCGCTGGCGAGCGCCGTCGGCTACTCCCGGGTCCACGTCGGCGTGCACTATCCCGGCGACGTGGCCGCGGGCGCCGTCCTGGGCATCGCCAGTGCGGCCGCCGCCCTCGCGGCAGCGGCGGCCACTCCGGTACCGGGCGTGCGTCCGGTCTGCTCGGCGGCGCCGGTGTCGTCCTGCGCGCCCGGGTAGGGGGCCGCCGAGCGGGCCGTCAGCCGAAGGCCCTCACGGCCTGGTAGTACGTCCACGCCGTGCTGTTGCAGGCGGTCTTGGTGGCACCGCCGTAGCGGGCGCAGACCCGCTTGAGGTCCTCGTAGAAGGCGCTGTCGAGGCGGGACTTGTTGGCGCTGAAAGAACCGGCGTCCTTGTAGTTGCGGTAGCCGAAGTCGTGGCGTGCGCAGGAGGTGCTGAACGGGAAGCCGAACGGGTTGTCCGGCGAGGAGGAGCAGTAGTCGGTGGTCCAGTCGAACCCGTAGGCGGCCCAGGCGGACTGGTTCGCCCGCGCAGCGGTCCAGGCGTTGTAGCTCGACGCGCTGGTCTGGGTCCAGCTCGCGAGTACCCGCGGTTTGTCGGCGGGAGCGGCTTCGGCGGTCGCGGCGGCGCCGAGGACGGCGGTCACGGCCAGGGCCGAGGTGGTGAGTCCGGTGGCGAGTCTGCGGTGCATTCCACACCTCCATGAGGCTGCGACCCGCCCGTCGGGCCGCAGGTTCATGTCAAGATGATGCGCATCTCGACCATCCCTTCACACATCCGTCGTCCTAATGGCCCATTAACTCTTCCGCCCGGCGGGAGATCGGGACGTGAACGTCCGCCGCCCCGGCCCCCTGCCGCTCAACTCCCCTGTGCGCGCCGCACGTCCACGGCCGTGAGCGCCAACGCCAGCGGTCCCGGGGCCAGGAACGCCAGCGGCAGCAGCATCCAGGCGCACAGGGCCGCCGTAACCGCCGCGAGCAGCACCAGGCCGCTGCCGCCCGTATCCCGTACGGCGTCCCCGGCGGCGGCGCGCACGGCGGCCGGCCAGTGGGTGAGCGACTCGGGGCGGGCGCAGGCGCGCAGTCCCACCAGCGCGGCGGACACGCCGATCACGGCGGCCAGTACCGCGAAGAGCCGTGCCCCCGGCAGTCCGGCGCCGGCCAGCGCCAGGTCGGCGGCGAACAGCAGCAGCCCGGCCAGGGCGACGGCGCCCGCCGCCAGGTCACCGGCCCGCGTCCGTCGCCGCAGCAGCGCGAAGTAGCGTCCGGCGGTGGCGGGCCGGTCCTCCCCCGCGCCCCGCAGGACCGCGCAGGCCGTCGACAGCGCGGCGGGCGCGGTCAGCACGGGCAGACAGGCCACGGCGGTGGCGAGGCCGACGCTCAGTACGTCGGCGAACAGGGTCGTGCGCGGGCCGAAGACATCGCCCGGCTCGCGGGTGCGTGTGCCGCTCACGCCGTTCACCCCTTCAGTCCGGAGCTGGCCATGCCCTGCACCAGAAACCGCTGGAAGGCCAGGAAGAACAGCACGATCGGCAGCAGCGCGATCACCGACATGGCGAACATCGGGCCGAAGGCCGAGGTGCTGGAGGCGTCCACGAACGACCGCAGGGCGAGGGTGAGCGTGAACTTGTCCGGATCGAACAGGTAGATGAGCTGGGTGAAGAAGTCGTTCCAGGTCCAGATGAAGGTGAAGATGGCCGTGGTGATGAGGGCCGGGCGGGTCAGCGGCAGGACGACGCTGAAGAAGCTCCGGAAGGGGCCGCAGCCGTCGATGCGGGCCGCCTCCTCCAGCTCGCGAGGCAGACCGCGCATGAACTGCACGATGAGGAAGACGAAGAACGCCTCCGTGGCGAGGAACTTGGGCAGGATCAGCGGCCAGTAGGTGTTCACCAGGCCGAGTTGGTTGAAGATGATGTACTGCGGGATCAGCACCGCGTGGTGCGGCAGCATGATCGTCGCGATCATGAAGGCGAACAGCGGGCCGCGGAAGCGGAACCTGAGTCGTGCGAAGGCGTACGCGGCGAGCGAGCAGCTGAGGACGTTGCCGAGGACGGCGCCGCCCGCGATCAGCAGTGAGTTGCCGAGCAGCCGCCACACCGACACGTCGTTCACGCCCTCCAGGGCGGTGGCGTAGTTGGACCACTCCAGGCTGCCGGGCAGCAGGTCGAGGCTCGCGATGACCTCGTCTGCGGGCTTGAACGAGGTGGCGAGCAGCCAGGCCAGCGGGTACAGCATGACCAGCAGTGCGGCCAGGCAGCCGGCGTGCAGCGCGACGCGGCGCCACTGGACGGCCTTGCCGGCGACGGTGAGCGAGGTCATCGGTCCCCCTCGGAGGCGTAGAAGACCCAGGTGCGCGAAGTGCGGAACAGCACCGCCGTGACGGCGCCGATGGCGAGCAGCAGCACCCAGGCCATGGCGGAGGCGTAGCCCATGTGGGAGGCGACGAAGCCGCGGTCGTAGAGGTAGAGGGTGTAGACGAGGGTGGAGTCGGCGGGTCCGCCCTTGCCCGCGCTGACGGCGAAGGCGGGGGTGAAGACCTGGAAGGACTGGATGGTCTGGAGTACGAGGTTGAAGAAGAGCACCGGGGACAGCATCGGGAGCGTGACGGACACGAACTGCCGCCACTTCCCGGCGCCGTCCACGGCCGCCGCCTCGTACAGCTCGGCGGGGATCTGCTGGAGGCCGGCGAGGAAGATGACCATCGGGGCGCCGAACTGCCACACCGTCAGCAGGGCCACGGCCAGCAGCGACCAGCCCGGCCGGTTCACCCAGCCGCCGGTGCCGAGCAGGTTGTCCACCGTGCCGCCGTCGTTGAAGATCGCCCGCCAGACCAGGGCGATGGACATCGAGGCACCCAGCAGCGAGGGCGCGTAGAAGGCGGAGCGGTAGAAGCCCTTGCCGCGCCTGACGGACTTCAGCGCCAGGGCGACGAGGAGGGCGAGCGCGAGTTGCAGCGGCACGGCGAGGGCGACGTAGAGCAGAGTCGTGCGGACCGAGCGCCAGTAGCGCGGGTCCTCGGTGAACATCCGCGTGTAGTTGCGCAGACCCACCCAGCGGGGCGGGTCGAAGAGGTTGTAGTCGGTGAAGGACAGGTACAGGGAGACCGCCATGGGCAGCAGCGTGAGGACGATCGCGCCGAGCACCCAGGGTGAGAGGAACACCCAGGCGGCGCCCTCGCGCCGGCGCCTGGGGCGGCGCTCGGGGGCGGTGCCGGCGGCTCGGGCCCGGCGGGTGGTGGCCGCGGGGACGTCGGTGGTGGTCATGACCTCAGCTCCGCCTTCGCCTCGGTGAGGTAGTTCTCCGCCGCCTCGCGCGGCGACATGCGTTCGTAGGAGACCTGGTCGTAGTCGCGCGCGAAGGTGGTCTGCAGGGCGTTGTCCCCCGCCGGCGGGGCCTGCGGCGGGTCTCCCAGCGAGCCCTCCAGGGAGTCCTGGAAGTCGGCGACCGCCCGGTCGAAGCCGGTCAGATGCGGCCCGGTCCGCGCGCGGACGGTCTCGTTGACCGGGATGCCGCGGGTGGCTCCGAGGATGTCCCCCGCCCCGGGGTCGTTGATCAGGAAGTCGACGAGCCGGGCCGCCTCCGCTGCGTGCGGGGTGTTGGCGGAGACGCCGAGGAACATCGAGGGCTTGAAGTACTGGCCGGGTGTGCCGTCCGCGCCGGAGGGCATCGGGGCCAGCGCGATGCCGCTCTCCACGAGCGCGGTGTAACCGCTGGCCGGGGCGTCCCAGTTGAAGTCGGAGACGGCCTTGCCGCGTCCGAGCGGGGTGTTCTCGACGGCGCCGTCGAGCTGGGTGGTCTGTTCGGCGGGCGAGACGGCGCCCTCGCGCCGCAGGATGTCGGTGAAGGTCCACCAGCGGGTCAGGTCGTCGGCCGTGAAGCCCAGACCGCCGTCCTCGGTGTAGAGGGACTTGCCCTGGCCGCGCAGCCAGACCTCGAAGGCGTCCTCGCTCTGGCCGGGGTCGCCCGCACCGGGTCTGCCGGTGCTCTCGGCCAGTGCCCGCACGGCGTCGGCCCACTCGCTCCAGGTCCAGCCCTCGCGCGGCAGCGGCACGCCGGACGCCTTCCACGCGGCGACGTCGTACACGAGCGTCTCGGTGCCGCGGCCCTGCGGTATCGCGTACTGGGCGCCGTCCACCCGGCCGGTGGCGAGCAGACCTTCCTCGATGCCGGAGGTGCGCAGAGTGTCCCGCCGCCCCGCGAGGTCGAGCAGGACTCCGCCGGAGGCGTACTGGTCGATCTGGCGGTAGTCGAGCTGCATCACGTCGGGGGCGTCGCCGCCGGCGGCCTGGGTGGCGAGCTTCTGCTTGTAGGCGTCGTAGCCGGAGAACGACGTCCGCACCCGGATGTGCGGGTGTCGTTCCTCGAACAGGGCGACGGCCCGCTCGGTGCGTTCCGCGCGGTCGGGGTTGCCCCACCACGTGTAGCGCAGCACGACCTTGCCGCCGTCGGCGGACTCTCCCGAGCCCCCGCAGCCGGCCAGCAGCGCGCACAGTGCGAGCGCCGCGGCCGACAGGCGGAATCCTCTCGTCCGGTGTCCGGGCATGCCGAGGTCACCTCTTCCTCTCCTCGGTCCGTCGGGTGCCCCCCTGCCCCCCTACTGCCTCGGCGGGTGCGCTACTCCCCCCGGTACGGCAGCGTCGTCCCCGGCAGCGCGTACTCGTCGCGCCGGCCGCACATGCCGTAGCCGCCGTGCCGGGTGGGCGCGGCCTCGTACACGGTGGCGTCGGCGAGGTACGCCGGACCGCCGTCGAGGAGCGCGTCGAGCTGGGCGCCGGTGCGTTCGGCGGTGGCCAGCGCGCCGGCCCGCCACAGCTCCCGCCAGCCGGGCACCTTGTCGCGCACCAGGTGGGCGGCGGCCCGCTGGAACTCCCGGTACGGACCGGCGTCACCGGCGACGAGGGCCTCGCGCAGGACGAGGTAGCCCTCGACGGCGAGGTCCCTGCGGCGCCGCGCCGCGGCCTGCGTCTTCGGCCCGGTGCCGGGCGGCAGCGTGGCCGCGGCGGCGTACGCGTCGGGGTCGGCCAGGACCCCGGGCGGGAAGGTGAAGACGGCGTCCCCGGCCTCGGGCAGGCCGCTGTTCTGCATCAGCACCGTGATGCGCAGGTCGCCGCCCTGCACCATGCGGTGCACGGTGCCCGGCGTGAACCAGGCGAGGGAGCCGGGCTCCAGCGGTATGTCCCGGTAGCCGTCGGGACTCAGTGTCTGCACCGCGCCGCGCCCGCCGGTGACGACGTACGCCTCCGTGCACACCAGGTGCAGATGCGGACTGCCTCCGCACACGCCGTCGGCGGCCGCCCAGTCGTATGCGCTCAGGTGGGACAGGCCCACCGCGCCGGGCAGGGGGTGCGGAAGCACGGGCTCGGCGTCGCTCACCACGGCAGCCCCTTCAGGTACGTCCCGACGCGGTCGCCGTCCCAGGCGCCGTCGGCGACCACGATGCGGTACCGGTAGGCGAAGGACTCGCCCGGAGGCAGCTCGAACTCCTCGAAGAACGCCCAGGAGAACGCCACCGACGGGATCGGCTCGGCGCGCACGAACCAGTGGGAGGGGTGGATCGCGGCCTTCTCGTCGAGGTTCTCGGGCGCGTGCGCGAAGACGAGCGTGGAGTGGGCGTCGACGTCGTCGTGCTCGGTCGTGTAGGCGAGCCACGGTCCCCGGGTGCCCATCAGCCCGGCGGCGTCCGCGTCGGTGTCCGGGGCGAAGGCGGTACCGCCGGTGAAGTCTCGGGAACCGCGCCACTGGAGGCCGGTGTAGCCGGCCATCTCGCGGCCGGCGGTGGTCGGCGAGCCGAACGCCAGCGGCTCGGCGCGGGCGTTGGTGAGGCGGATCGACCAGTCCAGGACCCAGACACCCGCCGCCTCGTCGACCGAGTGGACGGTCAGTCCGCGCTCCTCACGGGCCCACTCGGCGCCGCCGTTCTCGATCCAGGTGAGGTGCTCGGTGAGCGCGAGCCGGTCGTCCTCGACCCCGAAGCCGGCGAAGCCGTCGTGCCGCATCGAGCCGATGCGCTCGGGCAGGGGCAGGTAGCCCTCGCCGTGGACGTAGCAGTTGCCGCCCCAGAAGTTCTGGCCGGAGAGGTGACTCGCCGTCATCTGCAGGCCCTTGTGCCAGCGGTGGTCGCTGGGGCGGTACCCGGTCACCGTGCGTCCGGCGAGGGTGCGCACCGGGTGCGCGTAGGGCTTGCGGGACTCGAAGGCCTCGGGATCGGGACGGTAGACGTAGCGGAGGATCTCGGTGCCGTTCGCCGCGGTCACGGCGACGTGGTCGCCGTGGGTGTGGCTGACGCTCAGGGTACTCATGCGCGCTCCTGGGGTGCCCAGTCGGGGTGGTCGCCGTGCATGGCCGAGTGGAAGGGGTCGCCGGGCGCGATCTCGCCCGCGCGGACGGGCCGTCCGGTGAACGCCGCCTTGTACAGGGCGGCGGCGAACTCCAGCGTGGCGCGCGCGTCCGGACCGCTGCCGGGGGGCCGCTCGCCCGCGTCCCAGGCGTCCAGCACCGCGCCGAGCTGCGCGGTGTGGGAGCTGGGCACGTCCGCCGCCGGGGTGCGCCAGGCGATGGCCCGTTCCGGGGCGACGTGCCGGGCCGGGGTGTAGGTCCAGTCGTCGTTGCGGTGTCCGTAGAGGTGGGTCAGCTCCACGGTCGCGTCGGCGCAGTCGACGCGGATGCGGCTCACCTCGTCCGGGGAGAGCACGCTGTTGACGACGGTGGCGAGGGCACCGTTGCCGAACCGCACCAGGGCGGTGGAGACGTCCTCGCTCTCGGTGTCGTGGACCAGACGCGACGCCATGGCCCGCACCTCGGCCCAGGGGCCCAGCAGGTGCAGCAGCAGGTCGTACTGGTGGATGCCGTGGCCCACGGTCGGGCCGCCGCCCTCGGTGGACCAGCGTCCGCGCCACGGCACCGCGTAGTAGGCGGCGTCGCGGTGCCAGGTGGTCTGGCAGTGGGCGACCAGCGGGGCGCCCAGCTCGCCGCTCGCGATCAGGTCGCGGGCGTGCGCGGCGCCGGAGCCGTGCCGGTGCTGGAAGACCACGGACGCGTACGCGCGGGACGCCTCCTCGGCGGCGGCGATGTCGTCGTACTCGGCGAGCGAGAGGCACAGCGGCTTCTCGCACAGCACCCAGGCGCCGGCCTTGAGCGCGGCGACCGTCTGCTCCCGGTGCAGGGACGGCGGCGTACCGATGAGCACCAGGTCGGGGCGTACCGCGTCCAGCATGGCGTCCGTCGACGCGTAGCCGGCGACGTCGCCGCCCGCCTCGGCCCGGAAGGCGTCGAGCCGGTCCGGGTCCACGTCCACGGCGGCCACCAGTTCCGCGCGCTCGGCGTGGGCTCTGAGGGCGGGCAGGTGGCTGCCGGTGACGATGGCACCGGTACCGACCACGGCGACCCGGCGGCGGGCGGGACGTGGGGACATGCGGTCCTCCTCGGACGCCGGCGCACGACAGGCACGCGCGCCGCTAGAAAGCGCTTGCACTGCGGCAGACCCTAAGTGGAAGGCGAATGTCCGGACAACCCCCCAGCGTTTGCGGGCTCGGCACACGGCTGGTCGACTGTCGCCGGGGGGACGGAGCCGGTCGCACCGCGCCGGCGCGGTCTTCAGACCTCTCCCGAAGGAGTTCAGGCGTGAGCGACCCGAAGCCGTCGTCCCTGGAGCACCGGTCCGACGGCAGCCAGCCCTGGCTGCACCAGAAGGGCCGCACCATCCAGGAGTTCGGCACCGTCAAGCAGTTCCCCGTGGCGCTGACCATGGAGACCCGCCTGTACTCCTGCCAGCGGCTCAACAAGGTTCTGGCGGACACCCGGATCCTGCACGACCTGTACAAGAAGTACCACTGGCTCATGCGCGGGGCGACGTTCTACCAACTGCACCTGCTGCTGGACAAGCACGCGGGCGAGCAGTTGGAGCTGATCGACACCATCGCCGAGCGCGTCCAGACGCTCGGCGGCGTCGCGATCGGCGACCCCCGGCACGTCGCCGAGATCACCACCGTGCCGCGTCCGCCGGACGGGGTGGAGGAGGTTCCGTCGATGCTCTCGCGGCTCCTGGAGGCGCACGAGCTGATCCTGGCCGACTGCCACGACGCCGCCGGCCGCACCCAGGAACTCGGTGACGACGGCACCAACGACCTCCTCGTCTCCGAGGTCGTGCGCACCAACGAACTGCAGGCGTGGTTCGTGGCGGAGCATCTGGTGGACACCCCGCTGGTGCACGCCTGATCCCGTTCCACGCGCCCTCCGCGGCCCCGGAGGAGGTCTCGGTCACGCTCCGTGCACCCCCGGGCGACGGCGCTCTTGGTGCCCTTTCGCCCCGGCTGTGGAAGCGTCCGGGACATGGCCCACATGTCCCACGGCGTCCATGGCCGGCCTCCGACGCGCGGTCAGCGGTGGTCAACGTTCCGGCAGTCGCCGTTCTGGCCGGCCACCGTACTGGTACTGATCCTCGCGGCGTCGGCGGGCCTCTTCGCGGGTTCGTACACCTACTCGATGGCGGACCCGACGCCGCACTCGATCCCCACGGCCGTGGTCGGCTCGTACGAGGAGGCCCGCGGCCGGGCCTTCCTGGACGGCATGGAGAAGGCGCTGAACGCCTCGGTCAGGGTGCGTCCCTACGGCAGCGAGGCCGAGGCCCGGGAGGCGATGCAGGACCAGGAGGTCTTCGCGATCTTCGAGCTGCGCGACGACGGACGGACCGCCGTGCTCGACCTCTCCAGCGCTTCGGGCGCCTCCGTCGCGCAGGTGCTGTCCGACACCGCCCCGGTGGTGGGGCAGAAGACCGGCGTCGAGGTCACCGTCCGGGACATCAACCCCCTCCAGGAGGGCGACCCGCGCGGCCTGGCGATCTTCTACATCTCCCTGGCCGCGGTGATCATCGGCTTCGTCGGGGCGATCCAGCTGAGCGTGCACGCGCGCTCCCTGACTCCCTTCGAGCGCATCCTCTTCACGGCCGCCTACGCGCTGCTGGGCGGGTTCGCCATCGCCGCGACGGTGGACTGGCTGCTGGACGCGCTCGACCTGCCGTTCGCCGAGTCGTGGCTGATCCTCGCGCTCACGTTGTTCGCGTCCGGCATGGTCTTCACCATGTTCAACACCCTGTTCGGACGTTGGGCGATGCTGCCGACCTGGGGCCTGATGGTGCTCCTCGGCAATCCCTCCTCCGGCGGTGCGGTGTCCTGGCCGCTGCTGCCGTCCCCGCTGGGTGCGATCGGCCAGTGGCTGCCGCCGGGGGCCTCGGTCAACGCCCAGCACACGGCGGTGTACTTCCAGGACCACCAGCACGCGTTCCCGTTCCTGGTGCTGGGCGGGTGGGCACTGCTGTCCTGTGCGGTCTTCTGGATCTGGCGGCACCGTCATCCCGGCGGCCGTGAGAAGCGGCCGACGCACGCCGCGGACTCCTGAGCGGCCCGCACCCGCCCGTACCCGTCCGTACCCGTACCCATCCCCGCGCCCGTCCGTCACGCGCGTCTGTTCGGATCGCCGGCCCGATGCGATCATGAGGCGGGAGTTTCCGCCTTCGGTTGGAGTGCACATGGCCCTCGACGTCGACGCGATCCGCGCGCAGACACCCGCCCTGAAGTCCGGCTCCGCCCGCTTCGACGCGCCGGGCGGCACCCAGACCCCGCAGCCCGTCATCGACGCCATCGCCGAGGCGCTGGCCAACCCACTGGCCAACCGGGGCCGGACGACCGAGGGCGAGCGCAACGCGGACGGCATCGTCGCGGACGCCCGGAGCGCGCTGGCCGACCTGCTGGGCACCGAGCCGCGGGGCGTCGTCCTCGGCCGCAGCGCCACACAGCTCGCCTACGACCTGTCCCGGACACTCGCCAAGACGTGGGGGCCGGGCGACGAGGTGGTCGTCACCCGCCTCGACCACGACTCCAACATCCGGCCCTGGACGCAGGCGGCCGAGGCGGCCGGCGCGAGCGTGCGCTGGGCGGACTTCGACCCGGCCACCGGGGAACTGCTTCCCGAGCACATCGAGGCGGTGCTCTCCCCGCGCACCCGGATGGTCGCGGTGACGGCCGCGTCCAACCTCATCGGCACCATGCCCGACCTGCCGGCCGTCGCCCGCCTCGTGCACGGTGTAGGCGCTCTGCTCCACGTCGACGCGGTGCACTACGCCTCCCACGCCGTCGTCGATCCGGCGGCGCTCGGCGCGGACACGCTGGTGTGCTCGCCGTACAAGTTCCTGGGCCCGCACCTGGGGGTGCTGGCGGCCCGGCCCGAGTTCCTGGAGACGCTGCGCCCGGACAAGCTGCTGCCCTCCAGCGACGCCGTCCCCGAGCGCTTCGAGCTGGGGACGCTGCCGTACGAGCTGCTGGCCGGTGCCCGTGCGGCGGTGGACTTCCTCGCGGGCCTGGAGCCGGACGCGCGGGGCAGCCGCCGGGACCGGCTGGTCGCCTCGTTCGCGGCACTGGAGACCCACGAGGACGCGCTGCGCGAGCGGATCGAGCGCGGGCTGACGGACGTCGGCGGGATCACCGTGTACTCCCGCGCCGCACGGCGCACGCCGACCCTGCTGTTCACCGTGGCGGGCCTGCGCCCGGCCGACGTCCACCGGCAGTTGGCCGAGCGGATGGTGGACGCGCCCGCCGGCTCCTTCTACGCGGTGGAGGCCTCGCGCCGGCTGGGACTGGGCGCCGAGGGCGGCGTACGCGTCGGGCTCGCGCCGTACAGCAGCGCGGACGACGTGGACCGGCTGCTGACGGCGCTGGCCGGCCTCGACCGCTGACGGCGCGGGCCGGCGGGCCTCACCCCAGCGGAACGCTCACCTCCCCGGCGCCCTCCGCGCTCGCCCCGCCGGCGACGCGCACGGTGAACGGGCGGCCGGTGCCGCTCGCGGTGACCCGCAGTACGTCCCCGTCGCGCCGCACGCGGAACGTCGCGGCGGGCGTGCCCAGCAGGTCGGGCACGGTGGCCTCCGCGGCGTAGTCGGGCCCGGCGGGCGGGTGGACCAGCAGGGTCGGGGTGTCGAGCCAGTCCCCGTCGGGGCGTTGGTCGTCGGAGGCCAGCGGCAGGACGGCGCCCTCGCGGACGTACAGCGGCAGGCTGTCGTAGCCGTGCCGTTCGGTGCGCCAGGCGGGGCCGGTGACGCGCTCGCCGCTCAGGAGGTGGGTCCAGGTGCCCTCGGGGAGATACACCTCGACCTCGCCGTCCTCGGTGAAGACCGGGGCGACCAGGAGGTCGGGACCGAGCATGTACTGGCGGTCCAGCGGGCGGCAGCCCGGGTCGTGCGGGTACTCCAGGACCATCGGCCGCATCATCGGCACGCCGGTGCGGTGCGCCTCGGCGGCGACGCCGTACAGGTAGGGCATCAGGCGGTGCTTGAGGAGGGTGAAGCTCCGGGCGACGTCGACCGCCTCCTCGCCGAACTCCCACGGCACCCGGTACGACGAGGAGCCGTGCAGCCGGCTGTGCGAGGAGAGCAGGCCGAAGGCCAGCCAGCGCTTGAAGACCGCCGGGTCGGGCGTGCCCTCGAAGCCGCCGATGTCGTGGCTCCAGAAGCCGAAGCCGCTCAGGGACAGGGACAGGCCGCCCCGGAGGGACTCGGCCATCGCCTCGAAGGACGACCAGCAGTCGCCGCCCCAGTGGACGGGGTACTGCTGGCCGCCGGCGGTCGCGGAGCGGGCGAAGAGGACGGCCTCGCCCTGCCCGCGCTCCTTCTCGAGGAGTTCGAAGACGGTCCGGTTGAACAGGTGCGTGTAGTAGTTGTGCATCCGCTCCGGGTCGGAGCCGTCGTGCCAGACGACGTCGGTGGGGACGCGCTCGCCGAAGTCGGTCTTGAAGCAGTCCACGCCCTGGTCGAGCAGCGGCTTGAGCTTTCCGGCGTACCAGTCGCGGGCGGCGGGGCTGGTGAAGTCGACCAGGCCCATGCCCGCCTGCCACAGGTCCCACTGCCAGACGTCGCCGTCCGGCCGGCGCACCAGGTGGCCGAGGGCGGCGGCCTCGTCGAAGAGGGGGGACTTCTGGGCGATGTAGGGGTTGATCCAGGCGCTGACCTTCAGCCCCCTGGCCTTGAGCCGGGCGAGCATGCCGTCCGGGTCGGGGAAGACCTCCGGGTCCCACTGGAAGTCGCACCACTGGTACTCGCGCATCCAGAAGCAGTCGAAGTGGAAGACCGAGAGCGGGATGCCTCGCTCGGCCATGCCGTCGACGAACTTCGTCACCGTCTCCTCGTCGTAGGAGGTGGTGAAGGACGTGGTGAGCCACAGGCCGAAGGACCAGGCGGGCGGCAGGGCGGGGCGGCCGGTGAGGGCGGTGTAGCGGGTGAGGACGTCCTTCGGGGTGGGCCCGGCGACTACGTAGTACTCCAGCGTCTGGTCCTCGACGCTGAACTGCACCTGGCCGACGGACTCGGAACCGACCTCGAAGGAGACGGCGCCGGGATGGTTGACGAAGACGCCGTAGCCGCGTGAGGAAAGGTAGAACGGGATGTTCTTGTAGGCCTGCTCGCTGCTGGTGCCGCCGTCGGCCTGCCACATGTCGACCACCTGGCCGTTCTTCACGAACGGGGTGAAGCGCTCGCCGAGGCCGTAGATCTGCTCGCCGACTCCGAGCGCGAGCCGGCTCAGCATGTGGTGCGCGCCGTCGCCCGTGGTGGCGAACGCGGTGCTCTTGGCGTCGGCACGGGTCAGCTCGCGTCCGTCCGCGTCACGGAAGCTGAGGCCCCAGGGACCCTCGCGCTCCAGGCGCAGGGACAACGGACCGCTGGTCAGCTCGGTGACCGTGCCGTCCTGGCGTACCGCGCCGGCGCCGTCCGCCGCGCCCGTGAGGGCGAAGCCGGGGCCCGGCCGGCGCTTTCCGGCGTGGTGGGTGACGCGGACGCCGATGACGCCCTCGGCGGGAGAGAAGCATTCGACCGTGAGGAGCGGCGCGTTGAGCGTGTCCCCCCTTCGCGTCACCTTCTTCACGGCGGCATGGGCGGTGAAGCGCTTCGATTCGGGACGCACATCGCGTACTTCAGTGGCGTACGAGAGATGCACGCCCTCGCGGATGAGCCAGAAGCCGTCGGTGAACTTCATGATCTTCCTCGGGTGGGGCGGGAGCTGTCGGATGGGAGCACGGGGGCCGTCTCACAGCATTTTGATCGTACACAAAACAAATCCCCGTGCGGAGGCCTCCGAACCGGGTTCACCGCACTGATCAGCCATGATTACCCACCAGAACAGCCCACTCACCGCACGAAGTGTCGAGACGGAGGCCACTTTGCTCTAGCGCGACGGCGCACCCTTGACGTATTAGTCATCACATCAAACAAAACGGTCCGGCAAGGAAGCCGGACGGTACGACAGCAAGGGCCGCACCATGTCGAAGCGCTTCACCTCGCTCGCCTTGACAGCACACCCTCCGGCTGCCGCGCGCCGCGGGCGAGGGCGCTCACACCGAGCCGTCGCCCCGTTCGCCGCCGTCTCCGTCCTGGTCGCCGGGGCGGCGCTCACGGGCTGCGGACAGCAGCGCGACGCCGACGTGTACACCGTGATGAACTCCTCGACCGACGAGTCGTACCACCGCTGGGACGCGGAGGCGATGGCCCGCTGCGGCAAGCAGCTGGGGATCACCATCGAGCAGCAGAGCGTCCCGGCGTCGCAGGTGATGACGAAGGCCCTGCGCATGGCATCGTCCAAGTCGCTGCCGGACATCGTGCAGTTCGACGCGTCCGAGATGCCGACCTTCGCCGACGCCGGCGGACTGGTCGACCTGCGGACCCTCGGGCTGAGTACCGAGGACATCCCCGAGGGCATCGTCGACTTCGGCTCGTACGAGGGGACGTACTACGGCGCGGCCCGGTCCGTGAACACGCTCGCGCTCTTCTACAACAAGGACGTCCTCGACAAGGCGGGCGTCGAGGTGCCCACCACCTGGGCGCAGTTGCGCGAGAGCGCGGAGAAGCTCACCGAGGGCAAGCGGTACGGACTCGCGCTCAGCGCCGGCGGCGCGGAGGACGGCGTCTTCCAGTTCACGCCGTTCATGTGGTCCAACGGCGGTGACGAGACCGAGCTGGACGGCCCGCGGGTCGTCGAGGCCCTCGACTACTGGAAGGGCCTGCTGAAGGACGGTTCGCTGTCGAAGTCGACGGTCAACTGGACGCAGGCGGACGTCAACGACCAGTTCATGGCCGGCAACGCGACGATGATGATCAACGGGCCGTGGCAGGTGGAGACCCTCAACACCGACAAGTCGCTGCGCTGGGGCATCGCGCCGATCCCCGTGCCCGAGGCCGGCGACGACTCCGTGGGGCCGCTCGGCGGTGCGGTGCTCACCGTGCCCAACACCGGTGACGAGGCACGGGAGAGGACGGCCGGGAAGATCGTCGCGTGCCTGGCGAGCGAGCGGGAGCAGCTGACCTACGCGCTCAACAGCTGGATGGTCCCGGCCAACGCGAAGGCCGCCGCCGTCTGGCGCGAACGGGTGCCCGAGCTGGACTCCCTCGCCGACCAGGTGGCCGTCGCGCGGTCCCGCACCGCGAAGCTCGGCGCCGGCTGGTCGAGCGTGTCGCTCGCCCTCCAGAGCGCCTTCCAGTCCGCCCTGACCGGCCAGTCCAGTGAGACCGCCCTGAAGCGCGCCCAGCAGCGGGCCACGAGCGGGAACTGAGGTACGCCCCCATGACCACGTCCACCGTCACCGCACAGACGCCGGCCGAGGCGTCCACGACGGCCACCGCGCCGGACCCGGACCGGCTCAGGCGCCGGCGCAGGCTCACCCAGTGGGGGTTCGTCGCCCCCGCCGTCGTCTTCATGCTGCTGTTCTTCGGCTACCCGCTCGTCCGCAACGTCGTGATGAGCTTCCAGCACTACACGCCGAAGACCTTCTTCACCGGTGAGGCGCCCTTCAACGGCACCGACAACTGGTCCAACGTGTTCCAGGACGCCCTGTTCGGCAAGGCGCTGTGGCACACCCTCGTCTTCACCGCGGGCTCGCTGCTGGGGCAGTTCTGCATCGGCCTGGCGCTCGCGGTGTTCTTCAGCCGCCGCTTCCCGCTGAACGGGGTGCTGCGCTCGCTGATCCTGCTGCCCTGGCTGGTGCCCATGGTGGTGTCCGGCATCGTCTGGCGCCGCATCCTGGACCAGGACACGGGCGTGCTGAACTCGTTTCTGGAAACCGCCGGGATCGGCGGCAGCACACCTTGGCTGACCAGCCCGGAGATGGCCCTGGTGTCGGTCGTCCTGGTCAACATCTGGATCGGCATCCCGTTCAACATGGTCATCCTGTACGGCGGTCTCCAGGAGATCCCGAGGGAACTGCACGAGGCGGCCGCGCTGGACGGCGCCTCGGCCTGGCGGACCTTCCGCTCCGTCACCCTGCCGTTGCTCAAGCCCGTCGTCACGGTCGTGCTCGTCCTCGGCTTCATGTCGACGGTCAAGATCCTCGACCTGATCCTCGCCCTCACCGACGGCGGGCCCGCCGACGCCACCCAGACGCTCGGCACGCTGACCTACCAGAACTCCTTCGTGCAGCTGGACTTCGGCGCGGGAGCCGTCGTCGGCAACGTACTCATCCTGATCTCCGCCGTGTTCGCGGTGTTCTACCTGCGGGCCAACCGCACCGAGGGGAAGTGACCGACGATGGCAACCCACACGCCCACCGCGTCCCGGCGCCGCTGGGGCTCCACCGTCGCCGGTGTGCTCGTCCTCGCCGTGATGCTGTTCCCGCTGTACTGGATGCTCAACACCGCGCTCCAGCCCGAGTCGGGGCTGCTCCAGGTCGACCCGCTGCCGGGCAGCCTGGATCTGTCCGGCTTCTCCAAGGCCATCAGCGACCAGGGCGGGCACCTGCTGACCTCGCTCGCCGTCTCGCTCGGCGCGGTCGCCATCTGCCTGGCGATCTCGGCACCGGCGGCGTACGGGCTGGCACGGTTCCGGCTGCGCGGCTCGCGCACCATCGTGTTCGGCACGCTGATCACCCAGATGGTGCCGGGCATCGTCATCGCCAACGCGCTCTACAACTCGTACGTCGACCTGGGCCTGGTCAACTCCTACTTCGGCCTGATGCTGGCCGACGCCTCGCTGGGCATCCCGTTCTCCATCGTGCTGATGCGGTCCTTCATGGTGTCGATCCCGGGCGAGGTGATCGAGGCGGCGCAGATCGACGGTGCCGGACCGGTGCGGACCTTCGTGCGGGTGGTGCTGCCGATGAGCCGCAACTCCCTGATCACATCAGGGCTGTTCGCGTTCCTGTTCTCGTGGAGCGACTTCATGTTCGCGCTGACCCTGAACACGACCGACGACGTCAAGCCCATCACCCTGGGTATCTACCAGTACATCGGCGCGCACGTCGGCGACTGGGGCTCGGTGATGGCCGCCTCCGTGCTCTCCGCGGTGCCGGCGGCGATCCTGCTCGTCCTCGCCCAGAAGTACATCGCCGCCGGCATCACCGGCGGATCCGTCAAGTGACCCGCGTATACATGGAGATGAGCCGCACAGCATGAGCGACTACCCCAGCTTCCCGCCCGGTTTCGTCCTGGGCGCCGCGACCGCCTCGTACCAGATCGAGGGCGCGGCACGGGAGGACGGCCGCGGTCCGTCGATCTGGGACACGTACAGCCACACCCCCGGCATGGTGGTGAACGGCGACACCGGTGACGTGGCCTGCGACCACTACCACCGCTACCCGGAGGACGTGGCGCTCCTGCGCGACCTGGGCGTGGACTCGTACCGCTTCTCGATCGCCTGGCCGCGCATCGTGCCGGAGGGTTCGGGCGCGGTGAACCCGAAGGGGCTGGACTTCTACTCCCGCCTGGTCGACGAACTGCTCGCGGCGGGCATCGAGCCCGCCGCCACCCTCTACCACTGGGACCTCCCGCAGGCCCTGGAGGCCCGGGGCGGCTGGCGGGTGCGGGAGACGGCGGAGCGGTTCGCCGAGTACACGGCCGTGGTCGCGGAGCACCTGGGCGACCGGGTGCCGCGCTGGATCACGCTCAACGAGCCGTGGTGCAGTTCCTTCCTCGGCTACTCCATCGGCCGGCACGCGCCCGGCGCCAAGGAGGGCCGGGGCGCCCTGGCCGCCGCCCACCATCTGCTGGTCGGCCACGGTCTGGCGATGTCGGCGCTGCGGGCGGCCGGGGTGCGCGAGGCGGGCATCACGCTCAACCTGGACCGCAACCTGCCGGCCACCGACTCCCCCGCCGACCTGGCGGCCGTGGTCCGCGCCGACACCCAGCACAACCTGGTGTGGACCGAGCCGATCCTCGCGGGCCGCTACCCGGCCACCGAGGAGGAGACCTGGGGCGAGCTGATCACCGGGGAGGACTTCCGGCGGGACGGCGACCTGGAACTGATCTCCCGGCCGCTGGACTTCCTCGGCGTCAACTACTACCGGCCGATCGTGGTCGCCGACGCCCCGCACCGCGAGAGCGACCCGGCGCGACGCGTGGCGACCGACAACCGCTACGAGGAGGTCCGGCTCCCCGGCGTCCGGCACACCGCGATGGACTGGCCGGTCGTCCCGGACTCCTTCACCGACCTGCTGGTCCGGCTGAAGCAGCAGTACGGTGACGCACTGCCGCCGATCCACATCACGGAGAACGGCTCGGCGGAGGACGACGCGCCCGCCGCCGGCGGCACGGTGCACGACGCCGACCGCGTCGCCTACCTGCGCGACCACCTCGGCGCGCTGCGGGCGGCGATGGACGCGGGCGTGGACGTACGCGGGTACTACGTGTGGTCGCTGCTGGACAACTTCGAGTGGGCGTACGGCTACGACAAGCGGTTCGGCATCGTCCGGGTCGACTACGACACGCAGGAGCGCACACCGAAGGACAGCTATCGCTGGTACCGGGAGATGATCGCCGCGAACCGCGCCTGACGTGGGCGGCGGGGGGCCTCGGCCCGGCGGCCCCCCGCGTCAGCTCCGCTCGCGCTCGGCGTACGCCGCCGGGTCGGCCAGCACTTCGCGGACGATCACGCCGGCCGCACCCCGGGCCGCGTCGCCGAGGGAGGACGAGGCGCGCAGCCGCTTCCCGTCCTCGCTCCACAGCCCCGAAACGACGCGGAGCGCGAGCTCGCGGTCGACGGCGGGGGCCAGCCAGTCCATCAGTTCGCGGTAGACACCGCCGAGCATCACCGCGTCGGGGTCGAAGAGGTTCACCGCGCCCGATACCACGACGCCCAGCTGCCGCCCGGCACGCCCGATCGCCGACAGGGCGGCCGGGTCGCCCCGCCGGGCACGGCGTTCGAGCTCGGCGACGCCCTGCGCGCCCGCGTCCGCGTCGATGCCCGCGGCCCCCAGCAGCGCGGCCTGACCGGCGTACCGCTCCAGGCAGCCGTGCGCCCCGCACCGGCACAGCGGTCCGTCCGGGTCGACGACCATGTGCCCGATCTCCCCGGCGAAACCGTGCGCGCCGCGCAGCAGCTCGCCCCCCAGCACCAGGGCGCCGCCGATGCCGATCTCACCGGTCAGGTACAGGAAGCTGCGCACGCCCTCGGTGCCCGCGCCGTACCACAGCTCGGCGAGGGCGGCGGTGTTGGCCTCGTTGTCGGAGCTGACCGGCAGAGGGCGGTGGGCGGGGCGCAGGGCGAGGAGCGCCTGGGCGAACAGCCCCTCGACCGCGACACGTTGCCATCCCAGGTTGGGGGCCTGGCGCACGGTGCCGCCGGCCACCAGGCCCGGCAGCGCGACGTGCACGCCGGCCGGTGCGAGGTCCTGTTCGGCCGCCGAACCGATGGCGCGGGCCGCCAGCCGGGCCGCGCGGGCCAGCACCTCGGAGGGCTGGACCCCGCGGTTGTCGAAGTGCTCCACGAGCCGGACCCGGTCGGTGCCGGCGAGGTCGACGACGCACACGGTGACGTAGTCGATGTTGATCTCGACACCGATGCCCGCCGGGCCCGACCGGGACACCTTCAGGACGGTGCCTGGCCGCCCCGCCTGACCGCTGCTGGTCTTGCCCCACTCGGAGACGAAACCGTACTCCAACAACTGCTCGACCAGGGACGACACCGCCGCGCGCGTCAGTCCGACGTGCGTGGCGATACCGGCCCGGGTCGACTCCCCCGCGTCGTGCACGGCTCTCAGGACCAGGCTGAGGTTGTGCCGTCTGACCGTGGCCTTGTCGGCCTTCGGCCCCAGGGGGGTGAGGTTGTTCTTCATGGTGGTGTCGAGCGTATGCGACGCCGGGGGCGCCGCCCCGCGCCCCGGCGCCCGGGCCGGTACACCCTTGCCCCACCCTCGCTCCACCCCTAGCCTCACTTTGTGCCGCAGATAAACAAAACCCGATCGCACAACGCCGTGCCGGGCCCCAGCGACAACCTCATCCGCCTCCGCATCGCCCTGACCGCCTTCTTCGCGCTCGACGGCTTCATATTCGCCGGCTGGGTCGTGCGGATCCCCGCCATCAAGGAACAGACCGGCGCCTCCGCCAGCGCCCTGGGGATGGCGCTGCTCGGTGTCTCGGCGGGTGCCGTCGTCACCATGACGCTCACCGGACGGCTGGTCCGCCGCTACGGCAGCCACCCCGTCACCGTCGCCTGCGCGGTCCTGCTCTGCCTCAGCATCGCCCTGCCCCCGCTCACCCACTCCGCGCTCGCGCTCGGCGCCGTACTGCTGTTGTTCGGCAGCGCGTACGGCGGGATCAACGTCGCCTTCAACAGCGCCGCCGTCGACCTGGTGGCCGTGCTGCGGCGCCCGATCATGCCCAGTTTCCACGCGGCGTTCAGTCTGGGCGGCATGGTCGGCGCCGGGCTCGGCGGGCTCGTCGCCGGGTCCCTGTCGCCGGTGCGGCACCTGCTCGGTCTCACCGTGCTCGGCCTGCTCGCCACCCTGGTCGCGGGCCGCGCCCTGCTGCGCTGTGAACCCGCCGTGCCGCCCGACCGCACCGACCAGGCCGAGCGCGCCCCGCGCCGGCTCGACCGCCGCACGCGCCGCCTCGTGATCACCTTCGGCCTGATCGCCCTGTGCACGGCGTACGGCGAGGGCGCCATGGCCGACTGGGGTGCCCTGCACCTGGAGCAGGACCTCGACGCGTCGCCGGGCATGGCGGCGGCGGGCTACTCCTGCTTCGCGCTCGCCATGACCGTCGGCCGGCTCACCGGCACGACGCTGCTGGAGCGCCTCGGCCGGACGGCCACGGTGGTGGCCGGCGGCACGACCGCCGTGGCCGGCATGCTGCTCGGCTCGCTCGCCCCCTCCGTGTGGGCGGCGCTGTTCGGCTTCGCGATCACCGGCCTCGGGCTCGCCAACATCTTCCCGGTCGCGGTCGAACGGGCCGGCGCGCTGGGCGGCCCCAGCGGCGTCGCGACCGCGTCCACGCTGGGGTACGGCGGCATGCTGCTCGGGCCGCCCGCCATCGGCTTCATGGCCGACTGGTTCTCCCTGCCCGCCGCGCTCACCAGCGTGGCGGTGCTGGCGGCGGTGGCGGTGCTCGTCACGATCGCGACCCGGCGCGCGGCGGCTGCGGGCTGAGCCGCGTCGCATGCCGGGTCCTCTCGCCGGGGCCACGGGGCCGCCCGTCGCGGCAGGTGCCGCGGAAGCCGGAGTCGGCACATCCGCGGTAGCCGCAGGCGGCACATCCGCGGTAGCCGGAGTCGGTACTCTGCGGTGGCGTGTGGCCTGGCGGACCCCGCTACCCGGCTCGGAGGACCCGACGTGACCAGTAAGTTCACTGAGCTTGCGATCGACTGTGCCGATCCCGGCGGTCTCGCCCGGTTCTGGTGCTCGGTCCTCGGCTACGAGGTGCAGGACGAAGACGAGGAGGACGGAGTCGTCTCCATCGGCTCCCCCATGGTGCCCGAAGGCAAGGACCGCCTCGGCCCGGTGCCACCGACGTTGACTTTCGCGCGCGTGCCCGAGGGCAAGACCGTCAAGAACAGGCTGCACATCGACGTCAATCCCACCGACGGGGAGCAGGACGAAGAGGTCCGTCGCCTGCTCGGCCTGGGCGCTCGGCACGTCGACGTCGGCCAGACGGGCGACGAGAGCTGGGTCACACTCGCCGACCCGGAGGGGAACGAGTTCTGCGTCCTGGCGAGCCGCCGGCCCTGACCGGAGTCCGCGCACCGCGCCGGAGCTGCTTCCGGTCGCCTGCCCTCGAGTCCACTCCATCCGGCACACTCCCTGCCATGGAGACTGCCACGTTCGTCGAAATCCTGGACCGCGAGGGTGTGTTGCTCGCCTCGGCCGCCGAGGCGGCGGGCGTCGACGCCAAGGTACCGACCTGCCCCGGCTGGCAGGTGCGGGACCTGCTGCGGCACACGGGGATGGTGCACCGCTGGGCTGCGGAGATCGTCGCCGAGGGGCACGCCGGTCCCGTCCCCGACGGCGGCGCCGGGGACCCCGACTGCGAGCTGGCCGGACCCGCCGTCCGGCTGTATCCGGCGCTGTGGAACCGCCTCCCGTTCCCGGAGGTGACCGGCGACGCCTCCCTGGCCGCGCTGTGGTGTGAGAAGTCGGGCGTCACCTGGAACTGAGCCCGACCGCGCGCGGCGACGCCGTCCGGCGTCCGGCGTCCGGCGTCCGGCGTCCGGCGTCCGGCGTCCGGCGTCCGGCGCGGGCAACGGCCGGGAGTTGGCACCGGGTGCGGGTGCGGCGGTTGTGGTCGGCGTCGCGGTGCCGGTTCGGCGCGTCTGGGAGACTTGCCCGCATGGACACCAACGGGGGACGGCGTACGCAGGGCGAGCGGGACGCGATCACGGTCGAGATCGGGTACGCGCTGTGCAGCGCGGCGTTCGCGGCGGCCGTGCTGTTCGGGGCCGTGGCCGGGCCGGCGTACCTCTTCGGCCCACCGTCCGGCGTGCGGGGCGTGCTCGTCGGTTCGGGTGCGGCGCTGGCCGTGGTGGTGTTCTCCGTCCGTGTGGTGAGCGTGCTGGTCCGGTTCGCGCGCGGTGATCAGCCCGGCCAGCCCGGCCGCACCAACCCCGGCTCGTAGGCCGGCACGACGAGTTGGGCGCGGTCGCGGGCACCCAGCTTCACCATCGTGCGGCTGACGTGGGTCTTGGCCTTGATGGTGGTGAGCATCACGGACAGACTGAGCAGCGCCCTGCGCTGCGAACTGCTCGGCCCGCTGCGCGCGATGCGCGACGGCGTGGACATCCCCTCGGCCCGCCGAAGCAGCGTGCGGTTCTCGCGGTCCTGCTCCTGCAGGAGGGCCCGCCGATCTCGTACGACGGTCTGCTCGAAGCCCTGTGGGGCGGGCCACCACCGGTACACATGCGCAATCTCGTGCAGAAGTACGTCTCCGGGCTGCGCCGCGCGCTCGGCGGCGGTGCGGTGCTGGCGTGGACCGGGAGCGGCTACCGTCTCGCCGGGGTCCGGGCCGACGACCTGCGCCAGCGTCGGGAACTGATGGCAGAGGCACTGACCGCCCGCGACGCCGGTGATCCGCACCGGCCACCGAACTGGCCGGGCGGGCGGAGGAGTTGTGGCGCGGCGAGTTCACCGAGGGCCTCCATGCGCCCTACCTCGCGGCGGAAAGGCTGCGCTGGGCCGAGAAACGGCTCACCGTCCTGGAGGCCCGGCCGGCCGGCCGGATCGGCCTCGGGCACTCCTTCGAGCCCGTCCACGAAGTTGTCCGGCTCGTGGCCGCGCACCCCTTGCGGGAGCGCCTCAGCGAACTGCTCATGCTCGCCCAGTACCGCGCGGGCCGTCCGGCCGACGCACTCACCGCGTACGAGGCGATACGGCAACGGCTCGCCGAGGCTATGGGCGCCGACCCGGGGCCCGGACTACGGTCCCTGCACGTGCGTGTCTTGCGGCAGGACCGGGCGTCGGCGCCCGGGCATTCGACGGGGGTTGCGGTCGAGAGCGCGCTCGCGGTTGCGGTCGATTGAGGAACGCCGAAGTCTGCTGAATCCCGGGACTCCGGGGCCCCCGCCTCGCGCCCGCCCCTCCCCGCTAGGGGAAGACCAGGCCCACCCCGTGGGCGAGCCGCTCCGCCGCGTGGCGGAAGAATGCCTCCCGGTCCTCCACGACCCGGTTGAACTGCCCGAACAGCTCGAACCCGACCAGCCCGAACAACTCGGCCCAGGCGGCCACGAACGCCGCCACCGTCTCCGGTGGCAGGTCGGGGGCGAAGTCCGCCGCCATCCGATGGGCCTCGGGTCGCAGTTCGGCGGGCAACGGCGGCTTGGCGAGGCCCGGACCCTGGTGTGCGTCGCGCACGATGTCCGTGAACACGTAGGCCACCCGGGCGGCGGCCGGGATGGTGTCGTCGGGCGCGGTGTAGCCGGGCACCGGCGAACCGTAGATCAGCGCGTACTCGTGGGGATGTGCCAGCGCCCACGCGCGCACCGCCTCGCACACCACGGTCCAGCGGCGGACGTGCCCGGCGTCGGCCGCCGTGTCGCGCGCCGCCTCGGCGGCCTCGCCGAGCGAGTTGTAGGCGTCGATGATGAGAGCGGTCAGGAGGTCGTCGCGGCTGGGGAAGTAGCGGTAGAGGGCGGAGGACGCCATGCCCAGCTCGCGGGCCACGGCCCGCAGCGAGAGCTTGGCGGCACCTTCTGCCGCGAGCTGCTCGCGCGCCTCGTCCTTGATGGCGGCGGTGACCTCGATGCGGGCGCGGGCGCGGGCTCCCTTGGTGCCTTGTGCGGTGCTCATGCGAGCAGTGTGCCAAAAGGAGAGCGGTGCACGCAATTGAGAGCAGTGCACGCAGTCGCGATCGTCGCCCTAGGACGTGAGCGCCGATCCACCTTAAGAGCGGCGCTCGCAAATCAGAGCACTGCTCTTGCTTCGAAGCGCCACTCTCATGCAGACTCACCACCAAGCGAGATCACTGCTCACAAAAGCGAGCGGTGCTCTCCCTCATCCTTCGAGCAACCCTGGGGGCCCCATGTCCACGCACGTCCAGAAGCCCGGCTGGCTCACCGTCAACGTCCTCAACCGCACCGTGGCCTGGCTGACCCGCCGCGGCCTCAGCGTCTGGGGTTCACGCGTCCTCGCGGTGCGCGGCCGCAAGAGCGGCCAGTGGCGCACCACCCCCGTGAACCTGATGACCGTCGACGGGCGGCAGTACCTGGTGGCCCCGCGCGGCCACGTCCAGTGGACCCACAACATGCGCGCGGCCGGCGGCGGCGAACTGCACCTCGGCAAGCACGTGGAAGCGTTCACCGCCACCGAGGTCGGCGACGACGACAAGCCGCCGCTCCTGCGCGCCTACCTCAAG
Source organism: Streptomyces sp. NPDC097107 (assembly GCF_044762405.1). Lineage (NCBI taxonomy): Bacteria > Bacillati > Actinomycetota > Actinomycetes > Kitasatosporales > Streptomycetaceae > Streptomyces > Streptomyces sp. NPDC097107. The sequence goes on along the minus strand of NZ_JBIWEF010000006.1, from coordinate 323,438 downwards.
CGCTGGAAGGCGGAGGTAGGGGTCTTCTTCAACGGCGTCGGCCCCGACTCCTCAGAGACGGAGCTGCGCCGCATCGCCCCCGACCACCCGGTGTTCCGGATCGAGATCAGGAAGTGACCTCGTCACCGGCGGGGTCCGCGGTGCCCTCGGCGCCCGGCGCTCCCGCCGAGCCCTCCGCGCCCGCGGGCCGGCGGTCGATCGCCGCGAGTGCCCGCTGCGCCAGCGGATGGCCGCGGACCAGCTCACCCAGCGAGGTCGAGCCCTGCGTGATGTCCTTGAACGCCTTCCAGGCCGGACGGAATCCGGTCAGCGCCGCGTGGAAGAGCCCCGGCCGGCGCTCGAACACGGCGAGCATCCGCTTGCCGACGCTCATCTCGACGCCGAGCCCGGCCTTGATGGCGAAGGCGTAGTTCAGGGCCTGCTTGCGTGCGTCCACGGCGTCGTGCGCCTCGGAGATCCGCACCGCCCACTCCCCCGCGAGCCTGCCCGAGCGCAGCGCGAAGGAGATCCCCTCACGCGTCCACGGCTCCAGAAGCCCCGCCGCGTCCCCGCAGACCAGGACCCGGCCGCGCGACAGCGGTGAGTCGTCGGCACGGCAGCGCGTCAGATGGCCGGAGGAGATGCTCGGTTCGAAGCCGGCGAGGCCGAGCCTGCCGACGAAGTCCTCCAGGTACCGCTTGGTCGCCGCGCCCTCGCCACGCGCCGAGATCACCCCCACGGTCAGCGTGTCACCCTTGGGGAAGACCCAGCCGTAACTGCCGGGCATCGGCCCCCAGTCGATGAGGACCCGCCCCTTCCAGTCCTCGGCCACCGTCTCCGGCACCGGGATCTCCGCCTCCAGGCCGAGGTCGACCTGGTCGAGCTTGACCCCGACGTGCGCCCCTATCCGGCTGGCGCTGCCGTCCGCGCCGACGACGGCCCGCGCGAGTACCGCCTCGCCGCCCTGGAGGACGACGGCGACCGTGCGCCGGTCCGGCACCGCGGACCCGTGCTGCTCCACCCGCGCCACCGTCGCTCCGGTGCGCAGTTCGGCGCCCGCCTTCTGAGCGTGCTCGACGAGTTGCTGGTCGAACTCGGGCCGGTTGATCAGTCCGAACAGCATCTGCCGGGAGCGCCTGGTCCGGGTGAACCGCCCGTTGTTCGAGAACGTCACCGCGTGCACACGGTCCCGGAAGGGCAGTTCGAAGCCGGGCGGGAGGGTGTCGCGCGAGGGGCCGATGATGCCGCCGCCGCACGTTTTGTAGCGGGGCAGGTCCGCCTTCTCCAGCAACAGCACGCGCCGCCCCGCGACCGCCGCCGCATAGGCGGCCGAGGCCCCCGCGGGTCCCGCGCCCACCACGACCACGTCCCAGACCTGACGCGCGTCGTCCGCCGAAGAGTTCTCGCTGCTCACGATGGTCTACTGCTCCCAACAAACCGCATGCCGCACCTGACCCCCGCATCCTACGGCGGGCATCGCCGCAGGCCACTGTGGGAGGATCGGGCCTACCAATCCCAGTACGCGTCGTACTCCTGTACTCGTCGTACTCCTGTACTCCTCGGTACAACGTCGCACCCACAAGGAGCGTGCCCATGTCGTCGAATCCGGTCGCCGAGACCGTCTCCTCCCTGATGCCCAGGGCCAAGGAGGAACTCACCGCGCTGGTGGCCTTCAAATCGGTGGCGGACTTCGACCAGTTCCCGCGCAGCGAGAGCGTGGGCGCGGCCAACTGGATAGCCGCCGCACTGCGCGCCGAGGGCTTCCAGGACGTGGACCTGCTCGACACACCGGACGGCACCCAGTCGGTGTACGGGTACCTGCCCGGGCCCGAGGGCGCCAAGACAGTGCTCCTCTACGCCCACTACGACGTGCAGCCGCCGCTGGACGAGGCGGGCTGGGTCACCCCGCCGTTCGAGCTCACCGAGCGCGACGGCCGCTGGTACGGGCGCGGTGCGGCCGACTGCAAGGGCGGCGTGCTCATGCACCTGCTCGCGCTGCGCGCGCTGAAGGCGAACGGTGGCGTCCCGGTGCACGTCAAGGTGATCGCCGAGGGTTCGGAGGAGCAGGGCACCGGCGGCCTGGAGCGGTACGCCGAGCAGCACCCCGGCCTGCTCGCCGCAGACACCGTCGTCATCGGCGACGCGGGCAACTTCCGGGCCGGGCTGCCGACGGTCACCGCGACGCTGCGCGGCATGACCCTCGTCCGCGTCCGGGTCGACACGCTCGAGGGCAACCTGCACTCGGGTCAGTTCGGCGGCGCGGCCCCCGACGCGCTGGCCGCCCTGATCCGCGTACTCGACTCGCTGCGCGCCGAAGACGGTTCGACGACCGTCGACGGGCTGGCGGCGGACAGCCGATGGGAGGGCCTGGCGTACGACGAGGAGCAGTTCCGCCGGGACGCCCGGGTACTGGACGGCGTGGAGCTCATCGGTTCCGGCTCGGTCGCCGACCGGATCTGGGCGCGCCCGGCCGTCACGGTGCTCGGCATCGACTGCCCGCCGGTCGTCGGCGCGACCCCGTCGGTGCAGGCGGGCGCCCGTGCGCTGGTCAGTCTGCGGGTGCCGCCGGGCGTGGACGCCGCCGAGGCCACCAAGCTGCTCCAGGCCCACCTGGAGGCGCGTACGCCGTGGGGTGCCCGGGTCGGCGTGGAGCAGATCGGTCAGGGCCAGGCGTTCCGTGCCGACACCACCAGTCCGGCGTACCAGGCCATGGCGGACGCGATGGCGGTGGCGTATCCCGGCGAGGAGATGCAGTACGCCGGTCAGGGCGGCTCCATCCCGCTGTGCAACACCCTGGCCGCGCTGTACCCGCAGGCGGAGATCCTGCTGATCGGCCTGAGCGAGCCGGAGGCGCAGATCCACGCCGTGAACGAGAGCGTGTCCCCCGAGGAGCTCGAGCGGCTGTCGGTCACGGAGGCGCTGTTCCTGCGCAACTACGCGGCGAGCTGACCCCGACGCGCTCCGGTTCTGCCGTCGGCAGAGGGGTCTCGCCACCCGGCGGGGCCCTGCCTACGGTCGTTCCATGGACGTCATCGAGCTCCTCCCCCGCCTGCGCCTGCTGCGCTTCCCGGTCGGGCAGGCCTACCTCTGGCGCGACGGCGACGACCTGACGCTGATCGACGCCGGGCCGGCCGGGTCGGGCGAGCGCATCGCCGCCTCGGCCGGGGCTCTCGGACGCGTACGGCGTGTCGTCCTCACCCACTTCCACGAGGATCACGCGGGCGGGGCCCAGGAGGTCGCCGCCCTCACCGGGGCCGAGGTGGTGGCTCACGCCCTCGAAGCGCCGGTCGTGCGGGGTGAGGTGCCGGGCCCGCCGCCCGCGTTCGAGGACTGGGAGCGCCCACTGCACGCGGACGCCGTACGGCGGCTTCCGCAAGGCGGATACGACCGGCCGGCGCGGGTGACCGAGGTGTCCGACGGCGATGTCCTGGACTTCGGCGGCGGGGCACGCGTCGTCCACGCCCCGGGCCACACGGACGGCAGCATCGGGCTCCATCTCCCGCGGCACGGCGTGCTGTTCACGGGGGACGCCGTCGCCGCGTCGCCGGTCGACGGCAGCGTCATGCTCGGTGTGTTCAACGTCGACCGGGACCGGGCCGTCGGCTCCTTCGGGCGGTTGGCCGACCTCGACACGGACGTGGCCTGCTTCGGTCACGGCGATCCGGTGACCGACGGGGCCGCGGAGGCGCTCCGGGCATCGGCGCGGACCTACGGGGCGGCCGGCTGACGTCAGCCGACGGGGGTGCCCGCCTCCAGGTACAGTGCCGCGCCGCGTTCCCTGGCCCGCAGGGCCCAGCGCAGCCGCTCGTAGCGGACCGGGGGCAGCAGGCCGGCCGCCTCGTCCTCGCTGACGAAGCGCCAGTCGCGCAGTTCGGGGCCGGGCAGCAGCACGCGGGCGGCGTCCGCGCAGTCGAGCCGGCCGCCGTCGAAGAGCAGCCGCAGTCCGCCGTAGCCGGGCGGCACGGGCGATTCCCAGTCGACGACCAGCAGGGCGGGTACGTCCGCGAGGCGGATCCCGGTCTCCTCGGCGACCTCGCGCATCCCGGCACGGGCGGGGGCCTCACCGGGTTCGACGACGCCGCCGGGGAACTCCCAGCCGGGCTTGTAGGTGGGGTCGACGAGCAGCACCCGGTCCTGCTCGTCGAAGAGCAGGACGCCGGCGGCGAGGGTCTCGGCGGTGGGCTCGGGCGTCTGCACGATGTCGCAGGCCGGTACGGCGCCGGTGCCGACGGCCTCGGCGATCCGGGCGGCGGCCTCGTACGGGGAGAGCGCGCCGGTGTCGATCGGGTGGGCGTCGGCGGTCAGCCAGGAGGCGAGGGCGGCGCGGTACGGCTCGATGTGGTCGTAGGACCACTGCCGTGCGCGTATCTCGCCGTCGGGCAGGTCCTCCGCCGTCTCGCGGCGGCCGGCTATGCGCTCACGCAGGATCGTTTCCGCCGGAGCGAGCAGGACGTGCCGGACCGCGATCCGGCGGGCGGCGAGGCCGCCGAAGATCTCGTCGCGGTACTCCTGCCGCAGCAGTGTCATGGGGACCACGAGGGTCCCACCGAGCTCGGCGAGCATCGCGGCCGCCGTGTCGGTCACCAGACGGCGCCAGATCGGCAGATCCTGGAAGTCGCCGACCTCGGCGAGGCGTTTGGGCGGCAGCAGGTGTGCGAGTGCGCCGCCGATGACCTCGGGGTCGAAGAGTGTGCTGTTCGGGATCAGTTCGATCAGTTCCCGGGCGGTGGTGGTCTTCCCCGCACCGAACGCGCCGTTGATCCAGACGACGGTCACAGGTCCCCCTCTTCTGTTGGCCCCCTGTGGCTTGCCCGCTCCACCCTGTCCCGGAAACCAGGCCCAGTTGAGGGCGCACGACAGCGGCGCCGGCGTCCCCGCGGGAGGGACGCCGGCGCCGTGTGGGCCGGGTGGTGCGTGACGGGCGGTGTGCGTCAGCCCAGCCGCCCGAGGGCGTCGTCGTCCACGTCCAGGCTGTCGACGGCGACGGTGTCCTGGACGGTGCTGACGGTGTCCTCCACGTCGAGGTTGAGCGGGAGGTCGCCCGGGGCGGCGTGGGAGGGGCTGACGGCCGCGACGACGAAACCGGTGGCAAGGGTCGCGATGGCGAGCATGCTGCGCTTCTTCATGCCTGCTTCAACTGCGCGACGGCGTCGGGGTCACGGGTGCGGGCCGGGAGCGGCGGAATCGCCCCGGGCTCCCCGCCCGGCGTCCCGGGCCCGCCCGGCTCACGCCTGCCGGACTTCCGGCTGCCCGACTTCCAGCTGCCCCACTTCCGGCTGCCCGACTCACGCCTGCCCGACTTCCTGCTTCCCCACTTCCCGCTGCCGGGCCAGGGGTCCCGTGCTCCTGCTCGCGCCCTCGTGCTTGCGTGTCCGTACTCCCGCGCTCGGCCCGGGGGCCACGTATCGACGCACCCCGCGCGCACCCGGCGCGCAGCCGCCCGCGGCTCAGACCCGCGCCGGCGTGGCCCCCGCCGTCCTCGTGAGTGCAGCCGCGGCCGCCCCCACCAGCCCTGCGTCCGTGCCCATCTGGGCGGGCACGACGGCCAGACGCTGCACGAAGGACAGGGTCGCGTAGTCGGTCAGGGCCTTGCGCAGGGGGGTGAAGAGCACGTCGCCGGCCTTGCCGACGCCCCCGCCCACCACGGCGATGTCGATCTCGACGAGGGTCGCGGTGGCGGCGATGCCGGCGGCCAGTGCCTGCGCGGCCCGTTCGAAGGACGCCACGGCGACGGGGTCGCCCAGGCGGGCGGCGGCGGCGACCGCGGCGGCGGAGGTGTCGCCGTCCGGGCCGGGGCGCCAGCCGGCGTCGAGGGCGCGCCGCTCGATGTTGGGGCCGCTCGCTATGCGCTCCACGCAGCCGCGCGCACCGCACGGGCACGGATCGCCGTCCAGGTCCACGCTGATGTGGCCGATGTGGCCCGCGTTGCCGGTCGGTCCGGGGTGCAGCCGGCCGCCCAGGACCAGACCGCCGCCGACACCGGTCGAGACCACCATGCACAGCGCGTTGTCGTGGCCGCGGGCGGCGCCCTGCCAGTGTTCGGCCGCCGTGATGGCCACACCGTCGCCGATCAGCTCGACGGGCAGATCACCGGCGGCGGCACGGACCCGCCGGACGAGCGGATAGTCGCGCCAGCCGGGCACGTTCACCGGACTGACCGTGCCGGCGGAGGCGTCCACCGGCCCGGCGCTGCCGATGCCGACGGCCACCACCCGCTCCCACAGCGGCGACGCGGCCAGCTCCCCGAGCACCGCCTCGACGGCCCGCATCACGGTGTCGCCGTGCTCCCGGGCGGGCGTGGCACGCTGCACGCGCGCCTGGATGCGGCCGTGGCCGTCCACCAGCGCCCCGGCGATCTTGGTGCCGCCGATGTCCAGCGCTGCCACGAGGTCGGTGTGCATCAGAGTCGGATCTCCCCGTCGGACCGAAAAAGGCAAGAAATGACGAACATCAGGAGCGCGCAGCGGACCGGTCCCGCGGTGGGGACGAGGGCCGGTGAGTGCGATGGACAGTGTCTCCCGCATCTGACAACGTTGTCCAGGCTCTATGCTCGACGCCACATCCTCATACAAACGCATGACCGACACATCCCCCCGTGGACGACAGGAGCCGACGCACTCCCGTGGACGACAGGACAGGACACCGCATCGTGCCCGACACGCCCCGCCGCGCAGACCGCCTCCCCGGGAACCGTTACGGCAATCGCCCGACCATGAAGGACGTCGCCGCCCGGGCCGGGGTCGGTCTCAAGACCGTTTCCCGGGTGGTCAACGGGGAGCAGGGCGTCACCCCGGAGACCGAGCGCCGCGTCCAGGAGGCCATCGACGCGCTCGGTTTCCGCCGCAACGACAGCGCGCGGGTGCTCCGCAAGGGCCGCACCGCCAGCATCGGCCTGGTCCTGGAGGACCTCGCCGACCCCTTCTACGGGCCGCTCAGCCGTGCCGTGGAGGAGGTGGCCCGCGCCCACGGCGCCCTGCTGATCAACGGGTCCAGCGCTGAGGACCCGGACCGCGAGCAGGAGCTGGTCCTGGCGCTGTGCGCGCGGCGCGTGGACGGGCTGGTGGTGATTCCCGCCGGGGACGACCACCGGTATCTGGAGCCGGAGCTCAAGGCGGGCGTCGCCACGGTGTTCGTGGACCGTCCGGCGGGGCAGATCGACGCGGACGTGGTGGTGTCCGACAACTTCGGCGGCGCCCGCGACGGCGTGGCGCACCTCATCGCGCACGGACACCGCAGGATCGGCTTCATCGGCGACATGCCCCGCATCCACACCGCCGCCGAGCGGCTGCGCGGCTACCGGGCCGCCATGGAGGACGCCGGCATACCGGTGAAGGACTCCTGGATGTCCCTGGGCGTCACCGACCCCGTGCGGGTACGCCGGGCGGCCGAGGAGATGCTCACCGACCCGCACCCGGTCACCGCGATCTTCACGGGCAACAACCGGGTGACGGTCACCGTGATCCGGGTCCTCGCCGAGCACGCGCGCGGCGTCGCCCTGGTCGGCTTCGACGACATCGAGCTGGCCGACCTGCTCCAGCCGGGCGTCACCGTGGTCGCCCAGGACGCGGCGGCCCTCGGCCGCACCGCCGCCGAGCGGCTCTTCAACCAGCTGGACGGCTCCCTGATCGCGCCCGACCGCATCGAACTGCCGACCAGGCTGGTCACCCGGGGCTCGGGCGAGCTGCCACCGGCGGACTGAGGGGCCGTGTCGAAGCCACTGAGCGGGGGCCCCGCCCGGCCGCCCCGGCCCCCGGAGAGCGGTCGCTCGCCCGCACGCCCGCTCTCCGGGGGTGCGGTCGCGCGCCCGCACGCCCGGCCGGCGAGGACCGGACGTTGCGGGCGCTCGGACTGGCGGGGGTGCCGCGGGAGGAGCCGCTGCTGTACCCGGGCGCGTGGCCCCGGGAGTCGGGACTGCTGCACGGGGACCGGCTGCTGCCGCTGGACGGGCCGGTCCACGAGGAGGGGGACGGCCGGGTTCCCGTGCTCGCGATCGGCTCCGACGCCGGCCCGGGCCAGCTGCGGCACAGGATGGCCGAGTCCGGGATCGACTCGCCGATCCCGATGGTCAGGACGCGGGTCGCCGGCGTCGCCATCGGAGTGTCCGCCCATGTGAGCCGCATGGGCTACGTGTCCGCCTCGCCGGTGGGCGCCCCGGGCGTCGTACGGGAGCTGTTCGTTCTCTTGCTCGACGCCGAGCAGCTGGCAGTGATCGACGCGAGCGAGGGCGTGCCGATGGCGTCCGGCAACTTCGACCGCGTCTGGCTCCCGGCACCCGGCACCCGACGTGCGTGTCGAGCCGGCGGACCGGGACGGCACGGTGCTGCGCGGCGCGTACGCCTACGTCGACCGCCACGGCGTCCTGCACGACGGCACCGGGGCACCACGCCGGCACCCGGGCGACCAACGCGTCCTGATCACGGAGCTGCTCCAGGGGTCGGCCCGGCTGCGGGAGCTGTGCGGGGCGACGCCCGAGGAGTTCTGCGCGCGGGCGCGGGCCGACCGGCGGCTTTGTGCGCGGGGGACGCGGCTGTTCGCCGAGGAGAAGTGGGTGACCGCGTCCGGCCTGGAGCGGTACGCGCGCCCCGGCCGGACCGGCGAGCCCCTCCCCCGCACTCAGCCGCCTACTGCGCCGACGCCGTGAGGTCGCCGCGCCGCGGGGACGAGAAGCCCTCCAGGTCGGCGCGGGTCAGGCCGCTCAGCCGGGCGACCTCGCCGATGTCGAGGGCACCGCAGTCCAGGCCGCGCAGCAGGTAGCCGCTGAGGGCCTTCGCGGTGGCGGGCTCGTCCATGACGTCGCCGCCGGTGTGGTTGGCGTAGCGGGCGAGGCGGGCGGCGGCCTGCTCGAAGCCCTCGCGGTAGAAGGCGAAGACCGCCGCGTACCGGGTGGGGATGTGGCCGGGGTGCATGTCCCAGCCCTGGTAGTAGGCGCGGGCGAGGGCGCGGCGGGTGAGGCCGAAGTGCAGGCGCCAGGCGTCGTGGACCTTGGCGGTGGGGCCGACCGGCAGGACGTTGGTGGAGCCGTCCGAGACGCGTACGCCGGTGCCGGCGGCGGCGACCTGCATGATCGCTTTGGCGTGGTCAGCGGCCGGGTGGTCGCTGGCCTGGTACGCGGCGGAGACGCCGAGGCAGGCGCTGTAGTCGAAGGTGCCGTAGTGCAGACCGGTGGCGCGGCCCTCGGCGGCCTGGATCATGCGGGCGACGGCGGCGGTGCCGTCGGCAGCCAGGATGGACTGGCTGGTCTCGATCTGGATCTCGAAGCCGATCCGGCCGGGCTCCAGGCCGCGCGCCTTCTCGAAGGCCTCCAGAAGCCGCACCATGGCGGTGACCTGCTCGGGGTAGGTCACCTTCGGCAGGGTGAGGACCAGCCCGTCCGGGAGGCCGCCCGCTTCCATCAGGCCGCTGAGGAAGACGTCGAGCGTGCGGATGCCACGGGCGCGCACCGGGGCCTCCATGCACTTCATGCGGATGCCCATGTACGGGGCCGCCGTGCCCTGCTGGTACGCCTCGGCGATCAGCCGGGCCGCGCGGGCGGCGGACTCGTCCTCCTCGGCGTCCGTGCGGTTGCCGTAGCCGTCCTCGAAGTCGACGCGGAGGTCCTCGATCGGCTCGCGCTCCAGCTTGGCGCGCACCCGGGTGTACACGGGCTCGGCGAGGTCGTCGGTGAGGCCGAGCGCGGCGGCGAAGGAGGCGGCGTCGGGGGCGTGTTCGTCGAGGGCGGCGAGCGCCCGGTCGCCCCAGGAGCGAATCGTGTCGGCGGCGAAGACGTCACCGGGGACGTAGACGGTGTGGACGGGCTGCCGGGTGCCCGGGTCTCCGGGGTAGAGGCGCTCCAGCTCCGCGTCGACCGGCGCAAGGGAGGCACTGATCTCCTCGCCCACGCCACCCGCGAGACTCGTCGCCACCTTCTCCTGCTGACCCATCCCACACCCTCCTGTTTTCCGCTGAACGGAATCAATAATCCGTAGAGCGAAGTTATCTGCCGGTCTCTCGCCGGTCAACACCATCCTGCGCAGACGCCGAGGCCCCCGCGACCAGGAAGGACGGTCGCGGGGGCCTCGGCAGGCGCTGCGAGTGGATGTCAGCCCTTGCGGGTCTTGACTTCCTCGGTCAGCTGCGGGACGACGTCGAACAGGTCGCCGACCACGCCGTAGTCGACCAGGTCGAAGATCGGGGCCTCGGCGTCCTTGTTGACCGCCACGATCGTCTTCGAGGTCTGCATGCCGGCACGGTGCTGGATCGCGCCCGAGATGCCGGAGGCGATGTACAGCTGCGGGGAGACGGACTTGCCGGTCTGGCCGACCTGGTTGGTGTGCGGGTACCAGCCCGCGTCCACCGCGGCACGCGAGGCGCCGACGGCCGCGCCGAGCGAGTCGGCGAGCGCTTCGATGATCGCGAAGTTCTCCGCGCCGTTGACGCCGCGGCCGCCGGAGACGACGATCGCGGCCTCGGTCAGCTCCGGACGCCCGGTGGCCTCACGCGGCGTGCGCCCGGTGACCTTGGTGCCGGTCGCCTGGGCGGAGAAGGACACCGACAGGGCCTCGACCGCGCCGGCGGCCGGGGCAGGCTCGACGGCGGCGCTGTTCGGCTTGACCGTGATGACCGGGGTGCCCTTGGAGACGCGGGACTTGGTGGTGAAGGCGGCGGCGAACACCGACTGGGTGGCCACCGGACCCTCGTCGCCGGCCTCCAGGTCGACGGCGTCGGTGATGATGCCGGAGCCCAGGCGCAGCGCCAGACGGGCGGCGATCTCCTTGCCCTCCGCGGAGGACGGGACCAGCACGGCGGCCGGGGAGACGGCCTCGTGGGCGGCCTGGAGGGCGTCGACCTTCGGCACGACCAGGTAGTCGGCGTACTCGGCGGCCTCGTGGGTGAGGACCTTGACCGCGCCGTGCTCGGCGAGGGTGGCGGCGGTGTCGGCGGCGCCGTTGCCGAGGGCGACGGCGACCGGCTCGCCGACGCGGCGGGCGAGGGTCAGCAGCTCCAGGGTGGGCTTGCGGACGGCACCGTCCACGTGATCGACGTAGACGAGAACTTCAGCCATGGGACTTCTTCTCTCCTGCTTGCGAGATGTGAGGGGCGGTCGGCGAATCCGGGGCTCAGATGAACTTCTGGCCGCGAGGCTGCATCACACGAACTTTCGCTCCGCGAGGAAGGCAGCGAGCTGCTTGCCGCCCTCGCCCTCGTCCTTGACGATCGTGCCCGCGGTGCGCGCCGGGCGCTCGGCCGCGGAGTCGACCTTGGTGTAGGCGTTCTCGAGACCGACCTCGTCCTCGTCGATGTCGAGGTCGGACAGGTCCCAGGACTCCACCGGCTTCTTCTTGGCCGCCATGATGCCCTTGAAGGAGGGGTAACGCGCCTCGCCCGACTGGTCGGTGACCGACACGACGGCCGGCAGCGACGCCTCCAGCTGCTCCGTGGCGGAGTCGCCGTCACGGCGGCCCTTCACGGTGCCGCCCTCGACGGAGACCTCGGACAGCAGCGTCACCTGCGGCACGCCCAGGCGCTCCGCGAGCAGCGCCGGTACGACGCCCATGGTGCCGTCGGTGGAGGCCATGCCGGAGACGACCAGGTCGTAGCCGGCCTTCTCGACGGCCTTGGCCAGCACCAGGGAGGTGCCGATGGCGTCGGTGCCGTGCAGGTCGTCGTCCTCGACGTGGATCGCCTTGTCCGCGCCCATGGACAGCGCCTTGCGCAGCGCGTCCTTCGCGTCCTCCGGACCCACCGTCAGGACGGTGATCTCCACGTCGTCGTCGGAGTTCTCCGAGATCTGCAGCGCCTGCTCGACCGCGTACTCGTCCAGCTCGGAGAGCAGACCGTCCACGTCGTCCCGGTCGACGGTCAGGTCATCGGCGAAGTGCCGGTCGCCGGTGGCGTCGGGCACGTACTTCACAGTGACAACGATCCTCAAGCTCACGCCGGCTCTCCTACTGCGTCGACATTTCAGTGCTGCCTCTTGCAGGCAGCATAGGCGCCCCAAGCGGCCGATCCCGGTCGGAACGACCCGCGCTCCGCCCGGAATATTACTCGTCAGTACATCCAGTTCCTGCCCGCTAAGCAAGCGCTTTGAACTGTGACCTTCGCAACGCAGCGTAACCGGAACCCGACGGCTTCACGGAAGCGCCCCCCGGCGACCCCGGTGACCGGTCAGTCGCGCAGGCCGTTGTAACGCCCCCGGTGGTACAGCAGTGGACGGCCGGCACCCGTGGGGTCGCCGAGCAGAACCTCCGCAAGCACGATGCGATGGTCCCCCGCGGGTACGCGGCCTGCGACGCGACACACGAGCCAGGAGAGGACTCCGGCCAGCACGGGCACGCCCTCGGGACCCTCGCGCCAGGCGGTCGGTGCCGCGAAACGGTCGGCGCCACTGCGGGCGAAGGTGGCCGCCAGGTCCTCCTGGTGGTCGCCGAGCAGGTGGACGCCGACGTACTCGGCCTCGGACACGGCGGGCCAGCTGGACGAGCCGGTACCTATGCCGAACGACAGCAGCGGCGGCTCGGCGGACACGGAGGTGAGGGAGGTGGCCGTGAAACCGACCGGACCGGCGTCACCGCGGGCGGTGATCACGGCGACTCCCGCCGCGTGCCGCCGGAAGGCGGACCGCAACAGGTCGGCGGCGGCGCGCCGCGGCGCGGTGACGTCGGATGTGACCGTCATACGGGGTGTCCTTCTGCGTTGCGCCTCGGCCCGGGGAGCGGGGAGCGAGGGCCTGCCGGCAGGCTGGCGACGGGTGGCACACACAGTCAAATACGTCCCGGGGTGTGGGGGCTGTGGACAACGCCTCACCGGTGACGTGGCGGTGGTCACACCGCCTCGCCCAGTGCGGCGATCACGTCCGCCTTGCGTGGCTGCCCGACGGCGCGCCGCACGACGCGGCCGCCGGCATCGAGGACCAGCACGGTCGGGGTCTTGAGTACGTCGAGAGCGCGGACGAGCTCCAGACGGGCCTCGGCGTCGATCTCGACGTGGGCGACGCCGGGGACCAGGCCGGCCACGTCCCCGAGGACCCGCCGGGTGGCCCGGCACGGGGCGCAGAAGGCACTGGAGAACTGCACGAGCGTGGCGCGCGCGCCGAGCTCCGCGCCCAGGTCGGCCGCGTCGAGCCGCGGACCCGAGGTGTCGAGCCGCGAACCGGAGGTGTCGAGCCGCGGACCGGAGATACCGGGCCGCGGACCGGAGGTGTCGAGTCGCCCGGCGTCGCCCTGCTCGCGCACCCGTTCACTCCTGTTCCGCCGCCGTCGCGGCGCTCCCGGGCGCGCGTGTCCCGCGCGCCACCAGTCCGGTCGTCCCCAGGTGCAGCGTTCGCGGGACGCCCGAGATTCCCGGCTCACCGTCGCGTTTCGGCCACGAAACGGCCAACGAAGTGATGAGGATCTCGCCACGGGCGGGCACCAAGGCTGGTACACCGGCCGTTCTTGGGGCACGATCTGCGACAAGCCGTAAACCTACGGCTGCGTAACTTCCGACTGGGAGCCCCCATCCCAGGCTGACAAGGAAGGGTCCGACCCGCCCATGGCAGAACTCGCCTACCGCCCGGCCATCGGTCTCGCCCGCACCCTGTTCAAGGTGTGGGACCTCAAGATCGACTGCCAGGGTTCGGAGAACATCCCGCGCTCGGGCGGCGCCGTGCTGGTGAGCAACCACATCAGCTACCTGGACTTCATCTTCGACGGCCTGGCGGCGCTGCCCCAGAAGCGGCTGGTGCGCTTCATGGCGAAGGAGTCGGTCTTCCGGCACCGGGTCTCCGGTCCGCTGATGCGCAACATGAAGCACATCCCGGTGGACCGCAAGCAGGGGGAGGCCGCGTACGCGCACGCCCTGGACTCGCTGCGGTCCGGCGAGATCGTCGGAGTCTTCCCGGAGGCCACGATCTCCGAGTCGTTCACCCTGAAGAGCTTCAAGTCGGGCGCCGCCCGCCTGGCGCAGGAGGCGGGCGTCCCGCTGATCCCGATGGCCCTGTGGGGCACGCAGCGGCTGTGGACCAAGGGACACCCGCGCAACTTCAAGCGCAGCCACACCCCGATCACGATCCGGGTCGGCGAGGCCATGGAGGCCTCCCGCGAGCAGTACGCGGGCGCCATCACCCGCCGGCTGCGCGAGCGGGTCCAGGAGCTGCTGGAGGCCGCGCAGCGCGCCTACCCGGTGCGCCCCAAGGGGGCGGACGACACCTGGTGGATGCCGGCCCATCTCGGCGGCACCGCCCCCACGCAGGAGCAGCTGCGCACGGCCCAGGCGCGCTGAGCCGAGCGCGTCACAGCGCGGGCGGCAGCGTCGCCCACAGGTGGGGCCGGTCGGTGGCCGCCTTCAGCACGTCCACCACGGCCGGATGCGGAGCGGCGTACAGGTCCGGGTAGTCGGCCTCGCCGGCCGCGGTGTCCGGCGTGAAGGCCAGCTGTTCCCGCCCCAGGGAGAGCTGCGCGTTCACGCCGGGTTTGTTGCCGCGCGGGTCCTGCCGGTGCCAGGCGCCGTTGAACCGCACGGCGACCAGCCCGTGCACCACGTCGAACCGCTGGTAGCACAGGGCGGCCGGGACGTCCTCGGCCCGCAGCAGCGCGGTCAGCGCGCGTGGGCCTTGGCGTAGCAGACGCCGGTGCGCTGCTCCAGGACGTCGGAGGCGCGCCAGGTGACGCGGAGGTCGTCGGAGTCCTGTGAGTGCGGGATGGTGTCGCGCACGAACTCGAAGGCCAGCCGCGCATAGGCATACGAGTCGTCCGCCTCCTTGGCGAGCCGCCGGGCCGCTTCCGCACGCCCGGATGGTTGTGGTCGATAACCTCGTCGGCAGCCAGAAGGCGGACAGGTCAGAGGTCTTCTGGATCAGCTCCATGCCCGCCGAGCAGAGAAAAGCGATCACCTGTCAGTCAATGACTTTTCAGGCGATCACATACCTGCGCACGACCCGAAGGGGCCCGTCAGCGCGCCATCTCCTCCTTGAGGGCGGCGACGAACGCGTCGACGTCGTCCTCGGTGGTGTCGAAGGCGCACATCCAGCGCACGTCGCCGGCGGCCTCGTCCCAGAAGTAGAAGCGGAACCTCTTCTGCAGGCGCTCGCTCACCTCGTGCGGCAGGCGGGCGAAGACCGCGTTGGCCTGCACCGGGTAGAGGATCTCCACGCCGTGTACGGCGCGCACACCCTCGGCCAGGCGCTGGGCCATCTCGTTGCCGTGCCGGGCGTTGCGCAGCCACAGGTCCTTGGCGAGCAGCGCCTCCAGCTGCACCGACACGAAGCGCATCTTGGAGGCGAGCTGCATGGACAGCTTGCGCAGGTGCTTCATGTGGCGAACGGCGTCCCGGTTGAGGACCACGACCGCCTCGCCGAACAGCGCGCCGTTCTTGGTGCCGCCGAGGGAGAGGAGGTCGACGCCGACCGCGTTGGTGAACGTCCGCATGGGCACGTCCAGGGAGGCGGCGGCGTTGGCTATCCGGGAGCCGTCCAGGTGCACCTTCATGCCGTGTGCGTGGGCGTGCTCGCAGATGGCGCGGATCTCGTCAGGCGTGTAGAGCGTGCCCAGCTCGGTGCTCTGGGTGATCGAGACGACCTGCGGCATCGCGCGGTGCTCGTCGTCCCAGCCGTACGCCTGCCGGTCGATCAGGTCGGGCGTGAGCTTGCCGTCGGGGGTGGGGACGGTGAGCAGCTTCAGGCCGCCCATGCGCTCGGGGGCACCGCCCTCGTCGACGTTGATGTGCGCGCTCTCGGCGCAGATCACCGCGCCCCAGCGGTCGGTGACCGCCTGGAGCGCGACGACGTTGGCGCCGGTGCCGTTGAAGACCGGGAACGCCTCGGCGCCGGAGCCGAAATGGCCACGGATCACGCGCTGGAGGTTCTCGGTGTACTCGTCCTCGCCGTACGCGATCTGGTGCCCGCCGTTGGCCAGCGCCAGGGCGGCGAGCACCTCGGGGTGCGCGCCGGCGTAGTTGTCACTGGCGAAACCGCGGACCTCGGGGTCGTGGTGGCGACGCGCGTCGGTCTTCGGGGGGTTCACGGCTTCTCGGTCAGCCACAGACGGTTTCCGTTCACTTCCGCGGCGGGCTTCTCCCAGACTCCGGCGACGGCCTCGGCGAGGTCACGCACGTCCGTGAAGCCCGCAAACTTCGCGTTGGGGCGCTCGGCGCGCATCGCGTCGTGCACCAACGCCTTGACCACCAGGATCGCAGCCGCCGACGTCGGGCCCTGCTCGCCCCCCGCCTTGCGGAAGAAGTCCGCCATGGCCAGCGTCCACGCCTCGGCGGCGGCCTTCGCGGCCGAGTAGGCGGCGTTGCCCGCGGTGGGGTTGCTCGCGCCCGCGGCGCTGATCAGGACGTAGCGGCCGCGGTCGCTGTGCTGGAGTGCCTCGTGGAAGGCGAGGGAGGTGTGCTGGACGGTGCGGATCAGCAGCTTCTCCAGGAGGTCCCAGTCGCCGAGGTCGGTCTTGGTGAAGGTCTGGCTGCCGCGCCAGCCGCCGACGAGGTGGACCACGCCGTCGACCCGGCCGAACTCCTCCTCGATGCGGTCCGCCCAGGCCCGGGTGGAACCCAGGTCGAGCAGGTCGACCGTCTCGCCGGTGACGGTGGCGCCGCCGTGCGCGTAGCGCGCCGCGTCCACCGCCTCCGCCAGCCGCTCCGGGTCGTTGTCGGAGCCGACGACCGTCGCACCCGCCTCGGCCAGCCGCAGCAGCGCGGCCCGTCCGGCGGGTCCGCCCGCTCCGGCCACCGCGATCACCGCGCCGTCGAGCGTCCCGTTCCCCATGGTCCTCGCCTCCCGGGCCTGCTGTGTCTGCCTGTCCGTGCCGTCGCTCACGCGGCGGCCCGCTCGGCGCCGTCCGCCGTCGCCGTGATGCCCCGGGTCGAGGCGACCACGTTCTTGAGCTTCTTGGACAGTGCCTCGTAGAACATGCTCAGCGGAAACTCGTCCGCAAGCACGTCATCGACGAGCTTGCGCGGCGGCAGCGTCAGGTCCAGGGCGTCGGGGCCCTTGGCCCACTTCGAGCCCGGGTGCGGGGCGAGGTAGGTGGAGACCAGCTCGTAGCCGGCGAACCAGTGCACGATCTTGGGGCGGTCGATGCCGTCGCGGTAGAGCTTCTCGATCTCGGCGCACAGCTCGTTGGTGACCTGCGGGGCGCGCTGCCAGTCGATGAAGAGCTTGTTGTCGGTCCAGCGCACGACGTCGTGCTTGTGGAGGTAGGCGAAGAGGAGCTGGCCGCCCAGACCGTCGTAGTTGCGCTGGCGCTCGCCGGTGACCGGGAAGCGGAACATGCGGTCGAAGAGCACGGCGTACTGCACGTCACGGGCCTGCGGGACACCCTCGTCCGCGAGTTTCACGGCCTCCCTGAAGGCGGTGAGGTCGCAGCGCAGCTCCTCCAGGCCGTACATCCAGAACGGCTGGCGCTGCTTGATCATGAAGGGGTCGAAGGGCAGGTCGCCGTGGCTGTGGGTGCGGTCGTGGACCATGTCCCACAGAACGAAGGCCTCCTCGCAGCGCTTCTGGTCGTGCACCATCGCGGCGACGTCCTCGGGCAGCTCCAGGCCCAGGATGCCGACGGCGGCCTCGGTGACGCGGCGGAAGCGGGCGGCCTCGCGGTCGCAGAAGATGCCACCCCAGGAGAAGCGCTCGGGCGCCTCGCGCACGGCGATGGTCTCCGGGAAGAGGACGGCGGAGTTGGTGTCGTAGCCGGCCGTGAAGTCCTCGAAGGTGATGCCGCAGAAGAGCGGGTTGTCGTAGCGGGTGCGCTCCAGTTCGGCCAGCCAGTCGGGCCAGACCATGCGCAGCACGACCGCTTCGAGGTTGCGGTCCGGGTTGCCGTTCTGCGTGTACATCGGGAAGACGACCAGGTGCTGGAGGCCGTGCGCGCGGCTCGCGGCGGGCTGGAAGGCCAGCAGTGAGTCGAGGAAGTCGGGCACCTGGAATCCGCCGTCGGCCCAACGGCCGAGGTCCGTCACCAGGGCCTCGTGGTAGGCGTGATCGTGCGGCAGGAGCGGGGACAGCTCCTCGACGGCGCCGACGACACGGCGTACGGCGTCCTCGGCGGCGGCCGTGTCGGGCGCGCCCTCGGCGTCGAAGTCGATCGACCCGTCCTTGGACTGCCATGGCCGGATCTGCTCCACGGCATCCTTGAGCACGGGCCACGCCGGGTGCTCCACCACCCTGCTCGCCGGAGGAATGTTCTCCTCCACACCCACCTGCACAAGAATTTCCGTCATGTCCCATCCTCCACGGGAGAAGCTCACGTCAGGACACCGTATGCATACGAGGTTTCTCCCAGCAAGGGGGGCCTCCGTAAATTATCCTGCCCGACCCTGCCCTTCACCGCATTTTTTCCTGCGGGGTGCCTGAGTCCGGATACCAGGCGCGGCAGAGGGGAAACGGTCCCGCAGGGCCGTTAGGCTGCCGCCCTGCCATCGCCGACGTCGACGGAAGCGAGTCGAGCCTTGAACTTCCTCACCATCGGTCACCGTGGAGTGATGGGTGTCGAACCCGAGAACACCCTGCGTTCCTTCGTCGCCGCCGAGCAGGCCGGCCTCGACGTCGTCGAACTGGACCTGCACCTGAGCAAGGACGGCGCGCTCGTCGTCATGCACGACGCGGACGTGGACCGCACCACCGACGGCACGGGCGCGATCGCCGAGCAGACCCTCGAGGAGCTGCGGGCGCTGGACGCGGGCCGCGGGGAGCGGGTCCCGGTCTTCGAGGAGGTGCTGGACGCCGTGTCGGTGCCGTTGCAGGCCGAGATCAAGGACGCGGCGGCGGCGCGCACACTCGCGGAGGTGATGCACCGGCGGGACCTGGTGGACCGGGTGGAGGTGATCTCGTTCCACGACGAGGCCATCGTGGAGATCGCCCGGCTGGTGCCCGGGGTGCGGACCGCTCTGGTCGCGCAGTACTACGGCCCCGAGGTCGTGGACCGCGCCGTCGAGGCCGGTGCCGGCACGCTGTGCCTGGACATCAACCGGATCACGCTGGAGATCGTGGAGCGGGCCCGCAAGGCGGGCCTGCGGGTCTTCTGCTGGACGGTGAACACCCAGGACCACCTGCGGCTGGTGCGCGCCCTCGGCCTGGACGGCGCGACGACCGACTACCCGGAGATCAAACGCACCGGCCGCTTCACCGCGTGAGCGTCACGGCGCACGCGGTCACCCGGGTCACGCCAGCGGCTTGACCAGCAGCTCGAACTCGAGGTCGTCGCGCTGCGGAATGCCGAAGCGCTCGTCGCCGTACGGGAAGGGAGTCATCTCTCCCGTACGGCGGTAGCCACGGCGCTCGTACCAGGCGATGAGATCCTCGCGCACGGAGATCACGGTCATGTGCATCTCCGTCACACCCCACACCTCGCGGGCCCACCGCTCCGCCGCCGCGATGATCGTCTTGCCCAGGCCCTCGCCCTGGAGCGCCGGGCCGACCGCGAACATCCCGAAGTAGGCATGCGCTCCGCGGTGCTCCAGCTGGCAGCAGGCCACGATCCGGCCGTCCCGCTCGACCGCCAGCAGGCGGCTGTCCGGCGACTTGACGACCTGCAGCACGCCCTCCGGATCCGTGCGCTGCCCCTGGAGGATGTCCGCCTCGGTGGTCCATCCGGCGCGGCTGGAATCTCCGCGGTACGCGGACTCTATGAGCGCGACGATGTCGTCCACGTCGGCGGCGGTGGCGTCGCGGTAGGTCAGTGGACTGGCGGCGGTGTCCATGGGGAGCGTTCTCCGGTTCGTTCTCGACGGGTCGTTCTCGACGGGTCGTCAGCGGGCGCGGGTTCGTTCTCGGGCGCGGGTTCGTTCTCGGGCGCAGATTCGTTCTCGGGCGCGGCGGGGGCACCGATGAGAGTAACGCCGCCAGTAGTCTCGGGACGCATGGTGCATGTACTCAGCAGCCGAATCCTGCTCCGCCCCACCGACCCCGACCGCTCCCGCGCCTTCTACGGCGAACAGCTCGGCCTCGCCGTCCACCGGGAGTTCGGCACCGGACCCGAGCGGGGCACCGTCTACTTCCTCGGCGGCGGCTTCCTGGAGGTCTCCGGCCGTTCCGAGACGCCCCTCTCACCCGCGCTGAAGCTGTGGCTCCAGGTCGAGAACGCCGCCGCGACCCACGACGAGCTGCGCGCGAAGGGCGTCGAGATCGTCCGGCCGCCGGTCCAGGAGCCGTGGGGGCTGGTGGAGATGTGGATCGAGGATCCGGACGGCACACGGATCGTGCTGGTGGAGGTGCCCGCGGACCATCCGCTGCGCTACCGGCCCGGCATCTGAGCCACCGGGCGGTACGTGCCGGATGGCCGCGGTCCGGGCCCGGCCTTAGCGTGCTGGAGGGGGACGGACGGTCTGCGGCTCTGCGGAAGGACGCCCCACGCGATGAAGCTCCACGAACCGGTGACCGGCGGGCCCTGCTGGGCCGAACTGGGGACCAGCGATCTGGCAGCGGCCAAGCGGTTCTACACCAAGCTGTTCGGCTGGCGCCCCGAGACGGACTCCCGGCAGCAGACGGGCGGCTACACGATCGCGCGCCTCGGCGACGCGGCGGTCGCCGCCCTGACCCCGCTGTACCAGCCGGCGCAGCCGGTCGCCTGGAACGTGTCGTTCGCCGTGCGCGACGCGGACGACGCCGTACGGCAGGTGACGGCGGCCGGCGGGGCGGTCCCGCAGGGTCCCACGGACGTCTTCGACTCGGGGCGGTTCGTGGTGGCCGCCGATCCGACCGGGGCGGTGTTCCAGCTGTGGGAGGCACGCTCCTTCCCGGGGGCCGGGCTGTTCAACGCGCCCGGCTCGCTGGGCTGGGTCGAGCTGCTGACCCGGGAGCCCGGCCGGGCCGCCGACTTCTACACCACGGTGTTCGGCTGGACCGTCACCACCTCGGACCGCTACCCGCAGTGGGGGATCGACGGGGAGGACTTCGGCGGCATGGTGACGATGGACGAGAAGTTCCCGCACGAGGTGCCGGCGCACTGGCTGCCGTACTTCGCGGTGGCGGACGTGAACTCCGCCGCGGTCGACACGACCGACAGCGGCGGCACCGTGCTCATGGAACCCACCTCGCCCCCCGACGGACCACGCATCGCCGTGCTGCGCGACCCACAGGGCGCGATGTTCGGCGTGTACCGGGCGGGCGACGAGCGCTGAGACGGTTTCTGTCCCTGGGCCGCGGTGCCGCCGTGCGGCAGGGCGTCAGACCCGCAGCGCGCCCAGGCGGCCCTCCATGCGTCAGACTCGCAGCGCGCCCAGGCGGCCCTCCAGCTGGCCCAGCAGAGCACCGAGGAGTGCCGCCAGTTCGCCCTGGTCCGGGCCGTCGACGCCGGAGAGGACGGCGGACTCGTAGGCGAGTTGTTCGGGCAGGATGCCGTCGACGAGGTCGCGTCCGGTGTCCGTGAGGCGGACGTGGGCGACCCGGCGGTCGCGGGTGTCACCGCGCCGCTCCACCAGGCCGCGCTCGGTGAGCTGCTTGAGGCGCTTGGTGACGGCGGCGCCGGAGGAGAAGGTCTCCCGGGCCAGGTCGCCGGGGGTCAGCTCGTGCCCGGTGCGGCGCAGCGCGCCGAGCAGGTCGAACTCGGCGCGGCTGAGGCCCGCCCGGCGCAGCGGAGCGTCCTCGGCCTGCTGGAGGAGGGCGGCGCAGCGGTTGATGCGGCCGATGATCTCCATCGGGCCGGTGTCGAGATCGGGGTGGACGGCCTGCCACTGCCGTACGACCGCGGCGACCGTGTCGCCACCCGGTCCGCCTCTCTCGTCGCCCCCGGTCGCCGAGCCCCCGTCGGTTGCGGTCATGGCCGTACGTCCTCCGTTCTCGTGCCCGTTTCACGGTTCGGACGCGCTGACTGGCGTCGGACCGTTGCGGCGAGCGTACGGTGTCCGGACTGCTCGGCGAGCACGACCCTCTCCTGAGGCAGGGCGCGCCCCCACCATTCGCCGGACGCGGCGTCGACGGCGGCCCGCAGGTCCGTCAGCGCTGCGGCCAGCCCGCGGCGTGCGGCCTCCAGGGCGCCGGGGTGCGGGTCGGGCTCCGCCAGGAGGCGGGCGGCGCGTTCGCGGGCGCGGTCGGCGGCGGTCACCGCCTGTGCGACGCGGCTGCCGGCCCGCCGGTTGGTGACGGCGACGGCGGCCAGGGAGCCGGCCAGGGCACCGACGAGGGTGTCCACCACCCGCTCGGTGATCAGCTCACCGGGCGCCTGGTAGCCGGCGAACTCCGTGATGAGCAGCGCCATGGGAGTCACGCAGACACTGCCGAGCCAGTAGTTGCGGGTGATCAGGGCCTCGGCGCCGAAGTTGAGGGCGAGGCAGAGGACGACGAGCAGGGCCTGCCCGAGGTGGGCGAGCGGTGCGATGGCCGCGAACAGCAGCACCCCGGCGATGTTGCCGACCACGCGCTGCACGGCGCGGCTCCAGGTCAGGGTCATGTTGGCCTGGTAGAGCGCGGCGGCGGTTACCAGGGCCCAGTAGGGGCGGCCGATGCCGAGGGCGAGGGAGGCGTAGCCGGCCAGGGCGCAGCCGAGGGCGGTGCGGGCGGCGATCGGGGTCAGGGGGCCGAGCCGCTGCCACAGGGGTGTGGGAGGGGTGGCGAGTTCGGCGTCCACGCCGAGCAGTTCGGCGGTGGCGCCCGGGGAGTCGCCGGTGCGGGGGACCCGGCCGGTGCCGCGCAGGGCGCGGGCCCAGCCGCGCAGCCGCTCCGGGTCCGTGTCGGCGGGCGCGGCGAGGGCGACCTCGGCGCGGACCACGAGGTGCTCCAGGGCGTGCCGGGTGGTGGCGCGGGTGCCCGTCGCCGGGAGGGACAGCAGCGTCTGCCAGGCGGCCTGCACGGCGGCGTACCCGGCGGCGCGGGCGGTGACGTGGCCGTCGCCGGTGCCGCCGGTGTCGGCGTACGAGGCGGCGGCGTTCAGGGCCGCGGCGGTCGCCCGGCGCTCGGGGCCGTGCGGGCGGACCAGGGCGGGTGCCATGCCGACGAGCCAGGCCCAGGCGCCCGCGGCGGCGGCCAGCGCCAGATGACCGGGGACCTGGCCGAAGGTCTGCGGGACGAACAGGGCGGCGGAGCTGATGAAGGTCAGCACCACGTTGCCCGGCGGGCCGACTCGGGTGACGTCGCACAGGGCCTTCTGCACGGCCGCCAGCAGGGCTCCGACGGCGACGAGGACGACGGCGTCGCGCGTGAGCGAGGCGGTGACCAGGGCGACGGCGACGCCGCCGAGCATGCCGAGCACCACCCAGGCCAGGGTGCGGGCCCGGGCGGCGTAGGGGCGGTTGTGGGCGTAGAGCGCGCACAGCGACCCGGCCATGGTGTACATCGCCAGGTCGAGCCGTCCGAGGGCCAGCAGGGCCAGGTTGGGCGGGGCGACGGCGGCGACCGAACTCAGGGCGGGCTTGAACCAGATCTCGGAGGGCCGACGCAGCCGCAGCACACCTGCCAGGGACAGACGTCGGCCGAGTGAGGTACCGGAGGTGGGGGTCGCACTGCTCATGGAGTCAACCTTAACAGGTGTTTTACCCGTAAATGATTGACCCGTGTGTGACGTCGATCCCCTCTATCACCTGCGGTGATGCGCCGCGCTCCCCCGAATACCCCCCGTGTACACCCTTGCGCTCGCGTGCGCGCCGCACGGTCCGGGCAGTCCTTGACCGACTGTCGGGCAACGACCGTCGAGCGTCGAGCGGGGAGGCACCTGTGCACGGACCGGCGTCGTCCGGCTGGCTGCTGGTCGCGCTCTGCGCGGCGACCGGCGCCTACTGCCTGCTGCGGATGCGCAGCAGCGTCGAGGAGCAGCGCCGCGCCGCGGGCGGCGAAGCCCTCATGGGGTTCGGCATGGCCGCCATGGCCGTGCCCGCGGCGGTGTTCACCCCGCCGGAGTGGGCCTGGCCCGGCTACGCGGTCGTGTTCGGTGCCGCGGGGCTGCGCGCCCTGTGGGCGGCCCGGTCCGGGCGTCACCATCTGCACCATCTGGTCGGGGCCGCGGCCATGGTCTACATGGCGATGGTGATGGCCGGCTCCCCCGCCCACGCCCACGGCACCTCCGGGATACCCGCGCTGACCGGGGCGCTGCTGCTCTACTTCACCGGATACGTACTGCTGACCGGCGTACGTCTGATGCCGGTCGTCGCCGTGGCCGGGGGCGGTCCGGCGGCCGGATGGGGCGACCGGCCGGAGCTGGCGCGGGCCTGTCGGCTCTCCATGGGGATCGCCATGGTGGCCATGCTGCTGACCATGTGACACCCGGCCGCCGCGCATCGCATACCCGGCATACCTCGTACCCAACCGTTGCCTGCGTCACTTCGCGCGGCGGGCCACACCGCCGACGGCGCGACGCTCATAGGCTGCCTCCATGACTCTCCCCGCGGCACTGTTGCTGCTCGGCACCCTGACCGCCGTGCTCGCCCCCAGGCTGCTCGCCCGGGCCGACTGGCCGGACCGGGAACCGGTGGTCGCGCTCTGGGTCTGGCAGTGCGTGGTGGCGGCGGTACTCGTGTGCTGCGCGCTGTCGATGACGTTCAGCGCGGCCGCGGCCTGGCACGCGGTGGGCGGGCAGGTCTTCGCGACGGCGCCGGGCCCGGTGGTCGAGGCCTACGCGCTCGGCACCTCCGGCCTCTGGGCGGACACGACCGCTGTCGCGCTGGCCTGCGGCGGGCTGTGGAGCGCCGCGATGCTGACCCGGGAGGTCGTACGGGCCCGTACCCGGCGCCGGCGGCGCCGGGACGAACTCCTGCTGCGCGCTCCGGCGTTGCCCGGCGAGGTGCCCGGTTCGGACCCGCTCGTCGTCCTGGAGGGTGAGCGGCCCGACGCCTGGTGGCTGCCCGGCACTCCCCCGCAGCTGGTCGTCACCACCGCCGCGCTGCGCCGACTCAAGGGCCGGCAGCTCGACGCGGTCCTGGCCCACGAGAAGGGGCACGCGCAGGCGCGGCACGACTGGCTGCTGCACTGCTCGTCCGCGTTGGCGGACGGATTCCCGCAGGTTCCGGTGTTCGCGGCGTTCCGCGACGAGATGCACCGCCTGGTCGAACTGGCCGCCGACGACGTGGCCTCGCGCCGCTTCGGCCGGCTGACGACCGCCCTGGCGCTGGTCGAACTCAACGAGGACCGTGGCGTGTTCGGCCCGTGCCCGACCGCCGAGGCCCATGTCCCGCAGCGCGTGCACCGGTTGCTCACGCCGCCGAACCGGCTGTCGGCGGCCCGGCGGCTGCGGCTGACGGCGGCGGCCGCCCTGGTACCCGTGGTGCCGGTACTGGTGGCGTTCGTGCCGGGACTTCGGGCGTTGGGGTAGTCACTCGCCGCGCTCCCGCCCCGGAGATTGGCCCCGGACCCCCCGCGTCGGCGAGTATCGCGGCATGCAGACGCCGCCCGTCGACTCCCCGTCCAGTCCACCGCAGCCCCGCGCAGCCCTCCGCGTCACCTGGGTGCTGGCCGTGTGCTCCGCGCTGCTGCTCACCCTGGTGGCCGTGGAATGGCGCCCGTTGACCGGCCTGGACGACGACATCGCCGGCACGACGCACCGCTGGGCGGTCGACGAACCGGGCATCACCCACGCCATGCGGATCCTCACCGACTGGGTGTGGGACACGTGGACGATGCGACTGCTGTGCGCGGTGGTGGTGTTGTGGCTGTGGTTCCGGCGCGGGGACCGGTGGACGGCCGTGTGGCTGGGGATGACGTGCCTGCTGGGCAGCCTGTTGCAGCAGGCTCTGAAGGCTGCGGTGAACCGTTCCCGCCCGGTCTGGCCCGACCCCGTGGACTCCGCGCACTACGCCGCCTTCCCCTCGGGCCACGCCATGACCGCCACGTTCGTGTGCGGCCTGCTGGTCTGGGTCCTCCACCACTACGGCGCCGCCCACTCCCTGCGCCTGACCGCCCTGGCCGTGGCGGTGGTCTCCGTGGCCGGAGTCGGCGTGACGCGGGTGTGGCTCGGCGTCCACTGGCCCACTGACGTCTTCGGCGGCTGGCTCCTGGGCGCCCTGGTCGTGGCCGTCGCGGCACTGATCCACCGGCGCCGGCACCCGTGACCCCGCCGGCGCACCGCCCCGGGCACGCCTACCGCCACGTGGGACCGCCCGCACTGCGAGCGGCCGTCCGGCCCGGTACCGACTGACGCGCGATCCGCTCGCCCCCCCGATCTCGACTCCTGGGTGACGGGGCGGAACCCCGCGGAGGCCGCTGAGCCGTTCACCTACGTCGTCGGCCACGACGATCTGCCGCGACCGGCTCGCCGCCGCGGCGAGCACGTGACGCGCGCGGGCGGCCGGGACGTTGCCGGGCGCGGGCGGGATCACCTTCGGCCACATCGCCTCGTAGGATCGGGCCATGGCTGCCGTCCTGTTCGACTTCTCCGGGACCCTTTTCCGCGTCGAGTCCACCGACGCCTGGCTGCGCGCGTCACTCGCCGGCACCGGAGTGACACTCTCCGCACCGGAGTTGACCGAGACGGCTCGAGCACTGGAGGCGTCGGGTGCGCTGCCGGGCGGCGCGCCTCCGCTGCGGGTGCCGGAGGGACTCGCCGATGCCTGGGAGGCCCGGGACCTGGGGTCCGAGCAGCACCGGGCCGCGTACACCGGGCTCTCCCGGCAGGTGCCGCTGCCGGACCCGGGGCTGCACGACGCGCTGTACGAGCGGCACATGGCGCCGGGGGCATGGCGCCCGTACCCCGACGCCGCCGAGGTGCTGAGCGCGCTGCGCGGGGACGGGATCGCCGTGGGCGTGGTCAGCAACATCGGCTGGGACCTGCGTCCGGTCTTCCGCGCGCACGGCCTGGACCGGTACGTGGACACGTACGTCCTGTCGTACGAGCACGGCATCCGCAAACCCGACCCCCGGCTGTTCGCCACCGCCTGCGCGGCGCTCGGGGCCGAACCGGAGCAGACCCTGATGGTCGGTGACAGCCGGCCGGCGGACGGCGGTGCGGTGGCCCTGGGGTGCGGGGTGCACTTCGTGGACCATCTCCCGGTGACCGAGCGGCCGGCCGGGCTGCTGCCCGTACTCGATCTGGTGCGCCGACCGGGCCCGCGCGGTGAACGCCCGCTCCGGCCGGGCTCGTAGCCCGGGGCAACCAGCCGGGCGTCCGCCCGCCTCGGACGATCCCCCGTGTCGTCCGAGGCAGACGTAACCGGACCTGGCCCACTGGGGCCCGCCCGTCTGCGCTGAGTATAGTTGGCTGCCAGCCAGTCAACGCAGGAGTACAGCATGTCCCCGCGCAGCGCCTCGGTCAATGAAGAGTTGCGGAGGCGTTCGAAGGAGCGGCTCCTGCAGGCCGCGGTGGAGCTGGTGGGCGAGCACGGGTACGACACGACCACGCTGGGCGACATCGCCGACCGGGCGGGCTCGGCGCGCGGTCTGGTCTCGTACTACTTCCCCGGCAAGCGCCAGCTGGTGCAGTCCGCCGTGCACCGGCTGATGCACCGCACCCTGGAGGAGGCGCTGGAGCGGGAGCCGCGCACCGCCGAGGGACCGGAGCGGATGGCGCGGGCCATCGACGCGATCCTGGGCCTCGCCCGGGACCGGCCGGTGCTCATGCGCCAGCACATGGCGGGCCTGCTCCAGGCCGAGGTGGGTTTCGTGCCCTGTCCGGAGCAGCGGCGGCTGGCGGAGCTGCTCCGGGACACCGTGGCCCGGCACGGCTCACCGGACATCGACCGCGACTACCCCATGCTGCGCGCGCTGCTGATGGGCGGCGTCTTCGCCGCCCTGGTGCCGGGGGTGCCGATGCCCGTGCCGGTGCTGCGCGCCGAGTTGTTCAAGCGCTACCGGCTGGAGTGGGAGATGGGTGTCCCGCCGGACGCCGAAGCGCCCGACGGGACGACGTGCGACACGGATCTGTCGCGGTTCTTCTCGACCGGAGTGCCCGGTCGGCCGGCCGGGACCGACCGGACCGACCGGCCGACTCAGTCGAAGTAGTCCGGCTGGGTCTGCGTGTTGAGCTCGCGCAGGTGGACCCGCTTGGCCGGGTCGGTGCGCCGGTCGCTGAGCTTGAGGACGTCGAAGCCCTTGGCGATGTCGTTCGAGTAGATGTAGCCGTTGTAGTAGTACGCGGACCAGGAACCGCCGGTGGTGATGCCGTCCGTGGTCAGCGGGCCACGCTCGAAGTAGGCGATCTCCTTCGGACGCTTGGAGTCGGTGAACTCCCAGACGGAGACGCCACCCTGGTACCAGGCCTGGACCATGATGTCGCGGCCCTTGACCGGGATCAGTGAGCCGTTGTGGGCCACGCAGTTCTCGGTGTCCGCCTGGTGGCGGGGGATCTTGAAGTAGCTGCGGAAGACCAGCTCGCGGTGGTCACCCCGGCCGACGATGTCGTAGATGCCGTCGGCGCCGCGGTTCGGGCCGATCTCCGCGTTGCAGGTGGCGGCTCCGCCACCGCCCAGTTCGTCGGTGAACACGACCTTGTCGGCCTTCTGGTTGAAGGTCGCCGAGTGCCAGAACGCGAAGTTGACGTTGTCCTGGACCCGGTCGATGACCTTCGGGCGCTCGGGGTCCTCGATGGAGAGCAGGATGCCGTCGCCCATGCAGGCGCCCGCCGCGAGGTCCTTCGAGGGCAGGACGGTGATGTCGTGGCAGCCGGTGGTCTTGGAGACGCCCGGGTTGGTGGGCCCGCCCGGGTTGCCGCCGCCGTCGGGGCCCTCACCGGGGAACAGCACCGGGAAGTCCACGACGGCCGCCCGCTCGGGGGCCTTGCGCGGCACCTTGATGACGGAGATGCCGTCGTGCGGCGGCCGGCAGTCGGGGTAGGCGGCGTTCGGCGAGTACGAGGAGACGTATACGTAGACGTTCTTGCGCTCGGGCACCAGCGTGTGGGTGTGCGAGCCGCAGGCGGTCTCGACGGCGGCGACGTACTTCGGGTTCCGTTTGTCGCTGATGTCGAAGACCTTCATGCCCTCCCAGGAGGACTTCTCGGTCGCGGGCTGCGTGGTGCTGTTGCAACTGCTGTCGCTGCGCGAGGAGTCGGTCGACAGGAACAGCAGGTCGCCGGAGACGGAGATGTCGTTCTGCGAGCCGGGACACAGCACCTGGGCCACGGTCTTCGGCTTCTTCGGGTTCTTGATGTCGAAGATGCGGAAGCCGTCGTAATTGCCGGCGAAGGCGTACCGGCCCTGGAAGGCCAGGTCCGAATTGGTGCCGGACAGCGCGTCCTTGGGGATGTTGGCCAGGTGCTCGATGTTGTCCGAGTGGACTGTCTCGTCCTGGCCGGGTATCTCGCCGCTCTCGATGGCCTCGCGCACCTCGGCGCGCGCGCTCTTGGACACCTCCTTCGACGCGTCCGGGCTGTCCCCGGGGTCGGGGGTCGCCACGGCCGGGCCGGCGGTGAGCAGCGCGGAAAGGAGTCCGGCGGCGGCAGCCGCGACTCCCAGGCGTCTGCGCCGCGTTCGCGGGTCGTTGAACAGGGTCACTGTTTCCTCCCTACGTCCGTTCCCTTCGGAACGGTTCACGCACCCCCGCAGTATCGTCTTCACCATGCACATATCAACAGGGGGCAACGAACTCGCAATGAAGTTTTTTGATCAGTGACGCGCGGAAGCGTGCTAGGACGGTCATCGCACCCAGGTGCCTCCCATCTCGCCTGCCACAGGAGGTTGTCGTGCCCTCTCGTCCCGCCTTGTCCCGAGCGTCGCTCGTCACGGCCTCGCTGACCTCACTGGCCGTGCTCGGGCTGGGGGCCTGCGACTCCGGTTCGGACACCGGGTCGGCGGCCGCGGCCGGGCCTTCGGTGATCGCTCCGGGCGAGCCGGGTGAGGGCAACCGCACGCTGTCCGCCGAAGAGGCCGAGAAGCAGCGTGCCGACGACGACTCCCCCAACTCGGCGGACGTCTCCTACGCGCGGATGATGATCCAGCACCACGCCCAGGCACTGGAGATGACCGAGCTCGTGCCGGAGCAGGCCGAGTCCGGCCAGGTCGAGAAGCTCGCCGAACGGATCTCCGCCGCGCAGGGACCGGAGATCGCGGCGATGAAGGGCTGGCTGAAGAACCACGGCGAGAAGGAGTCAGGAGGCGGGCACGACCACGCCGCGATGCCGGGGATGGCGACCGAGGCCCAGCTGGAGAAGTTGCGCGCGGCGAAGGGCAAGGCGTTCGACCAGCTCTTCCTGAAGCTGATGATCACTCACCACGAGGGTGCGATCACCATGGCCACGGACGTGAAGTCGCAGGGCAACAACGTTCAGGTCGAGGAGATGGCCGACGACGTGGTCGCCCAGCAGACGAGTGAGATCTCCCGGATGCGCGGGATGCTGTGACGGGCCGCCGGCGGCGCTTCAGCGCCGTGCGCGGCGCGGGGCCAGAAAGCCCTCGTCGCGCGCCTGGCCGATCAGCCTGAGTGACTTCCGCCGGCTGTACCCGGTCGCGCGCATCACCGCGAGGACCGGGTCGCCGCCCAGGTCCCGGGCCGCCCGGTACTCCTGTGCGGCGAGCCGGCACCCCTCCCTGCCGCGCGGCCACGCGGGCCGGGCCCGCCGGGGCGCGGCAGGTGCGGCGCCGGCGGAGGCCGGCACGCAGGCCTCGAA
This sequence comes from Streptomyces sp. NPDC097107, assembly GCF_044762405.1. Taxonomy (NCBI): domain Bacteria; kingdom Bacillati; phylum Actinomycetota; class Actinomycetes; order Kitasatosporales; family Streptomycetaceae; genus Streptomyces; species Streptomyces sp. NPDC097107. The sequence continues at coordinate 293,049 of NZ_JBIWEF010000006.1, read as the reverse complement.
AAGCGGGTTCTCCAGCCACTCGGCGAGCACGGCCAGGTCGTCGAGGGACAGCGGTGGTTCGGCCCGTACGTCCTCGACCCGCACGCCCTGACCGGACAACACGGCGAGTGCCTCCACCCGGGCGCCGTCGGGAAACGTCAGCCGGACGTCGAACCACGAGGTCGCGGTGGCCCCCTCGCGCACCACCCAGGTGTGCCGCACGGACATCTCACCGTCACCCGGACAGCGGTCGGAAAGCTGAAGAGAACGATCAACGAAGGATGCCTCAAGCACACACGCAACGTAACCGCATGATCACATTCCATACGAACGGAACACGCGCGAACATACGCCGTTCACCGGGCGCGGCACCCTGTCAGCGGAGCGGAAGCGGTGGGATGCTTGGAGCACCAGCGACCCCCTCCGACTTCCGGACCATCCGCCTCCCGGACAAGGAGTTCCGCCGTGCTGCGTGTCGCCGTCGTCGGCTCGGGACCGAGCGGGTGCTACACCGCCCAGAGCCTCGTCCAGCTCGGCCGCGAAGTGCATGTGGACGTCCTGGACCGTCTGCCGTGCCCGTACGGACTGGTGCGGTACGGCGTGGCGCCGGACCACGAGAAGATCAAGTCGCTGCAGAACACCCTGCGCACGGTCCTGGAGCACGAGCGGGTGCGGTTCCTCGGCGGCGTCCCGGTCGGCCCCGGGGGCGTGCCGGCCGCGCGGCTGCGCGAGCTGTACCACGCGGTGGTGTACTGCGTGGGCGCCGCCACCGACCGGCGCCTCGGCGTCCCCGGCGAGGACCTGCCGGGCAGCTGGTCGGCGACCGAGTTCGTGTCCTGGTACAGCGCCCATCCGGACGCCGTGGACGACGGCTTCCTGCGCGACGTGCGGTCGGCGGTCGTGATCGGGGTGGGCAACGTCGCCGTCGACGTGACGCGGATGCTGGTACGCGGCGTCGCCGAGCTGAGCGGCACCGACATCCCGCAGGCGGCGCTCGACACGCTCGCCGCCGGGCGGGTGGCCGAGGTGCACATGGTGGGCCGGCGGGGCCCCTCGCAGGGCCGCTTCACCACCAAGGAGCTGCGTGAGCTGGGCGCCCTCCCGGGCACGGCCGTCCTGGTGGATCCGGCGGAGCTCGCGCTGGACCCGGCTTACCGGGATCCCTCCGGGCTGCCCGGTCCGCAGCGCCGCAACGTTGAGGTGCTGCGCGGCTGGGCCGGGCAGCCCGCGCCGGACGCCGCACGCAGGATCCGTCCGCGCTTCTTCCTGCGCCCGGTGGAACTGACGGCGGACGGCGACGGCCACGTCCGCGGTGTGCGCTTCGAGCGGACGGCACCGGACGGGCGCGGTGGCGTGACGGGCACCGGGCGGTACGAGGAGATCGCGGCCCAGCTGGTGCTGCGGTCGGTGGGCTATCGCGGAGTGCCACTGGAGGGGCTGCCGTTCGACGCGGCGAGCGGCACGGTGCCGCATCGGGCGGGGCGTGTCCTGCGGGAGGGCACGGTCGCCCCCGGGGAGTACGTGGCCGGCTGGATCAAACGGGGCCCCACCGGTGTCATCGGCACCAACCGCCCGTGCGCGAAGGAGACGGTGACGTCCCTGCTGGCGGACGCCGCCACGCTCGCGGAGCGGGACCTTTCCGCGGACCCTCTCGCACTCCTGCGCGCCGAGGGGATCGAGCCGGTCGAGTGGGCCGGGTGGCGGGCCATCGAGCGGGCCGAGGCGGAACTCGGCGCCTCGCTGGGGCGGCACGTGGTCAAGCTGCCCGACTGGGAGTCGCTGCTGACCGCGGCACGGACGACCGCGGCCCGGGAGCGCGGACGGCGACGGCCTCAGTAGCGGGCCCCTGCCGCGGTCAGTCAGTGCCGAGGCAGGCGTCCTGGCGGGCCGCGGCGGCCAGGAGGGCGTCGAACAGCCCGGGGAAGAGGGCGTCCAGGTCGTCCCTGCGCAGGCCGTTCATCTTGGCCGTCCCCCGGTAGGTCTGGCAGACCAGCCCGCTCTCGCGCAGCACCCGGAAGTGATGCGTGGTGGTGGACTTGGTGACCGGCAGGTCGAAGTGCGAGCAGGAGAGGAGCTCGTCACTGGCGGCGGCGAGTTCCCGCACGATGCGCAGCCGCACCGGGTCGGAGAGCGCGTGCAGCACCGACTCCAGCCGGATCTCCTCGCGCGCCGGGTGCGGCAGGTCGCGGGTGCCGGCGGCGGTGGTGCCGGCGGCGGTGGTGGCGGGGGGCACAGCGGCTCCAGTTGGTCCGGGAGGGTCCCACCGTTCAGGAGGGAGCCTCATTGTACGAAGACCACCGTAGTTTGACATTCGCCGTACTACGAGGGTTATCGTACGAGCCGTTTCCGCCTGCCCCTCCTGCCGCGACCAAGGGAGTACCCGCTCATGAGCGCCCTCTTCCAGCCCCTCCAGCTGCGTGACACCACCATCCCGAACCGGGTCTGGATGCCGCCGATGTGCCAGTACTCCGCCGCACCGGAGGGCCCGCTGGCGGGCGCCCCCGGCGACTGGCACTTGGCGCACTACGGCGCACGCGCCGTGGGCGGCACCGGTCTGATCGTCACCGAGGCCACCGGCGTGTCACCGGAGGGCCGCATCTCTCCGCAGGACCTCGGCCTGTGGAACGACACCCAGGTCGAGGCGTTCCGCCGGATCACGGACTTCCTGCGGTCCCAGGGCACGGTCCCGGCGATCCAGCTGGCCCACGCGGGCCGCAAGGCGTCGACCGCGCAGCCCTGGAAGGGCGGGGCACCGGTGGGCCCGGACACGCACGGCTGGCAGCCGGTGGCCCCGAGCGCGCTCGCGTTCGACGAGCGGCACCCGGTGCCGACCGAGCTGACGACCACGCGGATCCAGGAGATCGTCGGTCAGTTCGCGGACGCCGCGCGCCGGGCCCTCGCGGCCGGTTTCGAGATCGTCGAGATCCACGGCGCCCACGGCTACCTGATCCACGAGTTCCTGTCACCCCACTCCAACCACCGCACCGACGCCTACGGCGGCTCGTACGAGAACCGCACCCGGTTCGCCCTGGAGGTCGTCGACGCCGTGCGTGAGGTGTGGCCCGACGACAAGCCGCTGTTCTTCCGCGTCTCCGCGACCGACTGGCTGGAGGAGGGCGGCTGGACGCCGGACGACACCGTCCGCTTCGCCCACGACCTCCGGGCGCACGGCATCGACCTCCTCGACGTCTCCACCGGCGGCAACGTCCCGCGCGTCCGGATCCCGACCGGGCCCGGCTACCAGGTCCCCTTCGCCGCGCGCCTGAAGGCGGACGCCCCGCTGCGGGTCGCCGCGGTGGGCCTGATCACGGACGTCGAGCAGGCCGAGAAGATCCTGGCCAACGGCGAGGCCGACGCGGTGCTGCTGGGACGCGAGCTGCTGCGCGACCCGTCCTGGGCCCAGCACGCGGCGCGCGAGCTGGGCCAGGGCGTCCGCATGCCGGACCAGTACGGCTGGGGCATGTGACGCGCCCATCCGCGCGCGAAGCGTTGACTAGAAAGCGCTTGCCCTTTACCGTCCGTTCATCAGCATGACCGCCGCGAACGTGCGGGGTCGCCAAGATCCCACCCGTGCGCCCTCCGCGTTCGCGGCGGCTTCAGCCTGAAGCACATCGTTCACGTACATGTTCATTCACCCCCACCCCTTACAGAAGGGACCAGAACATGACTGCTGTGACACGCCCCCGCGGGCGGCGACGCGCCGCGACCGGCGCGCTGGCCGCATTCGGCCTCTCGGTTGGCATGCTCATGACCTCCGGAGCCTCTCCGGCGCAGGCCGCCACCTGGCCGACCCCCAACGGCAGCGAGGGAGTCTCGTCGACCATCCCGGTCTCCGGCACCAAGGACTACGGGATGAAGCGCCTCTACGGCACCGGCGACCTCGGTTCCGGCGGCCAGGACGAGGACCAGGGTCCGATCCTGGAACTGGCCCCCGGCGCCGTCCTCAAGAACGTGATCATCGGCGCCCCCGCCGCGGACGGCATCCACTGCAAGGGCAGTTGCACCCTGCAGAACGTCTGGTGGGAGGACGTCGGCGAGGACGCGGCCACCTTCCGGGGCTCCTCGTCGTCGAATGTCTACACCGTCTCGGGCGGCGGTGCCAAAGAAGCCGGCGACAAGGTGTTCCAGTTCAACGGCGCCGGTTCGCTGAACGTGTCGAACTTCGCGGTCAAGAACTTCGGCACCTTCGTCCGCTCCTGCGGCAACTGCTCGACGCAGTACAAGCGGACGATCAACCTCAACACCATCGAGGTGGGCTGGAAGGGCAGCCGGATCGCCGGCATCAACACCAACTACGGCGACAGCGCGACCCTGCGCAACATCACGATCGTCGGGGACAGCGGCAAGAAGATCGTCCCGTGCCAGAAGTACATCGGCAACGACGAAGGCGACGAGCCGGACTCGAACGGCTCGGGCCCCGACGGCACGCACTGCAAGTACTCGTCGTCCGACATCACCTACAGGTGACGCGGCGAACGAGGGTGAATTGATCCCGCCGGTTCAGGTCCGGGTGTTCCGCACCCGGACCTGTCCGGCCTGCTCCCGCTGGTAGTCCGTGCAGGCGTCGCGCAGGGCCGTGCCGGGCCAGTGCGCCGGGAGGAGCTCCGGGGGCAGGACCGGGTCGGCGAGCAGGTGGCGCACGACGGCCGCGAAGGCGGTGAGCCGGTCGGCCGGCCGCCTGGCCCGGTCGACCTGGGCGAGCAGCGCCCGGGCCGTGGCGGACCAGCCGTCCAGCGGCCACAGGCCCGCGGCCAGTTCGGATGCCGGACGGCCGGGGCGCGAGGCCCAGCGCTCGGCCACCAGGTCGAGTTCGGCGGGAAGTGGGCGGCACAGGTTGGCGGGGCGCAGCCAGACGCCCTCGCGGAGTTCGGCGAGGCGCAGGGCGGTCAGCCGGGCGCGTAGGTCGGCGCGTTCGGCGGGAGCGCGTCCCGTCGCGGTGATCAGGACCATCTCCCAGTCGCCCTCCCACGCGCGCGTGTGCGGGCGGACGGCCTCGTCCTGGCGCCGCTGGCGCTCCAGCAGCCGTTCGCTGAGGCGGTAGCCGGTGTCCGTGCGCCGCAGGTCACCGGCGGCGACCATCCGGCTCAGTGCCGCGCGCACGGTGGAACCGCCGACGTCGAACCCCTCGACGAGCCGCACCAGCTCCCGCACCGGCAGTTCGGGGCGATGGGTGCCGAGCAGCAGACTCAGGACGACCGACCGCGCGGACAGCGGACGCAGCGTGAGCTCGCCGGAGGGCACGGAGTCGTTCATCCGCGTGGGCACGTGTCGTCCTTCCGCATGAGCACGTACTGTACGTGCGCCTTGCGTGTTGCACTATTGCTGCGGTCGCAGAAGTAGTGCAACATCCCTGTCATGACGACACTCGCGCAGGAGCCGTACGACGATTCCGCGGGCCCTCACGAGGGGTACGCCACGCACGACGTCACCAATCAGCCCCCGTCCCTGGCCCCTTACGACGCCTCCGACGACACGGCCCTGCTGGAGGGGTTGCGGCGGGAGGGCGCCGGGTGGGCCGAGGAGGACCTGCGGCGGCTCGGCGGGCGGGCGGGGAGCGCGGAGGCGCAGGAGTGGGGCGACCTGGCCAACCGCCACGAGCCGGTGCTGCGCACGCACGACCGGTTCGGCAACCGGGTCGACGAGGTCGAGTACCACCCGAGCTGGCACCACCTGATGCGCGTGGCGGTCGGCGAGGGGCTGGCGGGTGCGCCCTGGGCCGACGACCGGCCGGGCGCCCATGTCGCGCGGACCGCCGGCGGGCTGGTGTGGGGGCACACCGAGGCCGGCCACGGGTGCCCGACCTCGATGACCTACGCGGCCGTCCCCGCGCTGCGCGCACAGCCCGAGCTGGCGAAGGTCTACGAGCCGCTGCTGACCGGCCGGGAGTACGAGCCGGGGCTGCGCACGCCCACGGAGAAGCGGGGCCTGCTGGCCGGCATGGGGATGACCGAGAAGCAGGGCGGCTCCGACGTCCGTACGAACACCACGGCGGCCACCCCGACCGCGGAGCCCGGCGTCTACACGCTGCGCGGGCACAAGTGGTTCACGTCGGCGCCGATGTGCGACGTGTTCCTGGTGCTGGCGCAGGCTCCAGGGGGCCTGTCCTGCTTCCTGGTGCCGCGCGTGCTGCCCGACGGCAGCCGCAACACGTTCCGCGTCCAGCGGCTGAAGGACAAGCTCGGCAACCGGTCCAACGCCTCGTCCGAGCCCGAGTTCGACGGCACGGTCGCCTGGCTGGTCGGGCCCGAGGGGCAGGGCGTCAAGACGATCATCGAGATGGTCAACTGCACGCGGCTGGACTGTGTGACGGGCTCGGCGACGCTGATGCGCAAGACGCTCGTCGAGGCCGGGCATCACGTACGGCACCGCAGCGCGTTCGGCGCCCGGCTGATCGACCAGCCGCTGATGCGCAACGTCCTGGCCGACCTGGCGCTGGAGTCCGAGGCCGCGACGACGCTCACCCTGCGGCTGGCGGGTGCGGCGGACCGGGCGGTGCGCGGGGACGCCGGGGAGGCCGCGTTCCGGCGGATCGCCACCGCCGTCGGCAAGTACTGGGTGACCAAGCGGGGCCCGGCGTTCACCGCGGAGGCCCTGGAGTGCCTGGGCGGCAACGGCTACGTGGAGGAGTCGGGCATGCCCCGGCACTACCGCGAGGCGCCGCTGCTGTCGATCTGGGAGGGCTCGGGGAACGTCAACGCCCTCGACGTGCTGCGGGCGCTCGGCCGCTCCCCCGCCGCCGGCCACGCCCTCTTCGGCGAACTCGCCCTCGCGCGCGGGGCGGACGCCCGGCTGGACACCGCCGTGGCCCGGCTGGAGTCGGGGCTGACGGAGGCGTCCGAGACCGGCGCCCGTCGCCTGGTGGAGCTGATGGCCCTCACCCTCCAGGCCTCCCTCCTGGTCCGGCACGCCCCGCCCGCCGTCGCGGACGCGTTCTGCGCGAGCCGGCTCGGCGGCGACTGGGGGCACGCCTTCGGCACGCTGCCGGCCGGGGCCGACCTGGGCGGCATCCTGGCGCGGGCGCTGCCCGGCGAGAGCTGACCGGCTCGCGCGCGGGCCTCTCGCCGGACCCGACGCCACCGTTCTGACCTGCGGCGACAGCCTTTCCAGAGGTGACTGTCAGTGCCGGGGTGCAGACTGGCCCGTGTCCGAGACAAAGGCGTCGACGACGACGCCGCGGAGGTGATCGGCATGACCGAGGTACTGCTCGCCGTGGGCACCCGCAAAGGCCTGTTCATCGGGCGCCGGCGGGGTGGCACCTGGGAGTTCGACGAGAGCCCCTACTTCAACGCACAGGCCGTCTACTCGGTCGCCCTCGACACCCGCGGCGACACCCCGCGGCTGCTGGCCGGCGGGGACAGCGCGCACTGGGGTCCGTCGGTGTTCCACTCCGACGACCTGGGCCGGACCTGGACGGAACCGGCGCAGCCGGCCGTCAAGTTCCCCAAGGAGACCGGCGCTTCGCTGGAGCGGGTGTGGCAGCTGCACCCGGCCGCCGCGGAACCGGACGTGGTCTACGCGGGCACGGAACCGGCCGCGCTGTACCGTTCGGAGGACCGCGGCGAGAGCTTCGAGCTGGTCCGGCCCCTGTGGGAGCACCCCACGCGGTCCCAGTGGGTGCCGGGCGGCGGCGGCGAGGGGCTGCACACCGTGCTCACCGACCAGCGGGACCCGAAGTCGGTGACAGTGGCCGTCTCGACCGCCGGCGTGTTCCGCACCGCGGACGGCGGCGCGAGCTGGGCGCCGTCCAACTCCGGTGTCTCCGCGGTCTTCCTGCCGGACCCGAACCCGGAGTTCGGCCAGTGCGTGCACAAGGTCGCGCGGGACGCGGCGGCCCCGGACCGGCTGTATCTGCAGAACCACTGGGGCGTGTACCGCAGCGACGACGCCGGCGCGCACTGGACGGACATCGGCGAGGGGCTGCCCTCCACGTTCGGTTTCGCCGTGGCGGCCCATCCGCACCGCGGCGGCACGGCGTACGTCTTCCCGATCAACGCCGACGCGGACCGGGTACCGGCGGACCACCGCTGCCGGGTCTTCCGGACGGCGGACGCGGGCAAGAGCTGGGAACCGCTCACGGCCGGCCTGCCCCAGGAGGACCACTACGGCACGGTGCTGCGCGACGCGCTGTGCACCGACGACGAGGAACAGGCGGGCGTGTACTTCGGCAACCGCAACGGCGAGGTGTTCGCGTCGGCCGACGACGGCGACAACTGGCGGCAGTTGGCCTCGCACCTGCCGGACGTGCTCTGCGTGCGGGCCGCGGTCGTCGGATGAACCCGACCGGGGGGACGGGCCTTGGCCACCGGTTGATCGGCGTCACCCGTACGGCAGTAGGGTGACGCCCGTGGCACCACGACCCTTGCATGAAATCGTCGAAGCGGGCTGGGCGCAGGCCCTGGAACCCGTCGCCGGGCGGATCACCTCGATGGGTGAGTTCCTGCGCGCGGAGATCGCCGCCGGACGCACCTATCTCCCGTCCGGAGCGAATGTCCTACGGGCCTTCCAGCAGCCCTTCGACGACGTCCGGGTCCTGATCGTCGGACAGGACCCGTATCCGACGCCGGGGAACGCGGTGGGGTTGTCGTTCTCGGTCGCGCCCGAGGTGCGTCCGCTGCCCGGCAGCCTCGTCAACATCTTCCGGGAGCTGAACACCGACCTCGGTCTGCCGCAGCCCTCCAACGGGGACCTGACCCCGTGGACCAGGCAGGGGGTGCTGCTGCTCAACAGGGCGCTCACCACGGCCCCGCGCAAGCCCGCCGCCCACCGCGGCAAGGGCTGGGAGGAGGTCACCGAACAGGCGATCCGCGCCCTGGCGGCGCGCGGCAAGCCGATGGTGTCCATCCTGTGGGGCCGCGACGCCCGCAATCTGCGACCGCTGCTCGACGACCTGCCGTCCGTGGAGTCCGCGCACCCGTCCCCGATGTCCGCCGACCGGGGTTTCTTCGGCTCCCGTCCGTTCAGCCGGGCCAACGACCAGCTGGTCCGACTCGGAGGCCAGCCGGTCGACTGGCGCCTGCCGTGAGCGGCGGCTTCCTGGCCGTGGACTCCGGCGGCTCGGGTCTGCGTGTCGTCGTGGGCACGGCCGGGAACGGCGCGGGGGGTGACGGAGGCGGCCCGGACGGGCTCGGGCGGCGTGCGTCGCGGGAGCCCGTCCGCACCGGTGCGCGCGGCATCGACCCCGGGCATCTGATGGCGCAACTCGTCCCCATGGCCAGGGCGCTGACCGCCGAGACCGGTGTGACCGGGCTCGGCACCGTGGTCGTCGGGGCCGCCGGCCTGGCCACCCTGGGCGACGCCCTCCGCGCCGAACTGCCGGGCGCGCTGGCCCGGGAGCTGGGTGCGCGGACGGTCGCGCTGGTCGCCGACGCCGTCACCGCGTACGTCGGCGCGATCGGCCCCCGGGCCGGAGCGGTGGTCGCCGCCGGCACCGGCCTGATCGCCACCGGCACGGACCTGACCCGCTGGCGCCGGGCGGACGGCTGGGGCCATCTGCTGGGCGACTGCGGAGGCGGCGCCTGGATCGGACGCGCAGGGCTGGAGGCCGCGCTGCGCGCCCACGACGGGCGCGAGGGCGGCTCCGCGCTGCTGCTGGCCCGGGCCGAGGAACGGTTCGGGCCGGTGGCGGGGCTGCCCGGTCAGCTGTACCCGCGTACGGACCGCCCCGCCGTCCTCGCCTCCTTCGCGCCCGACGTCGCCGCCTGCGCCGCCGACGACCCCGTGGCCGCGGACGTCCTGCGGGCCGCCGCCCGGCACCTGGCCGACTCGGCCGCCGCGGTCTGCCCGCCCGGGGGCGAGCCCCGCGTCGCGGTCACCGGTGGCCTGCTGAAGATGGGCGACGCCCTCGTCGTACCGCTGGAGGAGGAGCTGGCGAAGCGGCTGCCGCATGCGCGGCGGACCGCTGCCGAGGGTGATCCGCTGCACGGTTCGGCGCGGATCGCGGCCGCCCTGGCGACCGGGTCACTCACCCTCCCGAGTGACGGCGGGATGCTGTGGGTGACGACCATGCCGGACGGCCGATAATCGGTGCGCCGGTGAGGTGAATCGTGCCGATGTCGGCCGATCCGTACATCACTCATCAGACAAAACCGGACGGATACCGCTCACCTGCACCCTCCCCGAACAGGGAAACCCAGGAAACCAGTAACATGCGGCGCCATGAGCTCCCCCACTGGGCCCGCGTCCGGCCTGCCAGTACGAATGCCGCGCCCCCGCCAGCCCGGACGGCACCGCCGTCCCGAACCCCTGGTGGCTCCCGAGGGCGCGCCGGCGCTCGTCCTCGCGGTGCCGGGGACGCCCAGCAGCGCCACCCGAGGCCTCGCCGACGAGGTCATCAGCATCGCCCGCTCCGAGCTGCCCGGCCTCGACGCCCGGATCGGCCACCTCGACGGGGACGACGAGGAGTTCCTCTCCCTGTCGACCGTCCTCGTGCGTGCCGCCGAGGAACGCACCGCCCGCTATGAGCAGGCGCGCGCCGCCGGCATGGAGGTGAAGGAGCCCGACGGCCCCGTCGCCGTCGTCGTGCCGCTGCTCGCCGGCCCGGACAACGCGCTGCTGCGCCGGATCCGGCAGGCCGTCATGGACAGCCGGATCGCGGCCGAGCTGACCGACGTACTCGGCCCGCACCCGCTGCTGGCCGAGGCGCTGCACGTGCGGCTCTCCGAGGCCGGTCTGGCCCGCGCCGACCGTGCCCGTCTGTTCACCGTGGCCACCGCCGCGGACGGCATCATCCTGGCCTCCGTGGGCGGTGACGAGGCCGTCCAGGCGGCCGGGATCACCGGGATGCTGCTCGCCGCGCGCCTCGCCGTGCCGGTGATGGCGGCTGCCCTGGACGAGGAGGGATCGATCGCCTCCGTGGCCGAGCAGCTGCGTTCCTCGGGTTCGCAGCAGCTGGCGCTCGCGCCGTACCTGATCGGCCCGGAGATCGAGGCGTCCCTGCTGCAGGGGGCGGCCACGGAGGTGGGCTGCTCCACCGCCGAGCCGCTCGGCCCCTACCCCGCGATCGGCAAGCTGGCGCTGGCCAAGTACACGACGGCCCTGGGCATCTCGCCGCAGCAGCCGCAGGGCACGCCGGTCCGCTGACACGCACGGCGCGGGGTGCGCGGCGGCCGCGCGAGCACGTACGACTGAAAGGGCCCGCTCCGGTGGAGGAGCGGGCCCTTCGTCATGTCCGCCTCGCCCTGCGCCCGTCTGCGCGCCCCTCCGGTGCTTCGTCCGGTGCTCGACCGCACGCTCGTCCGGTGGTCGTCCCGGCTGCGGCGCACGTGCGTGGGCCGCCGCCGGGTCAGCCGAAGACGCCGGGTCAGCCGAAGACGACGCAGGACGCCGCCGGTACCGCTAGCGAGCCGGCGCGCCGCGGCACGCCGGTCTCCGCGTCGAGGGCGAACCAGGTCACGTCTCCGGAGCGCTCGTTGGCCGCGTACAGGAAGCCGTCCGACTCGGCGATCTCCCTCGGCCAGTGCCCGCCGCAGGGCACGGTGCCGAACAGCCGGAGCCCGTCCGGCTCCACGACGAACACGGACAGGACATCCTCGCCGCGGGTCGCGGTCCACACGAAACGGCCGTCGGACGAGACCACGATGCCGGACGGGAAGGCGTCGCCGGCCGGCGCCCCGGCCAGCACCGGCACCTCGGTGAGGGGCTGCAGCACGCCGTCGGCGGCGTCCCAGCGGCAGACGGTGACGGTGGGCGCCAGTTCGTTGACCACGTAGGCGCGGGTGCCGTCCGGGTGAAAGGCCAGGTGGCGCGGGCCGGAGCCGGGGCGCAGCGCGATCTCCCGGTGCACGGCGAGGGCGCCGTCCGTCAGGGTGCAGACCCGCACCGAGTCGGTGCCGAGGTCCACGCTGACGGCCCACCGCCCGCTCGGGTCGGGCCGCACCTGGTGGGCGTGCGGTCCCTGCTGGCGCTGGGCGTGCGGTCCCGAACCGGTGTGCTGGAGAACGCCGGACGCGGCCCGGGCGAGGGCGCCGTCGGGGCGGACCGGCACGGCGGTGACGCTGCCGGAGCCGTAGTTGGCGGTCAGGACGTGTCCGTCGTACAGGCTGAGGTGGGTGGGTCCGTCACCTCCCACCGGTACCGGCCGCCCGGCGGGCTCGGGCTTGTCCCCGGCCACGCGGTAGGCGGCCACCGCGCCCTCGGCCGTCTCACTGACGGCGTAGAGCGTGTCCCCGTCGGGTGCCAGGGCCAGGTAGGAGGGGTCGGGCACGCGGGCCGTGCCGCTCAGGACCGTGAGCGCGCCACTGTCGGGGGTGACGGCCGCGGTCAGGATGCCGGGGCCGCCGGCCGCCGTGAACGACCCGATGTATGCCCGCCGCTGCCGCCTGTCAACGTCCGCCACCGTTGCTCCCTCTCGTCCCGCGTCGTCCCGTGTCGTCCGGCGTCGTCCCGCGCCTCGGCGAGTGCCGACCGATCGTCTGCCCCGGGGCGACGGTAGCAGTCGATCACCTGCGGTCTAGACCAAACGGGTGGCGCGGCGCCGGACGGCTCAGGCGCCGACGAGCGGCGAGCCGGAGGGGGTACGCAGAGGTGCGGCGAGTTCGGCCAGGGCGCGTTCCAGGCCGTGGAGATGGGCCAACGCGGGTTCGGTGGCGCGCGGACCGTCCGCGTGGACGGGAACGGCCCGCCCGCCGGTGAGTGCCTCGACCGAGGTCTCGACACGCCAGCAGGCGGCGGCCAGCCGGGCGTCGTGCGAGGCCTCGGGGTCGGCGGCGACGGCGACCAGGCCGCGGACCTCCCGGGCGCAGTCGTCGAGCAGGGCGAGTACGCGGCGGGCGCGCCGCTTGCGGCCGTACATCGGGTTCAGCGGGTGCACGAGCGGGGCGACCGACATCCGTACCCGGCCGAGCAGCTGCTCCAGTTCGGCCACGCGCGGAGCCGGGTCGGCGCCCTCGGTGCCGGCGAGCCGGGCGGCGGCCTCGGCGGTGCAGGCGTGGACGCAGCGCAGGGCGCGCTGGATCCAGGCGTCGGTGACGGCGTGCGTGGTGACGGGCAGGACGAGGAGCACCGCGAGTACGGCGCCGAGCGCGCCCACGCCGGTCTCGACGAGCCGCAGGGCGAGCAGGCCGGGGCTGAGGAAGTCCAGGAGGCCGTAGAGCAGCTCGGCGAGCAGGGTCACGCAGAGCATCATCCAGGTGTAGGAGACCGCGGCGGTGTAGAAGATGCCGAAGACGCAGGCGGCGACGAGCACGGCCGTGGGCACCGCGGATCCGGCCAGCGGGACCGCGATCAGGAAGCCGAGGCCGATACCGACGACGGTGCCGAGGACCCGGCGGAAGCCGCGGACCAGGGTCTCGCCGCGCGAGGTGGTGTTGACGAACACCCACCAGGTGGCGCCGACGGCCCAGTACCAGCGTTCGTCGGAGACCAGCTGGCCCACGACCAGGGCGAAGCCGGCACCCACGGTGGCCTGGACGGCCTGGCGGGTGGTGATCCGGGCGAGTCCGGTGCCGGCCGGCGGTGCGGGGACCGCGGGCGGGGGCAGGCGGCGCTCGTAGCACCACAGGCCGAAGCGCACCGCCGCTGCGGCGGCCACGGACAGCAGGACGGCGGCGAACATCTCGGGCAGCCGGTCCGTGGTCGCGTGCAGGAACTGGGCGATGAAGAAGGTCATGAAGGCGAACACGCCGAGGCTGTGGCCGCGCGGGCCCCAGCGCCGGGCGTACACGCCCGCGCCGACGACGGCGAGGAAGGTGAGGTCCCTGGCCACCGGGAGGTCGTGCAGGGCGGCCGCGGCGGTCAGCACGGGCAGTCCGGCGACCGGCAGCAGCACGGTGGTGACCGCCTGCCCGCGCACGGTGGCGTCGGTGACGGTGAACAGCGCGAGCAGTGCGGCGAGCCCGCCGATGACGGCGCCCACCAGAGAGGTACCGGCGAGGCCGCAGACGACGACGGCCAGCCCGATGCCGAGGACGGCCCGCGCGGCGAAACGCAGCCGGGACCGACCCGGGTCCGGGCTCACGAACACCTTCTTCAGCACTGACTACCGCCCCCTCGCACACTGGCGCACACTGACCCCGAAGTCACTGGCACGTCACCGGCCATGTCACCGGCATGAAAAAGGCGCCGCGGGATCCGCAGCGCCATCGACCCTCCTATAGGAGCATCTCTGCCACCACTGGCTCAACAGGCTCGTGCTGAAGTGGTCCATTGGTACAGTGGTCACGGCATTTCCACGGCCACCGAAGAGCCAATGGCCGACGAGGAGAGCAGCGCGCCATGGCCGTCGACGAACTCGACACCCGCATCCTGCGGCTACTGCTCGAGCAGCCGCGCACCAGCGTGCGCGAGTACGCCCGTCTCCTCGGCGTCGCCCGCGGCACGCTCCAGGCCCGGCTCGACCGGCTGGAGCGGGACGGCGTGATCACCGGCACAGCGCCGTCCCTCTCCCCTGCCGCGCTGGGCCACCCGGTGCTCGCGTTCGTGCACATCGAGGTGACCCAGGGCCACCTGGACGAGGTGGGCGAGGCGCTGGCGGCCGTTCCGGAGATCGTCGAGGCCTTCTCCATCACGGGTGGCGGGGACCTGCTGACCCGGGTCGTGGCCCGTGACAACGCACACCTGGAGGACGTGGTCCAGAAGCTGATCAGCCTGCCGGGGGTGGTCCGCACCCGCAGCGAGGTGGCGCTGCGCGAGCGCGTCCCGCACCGGCTGCTGCCCCTGGTGGAGTCGATCGGGCGCACGGCGCGGAAGTGATCGCCTGGTCCTTGGCATCCTGGGTCCGTGAGCACTCTCGGCGGCATCTCGGTCATCTTCGATCTCGACGGCACGCTCGTGGACAGCGAGCCGAACTACTACGAGGCGGGACGGCAGACCCTCGCCGAGTACGGCGTACCGGACTTCACGTGGACGGACCACGAGGGGTACGTGGGCATCAGCACCCAGGAGACGGTCGCCGACTGGAAGCGGCGCTACGGGCTGCGCGCCCCGGTGGAGGAACTGCTCGCCGTCAAGAACCGCCATTACCTGGAGCTGGCCCGCGCCTCCGCCCGCGCGTACCCGGAGATGCGGAAGTTCGTCGAACTGCTGGCGGGCGAGGGCGTGCCGCTGGCGGTCGCGTCGGGTTCCTCCCCCGAGGCCATCGAGGCGATCCTGACCCGCACCGGTCTGGACGCGCACCTGCGCACGGTCGTCTCCGCCGACGAGGTCGCGCGGGGCAAGCCCGCACCCGACGTCTTCCTGGAGGCGGCACGCCGGCTCGGTGCGGACCCGGCCGACTGCGTGGTGCTGGAGGACGCCGCCCCCGGGGCCGCCGCGGCACACGCGGCGGGGATGCGCTGCATCGCGATCCCGTACGTCGCGGCGCAGGCCGACGCTCCGGAGTTCGCCACCGCCGGGCTGCTGCTGCGCGGCGGGCAGGGCGAGTTCACCGCGCGGGCCGCGTACACCTGGCTCGTGCGCGCGGTGCGGCCCGCCCAGCCGGAGCCCCGTGACCATACTCGCCGGTAACGTTGACGCTCCCCCACCCGCTGCCTATCTTCTGGGCGATCTTCCGAACGCCGTTCGATATATCGAATAGAATCGAGGAGCACATGGCAGCGCCCCTCTCCCGGCGGACCCTTCTGCCGGCCACGGCGATCGCCGCGGGCACGCCCGCGCTCTCGTACGCGGCGAGCGGCCGGCCCGGCGCCGCGCCCCGGGCACCAGCCGCACTCGCGGGCCCCGGGGTACCGGCGACCTGGTCCGTACGACCGTTCGGGCTGGAGGAGGTGACGCTCGGCCGGGGCGTCTTCGCCGACAAGCGGCGGCTGATGCTGGACCACGCCCGCGGCTACGACGTGAACCGGCTGCTCCAGGTCTTCCGCGCCAACGCCGGCCTGTCCACCCTCGGCGCCGTCGCTCCCGGCGGCTGGGAGGGGCTGGACGGCGAGGCCAACGGCAACCTGCGCGGTCACTACACCGGCCACTTCCTGACCATGCTGTCCCAGGCGTACCGCGGCACCGGGGAACGGATCTTCGCCGAGCGGATCGGCACCATGGTCGGCGCGCTGACCGAGGTGCGCGAGGCCCTGCGCCACGACCCCGCCGTGCTGAGCACGCAGGGCCGCTTCGGCACCGCCGCCGAGAACGTGCGCGGCTCCCACCGGTACGTCGACCTGCCCGCCGGTGTCCTCGGCGGCACCCCGGCGATCACGCTGGCCGCCCGGGTCAAGCCCACCCACGACGGCGCCTGGGCCCGCGTCCTCGACTTCGGCGACGACACCGACCGCTACCTCTACCTCGCCGCCCGCAACGCCGACGGCGTGCCGCGCTTCGCCCTCACCGACAGCGGTGCCGCGGGCGAGCAGGGCCTCGACGGCACGGCCGCGCTGCCCCTGGACGAGTGGAGCCACCTCGCCGTGACCCTCGCGGACGGCACCGGCACGCTCTACGTCGACGGCACCGCCGTGGCCCGCAATGCGGCCATGACCCTGACCCCGGCGGCCCTCGGCCCGCTCGCCCACCACTGGCTGGGCCGCTCGCACTACCCCGCGGATCCCGTCTTCGCGGGCGCCCTCGACGAGTTCGACGTCTGGTCACGCGCCCTGAGCGCCGCCGAGATCGGCGCGCTGCGGGAGCGGCGCGCGGCCGAGACACCGGCGGGCCGGGGCGACCTGGCGTCGTACGCCTTCGAGGAGACCGCCGGCGCTACGTTCGCCGACGCCTCCGGCCGGGGGCTGACGGCCACACTGCGCCGCACGTGGGGCGGGCCCAGCCACCCGGGGTTCCTGGCGGCCTACCCGGAGACGCAGTTCATCGACCTGGAGTCGATGACCGGCAGCGACTACACCAAGGTCTGGGCGCCGTACTACACGGCGCACAAGATCCTCCGTGGGCTGCTGGACGCCCACCTGGCCACCGGCGACGAACGGGCACTGGACCTCGCGTCCGGCATGTGCGACTGGATGTACTCCCGGCTGTCCAAGCTGCCCGCGGCCACGCTGCAGCGGATGTGGGGCATTTTCTCCAGTGGGGAGTTCGGTGGCATTGTCGAGGCGATCTGCGATCTGCACGCCGTCACCGGCGAGGCGGAGCACCTCGCGCTGGCCCGCCTGTTCGACCTCGACCGGCTGATCGACGCCTGCGCCGCCAACACCGACCTCCTCGACGGCCTGCACGCCAACCAGCACATACCGATCTTCACCGGCCTGGTGCGGCTGTACGACGAGACGGGCGAGAAGCGCTACCTCACCGCGGCGAGAAACTTCTGGGGCATGGTCGTGCCGCACCGCATGTACGCCATCGGCGGCACCAGCACCGGCGAGTTCTGGAAGGCCCGGGACGTGATCGCGGGCACGATCGGGGCCACCACGGCCGAGAGCTGCTGCGCCTACAACATGCTCAAGCTGAGCCGGACGCTGTTCTTCCACGACCAGGACCCGGCATACATGGACTACTACGAGCGAGGCCTGTACAACCAGGTCCTCGGCTCCAAGCAGGACCGGCCGGACGCGGAGAAGCCGCTCGTCACCTACTTCACCGGGCTGACGCCCGGTCATGTGCGCGACTACACGCCCAAGCAGGGCACGACCTGCTGCGAGGGCACCGGGATGGAGAGCGCCACCAAGTACCAGGACTCGGTGTACTTCGCCGCGGCCGACGGCAGCGCCCTGTACGTCAACCTCTACACCCGCTCCACCCTGACCTGGGCAGAGCGGGGGGTCACCGTCACCCAGGCCACGGACTACCCCAGGGAGCAGGGCAGCACCCTCGTCATCGGCGGCGGGGGCGCCTCCTTCGCGCTGCGGCTGCGGGTGCCGTCGTGGGCAACGGCGGGGTTCCGCGTCACCGTCAACGGGCGCGCCGCGCCGGGGACTCCGACGCCGGGGAGCTACTTCACCGTGTCCCGGACCTGGAGCCGGGGTGACACCGTGCGTATCCGGGTGCCCTTCCGGCTGCGGGTGGAGGAGGCCCCCGACGACCCGTCACTGCAGGCCCTCTTCTACGGCCCGGTCAACCTGGTCGGCCGCAACCCGGCCACCGACCACCTGGAGTGCGGCCTGTACGGCAACGCGGGTCTCTCCGGCGATCTGCTGCCCACGCTGACCCCCGTGTCCGGCGAACCGCTCCACTACACGCTGGACGGCACCGAGTGGGCGCCGTTCGCCGAGGGGACCGAGGACCCGACGCACGCCTACTTCCGCCGCTCGGAACCCCGGGTGCTCCTCGGCGGCATCGACTCGGGCGTCGCCAACCCGGCGAAGGACGACGGCACCACACTGCTGGACGAGATCTGGGCGCAGGCTCCGTTCCGCGACAAGGGCGCGCTGGTGACGCACGTACGGTCCACGGTGGACGCGTGGGTGGAAGCGGGGCTGCTCGGGGCCGACGAGGGCGAGCGGGTGGTGCGGACCGCGCGGAGGGCGTCGTACGCGGACTAGTCGTGCGCGGGCCACTCGTGGAACGGGGTGGTACGCAGGGTAGCCGTACATGGAGTGAGGGAGCCGACGAACTGAACGGACTGGCGGGGCAAGTTTTTACCCGCGGAAGTGATCGGTCGGGCGTCCGCATCCGTACCACCTGGTGTCCGAGCCTGTCTTGCCCCAGGAGGCACGATGCGCATCACGCGCACCACGGCAGGGACCGCCTTCGTGGCCGGTGCCCTGGTCCTCACCCTCACCGCCCTCGCCTACCCGACCATGCTCGGGGTGCGGAACACGGCCAGTACTCAGGACCGTGTCATCACCAACACGGTGTACGGGCCGCTCACCGAGGCCGACCGGGACTTCGTGGTGAAGGTCCGGGCCGCCGGGCTGTGGGAGCACCCCCTGGGGCTGATGGCGATGGAGCGGGGCTCGACACCGGAGATGGTGGAGGCCGGCGAGCATCTGGTCGTCGGGCATGCCCGGCTCGACGCGACCTGCCGCAAGATCGCGCCCGAGCTGGGCATCACCCTGCCCAACCTGGCCTCACCGCAACAGCAGCAGTTCGTTTCGACCGTGGACGGAACCACGGGCAAGCAGTTCGACACCACCGCGGTCAACATCATGCGCATCACGCACGGCCAGATCTTCCCGGCCATCGCCAAAATCCGCGCCAACACCAAGAACGGCCTGGTGAGACAGCTGGCCGATCAGGCCAACGACACCGTGCTGGACCACATCACCGTGCTGGAGAAGACCGGCCTGGTCAACTTCGACCAGGTCAACTTCCAGCAGTCGGCCCCACCGAGCCTGCCCAAGGTGCAGCTCACGCCGCCGGCGCCGCAGCCGGGTGAGCCGGTGCTCTCCCTCACCGCGCCGCCGGGGCTGGAGGTCAACACCTCGGCGCCGACGCCCAGCCCGACGGTCCGCTGACGGTTCGCTGACGCTCCGGGGGGCGCCGGCCGCGTCAACCGCGGCGGGGTTTGCCGCGCCTGCCGCTCCTGTTACCGGCGCTCTTGCCGCCGCCGCTCCTGCTACCGCCCTTGCCACCGGTTCTGGTGCTGCCGCCGGCGTCGCGCCGTGCGCCGCCGGTCTGCTTTCCGGCCGGTGGTTTGCGCCGCGCGGAGGCCGTTTCGGTGCTCCCGCCCTTCGCCGGGGCCGGCTGCCGGCCCCGGGTGCTGTTGACCGTCCGGCCCCGGACGATTCCGATGAAGGTCTCCACCCGGTCCGTGTGCGCGTCCTCGGGCCAGGACAGCGCCACGCTCGACTCGGGGGCGTCCGTGACCGTCCGGTAGGTGAGGTCCTTGCGGTGGTGCAGGCGGGCCAGCGACAGGGGCATCAGCAGCACGCCGATCCCGGCCGCCACCAGCTCGACGGCGTCCGCCGTGGTGGCCGGACGCTCCAGGGCGGGCCGGCCCGGCAGCCGCTCCCAGCCGAGGACGTCGTCCAGGGGGTGCAGCACGATCTCGTCGGCCAAATCCTCCACGGCCACCTCGTCGGCCGCGCTGACGAGGTGGTCCTTGGGGATCACCACCACCGTGGTCTCGGTGTAGAGGGGGATCGCGCTGAGGACGGAGCGGTCGACGGGCAGCCGCACCAGCCCGGCGTCGGCGTCGCCGCCCAGCAGCACGCCGCCCGCCTCGGCGGGGGCGACCTGGGTCAGGGACAGCGGGACGTCGGGCAGCCGCTCGTTCCAGATGCGCACCCACTTGTCGGGCGTCACCCCCGGGACGTACGCGAGCCGGAACGAGGGGGGTTCTTCCGAGCCTGTCACCCGGCCAGGTTACCGGGCGTGGTCGGGCCCGAGGCCACCCGGCGTGGTCGGCGGTCGCGCAGACGCTCGATACCCTTGACACCATGACGTCGCACCAGAACACCCAGACCATGAAGCCCGCGACCGCGGCGAAGAAGCTGGGTGTGTACCTCGAGGCCACACCCACCGAGTTCCAAGAGGGCGTCGTCACGCGCGCCGAGCTCAACGCGCTCCAGACCGACCCGCCGGAGTGGCTGCGTGATCTGCGGCGCGACGGTCCGCACCCGCGGCCGGTGGTCGCGGCCAAGCTGGGTGTCTCCATCGCGGGTCTGCACCGGGGCGGTGTCGCGGAACCACTCACCACGGAGCAGATCGAGGCGCTGAAGCAGGAGCGCCCTCAGTGGCTGGAGCGGGAGCAGACCGTCCAGGCCGACGTCCGCAAGGAGGCGGCCCGCGTGAAGAAGCTGCACGCCGAGCGGGCGGAGCGGGCCGGACAGGCGGAGCGCGACTGACCGTCCCGGCGGGCGCGGTCGAGCGTCCGCGCTCCCCACTGCCTGTCCACCTCTGTCATCCCTCGGTCGTTCCTCGGTCGTTCCTCGGTCATTCCTCGGTCATTCCTCGGCCTTCTGTTCCGTCACACTCCACGCGTACTGCAGCCAGTCCGACACGGCGACGGCGCTCAGGCCCGCGCACAGCAGCCGGGCGGCCCGGGGCGCGACGGCGTAGGTGCCGACGAGCCCGCCGGCCACCCAGGCGGAGGTGCAGAACGGGCAGGACACCAGGTCGCCGACGGCGCGGCGCAGCCCCGTACCGCGCGGCGCGTCCATCACCTCGCTGGCGTTGCTCTCGCGCTCGCGGTGGGTGAACGGGGCCCGCAGGAAGCTGGTGACCTTGTCCTTGGTCAGCAGCCGGGACGCCTTGAACGTCGCCGCGCCCAGCAGCGCCACGTCCCAGGCCGGGACGGTCTCGGGCAGTCGCACCCCACGGCGCCACGCGGTCACGGCGAACACCCCGGCACCGGCCGCGAAGGTCGTCGCGAGCGCCGCGTACCCCCCGAGGGGCGTGTCGTCTACGTCGTCGTAACGAACGTCGGGACGTCCGTCGCGTTGTTCGTCGGGGCGTCCGTCACGTCGCTGCTCGCCGTCCGTCATGCATGCCTCCTGTACGGGTACCGCCTCTCCGGCCGGGACCGGGTGCCCGCTTCCGGCTGTCTGCAACGCGTGCGCGCGGGCCGCTCTCAGTACGGCGCCGGCCCGCCGAAGAGGTCGGCGCAGTCCGCGGGCAGGTGGGCCAGGAGACGGTCGACGCGATCGCCGGGCACCGCTTCGGTGAGGGTGGAGAGCACCGCGCCCGCGTCCCACTCCGCGGTGCGCGGCCGGGCGCCGGTCTGCTGCGCCACGCGCCGCAGGAACTCCTCCCGGCCGAAGGACTCGGGACCCCCGCGCTCCAGGCGCAGCGCGTCGTCCAGGGGCGCGGGCAGGTCGGCGGCCAGACCCGCCGCCTCCTCCGGGTCGACACAGGACGCGATCACCCACAGGACGGCCGTGCTGACCTGTTCGGCCTCCTCCTTGCTGTGGTACTCGCCGCGGTCGCGGACCAGGGTCAGGAATTCGTCGAGCCGCATGGCGTCGCCTCCTTCGGCCGGTTCACGATTCGGGCGGCCGGCTCACGATTCGGGCCGAGTGCCCACCGGCCGGGCCGGGGAAACGGGCGCGGTCTCCACCGGCGTGCGCGATCTCACCGGCATGCGCGCCACGCGTCGGCGACGGCGCACGCCCGGGCCACCGCGTCGTCCGTGAACAACGCGCGTCCGGCGGCGATCCGCTCCCGCCGGGCCGGCCCCGGGGCGGTGAGCCGCCGCAGTGCGCCGAGCAGCCCGGTCCCGTCCTCGGCGACGTCCGACACGCCCAGCGCGGCCATCCGCCGGACACCGTCCGCGCCGTGTCCCGGTATCGGGCGGTATCCCACGACCGGCAGTCCGGCGGCCAGCGCCTGTACGGCGGTCTGGCCGGCGGCGTTGTCGACCAGGGCGCGGGCGGCGTGCAGCAGGCCGGGCATGTCCGTCACCCAGCCCAGCGCGACCACACCCGGCGTGCCGGACAGGTCACGGCGCAGCCGATCGTTGTCGCCGCAGAGCACGACCGGCAGGAAGCCGTGGTCCGTCAGGAGCCGGACGGTGACGTCCAGGTGCGAGCCCACTCCCCAGGCACCCGCGGACAGCACCACGGCGGGCCGCCCGGGCCCGAGACGGTCGAACAGCCCCCGCCACCCGACCGCTCCAGGCGCGTCGGGCACGTCGGCCGGGCCGGGCACATCGGGCCCGCCGGGCACGCCGGGCACGCCGGGCACGCTGGCCACGCCGGGCACACCGGGCACACCGGGCACACCGGGCGCGTCGGGCGCGTCGGGCGCGTCGGGCGCGTCGGGCGCGTCGGGCGCGTCGGGCGCGTCGGGCGCGTCGGGCGCGTCGGGCGCGTCGGGCGCGTCGGCGAAGAATTCCGGTGCCACGACCGGACCGCACGTCCACGCGGGCGAGCCGGTGCTCTCCCGCACCTCGCGCGCCGCTTGCTCCGTGAGGCACAGGTGGTGGTCGTTGCCGGAGTGGAGCCACTGCCGGTGGAGGGCGAAGTCGATCACGAGGACGACGCTGGGCACCGTCAGCAACCCCCGTGCGCGGAGATGGCCGGTCAGCTGTGCGCCGAGATGGAAGACGGGGACGACCACGTCCGCGCCCGTGCTCTCGGCCAGCTCGCGCAGCCGGCCCCCGGCGAGCCGGGCCAGGGGCGTGCCGCCGGGGCGGCGACCGGCGCCGGGACGCAGGAACAGGCGGTACAGGGCGGCGTACGCCCACGGGAAGTGGTGTACCGAGCCGCGGTAGAAGTGCCGCAGCGCACTGCCCAGCCCGTACGGCAGCAGCGCGAGGACGTCGACGACCAGGGCGTCGTCACCGCGCTCCCGGGCTCGGCGGACGAGTTCGGCGGCCACCGTGTCGTGCCCGGCGCCCATGCTCGCGCTGATCACCAGCAGACGTCTGCCGTCCCCGGGGGCGGGCCTGGCCACGGCTCGGCGGGGCGTTGCTGGGCTGCGAGGATGCACGGCGGACCAGGTTGCCCTTCCGGCATGTTCCAAACCACACCACAAGCGGGCGTTTCGTGCGTTCCGACAGGGATACTCCGTGACCGCCCGTCCGGTCGAACGCCGGAACCCGACCGTCCGGTCGGTCTCTCCCCGGTGTCCACCCCGAGCCAAGGTGGTCTCCATGGTCCATGCGTTCTCCCGCCCCCGGTCCGCCCCCGGACCGCAGGTCGTCGCGCCCGACGCGGACCACGCGAGGACCCGGCGTGAGCCCGTCGGCGCCCGGAGCACGCGGACGCGCACGGCACTCGTGACGGGCGCGTCCTCGGGCATCGGCGCGGCCCTGGCCCGACGGCTGAGTGACGAGGGCGGCTGGCGGCTGGTGCTCAGCGGACGCGATCCGTCCCGGCTGCGCGAGGTCGCCGAGGACACCGCGGCCACCGCCTTCGCCGCGGACCTCACCATGCCGGGCGCCGGCCGGCAGCTCGCCGACTTCACGCTGGCCACCGTGGGTCCGGTGGACCTCCTGGTGGCAGGTGCCGGGGTCGGCTGGGCCGGGGAGTTCCTGGACATGCCCCCGCACACCATCGACGAGGTGCTCGACATCAACGTGCTGGCCACACTGCGGCTGGTGCGATGGGTGCTGCCGGGCATGGTGGCGGCCGGAGCGGGGCGGGTGGTCCTCGTCGGATCGCTGGCGGGGAGCGTGGCGGTGCGCGACGAGGCCGTGTACTCGGCCGCCAAGGCCGCGGTCGGCG
The DNA here is from genome assembly GCF_044762405.1 of Streptomyces sp. NPDC097107. Classification (NCBI taxonomy): domain Bacteria; kingdom Bacillati; phylum Actinomycetota; class Actinomycetes; order Kitasatosporales; family Streptomycetaceae; genus Streptomyces; species Streptomyces sp. NPDC097107. Next base: position 269,149 of record NZ_JBIWEF010000006.1, on the reverse strand, counting down.
CCTTCGCGGACGCCCTGCGCTACGAGTTGCGGGGAACCGGCGTGGGGGTCACGCACGTGGTGCCCGGTGTCGTCGACACACCGTTCTTCGAGCGCCGTGGCACTCCCTACCTCCGGTCCAGGCCGCGTCCGGTGCCCGCCGAGCGCGTGGCCGACGCGGTACGGACGGCGGTAATGCGGGGCCGGGACGAGGTCTACGTGCCCGGCTGGCTGCGGCTGCCGTGCCGGGTGCGGGGCGCGGCTCCGGGACTGTACCGACGGCTGGCCGCACGGTTCGGATGAGATCGGGATGAGCGGGAGCACGCGGCGGTGAGCGCCCTCACCGTCGTCCTGGCCCTGTTCGCGGCGCTGTCCAACGCGGCGGCGTCGGTACTGCAGCGCCGGGCCGCGGCGCAGGACGAGGAGCGGGCGGGCGCCGTCCACACGGTGCTGCGCTCGCTGCGGCGGCTGGTGCGCGACCCGTACTGGGTGGGCGGCGCGGCGCTGCTCGCCCTGACGACGGTGCTGCAGGGGGCCGCGCTGGCGGTGGGGAGCCTGGCCGTGGTCCAGCCGCTGATGGCCACTGAGTTGCTGTTCACCCTGATGGTCGGGAGCGTGGTCTTCCACCGGCGTCCCGACCTGCGGACCTGGCTGGCCTTCGTGGCCCTGGCGGTGGGGCTCGCGCTGTTCCTGCACGCCGCGGCGCCGTCGGCCGGCCACGACACCGCGACTCCCGGCCGGTGGGGCTGGGCCGGTCTGGCGCTGTTCGTCGTGGTGACCGCCCTCGCCTCGGTCGGCAGCCTTGTCCGGGGCGCGCCCCGCGCCGCGCTGTTCGGGTCGGCGTCCGCGGTGGCGTTCGGCGGTACGGCGGGGCTGCTGAAGGAGGTCACAGGGAGGCTCCCCCAGGGGGTGGGCGCCGTCCTGACCCAGTGGCCGCCGTACGCCATGGCGGTGGTCGGGGTGATCAGCTTCCTGCTGTTGCAGAGCGCGTTGCGGGCGGGGACGCTCGCGGCGTCGCAGCCGGCGCTGACCCTCGGCGACGCGCTGACCAGCGTCGCCCTGGGCTGGGCACTGTTCGGCGAACAGATCGCCCTCGGGGTGAGGGTGCTGCCGGAGCTGATCGGCGTGGCGCTGATCGGGCTCGGCAGTGTCGGGCTGGCCCGCGCGCCGTCGGTCCACGGCGCGTGGGACACGGCGCCGGCGGCGCGGGACGGGCCGGAGCCGGGCAGGCAGTAACAGGAACAGCGGGGAACATGACCGAGCTGCGCGGCACCCCGGAGCGGAGCCGGAGACACGGGAGACACACGGATGCGTAAAGGATTCCATGCCGGACCGGCGGCACGCGCCGTCGCGCCGGTCGTCGTCGCCGCCGCGCTGGCCCACATCGGTCCGGCCGCGACCTGGCTGCCGGAGCTGCGCCGACGCCGGTTCCCGGGCCTGGCCGGACAGGGCCGCCCGGGCCACATCGCCCTCACCTTCGACGACGGCCCGGATCCGGCGTCCACACCGCACTTCCTCGACGTACTGGACGCGCTCGGCGTACGCGCCACGTTCTTCGTCCTGGGCGAGAACGTCGTACGCCACCCGGAGACGGCCCTCGAACTGGCCCGGCGGGGGCACGAACTCGCCGTCCACGGCTGGTCGCACGACCGCCCCTGGCTGCCGTCGCCGGCGCGGGACGCACTCGGGCTGACGCGTGCCGTCCATGCGGTGGGTGAGGTCGCCGGACACGTCCCACGCTGGTACCGCCCGCCCTACGGCATCCTCACCTCCGGACGCTGGGCCGCCGCCCGCCGGGCCGGGACGCGACCGGTGCTGTGGACGGCGTGGGGCAAGGACTGGCGGCGCGACGCCACGCCCGCCTCGGTACGGGCGACCGTCGCGGCGGACCTGCGAGGGGGCGGCACGATCCTGCTCCACGACACCGACCACGTCTCCGCCCCGGGCAGCTGGCGGGCCACCGTCGGCGCCCTGCCCGACATCGTGCGCGACTGCCGCGAGGCGGGGTGGGCGGTGGGGCCGCTGGGCGAGCACGGGGTGATCGGGGCGGAGGAGCGGGTCGGTGGGGGAAACGAGCGCGGGGTGGGGATCGGGCGCGGGGTCGGGCGCGGGGGGCGAGGTCGGGCACGAGCGCGGTGAACGGGCGGGGCGGGGGCCGGGTGCGGTGCGGTGCGGTGACGGGCCGGGTGAACGGGCGCCCGGCGTGCGTTGCGGTGACGTCGGGAGCGTCACCGTTTCGGTTACTGGTGCCGGGACAGCCGTAGCGTCATGAAGGACGGCGACGATCAGCGTGCGGCGGCACCGGACCCGTCGTGTCCTCCCTGGGCCCGCCAGGCCCGCCAGGCCCGTCACGCAGCCGTCCCGCCAGGCCCGTCACGCAACCGCCCCCAGCCAGGCCCGTCAGGTCGCCGCCCCCCGCCAGGCGCGTCACGCAACCGCCCCCAGCCAGGCCCGTCAGGTCGCCGCCCCCGTCGGGACCGTCAGGCAGCCGCCCCCGCCAAACCCCGGTGGATCGGCGCCGCCCCGCCCGTCAGTGGCACGCCCGTTCCGCCGCGTCGGGAGGCGACGATCTCCGCCGCGATGGAGAGCGCGGTCTCCTCCGGCGTCCGGGCGCCGAGGTCCAGGCCGATCGGCGACCGGAGCCGGGAGAGCTCGCGCTCGGTCAGGCCCGCCTCGCGCAGCCGCCGGTCGCGGTCCTCGTGGGTGCGGCGCGAGCCCATCGCGCCGACGAACGCGACCGGCATCCGCAGGGCCTCCGTCAGCAGCGGTACGTCGAATCTGGCGTCGTGGGTGAGTACGCACAGCACCGTGCGCCCGTCGGTCGGCGTGCTCCGCAGGTAGCGGTGCGGCCAGTCGACCACGACCTCGTCGGCCTCGGGGAAGCGGGCCGGCGTGGCGAAGACGGACCGGGCGTCGCACACGGTCACGTGATGGCCGAGGAACTTGCCCGCCCGCACCAGTGCCGCCGCGAAGTCGACCGCACCGAAGACGATCATGCGGGGCGGCGGCACGCTCGATTCGACGAGCAGCGTGAGCCCGCCGGGGCAGTGCGAACCGTCCTCCGAGACGCCGACCGTGCCGGTGCGGCCGGCGTCCAGCAGGGCCCCGGCCTCGGCCACCGCCGTGCGGTCCAGGTCCGGGTGGCCGCCGAGACCGCCCTCGTACGAGCCGTCGGGGTGGACGAGCAGGGCCCGGCCAAGGTGTTCCGACGGGCCCTGGACGACCCGGGCGAGGGCCGCGGTACCGCCCTCGGCGGCGGTCGACAGCGCCAGCCGGAACACCTCCCGCGAGGGTGAGTCCGCGCCCACCGGAGTAATCATCATGTCGATGGTCCCGCCGCAGGTCAGCCCTACCGCGAAGGCGTCCTCGTCGCTGTAGCCGAACCGTTCGCGCACCGTCTCGCCGCTCCGGAGGGCGTCGGAGCACAGCTCGTACACCGCGCCCTCCACGCAGCCGCCGGAGACCGAGCCGATCACCGTGCCCTCGCTGTCGACGGCGAGGGCGGCGCCGGGCCCGCGCGGTGCGCTGCCGCCGACGGAGACGACGGTGGCGACGGCGAACTCCCGGCCCCCGGCGAGCCAGCGGTTCAGCTCGTCGGCGATGTCAAGCATCCGTCCCGCCCCCGACCGCGGGCACCGTGGCCGACAGCACGCGGTCGGGCCGGATCGGCAGGTTCCGGTGGCGTACGCCGGTCGCGTGCCAGACGGCGTTGGCGACGGCCGCCGCGGCGCCCACGATGCCGATCTCGCCGACGCCCTTGATGCCGACCGGGTCGTCCGGGTCGGGGTCGTCCACCCAGTCCGCCTCGACGTCCGGGACGTCGGCGTGCGTGGCGACGTGGTAGCCGGCGAGGTCGGGGCCGTAGAGGCCGCCGCTCGCCCGGTCCCGGACCGCCTCCTCGTGCAGGGCCATGGAGATGCCCCAGACCATGCCACCGACGAGCTGGTTGCGGGCGGTGAGCGGGTTGACGATCCGGCCCGCCGCGAAGATGCCGAGCATGCGGCGCACCCGTACCTCGCCGGTGGCGGTGTCCACGGCGACCTCGGCGAACTGCGCGCCGAAGGAGTGCCGTTCCTTCTGCGTGAGGGCGCCGAGGGCCGCGGTGGTGTCGGAACGAACGGTGACGCCCTCCGGCGGGATGCTCGTGCTCATGGCGAGCCGTTCCCGCAGTTCGCGGGCCGCCTCGGTGATCGCCCACGCCCAGGAACGGGTGCCCATCGAGCCGCCCGCGATCATCGCCGGTCCGAAGTCGCTGTCCCCGATGCGCACCCGGACCTGCTCGGGCGTGACGTCCAGCGCGTCGGCGGCCACCAGGGTGAGCGCGGTACGGGCGCCGGTGCCGATGTCGGCGGCGGCGATCCGCACGGTGAAGGTGCCGTCGGCCTCCGCGGTCACGAGGGCGGTGGACGGGCCCGCGCCCGCTTGGAAGGACGCCGCGGCCGTGCCGGTGCCCAGCAGCCAGCGCCCGTCGCGGCGCACCCCGGGACGCGGATCGCGGTCCGCCCAGCCGAAGCGGCGCGCTCCCTCGTTGAAGCAGGCGGCCAGGTTGCGGCCGCTGAACGGCAGCCCGGAGACCGGGCCGACCGCCGGCTCGTTGCGCAGGCGCAGGTCGATCGGGTCGACGCCGCAGCGGTCGGCGAGCTCGTCGAACGCCGACTCGATCGCGAAGGAACCCGGCGCCTCACCCGGCGCGCGCATGAACGTCGGGGACGGCACGTCGAGCCGTACGACGTGGTTGGCCGTGCGGTGGGCGTCGGCGTCGTACATCACCCTGGCGACACCCGCGCCGGGCTCGACGAACTCGTAGACGGTCGACGTCTGGTTCAGCGAGCGGTGCTCCAGTGCGCGCAGCCGGCCGTCGGCGCCGGCGCCGAGCCGGACGCGCTGGGTGGTGGGGCTGCGGTATCCGGCCAGCGAGAACATCTGACGCCGGGTCATGACCACGCGCACCGGCCGGTGCAGCACGGTCGCGGCCATCACCGCGGACACCTGGTGGGCGCGCAGGCCCTTGCTGCCGAAGCCGCCGCCGACGTGTTCGGAGCGCACCCGCACCGAGGACTCGTCGAGGGAGAACATCTTCGCCAGTTCGCCCTGGACCCAGGTGGTGCCCTGGTTGGAGTCGACGACCTCCAGCCGGCCACCGTCCCACAGGGCGGTGGCCGCGTGCGGCTCCATCATGCTGTGGTGCTCTTCGGGGGTGGTGTACTCCTCGTCCACCACGACGGCGGACGCCGCGAGGCCGGCCGCCAGGTCCCCCTTCTCGGTCTCCGCGGGCATGTGCCCGTCGGCCGGGTAGGCGTCGGGGCGGTCGGCGGCGAGCGTGATGTCGTGCGGTTCCGCGTCGCAGGTGACGACGAGGGCCTCGGCGGCCTCCCTCGCCTGCTCGGGCGTCCCGGCGACGACGAGGGCGACCGGCCATCCCGCGTGCGGCACCCGGTCGTTCTGGAAGACGGCGGCGGTCGGGTCCGGCAGAATGCCCAGCATGCCCACGTAGTCGGTGTCGACGCGCGGGGCGTTGCCGTGGTGGAGGACGGCGAGCACGCCGGGCATGCCGAGGACGGGGTCGGCGTCTATCGAGCGGATGCGGCCGCGGGCGACGGTGGACAGCACCAGCCAGCCGTGCGCGAGGTCGGCGAAGGGGATCTCGCCGGCGTAGCGGGCCGCTCCGGTGACCTTGTCGCGGCCCTCCACGCGCGTGTGCGCGGTACCGACGGCGCCCTTCACCGTCGTGGGGCCGGTCGTGGCGGTGGTCATCGGGCGGCCTCCTCGGCGAGTTCGGTCAGGACGGCCACCACGAGGTTGCGCATGAGGGTCACCTTGTATCCGTTGTCGGGCAGCGGCTTGGCGGCCGCGAGTTCGGCGTCCGCGGCGGCGGCGAAGGTCTCCCCGTCGGCCGGTCGGCCGATCAGCACCTCCTCGGCCGCGCGGGCCCGCCAGGGCCGTGAGGCGACCGCGCCGAAGGCCAGCCGCGCGTCGCGCACGACGCCGTCCCCGACGTCGAGCGCGGCGGCGACCGAGCCGATCGCGAAGGCGTACGAGGCGCGCTCGCGCACCTTGCGGTAGCGGGAGCGGGCTGCGACCGGGGCGGGCGGCAGGGTGACGCCGGTGATCAGCGCGCCGGGCGGCAGGGCGGTCTCCCGGTCCGGGGTGTCGCCGACGGGGAGGTAGAAGTCGGTGAGCGGCGACTCGCCCGGACCGTCGGCGGTTTCGTAGGTGACGGCCGCGTCGAAGGCCGCGAGGGCGACGCCCATGTCCGAGGGGTGCACGGCCACGCAGTGGTCGGAGGCGCCCAGGATGGCGTGGTTGTGGTGCTCGCCCGTGATCGCGGGACAACCGCTGCCCGGGACACGCTTGTTGCACGGCTTGCTCACGTCGGTGAAGTAGCCGCAGCGGGTGCGCTGGAGCAGGTTGCCGCCGACGGTGGCCATGTTGCGCAGTTGCCCGGAGGCACCGGCCAGCACCGCCTGGGTCAACGCCGGGTAGGAACGGCGCACTTCGGGGTGGGCGGCGAGGTCACTGTTGGTGACGGTCGCGCCGATGCGCAGGCCGCCGTCGACGGTCGGCTCGATGCCGTCCAGGGGGAGTTCGCGGACGTCGACGAGCCGGGCCGGGCGTTCGACGCCGGTCTTCATCAGGTCGACGAGGTTGGTGCCGCCGCCGAGGAAGCGGGCGTCCGGGTCGGCGGCGAGCAGCGCCACCGCACCGGAGACGTCGTCGGCGCGCTCGTATCCGAACTCCCTCATGCCGCCGTCTCCTTCGCGGTCTCGCCCTGGTCGGCGTCGTCCTCGGGGACCGCCGCTTGGTCGGCCCCGGCCGCGCGGGCGACCGCCTGGACGATGGAGACGTAGGCGCCGCACCGGCACAGGTTCCCGCTCATCCGTTCGCGGATCTCCTCCGGTGTCAGGGGTGGCGGTCCGGCTTCGGGCCGTACGTCCTCGGTGGCGGCGCTGGGCCAGCCGGCCGCGTGTTCCTCGATGACGGCGACGGCCGAGCAGATCTGGCCGGGGGTGCAGTACCCGCACTGGTAGCCGTCGAGGTCGAGGAAGGCCCGCTGCACCGGATGCAGGCGGTCGCCCTCGGCCATGCCCTCGATGGTGGTGATCTCGCGCCCCTCGGCGGCGACGGCGAGATTGAGGCAGGAGACGGCACGACGCCCGTCGACCAGGACGGTGCAGGCGCCGCACTGCCCCTGGTCGCAGCCCTTCTTGGTACCGGTAAGGTCGAGGCGCTCACGCAGGGCGTCGAGGAGGGTGGTGCGGTGGTCGACGGTCAGCTGGTGCTTCTCGCCGTTGATGTTCAGGACGACGGCACTGGACGTCGACGAGGGCGCTGGGGCCATGGTCAGCCTTCTTTGTTGTCTGGTGACAGTGGTGTCTGGTGACAGGCGATGTCCGGTGACAAGTGATGTCCGGTGACAAGTGATGTCTGACGACAGTTGATGTCGGGTGACAGTTCATGTCGGGTGACAGTGAGAATGGGCTGTAGGCAGTGGGTTCGTGCTCGGTCGGGGCCGTCGGCCGTGGCCGCCGCTAGAGTGGACCGGCAACCGGACAACTGTCCGCTCGCTGGAAAACGTAACGGACACTTGTCCGCTTAGCAAGAACGGGATTCGGCCACGAAACCGGAAGGAGGACGAGTGCCGCAGCCGAAGAGGGACAGGCCGGACACTCCCCTGCGTTCGGACGCCCAGCGAAACCGCGAGCGGATCCTGAAAGTGGCCACAGAGGAACTGACGCGCTGCGCGGACGCCCCGTTGAGCGGCATCGCCAAGAAGGCGGGCGTCGGACAGGGCACCTTCTACCGCAACTTCCCGCACCGCGAAGCGCTCGTCCTGGAGGTCTACCGCTACGAGATGCAGCAGGTGGCGGACGCCGCTCCCGAGTTGCTGGCCACGCGGGACCCCGAGCGGGCCCTGCGTGAATGGATGGACCGCCTCGCCGGGTTCGCGATGACCAAGGCCGGTCTGGCGGACGCGATCCGTCTGGTCACCAGCGCGCCCGGCGGACCGGAGAAGCCGCGGCCCACCCCCGTCATGGACGCGGCCCAGCTCCTGCTCCGCGTCAACGAGGAGGCAGGCACCATCCGGCCCGGGGTCTCCGCGGACGACTTCTTCCTCGTCATCGGCGGTCTCTGGCTGATCGATCCCGGCGAGGACTGGCAGCCGAGGGCCACCCGGTTCCTGGACTTCGTCATGGACGCGCTGCGGGCGGGAGCGCCAGGCCGGTGACCGCGCCCCGGAAGCGGTAACGGCGTTCGGGGCGGCCCGCCACCCCGTAGCGCAGGGAGACCTCCGCGCTGCCGACGGTGTGGAAGTACTCCAGGTAGCGGCGGGCACTGACCCGGGAGATGCCGGCCAGGGCCGCGCACTCGCTGGCGGACAGGGTGCCGTCGGCCGCGCGCAGAGTGCGTTCGACCAGCTCGGCGGTCTCCACGCTCATGCCCTTGGGCAGCGCCGGGACCGGCGCTGCCGGCGACGCTCCCGCCAGTACGCGGTCGACGTCGGCCTGGCTGCGCACCACTGTGCCGAGCAGCCGGCCCCGCTGAACGGCGTAGCGCTCCAGCCGGACCCGCAAATCCTCGAACTCGAACGGTTTGAGCAGATAGTCGACCACCCCGTGCCGGACGGCGCCGCGCACCGCGTCGGCCTCCCGGGCCGCGCTGATGACCATGACGTCGCAGTCGTGCCCGGCGGCGCGCAGCCGTGGGATGACGTCGAGGCCGAAGACGTCCGGCAGGTACAGGTCGAGCAGGACCAGGTCGGGACGCAGTTCCCCGACGGCGGCGAGTGCCTGCTCCCCGGTGCCCGCGACCCCGACGACCCGGAAGGGCTCGACGCGCTCCACGAAGGCGCGGTGCACCCGGGCCACCATGAAGTCGTCGTCGACCACGAGCACGCCGATCGCGGCGCCGACGGCACGGGCCGCCGCCCCGGTCGTGGCGGCCGCGTCGGCCGTGCCGCTCGTACCCGTCATGGTGCTGCTCCTTCCGCCACCGCGTCGGTGAGGTGGCTGACGGTCATGCGTGCGGTGAACATGGCACCCTCGGGGGTGTTGGTCACCGAGATCTCACCGCCGTGGCGCTCGCAGACCAGCCTGGTCAGCGCCAGGCCGATGCCGCGCTCGCCCTGCCGGGCGGCCTTGGTGGTGAAGCCGTGGGAGAAGACCTCGCGGGCCAGTTCCGGCGCCACTCCGGGTCCGGAGTCGCGGACCACGATCTCGACGCTGGCGGCGTCCTGGCGCAGCTCGACCTCCACCCAGGCGTCGTGGCCGTCACCGGGCGCCGCGGCGGCGTCCAGGGCATTGTCGACGAGGTTGCCGACCACGGTCGCCACGTCCGCGGCGTCCTCCGGTGCGAGCCGGTCGAGCGCCGTGCGGTCGGACACCCGCAGGGCGACCCTGCGCTCGGCCGCCAGGGAGGACTTCGCCGTCAGCAGCGCGGCGACGGCGATGTCGCGGACCCGGCGGCTGAGGGTGACGTCCAGCGACTGGCGGCGCTGGTTGAGCGCGCGGATGTAGCGCACCACCTCGTCCTGTTCGCCGATCTGGATGAGTCCGGAGATGGTGTGCAGTTGGTTGGCGAACTCGTGGGCCTGGGCGCGCAGCAGCTCGGAGGTACTGCGGAAGGAGCCGATCTCCCGTTCCAGGCGGGCCAGTTCGGTGCGGTCGCGCAGGGTGGTGACCGAGCCGAACGGGCGGCCGTCCTTGGTGACGGTCATGCGGTTCATCACCAGGACCCGGCCGTGGCGGACCACGACCTCGTCGCGTGGCTCGGCCCCGTCCGCCGCGGCCCCGGCCAGGACGTCGCGCAGCCGTCCGTCGATGCCGAGGCCGTCCAGGCTCTCGCCCACGCAGTCGGCGGGCAGGTCGAGCAGGCGCCGGCCCATCTCGTTGACCAGGGTCAGCCGGTGCTGCGGATCGAGGGCGACCACGCCCTCGGCGATGCCGTACAGCATGGCCTCCCGGTGCTCGGCGAGCCCGGCGATCTCACGCGGTTCCAGACCGAGGGTCTGCCGTTTGACGCGCCGGGCGAGGAGCCAGGAGCCTGCCACGCCGAGGCCGCTGGCGATACCGAGGTAGGCCAGGAGGTAGGACGAGGCGCCGCTGAGGCGCTGCCACACCGTCGGGTCGGCCTCGCCGACCATCACCGTGCCGAGGTGCCGGCCGAGGGTCTCCCGGGTGGCGCCGAGCACCGGGACCCGGGCGACGAGCTCACGGCTGCCGTGCACCGTCAGCGGGCCCGACCAGCCGCGCCCCTCGGCGGTGCCCTCGCCGCGCGGCAGCCGGCCGCCGATCAGCGTGGGGTCGGTGGAACTGACGACGCGGCCGTCGGCGTCGGCCACCGTGACCGAGGTGACCCCGGACTGGGTCTGGGTGGAGTTCACCAGCGGGGCGAGGGCCTCCCGCGGCACGGGGCGCAGCAGCTGGCTGCGGACCAGGGGCGTGGCGGCAAGCTGCTCGGCCAGAGCGGTGACCCGGCGGCCCTCGACGCGGTTGAAGGTGGCCCTGGACTGGGCGAGCGAGACGGCGGCGACCGCGAGCAGCACGACCACGACGATGGCGAGCTGGAGGACCAGCATCTCGCCCGCGAGGGTCTGACGGCGGAAGGTGGGGGTCACGGCTGACTCGATCTCGGCTGACGGGGGCGGGCGGGTGTGCCGGCTCGCCATCATGGCGCCCACCTGCGGCGAAGGAAAGAGATGTGCTGTCTTCGCAATGAACCGGGGATGCGTCGGCGACGTACCGGTGATCCACCGGACAGCCGGGCGATGACCGCAAAGACCACAACCTCCCTTGGTTCCGCAAGGAAGACAGGCCGCCGGTCCGCAGGCACCATGTGGCCCACGTCACCCCTCCCCCATAGGGGCTCACCCCTTCCCGCTTACCGCTCTACCCAACCGACAGGTGGTGTCATACGTGCGCCTGCGCACCCCCCTTGCCCTGCTCGGGGCCGCCGTGCTCGTGCTCGCGGGGCCGCCGTTGCTCTCCACGGGCAGCGACGCCGAGACCGGCACGCAGATCCCCGGCCTGCGCTTCATGGTTCCCAACACGCCGGGCGGCGGCTACGACATCACGGCCCGCACAGCCGCGAAGAACGCCGAGGACGCCGGACTCACGCACAACATCGAGGTGTTCAACCTGCCCGGCGCGGGCGGCACCGTGGGCCTGAGCCGGCTGGTGAGCGAACACGGCAACGGCAAGCTCGCCATGTCCATGGGCCTCGGCGTGGTGGGCGCCGCCCGTTCCAACCACGCGCCCAAGACCCTCGCCGACACCACGCCGATCGCGCGGCTCACCGAGGAGCAGGACGTCGTCGTGGTCGGCAAGGACTCGCCGTACAAGACGATCGACGAGCTGATCACCGCCTGGAAGAAGGACCCGGGCAGGATTCCCGTCGGCGGCGGTTCGTCGCCGGGCGGGCCCGACCACCTCGCGCCGATGCTGATGGCGCAGGCCGCCGGAATCTCTCCCAAGTCGGTCAACTACATCCCCTTCGACGGCGGTGGCGAGCTGCTCGCCTCGATTCTCGGCAACAAGGTCGGCTTCGGGGTCTCCGGCGTCGGCGAGTACCTGGACCAGATCAAGGCCGGCGAGCTGCGAGTGCTCGCGGTGACCGGCCCCGAGCGGGTCGACGACCTGAAGGACGCGCCGACGCTGAAGGAGTCCGGCTACGACGTGGACTTCACCAACTGGCGCGGCATCGTCGCCCCTCCCGGCCTGTCGGAGGCGGAGCGGAACAAGCTGACCCGCCTGTTCGAGGAGCTGCACGACTCTCCGGAATGGAAGAAGTCCCTGGACCAGAACGGCTGGGACGACGCCTTCCTCACCGGTGACAAGTTCGGCGCGTTCCTGGAAGCCCAGGACAAGCGTGTGGTGTCGGTACTGAAGGAGCTGGGACTGTGACGACGCGGACCGGCTCCTCCCCGGCGCCCGACCCGGCCCCGGCGGCCGAGCGGCGCTCGTGGCTGCGCGACCACTCCGAGCTGGGCGTGTGCGTCCTGCTGCTGGCGCTCGGTGTACTCGTCCTGACCGACGCGTTCACCATGGACGTCGACATCACCCAGCGCGGGCCGGTGGGCCCCAGGACCGTGCCGGTCGTGGTCGGCATCGGGCTGCTGGTGATCGCCGCGCTGCTCGCCGTCGACGTCCTGCGCGGCGGCCGGGGCGAGGCGGAGGGCGGCGAGGACGTCGACCTGTCCGAACCGGCCGACTGGCGCACGGTGCTGCTGCTCTCCGGGATCTTCCTCGGCGCGGCCGTACTCATCGAGCCGGCCGGCTTCCCGGTCGCCGGGGCGCTGCTCTTCTGGGGTGCCGCCTTCGCCCTCGGCAGCCGCCGCCTGGACCGCGATCCGCTGATCGCCGCGGTGCTGTCCCTGATCACCTACATCGTCTTCGACAAGTTGCTCGGAGTGCCACTGCCCGGCGGTCCGCTGATGGGAGTGCTCTGACATGAACGCCCTGAACTCCCTCATGGACGGCTTCGGTACGGCCCTCACGCCGCTCAACCTGCTGTGGGCCGCCCTCGGTGTGCTGCTCGGCACGGCCATCGGCGTGCTGCCCGGCATCGGCCCGGCGATGGCGGTGGCGCTGCTGTTGCCGGTGACGTACGGACTCGATCCCGTCGCCGCCTTCATCATGTTCGCCGGCATCTACTACGGCGCGATGTTCGGTGGTTCGACCACCTCGATCCTGCTCAACACCCCCGGCGAGAGTGCCGCCGTGGTCGCGGCCATGGAGGGCAACCCCATGGCCAAGTCGGGGCGCGGCGCCCAGGCGCTGGCGGCCGCCGCCATCGGTCACTTCGCGGGCGGCATGATCGGCACGATCCTGCTGGTGGCGCTGGCGCCGACGGTCGCGGACCTGGCGGTGGACATCGGCGCGCCGGACTACTTCGCCATCATGGTGCTGGCGTTCATCGCCGTGACCTCGGTACTCGGTTCGTCGCGCATCAGAGGTCTGGCCTCCCTGCTGATCGGCCTGACGATCGGACTGGTGGGCCTGGACCAGATGACGGGGCAGCAGCGGCTGACCTTCGGTTCGCTGCAACTCGCGGACGGCGTCGACGTGGTGATCGTCGCGGTCGGCCTGTTCGCGATCGGCGAGGCACTGTGGGTGGCGGCCCACCTGCGGCGCGCGGCGGCCGAGCCGATCCCGGTGGGCCTTCCCTGGCTCGGCCGTAGTGATGTGAAGCGGACCTGGAAGTCCTGGCTGCGCGGCCCGTTCATCGGCTTCCCGTTCGGCGCCATCCCGGCGGGCGGCGCGGAGATTCCCACGTTCCTGTCGTACGTCACGGAGAAGCGCCTGTCCAAGAACAAGGACGAGTGGGGCAAGGGCGCCATCGAGGGCGTGGCGGGCCCCGAGTCGGCGGCGTCGGCCTCGGCGGCGGGCACGCTGGTGTCCATGCTGACCCTGGGCCTGCCGACGACGGCGGTCGCGGCGGTCATGCTGGCCGCCTTCCAGCAGTACGGCATCCAGCCCGGCCCGCTGCTCTTCGAACGCGAACCCGAGCTGGTGTGGGGCCTGATCGCGTCCCTCTTCGTCGGCATGGTGCTGCTGCTCGCGCTCAACCTGCCGCTGGCACCGGTGTGGGCCAAGCTGCTGCGCATCCCGCGGCCCTACCTCTACGCGGGGATCATGTTCTTCGCGGCGGTCGGCGCGTACGCGGTCGGCGGCGAGGTCGTCGACCTGGTGATCCTGCTGATCATCGGCCTGGTCGGCTTCGGCATGCGGCGCTACGGCCTGCCGATCCTGCCGGCCGTCATCGGCGTCATCCTCGGCCCGAACGCCGAGCAGCAGTTGCGCCGCGCCCTGCAGATCAGCGACGGCAGCGTGACGGGCCTGGTCAACACGCCGTTCGCGGTGACGGTGTACGCGGTGATCGTGCTGCTGCTGGCGTGGCCGCTGCTGAAGCGGCTGGTGATCCGGGGGCGGACCCGGGCCGACGCCTGATCCTCAGCCCAGGAGACTCAGCCGAACCTGGCGGTCGGGGTTGTCCTTGTCGGGGTCGCCCTTGTCGGGTGTCCTTGTCGGGTGCCCTTGTCGAGGTTGTCCTTGTCGAGGTTGTCCTTGTCGAGTTGTCCTTGTCGGTGTCCACCAACCTCCGTCAGGACAACCCCAGCCTGTCCGGACCGCGACCCGCACCAGCCTGGTGGCGTGGTCATCCCCTTCCGGAGTGACCACGGGCGGCTTTCCTCCGGGAGCATAGGGTCGAAGGAACACCCAGGAGGGGAAAGCGTGACCGAAACGAGCAACACCCGATCCGCCACCGGTGAAGCGCGAGAGGCACCACAGAGCCGGCTGCAGCGCGTGATGCGCTGCATACCCCTGATCGCCCCCGTCCTCCTGTGGGCCGTGCCGTGCTGGGTTCTCCTGCATACCGGTCAGCACTGGCCACTCCCCGCCGAACTGATCGGCACCGCACTGTTCGCCCTCGGCCTGATCGGTATGCCGCTCGCGATGGTGCGCGGCCACGGTCGGCGGCAGCAGGACCGGGCTGCGATCGTAGGTGACACGCTGCTGGGCAGCATCTGGGTCCTGTTCACCTGGTCCGTTCTGCTCGGCGCCCTGCTCCGGTCCACCCTGTCCGTGGCCGGCGTCGGTGACGGACAGGACCGGGCGCGCATCGTCACCTGGGCCGTCCTCGCCGTAACCGCCGTACTGCTCGCCTGGGGGTACGCCGAGGCGCGACGCGTGCCGCGCGTGCGCCGACTGGACGTGCGACTCCCGCGTCTGGGAGAGGGGTTGGACGGCACCCGAGTCGTACTGATCACCGACACCCACTACGGTCCGCTCGACCGCGCCCGCTGGTCGGCACGGGTCTGCGAGACGGTGAACACCCTGGAAGCCGACCTGGTCTGCCACACCGGCGACATCGCGGACGGCACGGCCGAACGCCGTCGCGCCCAGGCAGCCCCACTGGGCACCGTGCAGGCGACCCGGGCCCGGGTCTACGTCACCGGCAACCACGAGTACTACAGCGAGGCCCAGGGCTGGGTCGACCTGATGGACGAGCTGGGCTGGGTGCCGCTGCGCAACCGCCATCTGCTGCTCGAACGCGGTGGTGACACGCTCGTCGTCGCCGGTGTCGACGACGTCACCGCCGAGTCCTCCGGACTGGCGGGACACCGCGCCCACCTCGACGGAGCCCTCCGCGGCGCCGACTCCGCATTCCCCGTTCTGCTCCTCGCCCACCAGCCCAAGTTCATCGACCGCGCGGCAGCCCAGGGCATCGACCTCCAGCTCTCGGGCCATACCCACGGCGGTCAGATCTGGCCCTTCCACCACTTGGTCCGCCTCGACCAACCGGCCCTCGCCGGCCTCAGTCACCACGGCGCCCGCACCCTCCTCTACACCAGCCGCGGCACCGGCTTCTGGGGCCCGCCCTTCCGCGTCTTCGCCCCCAGCGAGATCACGCTGCTCGTGCTCCGCTCCCAGCGGCAGTCCACCTCGCCGTAGGGACGGGCGGCCACCAGGGCGTCGTGCTCCATCTCCCGGTACGCCTTGAGCACCGTGTTCGAGTTCACCGCCGCCCGCTTGGCCGAACTGGCCGAACTGGCCGACGTGAGCGTCCGCACGCTGCATCACTATGACGAAGTCGGGCTCGTGCGTCCCTCGGCGCGGGCAGCGGCCTGCCGGCTCAGCGCCGTGCGTGGCCGCCGCTGCGGAGAACCTGCCGTTCGAGAACCGCTCCTTCGACGCCGCGATGGCCGTCTCCACCGTTCACCATGGGGGGCCCGACAGCGGGGCTGCGTGAGATGCGGCGCGTGGCCCGCCGCGTGGTGGTGCTCACGTTCGACACCGACGAGCCCGGATGGCAGGACCGGTTCTGGCTCACCCGCGACTACCTGCCGGAGTTCGCCACCGTCCTCGCGGGTTTTACGTCGCTTGCCGGGATGGCCGACGCGATCGGCGGGCGCGCCGAGCCGGTGCCCATCCCGTGGGACTGCGCTGACGGCCTGTTCGAGGCGTGCTGGCGCCGACCGGGGGCGTATCCGGAGGATCACGTACGCCGTGCGTCGTCGGTGTGGACGAGGGTCGGGCCGGAGGCCGAGCAGCGGGCGGTACGAAGCCTCGGCGACGACCTCGACTCCGGCCGGTGGGCCGAGCGCAACAGCGCCCTCGCCGCCCTCGACGCGGCAGATCTCGGCCTCCGCCTGCTCACATCCTGACTTGACGCCGGCCGCGGTCCTTGACCCGGCGCCCGCCAGGCCTCCGTCCCGTCATCGCCACAACCCGGCCGGCTGCTCGCGCCCCCGGCGGGAGGCGCGGCGGTTGCGGAGGTCGAGGGAGGTCCGGGGGCCGCGCGGCACACCGTGCTGCCGTTGTCTCAGCCCAGGCTCGCGAGCAGTTCGTTGCACGCCTGCTCACAGCGTCGGCACGCTTCGGCGCAGACCCGGCAGTGTTCGTGCATGTCGGCATGGCCGGCGCACTCGTCGGCGCACGCTTTGCAGACAGTGGCGCACGCCTGCAGGACGGCTCGCGTGACGTTGGCGTCGTAACCGGTATGCCGTGACAGGGCCGACGCGGTGGCGTTGCAGACGTCGGCGCAGTCCATGTCCGTGCGGATGCACTTGGTCAGGTCACCGACCATGCCCTCCGACAGGCAGGCGTCCGCGCACGCGGTACACGCCTGTGCGCAGGCAATGCATTCCTCGATACACCTGGCCATGGCTTCCCTGTCCACCCCGCCCAGGTCGGCGGGGTAGGTGCGGAGCACGTCATTGACGGTTGTGGCCATAGCGACTCTCCTTGACCTTCTGGCAGAAGGCACCGGGCAGCGCCTTCCGGGTCGACGCCCGCCGGGTGTCACCGCGCCGCATGTCGCAAACGGCGAAGTCGTTGCCGCCTTCACCCGCGAGTGCCGGCGCACTCCGTAGCAGGCACCTTCCGCCAGAGCGCAAGGAGAGCCGGCGGGGCGCCCAGGGCGGTCCTGGTCGCCCCGGATCAGCCCAGGAAGCTCAGCCGGACGTGGCGGTCGGGGTTGTCCTTGTTGGTGTCCACCAGGCACACCGACTGCCAGGTTCCGAGTTCCAGGCGTCCTCCGATCACCGGCAGGGTCGCGTGCGGAGGTACGAAGGCGGGCAGGACGTGGTCGCGGCCGTGGCCGGGGCTGCCGTGGCGGTGCTGCCAGCGGTCGTCGGCGGGGAGCAGGGAGTGCAGGGCGGCGAGCAGGTCGTCGTCGCTGCCCGCACCCGTCTCGATGACCGCGATCCCGGCCGTGGCGTGCGGGACGAAGACGTTGAGGAGGCCGTCGCGGCCGGCCGCCGCCTCGCGCAGGAAGGACTCGCAGTCGCCGGTGATGTCGGCGACGCGCTCCGCCGAGCCGGTGGCGAGGTTCAGGACTCGGGTGGTGAAGGCATCTGGCATGTCTCCCATCCTGACGTACGCGGCGGGCCGGGCGTGGGAACGTCGGGCCCGCCCGTGATCGCCCTGGGCGGACCGGGCCGGCTGAGGGCTGGACGGGCTGAGGGCTGGACGGGCTGGAGGGCTGGACGGGCTGGAGGGGAAGAGCGAGGCCCCCCGCTCCGTTGGTAGAAGCGTGAACAACACACGCGAGGTCGAGGTCGTCGTCATCGGTGCCGGTCAGGCGGGGCTCGCCGCGGCCTACCACCTGCGGCGCACCGGGTTCGAGCCGGAGCGCGACTTCGTGGTGGTCGACCACTCCCCCGCGCCGGGCGGAGCCTGGCAGTTCCGCTGGCCGTCGCTGACGTACGGCAAGGTGCACGGCATGCACTCGCTGCCGGGCATGGAGCTGACCGGCGCGGACCCGGCGCGGCCGTCCGCCGAGGTGGTCGGTGAGTACTTCGCGGCGTACGAGCGGGTCTTCGACCTGCGGGTACGGCGGCCCGTAGCCGTCCGTGCGGTGCGCGAGGGGGCGGGTGGGCGGCTGCTCGTCGAGACGTCGGCGGGGACCTGGCCGACGCGGGCCCTGATCAACGCGACCGGCACCTGGGACCGGCCCTTCTGGCCACGCTGTCCGGGCCAGGAGATCTTCCGGGGGCGGCAACTGCACACGGCGCAGTACGCCGGTCCCGAGGAGTTCGCCGGACAGCGCGTGGTCGTCGTGGGCGGGGGCGCCTCGGGGACGCAGCACCTTCTGGAGATCGCGCCGCACGCGGCGGCCACCACGTGGGTGACCAGGCGGCCCCCCGTCTTCCGCGAGGGGCCCTTCGACGAGGAGGCGGGCCGGGCCGCGGTGGCGCTGGTGGAGGGGCGGGTGCGGCAGGGGCTGCCACCGAAGAGCGTGGTGTCGGTGACCGGGCTGCCGCTCAACGACGCGACCCGGGCGGGGCTGGAGTCGGGTGTGCTGGACCGGCAGCCCATGTTCGACCGGATCACGCCCGAAGGGGTCGAGTGGGGCGACGGACGGCGGGTGGCCGCGGACGCCATTCTGTGGGCGACCGGTTTCCGGGCCGCCATCGCGCATCTGAGGCCGCTGCGGCTGCGGGAGGCCGGCGGCGGTATCCGCGTCGAGGGGACGCGCGCGGTCGCGGACCCGCGGATCCATCTCGTCGGCTACGGTCCCTCGGCCAGCACCATCGGCGCCAACCGGGCCGGACGCGCGGCCGTTCGGGACATCAGGCGGCTGCTGTCCGACCAGGCGCCGGTCGCCGCGTGACACCCCGCCCGGTCACTTGGCCTGGGCTTCCTTCGAAGCGCTCTCCTGGATGCGGTTGAACTCGGCGACGTTGCGCTGGTGCTCGGCGTAGTCGGCGGTGAAGCGGGTGTCGCCCGGCTTGACCGTGACGAAGAACAACCAGTCGCCGGGTGTCGGATCGATCGCGGCACTCATCGCCTCGTCGCCGGGGTTGTCGATGGGGGTGGGCGGCAGTCCCATGCGCTGGTACGAGTTGTAGGGGCTGTCGATCTTGGTGTCGTTGGTGGTGGTCTCCAGGGTGGAACGGCCCAGGGCGTAGTTGATGGTGGAGTCCATCTGCAGCGGCATGCCGCGTTCCAGCCGGTTGAAGACCACCCGGGCCACCTTGCCCATGTCCTCCTTTGCGGCGGCCTCCGCCTGCACGATGCTGGCGATGGTGACCGCCTGGTAGACGTTCAGCGCGTTGCGCTGGGCTCCGGCGGCGACCGGCGCGCCGGTGAACTTCATGTTCGCCGTGTCGACCATGGCCGTCAGCAGTTTCTCCGGGGTCGGGTTCTCGCCGAGCGGATAGGTCGCCGGGAAGAGATAGCCCTCGGGGTTGCCCTCGGCGTCGTTCGGCAGCTTGAGATTGGCCTTGGCGAGGGACTTCCTGGTGGTGCCGGGGGGCAGGGCCAGGGTCTTGTCGACGGCCTCGTAGACCTGGGTCGCGCGCCAGCCCTCCGGGATCACCAGGGACGTGGGGCGGGACTCGCCCTCGTCGTCCGTCGTCAGCAGCGGCACCGCCACGGCGGTACCGGCCACGACGGCGCCGGTCACGATCAGGGCGATGCGGCCCCGGCGCGTCAGTCGGATCGTTCTCCTGGTGCCTCTCGTGCTCCGTCGCGGAGTGTTCGTCTGCATGCGGGCACGGTAACCCCCATTCGCACGCAAACCTGGCATATCGTCATCTTGTCGGTTCCAGTCGGGCGTCCCGGCGGACCAGGGCCGCATAGCGCCCGCCCCGCTCCAGCAGCTCCTCGTGCCTGCCCTGTTCCGCCAGGCGCCCGGAGTCCAGCACCACGATCCGGTCGGCGTCCCGGACGGTGGACAGGCGGTGCGCGATGGTGATCGTGGTGCGGTTGGCGGACAGGGCGTCGATGGCGTCCTGCACGGCGGCCTCGGTGTGGGTGTCCAGCGCGCTGGTCGCCTCGTCCAGGACGAGGACGGGCGGGTCGCGCAGAATGGTGCGGGCGATGGCCAGGCGCTGCTTCTCGCCGCCGGAGAAACGGTGTCCGCGCTCGCCGACCACCGTGTCGTAGCCGGCGGGCAGGGCGTTGATGTGCTCGTGGATCTGGGCCGCCCGCGCCGCCGCCTCCAGTTCCGCGTCGGTGGCGTCCGGCTTGGCGAAGCGCAGGTTCTCGGCGACCGAGGCGTGGAAGAGGTACGTCTCCTGGGAGACGACTCCGACGGCACGGGCGAGGGTGTCGAAGTCGAGGTCGCGCACGTCGACACCGTCGAGGGTGACCCGGCCGTCCGTCACGTCGTACAGCCGCGGCACCAGGTGCCCCAGCGTGGACTTGCCGGCGCCGGTCGGGCCGACGACGGCGAGAGAGCTGCCGGCAGGGACGGTGATGTCGATGCCGTCGAGGATCGGTCCGCTCTTGCCGTCGTAGCGGAACTCGACGTTCTCGAAGCGGACCTCGCCCTCGACATGGTCGAGATGGACGGCGCCGTCCCGCTCGGTGATGTCGATCGGCAGGTCGAGGTACTCGAAGATGCGCTGGAAGAGCGCGAGCGATGCCTGGATCTGGACGCCGGTCGACAACAGGCTCACGGCCGGGCGGAACAGCCCCTGCTGGAGCGAGACGAAGGCGACGATCGTGCCGAGGGAGACGTCCGGTCCGCCGAGTTGCACTGCGACGCCCGCGGTCCAGTAGATGACGGCCGGCATGGCCGCCATGACGATCGTGATGACGGCCATCCGCCAGCGGCCCGCCATGTTCGACCTCACTTCGAGGTCGACCAGGCTCTCGGACTCGTCGGAGAAGGCGCGGGTCAGCGAGTCGGAGCGGCCCATGGTGCGGCCGAGCAGGATGCCGCTGACGGAGAGCGACTCGGTGACCGTGGCGGCCATCGCGGCCATCTGCTTCTGCCGTTGAGTGGTGATCTTCCTGCGTTCCCTGCCGACGCGGCGGCTGATCCACACGAAGACGGGGAGCAGGAGCAGTGAGACGACGGTCAGGCGCCAGTCGAGGACGAGCATCGCGACGATCGTGGCGACCACGCTGGTGAGGTTGGAGACCAGGGAGGTCGCCGTGGAGGTGACGGTGGCCTGCATGCCGCCGATGTCGTTGGCGATGCGGGACTGGACCTCGCCGGTGCGGGTGCGGGTGAAGAAGGCGAGGGACATCCGCTGGAGGCGGCCGTAGACGGCGGTGCGCAGGTCGTGCATGACGCGCTGGCCGACGGTCGTGGAGATCAGCGTCTGCAGCACGCCGAAGACGCTGGTGAGCACGGCGCCGAGGATCATGCCGAGGGCGAGCAGGCTCAGCAGGCCCGTGCGCCCCTCGGGGATCGCGACGTCGAGGATCTCCTTCAGCAGGAAGGGGGTGGCGACCGAGACGAGCGACGCGGCACCGACGAGCAGTCCGACGATCGCGAGGCGGCCGCGGTAGGGCCGGAAGAGTCTCAGGATGCGGCGCACCTGCCGCGGTTGTCCCTCCGCGTCGGCGGGTGCGGTCCAGGCGGTTCGGTGGTCGGGATGCATGGGCTCCTACGGGGATGGGCCGAGGGGGAGGCCGACGACGACTGCGGATGGCAATCTTCGCAGGGCGCCGACGACCTTTCGGATCATAGCTCATTGTTACCTATACTCACAATGAACACTGTCCTGATATTGTTCCCGTATGACCGCCCCCGATTCCGACGGCCTGCTCGCCGAGCAGTTGCTGCGGCTCACCCGCCGGGTGCACCGCATCCAGAAGCGCCATCTCGAGCACCGCGACCTCGGCATCACACCGGCCCAGTCCCGGCTGCTTCGCACCCTGGCGCATTACGGCTCGCCGCCCCGCATGGCCGATCTGGCCGAGCGCCTGGAGGTCGTGCCCCGGGCGGTGACGACGCTGGTCGACGGGCTGGAGGCGGCCGGGAAGGTGCGCCGGGTCCCGGACCCGGCCAATCGCCGGGTGATCCGGATCGAGCTCACCCCAAACGGGCGTACGGCTCTGGGGGAACTGCACGGCGCCCGCCGGTCCGCGGCGAAGGAGATCCTCGCCCCGCTGACGGACGAGCAGCGCGCGGTGCTCGGCGGGCTGTTGGACACGCTGGTCGACGGGCCCCGTCCCGGGTCCGGCCGTCGGACGGAGTGACCGGGAGTCGCGCCCTCTCAGGCCTTCAGGCGCGCCCTGTCCCCCATGACCACCACCGGATGCCGGTCCGGGTCCAGTGTGCGCAGCAGGTACTCCATAGCCGGCTCGGGCAGGCTGACACAGGCCGAAGTCCCGCTGCCGTGGTCCATATGCAGCCAGATCCCGCCACCCGCGGACGCACCCTCGGGTCGCGTCGGATCGTTCGGCGGGGTGCCTTTGACCCGGTTGTAGTCGATGGCGATGACGTAGTCGAAGTCGTGCCAGTACGACTTGTCCCACCACCTCGGTGCGGCGAAGGCGGCCGACCGGGTGTACGGCAGGCCGGTGCCGGGGGCCGGATCCGGGTCCGGAAGGACACCGCCCGCGTCGCTGAGCGTGAACACGCCTACGGGGCTGCGCTTGTCGTTCTCGTGGTGGTCGGTCGTCCACCCCTTCGTGCCGTTGTGCGCCGCCCAACTGCGGGCGCGGTGCCAGGCGGACCCCTGCCTCGTGTACAACACCACCGTCGAATCGGCGGAGTCGCTGCCGTCGCCGTACACCGCGACGACCTGCCGGGAATCCGCCGGGATACGGCGCTGGAACCGGTCGCCGACGCCGGGGATCCGTGCCGAGTCGGCCGTGCCGGCACTGTTTCGGCCCGCGCCGTCGCCGGTGGGAGCGCTCGCCGAGGCGTCCGCGCCGGGCCCGGACGGGCCACCGCACGCTGACAGCGCCGTCAGCAGGGATCCAAGGGCCACTGTCGCGACCGCCGTACGCCGTGCACCACCGCTCCGCATCCGTCCAGGGTCGCACTCACACCGGTCCAGCACCGGAGCGGTGCGACGGGCGGCAGCCGGATTCACACCCCACCGCGGAAAACCGCTTGATTTTGGGCACTCCGCGACGCGAACCTTTCACGGTTTGCAGCCTCTCGATGCCGTGTTGCAACGGCACCCCCTGACACGAGCCACTGGGACGCCATGCAGATCCAAGACCTTCCGTTTCCCGACCCGGGCGTGCCGGACGCGCGCTCGGGGCCCCGTTTTCTGTGGTGGCTGTTCCGCAACCAGCTGGGTGGACAACTCAAGTCGCTGGCCTGGGGCCTGCTGCACTTCGCCTCCGTCTCCGCCCTGCCGTTCTGCGTCGGTCTCGCCATCCAGGCCGTCGTCGACCGTTCCGGCACCCGGCTGGCCCTCGCGGGCGGCATCATGGTGCTTTGCTGCGCCGGGAACGCGATCGGCGACACCTTCCTGCACCGCGCCGCCGTCACCAACTGGATCACCGCCGCGGCCCGCGTCCAGCAGTTACTGGCCCGCAAGACCGCGCTGCTGGGCTCGGCGCTGACCCGGCGCGTCGCGGCCGGCGAGGTCGTGGCCGTATCCACCGGCGACGTCGAGAAGATCGGCTGGTTCGTGGAGGCCGTCTCCCGCTTCACCGCGGCGGCACTGACCATCGTGCTGGTCTGCGTGGCCCTGGTCGTCTACGAGCCGGCGCTCGGCGTCGTCGTGATCCTGGGCCTGCCGGTGCTTGCCCTCGCGGTACTGCCCCTGCTGCCCCGGGCCACCCGGCGGGCCGACGTCCAGCGCGAGAAGGCGGGCCGCGCCACCGAACTGGCCTCGGACACCGTCGCTGGGCTGCGCGTGCTTCGCGGTATCGGTGGTGAGGAACTCTTTCTCGACCGCTACCGCAGCGCCTCCCAGGAGGTGCGCCACGCTGCCGTGCGCAGCGCCCGCATGTGGTCCCTGATCTCCGCGATCCAGGTGATGCTGCCGGGTCTGCTGCTGATCGCGGTGGTGTGGCACGGCGTCCACCTGGCCCGCGAGGGCCGCATCGGCGTCGGTGAACTCGTCACGGTCTACAGCTCCGTAATGATCCTCACCTACCCGCTCAGGCACTTCGAGGAGATCGCCATGGCGTACTCCTTCTCCCGGCCATCGGCCAAGCGGGCCGCACGGGTGCTGGCGCTGGAACGGGCCACCGACACCGCGGGGTCGCGCGCCGCCGAGGTCCCGACCGGGGACCTGTACGACCCCACCACCGGTCTCCTCGCCCCGGCGGGCCGGTTCACCGCCGTGGTGTGCGGCGACCCCGACGAGGCCGGGCTACTGGCGGAACGGCTCGGGGGGCACCCGTCGGAGGAGGGCACGTCGGCCCTGCTGGGCGGGGTGCCGCTCGACGAACTGCCGCTGAAATCCGCGCGCACCGCCGTCCTGGTCCAGGACAAGGACCCGGTACTGCTCTCCGGCACACTGCGTGAGCTGCTCGACGTGCCCGCTTCCGGTGCGGTCGGCGCCCAGGACGCGCTGGCCGCCGCCCAGTGCGACGACGTACTGGCGGCACTCGCACAGGGATCACTCGGCGCCGACGATCCGATGGACGCCCGCATCACCGAGCGGGGCCGCTCGCTGTCGGGCGGCCAGCGCCAACGACTGGCGCTGGCCCGGTCCCTGATCACCGACCCGGAAGCACTCGTCCTCGACGAACCTACCTCCGCCGTGGACTCGCACACCGAGGCACGGATCGCACAGGGGGTGCGTACCCTGCGCGCCGGACGCACCACGGTGGTGTTCACCTCGTCTCCGCTGCTGCTGGACCGCGCGGACCGGATCGTGTTCCTGCACGACGGCGAGGTGGCGGCGGTGGGCGCGCACCGGGAACTGCTGCACACCGAGCCCCGGTACCGGGCGGTGGTGACCCGCGAGACCGACGAGGAGACCGCGACACCCGGGGACACGACGCACGGGGCCGGGACGCACGGGGACACGACGCACGGGGCCGGGACGCACGGGGACACGACGCACGGGGCCGGGACGCACGGGGACACGACGCACGGGGACACGACGCACGGGGCCGGGACGCACGGGGCCGGGACACCGGCCGGGGGCCGGCCGGCCAAGGCCGTGGGCATGACCCTGGACGACGACGTCCTCGGCAACGACGACGTACTGCACCGACTGGAAGAGATCGAGGAGACGGCATGATCGGCGTCGCGCCACCGTCGTACGACCCGGCGGCCCCCACGACGGCGAGCACCCTGCCCGTCGGCGCGCCCGCGACCGTACGCGCGTACGCGGGAGAACTGCTGCGCCGGCACCGCCGTGCGTTCCTCTTCCTCGTCAGCGTCAACACCGTCGCCGTGATCGCCTCGATGGCGGGTCCCTACCTGCTGGGCGGGCTCGTGGAACGGGTCTCGGACGACGAGCGCGAGCTGCACCTCGGCCTCACGGCCACAATTTTCGTGCTCGCGCTCGCCGTCCAGGCCGTGTTCGTGCGGGAGGTTCGGCTGCGCGGGGCCATGCTCGGCGAGCGGATGCTGGCCGATCTGCGCGAGGACTTCCTCGTGCGGTCGGTGGGACTGCCGCCCGGCGTGCTGGAACGGGCCGGCACGGGCGACCTGCTCTCCCGGATCACGACCGACATCGACCGGCTCGCCAACGCCATGCGCGAGGCGGTGCCCCAGCTGGCGATCGGCGTGGTATGGGTGGTGCTGCTGCTCGGCGGGCTCGTGATCACGGCTCCGCCGCTGGCGCCCGCGGTGCTCATCGCGGTACCGCTGCTGGTGATCGGCTGCCGCTGGTACTTCCGGCGGGCACCCTCCGCCTACCGCTCGGAGGCCGCCGGGTACGCCGCCGTGGCCGCGGCGCTCGCCGAGACCGTGGACGCCGGGCGCACCGTCGAGTCGCACCGCCTGGACGCCCGTCGCATCGAGTTGTCGGAGCGCCGGGTCAAGGAGTGGACGGCCTGGGAGCGCTACACACTCTGGCTGCGGTCGGTGCTCTTCCCGGTCGTCAACGTCACCCATGTGACCGTGCTCGCCTCCGTTCTGCTGATCGGCGGTGTGTTCGTCCTGCAGGGCTGGATCGGGGTCGGTCAGCTGACCACCGCGGCGCTGATCGCGCAGATGCTCGTCGACCCGGTCGGCATCATCCTGCGCTGGTACGACGAGCTCCAGGTGGCGCAGGTGTCCCTGGCCCGGCTGGTGGGTGTGCGGGACATCGAGCCGGACGCCGGTGACCCTTCGCTGGCTCCCGACGGACGGCACGTGCACGCCGACCACGTGCACTTCGGGTACGTCCAGGGAGTGGACGTCCTGCGCAAGGTGTCGCTGGAGGTCCCGCCCGGCACGAGGCTCGCCCTGGTCGGCCCCTCCGGTGCCGGCAAGTCCACCCTGGGCAGGCTGCTGGCCGGCATCTACGGTCCCCGCGAAGGCCGGATCACCCTGGGCGGGGCGGAGCTGTCCCGGATGTCCGCCGAACGGGTCCGCTCGCACGTCGCCCTCGTCAACCAGGAGCACCACGTCTTCGTGGGCTCCCTGCGCGACAACCTCCGCCTCGCCCGGACCGGCGCCACCGACGCCGAGCTGTGGGCGGCGCTGGGCGCGGTCGACGCGGACGACTGGTCCCGCGCTCTCGGCGGGGGCCTGGACACCGAGGTCGGCTCGGGCGGCTTCGCGCTCACCCCCGCCCAGGCCCAGCAGATCGCGCTGGCCCGTCTGGTGCTGGCCGACCCGCACACCCTGGTACTGGACGAGGCGACGTCCCTGCTCGACCCACGGGCCGCTCGCCACCTCGAACGGTCCCTGGCCAGGGTCCTGGACGGCCGCACGGTGGTCGCGATCGCCCACCGCCTGCACACCGCTCACGACGCGGACGTCATCGCCGTCGTCGAGCAGGGCCGGATCAGCGAGCTGGGAAGCCACGACGAGCTCGTCGCGGCGGACGGCGCCTACGCGGCGCTGTGGCGGTCGTGGCACGGGTGACCCCGCAGACCCCCGGTGGCACCCGACCGGGGGTCGGAGGGAGCAGACCGGGGGCCGGACGGGTCCGGCCGGGGCTCGGTCGGGTCCGGCCGGGGCTCGGCCGGGTCCGGCCGGGGCTCGGCCGGGTCCGGCCGGGGCTCGGCACGGTTCCTCCCGCCGGCAGGCCGGGGCGGGCCTCCGGTGGGCCCGGTGGGTCGAGGGTGCCCTGGGGCGCCTGTCGACGGCCGTGCCGTTGCGCGGTCCCGAACGGGAGTGGAAGTCTGGGAGGAGGCACCGGCTCGGGGTAGGCCCACGAACCGTGCGGTTCCGAGAGGGGTGACGCCTGTGCCCCGTGCAGCGGCGGCCCGCCGCGGTCCACGGCGAGAAGGGGCCCGTCCCCACCCCCTGGAGGTACCCGTGAACAGCGCCGACGGATGGGGAGACGACGTCTACCAGCCCGACGGATCCGAGCAGCGGGAGGACACCGGTCTGCTCGACGGCGAGGACACACTCGAGTACGACGGCGTCACCGATCCTCTTGACCGGGGCTGGTCCCCGCCCGAGCGCCCCTGGGCAGTGGAGCACACGGGTGTGACGGCCGCCGAACGGCACCGTGGCGAGACGCTGGAGCAGCGGCTCGCCGAGGAACGAGCGGATGTGCTCGCACCCGACGGCGACGGACTGGGCGACTCCGAGGGCACCGACGGGGAACTGCTGGACAACGAGGTCGGCGCGGACCGTTCCGGCCGGCTCGTGGCACCCGACGAGGGGGCGCACGAGGACGAGGAGCCGGCGCTGGTCGCCATGGACGTGGGCATCGACGGCGCCGCCTCCTCCGCGGAGGAGGCGGCGATGCACGTCGTCGACGAGGACTCCCTGCCCGGCTGACGCCCCCCATGACGGCCTTCGCGTGCCGTCATCCCGATGATCCGCGCCGTATGAGGAGCAACCATGCAGCAGGACAAGCATCCCGACTACCGGCCCATGGTCTTCCGCGACCGCGGCGCCGGGTACGCCTTCCTCACCCGGTCCACCGCGACCAGCGACCAGACCATCGCGTGGGACGACGGTGAGACCTACCCGGTGGTGGACGTGGAGATCTCCTCGGAGAGCCACCCCTTCTACACGGGCAAGGCTCGGACGGTGGACTCGGAAGGGCGTGTCGCCCGCTTCGAGCGGCGCTACGGCCAAGGCGAGGGGCAGGGTGCCGACGGGACCGGCTGAGGGGGCCGGACCTCTTTCGGCCCTCAGATGAAGTTGAGTGCCGCCGCGCCGCCCACTCCCCCGAGGAGCATGAACGCCGGCATCAGTACCTTCAGCTCCACCCAGCTGCCCGCCCGGAACCGCATGGCCTTCGGCGGGCCGATGGGATACCAGCGCTTGCGGCCCACGGGTATCGGCCAGAGTACGGGGCAGCCCGAGACGGTCAGCGCGTCCCCGATGTCGTGCACCAGCGCGCCCAGCACGATCGGCAGCCCAAGCCACAGGTACTCCTGGCCCGGTGCGGTGAACAGCCAGTCCGCGCCCCCGTCCGGCCTGTCCAGTATCCCGGCGAGGATCCACGCGCTGGTGCCGGCCAGAAGCCACACCAGTACGTCGCTGCTGGAGCCGCGGGTAGCCCGCCAGAGCAGACCCTCGATCGCGAGCACCATGTGCACGAAGAGGATCGCCAGGACCGCCCAGCGGCCACCCGTGATGGCCAGGGCCGAAGTGCCACCGCCGATCAGGACCGCCCACAGCCAGGTGTGCGTCAGCGTGCGGTGCCCGCCGGAGCGGCGCGGGTCGCCCTGCTTCTTGGTGGCCTTGTAGACGGCGTACGACAACTTGTCGACGATTTCGCACAGCCCCCGCGAGACCGGTCCGAAGGCCCGGGAGATGGTGGCCGCCTTGTGGTCGAGATCCGGGGCGAGCGCCGCTCCGGCACAGATCAGGGCTCCGGCGAGCAGCACCGGCCAGGGCATCGAATGCCCTGCGGCGGCGGTCGCCGCCCCTACGCCGAGCCACGCCGCGGCGCCCGACAGTGAGTGCGCTGGTCCCATCATCGCCGTTGCCCGCCCCATTCCTAGTGTGCCGCTGTGCAGTTGTCCGGGTCCGCTGATGCCTCATCGGCGACCCAGCGTAGCGTTCGTGATCTTCACGCGAACAGCCGATTCCCCCATCACGGCCGAGGCCAGGCAAGATGGGTGCGTGACCCTCATCGATCAGCTGCCGCGGACCGCCGACCCCGATGCCCTGTACGAAGCCTTCGAGGCATGGGCCCAGGAGCGCGGTCTCACGCTCTACCCTCATCAGGAGGAGGCGCTGATCGAGGCGGTCTCCGGCGCGAACGTGATCGTGTCGACGCCCACCGGCTCCGGCAAGAGCATGATCGCGGCGGGCGCCCACTTCGCCGCTCTCGCCCGGGACGAGGTCACCTTCTACACGGCTCCGATCAAGGCGCTGGTGTCGGAGAAGTTCTTCGAGCTGTGCAAGATCTTCGGTACCGAGAACGTCGGCATGCTGACCGGCGATGCCTCGGTGAACTCCGACGCCCCCGTCATCTGCTGCACCGCCGAGGTCCTGGCGTCGATCGCGCTGCGTGACGGCAAACACGCGGACATCGGCCAGGTCGTCATGGACGAGTTCCACTTCTACGCGGAGCCGGACCGCGGCTGGGCGTGGCAGATCCCCCTGCTGGAACTGCCGCAGGCCCAGTTCGTCCTGATGTCGGCAACGCTCGGTGACGTCTCCTTCTTCGAGAAGGACCTCGCGCGCCGCACCGGCCGCCCCACAGCGGTGGTCCGCTCGGCGACCCGGCCCGTCCCCCTCTCCTACGAGTTCCGCTACACCCCGCTCACGGAGACGCTCACCGATCTGCTGGCGGCCCGGCAGGCTCCCGTCTACATCGTGCACTTCACGCAGGCGCAGGCCGTGGAGCGGGCGCAGGCGCTGATGAGCATCAACATGTGCACGCGGGAGGAGAAGGAGCGGATCGCCGAGCTGATCGGCAACTTCCGCTTCACCACGAAGTTCGGCCGCAATCTCTCCCGCTACGTCCGGCACGGCATCGGTGTCCACCACGCCGGCATGCTGCCCAAGTACCGGCGGCTGGTGGAGAAGCTCGCGCAGGCCGGCCTGCTGAAGGTGATCTGCGGAACGGACACACTCGGCGTGGGCGTCAACGTCCCCATCCGGACCGTGCTGTTCACGGCGCTGACCAAGTACGACGGCACGCGGGTGCGCACGCTGCGGGCCCGGGAGTTCCACCAGATCGCCGGCCGGGCCGGGCGTGCGGGGTTCGACACGGAGGGATTCGTCGTCGCCCAGGCGCCCGAGCACGTCGTCGAGAACGAGAAGGCGCTCGCCAAGGCGGGCGACGACCCGAAGAAGCGGCGCAAGGTCGTCCGCAAGAAGGCGCCCGAGGGCTTCGTGGCCTGGTCGGAGAGCACGTTCGACAAGCTCATCACCTCCGAGCCGGAGCCGCTGTCGTCCCGTTTCCGGGTCACGCACACCATGCTGCTGTCGGTGATCGCCCGGCCCGGCGACGCCTTCAAGGCGATGCGGCACCTGCTGGAGGACAACCACGAGCCGCGCAAGCAACAGCTCCGGCACATCCGGCGGGCGATCGCCATCTACCGCTCGCTGCTGGGCGGCGGCATCGTCGAAAAGCTCGACCAGCCCGACGCCGAGGGCCGCATCGTACGTCTCACGGTGGACCTGCAGCAGGACTTCGCGCTGAACCAGCCGCTGTCCACGTTCGCCCTGGCCGCCTTCGAGCTGCTGGACCCGGAGTCGCCGTCGTACGCGCTGGACATGGTGTCGGTCGTGGAGTCCACCCTGGACGACCCGCGGCAGATCCTCGCCGCCCAGCAGAACAAGGCGCGCGGTGAGGCCGTGGCCGCGATGAAGGCGGACGGCGTCGAGTACGAGGAGCGCATGGAGCGCCTCCAGGACATCACGTACCCGAAGCCCCTGGAGGAGCTGCTCTTCCACGCCTACGACACCTACCGCATGAGCCACCCGTGGGTCGGTGACCATCCGCTGTCCCCGAAGTCGGTCATCCGGGACATGTACGAGCGGGCGCTGACCTTCACGGAGCTGGTCTCCCACTACGAACTGGCCCGCACCGAGGGCATCGTGCTGCGCTACCTGGCGAGCGCCTACAAGGCCCTCGACCACACCGTTCCGGACGACCTGAAGTCCGACGACCTGCAGGACCTGATCGAGTGGCTCGGTGAGATGGTGCGCCAGGTCGACTCCAGCCTGCTGGACGAGTGGGAGCAGCTCGCCAACCCGGCGGAGATGACCGCCGAGGAGGCGCAGGAGAAGGCCGACCAGGTGCGGCCGGTCACCGCCAACGCGCGCGCGTTCCGTGTCCTGGTGCGCAACGCCATGTTCCGCCGGGTCGAGCTCGCCGCCCTCGACCAGGTCGACGCGCTGGGCGAGATGGACGCCGACGCCGGCTGGGACGCCGACGCGTGGGGCGAGGCCATGGACAAGTACTGGGACGAGTACGAGGACCTCGGCACCGGTCCGGACGCCCGCGGCCCCAAGCTGCTGGTGATCGAGGAGGAGCCGCAGAACGGCCTGTGGCGCGTACGCCAGATCTTCGACGCCCCGAACGACGACCACGACTGGGGCATCAGCGCGGAGGTCGACCTCACGGCCTCCGACGCGGAGGGCCGGGCGGTCGTCCGCGTCACCGATGTCGGCCAGCTGTGAACACAGGAGAATCCCACCCATGACGAATCCGGCCGAGAGCCTCGTCGCCCTGCTCGACCTGGAGCAGATCGAGGTCAACATCTTCCGTGGCCGCAGCCCCGAGGAGTCGCTGCAGCGGGTCTTCGGCGGCCAGGTGGCCGGCCAGGCGCTGGTCGCCGCGGGCCGCACCACTGAGGGCGACCGCCCGGTGCACTCGCTGCACGCGTACTTCCTGCGCCCGGGACGCCCGGGAGTGCCGATCGTGTACCAGGTCGAACGGGACCGGGACGGGCGGTCGTTCACGACCCGCCGGGTCACCGCGGTGCAGCAGGGCCGCACGATCTTCACGCTCACCGCCTCCTTTCACAAGCCTGAGCAGGGAAGTTTCGAGCACCAGTTGCCTCCGGCGCGCAAGGTCCCGGATCCCGAGTCCCTGCCGACGGTCACCGACGAGGTGCGGGAGCACCTGGGCGCACTGCCGGAGCAGTTCGAGCGGATGGCCCGCCGCCAGCCCTTCGACATCCGCTACGTGGACCGGCTGCGCTGGAGCGCCGAGGAGGTCCAGGGTGCCGAGCCCCGCAGCGCGGTGTGGATGCGCGCGGTGGGCCCGCTCGGCGACGACCCGCTCGTGCACACCTGCGCCCTGACCTACGCCAGTGACATGACCCTCCTGGACGCCGTGCGCATTCCGGTCGAGCCGCTGTGGGGCCCGCGGGGCTTCGACATGGCATCGCTGGACCACGCCATGTGGTTCCACCGGCCGTTCCGCGCGGACGAGTGGTTCCTGTACGACCAGGAGTCGCCGATCGCGACCGGTGGACGGGGCCTGGCGCGGGGCCGGATCTATGACGCGGAGGGGCGCATGCTGGTGTCCGTCGTCCAGGAAGGGCTGTTCCGAACCCTGTAGGTCAGGAGTCTCTGCGCCACAGCCGGCCCAGCAGGCCGCGGAACCGTCCGGGTTCGTCGGCCTCGTGCGGCATGGGTTCCCGGACCGGTGGGGGCGGCAGGGGGCGAAGGGCCGGGCGTGGCGCCGGACGCTGCCCGCGTGCGGCTTCCACCGCGCCCGCCAGGTCCGTGCGGAGCCAGTCGATCTCATCCGGGTCTGCCGCCGTCATGATCTCCTCGGCGAGCTGCGCGGCCGGAGAGCCGGGCGAACCGTGCGCGGGCGGCACCGGGCGCAACCGGTTCAGGTAGGAGCGCTCGTAGGGGTCCCGGACGACTGCGGAGACCTCGACCGGGTCGAGCACTGACGCGACGGCCGCGGCCCGGGCCCACGGCTCGTCGGCCTGGCGGAGCAGGAACCCCAGGTGTCGTCCCCTCCAGTTACGGGGACGCAGGTCCAGGCCCTCCGTCAGCTGGTCCCGCAGGCCCTGGGGCGTACGGCCCTTCAGCAGCGCGGCATTCCTCTCGTCGGTCGCGAACTGCCGTAGCTCGTCGGCCGGATACAGCCAGACGACGGCGCGATAGCGGTTGACGTAAAATTTCACGGGCACCAGGAGCCCCAGTCGCGCCAGGCGGGTGAACCGGGCCCTGGGCACTTCCATGACGGCGGCGCCTTCCATGGTCCCGACGGCGCGGACGCTGTCCCTCAGCGCCTCGGGGAAGCCCTCCCCCGCCCGGATCCGTTCGATCTCGTCGCGCGCGACGCGTCGGCCAACTCCTCCCTCGTCGGGTACGGTGCGGATGCGCCCGAGGTGTACGGCGAGGTCGAACTCACTGCGCCTGAGACCCAGTTCTCGTGCCGCGCGGTTCGGGGCGAGCGAGGGGTCGTGGTTGGCGCCGCGGGTGGTGCCGCGGGTGGTGCCGATCTGCTCGGCAGTGGTCGTGATCTTGTGCGTGATGGTGTTCCCGGACATGGTCTTCTCCCCCGTGGAGTGTGCGGCCGGTGCTGTCCGCGCCCGCCTGACACAAGACCGTAGCCGCTGCCGCGAGATCCGTGGCAGGCCTGTGGAAAACTCCGCAGCCGCCTCCACGAAAGTGTGGAAAGCCCAGGTCAGAGGTCTTTGGGTGATATCCGGCCCGGCTGTCGCGCGTCGACGTCGAGGTGCTCACCGACCCGGTTCACGAGCAGGGTCATCTCGTACGCGATCTGCCCGATGTCGGTCTCCGCGCCGCTGAGCACGCACAGGCAACTACCCGAGCCCGCCGCGGTGACGAACAGTACGGCGTCGTCGAACTCGATCATCGTCTGTCGTACCTGACCCGCGCCGAAGTGGCGGCCCGAGCCCTTGGCCAGGCTGTGCAGACCGGACGAGACGGCGGCGAGGTGCTCGGCGTCCTCGCGTCGCAGACCCGTACTCGCCCCGGTCACCAGCCCGTCGTTGGAAAGGACCAGCGCGTGCCGGACGTGTTCGACGCGCTCGGTCAGGTCGTCCAGCAGCCAGCCAAGTCCCTGGTTCTGCACCATGGTCCGGTCTCCCCGTGTTGTCCCCGTGTGCATGCTCTCCTCCTGGCCGGAGGATCTGCCCGCCAGCCTTCACCACGCTTGTGCTCCGGGCAAGGAGGATGGGGGCATGGCACAGAAGATGACCGACGAGGAATGGCGGGCGTTCGTCTCGGACGGCACCCGCACCGGCAAGCTCTCGACCGTTCGCGCGGACGGCAGCCCGCATGTGGCACCGATCTGGTTCCTGCTGGACGGGGACGACGTGGTGTTCAACACCGGCAAGGAGACCGTGAAGGGGCGCAATCTGGCCCGCGACGGCCGGGTCGCCCTGTGCGTGGACGACGACCGGCCGCCCTTCGACTTCGTCGTGCTGCAGGGGCGCGCACGGATCTCGGAGGACCTGGACGAACTCCGGCACTGGGCCGCCAGGATCGGGGCCCGGTACATGGGCGAGGAGCGCGCCGAGGAGTTCGGGGCCCGCAACGGCGTTCCGGGCGAGCTCCTCGTCCGCGTCACCGTGGACAAGGCCCTGGCTCAGAAGTCCGTCGCGGACTGAGGCGTCCTCCGGCCGGAGGCCCGCGGTTCGGACCGGGTCGGCTCGGACCGGGTCGGCTCGGACCGGGTCGGACCGGACCAGGTCGGACCGGACCAGGTCGGACCGGACCGGGACCGGGACCGGACCAGTCAGCGTACGGAGTCGAGCAGCCGCACGGTGTGCATCCGTCCGGCGTACTCGACGAGCCGGATCAGCACCTCCTTCCCCGAGTCGCGGTCCCGGACGTCGCACAGCACTACGGGCGTTCCCGGGTCGAGGTCGAGGGCCCGCAGAACGTTCTGGGCGTCGTAGCGGCGCGCTCCCTTGAAGCAGTTGACGGCCACCACGAACGGGATGCGCCGGTGCTCGAAGTAGTCGACCGCCGGGAAACAGTCCGCCAGGCGCCGGGTGTCCGCGAGGACGACGGCACCGAGTGCGCCCTGCGAGAGTTCGTCCCACAGAAACCAGAAGCGGTCCTGGCCCGGTGTGCCGAAGAGGTACAGGGAGAGGCCGGACCTGATGGTGATGCGCCCGAAGTCCATGGCGACGGTCGTGGTGACCTTGCGGTCGATGCCGTCGGTGTCGTCCACCAGCCGCCCGGCCTCGCTGAGCATTTTCTCCGTGCGCAGCGGCCTGATCTCGCTGACCGCGCCCACCAAGGTGGTTTTGCCCACGCCGAATCCTCCGGCGACCAGGATCTTCAACGCCAGCGCGGTCGTGTCACCGTCCGTGGCGTCGGAGTGCTCGAAGACCATCGATCACTCCTCTCGGTCCGGGTGGTCGTGAACGTGACTGCCGGTCATGGCCTTTCGGCCTCCTTTACAGTGCGCGGAGTCCGTCGATCACTTCGCGCAGAACCCGTTCGTCGGGCAGTTGGGCGGGCGGTACGGGACGACTGACGGTCACGGAGCCGAGTTCCACCAGGTCGCCGAGGAGCACCCTCACCACGCCCACGGGCAGATCCGCGTCCGCGGCGAGTTCGGCGACCGACTGGGTCTCCGTGCGGCAGAGATCGATCAGGGTCCGGTGCTCCGGTCCGAGCGCGGTGTCGTCGGTTCCCGGCGCGTCAGGGGCTCGTGCGACGAGGGCGATCAGGTCGAACCGGACCCCCGTGGGACCGGGCCGGGTGCGTCCGCCTGTCATCGCGTAGGGCCGGACGAGGGGCCCGGCCTCGTTGTCGTACCACTGGCTGCCCGGCCGCTCCCGGCCGCCGCCCGTGGTGTCCTCGGTCATCCGCGCGGCCCTCCCGGGTCATCCGTCGGCGGGCGGCCGCGCGGTGCTGCGCGGCGCGGTGTGGAGGTGCTCGCCCACGCGTCTGACCAGCCGTGCCATCTCGTAGGCCACCAGGCCGACGTCGGCGGTCACGGCGGTGAGGACGGCGAGGCAGGAGCCGTCGCCCGCGGCGGCCACGAACAGGAAGCCGTCGTCCATCTCCACCATGGTCTGGCGCACGCCCCCGGCACCGAAGTGCCGGCCCGCGCCCTTGGCCAGGCCGTGAAAGCCGGAGGCTACCGCTGCCAGGTGTTCGGCGTCATCACGGCCGAGCCCGGTCGACGCGCCCACGGCGAGTCCGTCGTTCGACAGCACCACGGCGTGCCGTACTTCGCTCACGCATACGACGAGGTCGTCCAGCAGCCAGTCGAGTTCGCGGGTCCGACGGGCGCTCCCGGTGCCGGGGGTGTGGATCATGCTGGGTCTCCTTCATTGCTGTTGCCGCCGGCCGGCGCATCCGGCGGTGCTCCGCGGCCGGGTCGCCGGCCACCACCGCGCGACCAGCCGGCGCGGTATGCGGCCATGCGGTCCCGTACGACTTCGGGAGTGCGCTTGTCGTCTCCGGGCGGTGGGGGCGGCCGCGCGGGGTCGGCGGGGCGCCCGTCGCGCAGTTGGGGAGCGAGACTGGCCTGCCGCACGCGACGAGGAAGGTCGTCGGACTCCCCGGCCGCGTGCGCCAGACCGGGGCCTTCGAACCCCTCGGTCGCGTGCGGCAGGTCGCGGCCGTCAGACCCACCCGCCACGTGCGGCAGACCGGGGCCGTCGAACACCTCGGTCGCGTGCGGCAGAACGGGGCCGTCAGACCTCCCGGCGGCGTGCGGCAGGTCGCGGCCGGCGGCCTTCGTGGCGGCGTCAGGGAGTCGGTGCAGGCGCAAGGCTGGGGCTCCTGGCGGCCGACCGGGCGCCGTGGTCTGTGCCGCCGCCGGTACGGAGGCCGTCAGCGCCGGCCGGTCGGCCGACGCGGGGACTGGCTCCTGGTGCGGGGCGGCGCCTGGCACACGCGCGTACCGGCGCTCTTCGGGCCGTGGTGCCTCGCCTGACGTCCCGGGGGAATGGTCCGCCGTCCCGTTGTGCAGGAGTGCGGTGGGCAGGAGGACGACGGCAGTGGTGCCCCCGTAGGGCGAGGTCTTGAGGTGCACCTTGATGTCGTGCCGGGCGGCGAGCCGGCTGACCACGAACAGGCCGAGCCGGTCGCTGTCGAACAGGTCGAGTGTTTCGGACCGCGCGATGCGGTGGTTGGCCTCGGCGAGCGTGTCCTTGCCCATGCCGAGCCCTCGGTCCTCGACCTCGATCGCGTAGCCCTTGCCGACGGGTTCTCCGGTGACACGCACACGCGTGTGGGGTGGCGAGAACTGGGCCGCGTTCTCGATGATCTCGGCCACGAGGTGGGTGAGGTCGGCGACGGCGGCGCCGATCACGGACGCCTCGGGAAGCTGCCGTACCTCCACGCGCGCGTAGTCCTCGACCTCGGAGACCGCCGCTCGAATCACGTTCGTCAGGGAGACCGGCATGCGCCAGGCCCGCCCGGGTGCCGCGCCGGAGAGGATGATCAGGCTTTCGGCGTGGCGCCGCATACGGGTGGTGAGGTGGTCGAGGCGGAAGAGGTCGCTCAGTTCGTTCGGGTCGTCGGAGCGGCGTTCCATACTGTCCAGCAGATTCAGCTGACGGTGGACGAGGACCTGGCTGCGGCGCGCCAGGTTCACGAAGACCCCGGAGATGCCGCTGGCGAGTTCGGCGCGCTCCACCGCGGCCCGCAGGGCGGCCCGGTGCACGGTGTCCAGTGCCTCGGCGACCTGGCCGGCCTCGTCCTCGGCGGGCGGCCCCGGTGGAGCCTCGGACCGGACGTCGATCTCCTCCCCCGTGCGCAGTCCGCGCATGGCCTCGGGGAGTTTGCGGCGGGCGATCTCCAGGGCGCTGTTGCGCAGGCTCACCAGCTCGACCACGAGGCCGCGGCCGATGCGGACGGAGATGACGAGCGACGCGGCGACGGCCAGGAGGCCGAAGAGGACCGCGGCCCCGGCCGGAGTGATCACGCCGCGCGTGAACGGGTCGGCCCGGTCGGCGACTTGGCGCCCGGCTTCCTCTTCGATCGCCCGCATGCCGTCCCGCACGCGCGCGTGGGCGTCGTCCCACGTGGGCCGCGGTGCCGCTGCCTCGACCGCCCGGCCCCCGGGTGTGTGGGCCAGCAGCCTGTCCTCGGCCGCCGCCACGGTGACGTAGGCGCCGCTGCCGGCGAGGTCCCGCCAGGCTGCGCGTTCGTAGCCGCGCAGGTCGGCGACGGCGGACTCGGTGAGGGTCCTGCGTCTGTCGACGGCGCCGGTGAACAGCCGCAGCCGCTCACCGCCGAGTCCGTCGGCGAGGCGGGCCCCGGCGAGCAGGGCATCCTCCTGGGCCAGTGCCTCACCCGCGCGGGCGAACTCGACCAGCACGCGCGCGTCGGAACCCAGATCGGCGTCCTGGATACCGCTCAGCGCGCCGCCCACCCGGAAGGCCGCCGAGATGGTCGTCGTGTACTGGCGGTAGGCCTCCTCCCAGTCCGCGCGGCGGTCGATGACGGCGGACCGCAGCGTTGCCAGCCGTTCGGCGCCGGTGACGAAAGCTTCCAGGCGCCGGGCCACACCGGCGGGCAGTTCCTCGCTGTCGGCGACGGTGTGGCGGTCGCCCAACCGCAGCTTCCCGACGGCGCGGTCGGTGCGTGCGGACAGCTCCCGGTAATCGCCGCCCGGCACCGCCGACCGGTCGGTGGCGTGGCGGACGGCCGCGACCCGCTCGGCCTGCAGGGCGGCGACGGCGGCGCTCACCGGAGCGCGGACCTGGACGTCCACGCGCTGCACCTGCCGCAGCCGGGAGATGTCCTGGGCGGTCGTGACGGTGGCGTACGCCCACAGGGCCAGCAGGGAGACGACGGGCACCATCAGCAGGCTGACGATCCTGGCGCGCACGGTGCGGGGCCGTATTCGCCTGCGCCACGCGCGCGCGGCGGACGCGTGCGGTGCCTCGCCCGTGGGCTTCGCCGGGCCCTCGTCGGCCGGTGGTCCGGCGTGCGCGCGGCGGCCGCGCACGGGTGGCTGGTGCGGCGTCTCGGCGCCGGCTGCGGGGGTCGTACGGGGTGTGCGCATGGCCTCCTCGCTCGGTACGGGGTCGGTGCGTTGTCGCCGGGCCGCTGACGGCCGGGCCCGCCGTCACCGGGCGGTGCTTCCTACGGGCTGCTGGGCCGAGGCGGACGCCTCGCGCTCCCCCGCCGTCGGCGACAGCGCGACGAAGGCCGAGGTCAGGAAGAGGTAGGACCCGAGGCCGACGGCGAGGGGGAAGATGAACTGCATCGCCGTGGCCCCGGGCAGCGCCTCGCCGGAGGGCGTGACACGCA
This sequence comes from Streptomyces sp. NPDC097107, assembly GCF_044762405.1. NCBI lineage: Bacteria > Bacillati > Actinomycetota > Actinomycetes > Kitasatosporales > Streptomycetaceae > Streptomyces > Streptomyces sp. NPDC097107. The sequence continues at coordinate 230,273 of NZ_JBIWEF010000006.1, read as the reverse complement.
CGCTCACCGCGCACATTCCGGTGTAGTGCATGCTGCTCACCGCCGCTCCCATGATCAGCGAGGCGAGCGCCACCGCGAGGGGCGATTCGATGTTGAGCCCAGCCCACAGGGCCGCCGTGGCGGCGGCGACGGCGATGAGCACGGAGAGCCCGACGCGCATCGGGTCGTAGCTCACGTCACCGTGCAGGCGCACGGCCGCCATGCCGAGGTAGTGCATGCTCGCGACACCGAGCCCGGTGGTGAGTCCGCCGAGCAGGAGTGCTCGGCCGCGCTCGCGGCCGTAGCCGACCGCGAAGACGCCGGCGCATACGACGATCATGGCGACGAGCAGACTCGTGAGGGTGAGCGGCACGTCGTAGCGGATGTCGGTGCCGCTGACCCGGAAGCCGAGCATGGCGACGAAGTGCATCGTCCAGATGCCGGTGCCGATCGCCGATGCCGCGGTGAGAAGCCAGTTGCGGCGCGCGCTCCCGGTGGCGGCGAGGGCCCGCACGGTGCAGCGCAGCCCGAGGGCTGCGCCGGTACAGGCCATCGCGTACGACAGCGCGGGGGTCAGCCAGCCAAGGGCGGCGTGGTCCAGGTGTCCCATGGCCCCGGGACGCTAGTCCCGGCAAGGGCGCACAGCGGGGGCGCATTTCGAAAGATGTTGCTATCTGACGCAGGTAAGCGCTGGGACGACCGCGTCATGCTCGAACGTGTGCGCTGCGGCATCCTCTGTGGCATTGAGGGTGTGTCATTGAGGGATCATGCGGAGCATGAGCGACGACCACACGCACGTCCAGGAGTTCTTCGGCGCCCGTGCCGCCGACTGGGACAGCCGGTTCCCCGACGACGGCCCCGCATACGCGGCCGCGGTCGCCGCGCTGGGGCTGCGGGAGGGGGATCATGTGCTCGACGCGGGCTGCGGCACGGGGCGGGCCCTGCCTGCCTTGCGGGCGGCCGTGGGACCGTCGGGCCTGGTTGTCGGGGCCGATCTGACGCCCGCCATGCTCCAGGCCGCCGTACGGGCCGGGAGGGGCCGTGACGGACGCTTGCTGCTGACCGACGTCGCCGCGCTGCCGCTGCGGTCGCGGACGCTGGACGCCGTGCTCGCGGCGGGCCTCGTGGCTCACCTGCCCGATCCCGCCGGTAGCCTCCGGGAGTTGGCGCGCGTCGTGCGCCCCGGCGGTGTGCTGGCGCTGTTCCATCCGATCGGCAGAACGGCGCTCGCGGCACGGCAGGGGCGGCGGATCACGCCGACCGACCTGCGCGCCGAGCCCAACCTCCGGCCGTTGCTCGCCGGTTCCGGATGGCGCATGACGTCGTACGTCGACGAGGAGGACCGCTTCCTGGCTCTGGCCGTGCGCGAGGACTGACCGCTCGCGTCCGGTGCGGCCATCCGACCATCGCGCGAGCCGCCTCGAGGGCTGGACTCAACTCGCCGCGCGGGACGATCGGTTCACTCGACGGCTGACGTGTCGATGTGGCGGACCGGACAGCCCCGCAGGCCGGGGACTGGGCGGGTGCCCAGCTCGGCCAGCCGGTAGCCGTTCGGGTAGCCCTTGATCTCCCAGTTCTGCCGGGCGTGGTGCGGAGCGCGCCTCGGCGGCATCAAGCGGACCGCGCGGCCGCGCAGTCGCACCGCGCGGCGTACCAGCGTGCGGGTGGCGGGGCTCGGCGGCGTGTACCGGAAAGCCCGCAGGAGGGGCTCGTCGAGCAGGGCGAGGATCCCGGTGCGCAGAACCGGAGCGAGGGGGCTCGGATACCAGGAGGCCATGAGGTCGAGTGTCGCGTCGGAGACCCGGCGCGCACTTTCGTCCCAGGCGAAGTGGGCCTCCTCATAGGCGTCGAGGCAGGCTTCGAACTCCTCGTAGGACTCGGGGATGCCCTTGATGCCCATGTGCCGTCCCAGCGTGCGGTAGTGGACGGCGGACGCGATGGTCTCGTGGCGCGACATCCTGCGCCATCCGTAGGCGTCGATCCAGCGTTTGGGGGTCACGACGAACGTGCACAGGACGTACCGCATGTCGTCGTTGCTGATGTCGTAACTGCGGTGCATCTGGTTGACGCGCCGGATGGCCGTGCGGCCCTGCTCGCTGCCGAAGCCGTGCTCGACGACGGCGTCCAGAAGCAGCGCCGTGTCGTCGTACCGCTTCTGCGCCCGGTCCGTGAACTCCGCCGTCTCGGCCAGTAGCCGGCCGATGCTCGGAACGGCATACGTGCGGTAGAGCGCCAGCTCGAGAGCGCGGCTGAAGTCCCACGGGAACTCGTAGGCCGAGGCCAGCCGATAAATCTCCGACGCGTCCCTGTGAGGGTCCATCCGCCGGATCTGTGTCAGCCGTTCGAAGCGCTTCACCGTGGCCGTCCCCTTCTGCCGTCGAAGCTTCAACTCTACGTTGAGTGTCGTGAGATGCACGATCGGCCATGGCTACCGGCAGGGGAGGGGTGATCCGCTTGTTCGGCAGGATCCACGAGGCCTGGGACAGATCTCGCGCCGCTCGGCGCACGGAGGGGAGAACGGGAGGGGAGCAGCGCTCGCACAATCTGTTCGAGGCCGCCGCCGAGTACGTCTCGGCGTGCGCGGACGACGACCAGGAGCGGATCGACGAGGCGGCGGGCTGGGTGTCGCCGGAGGCCCTTTCGTTCGGGGTGAACGAGTTGGCGTGCCGGGCGGTGATCGCGCTCGCGCGGGAGCGCGACGAGTCGCCGCGGGACGTGGCGCGTGCCCTCCTTGGGCTGCCCGCGGTCTGACCCCGCCCGTCCGTCACAAGCGGGCGATTCGCCCCGTCCAGCCGGAAAACTGCAGCTCGGGTGCGTCTGGGAGTCGTGACAAGGGCTTCCCCGGCGCACTAGGGTGCGCGCCATTGGACGAACCGATGGGGAGGCTGGGATGGCCGGGACGGACGAGGGCGCCGTCGCCGCCGAGGACGATGCGCTCTATGTGCTCACGGCGGTGCTGCTGACGCCGGCGAAGTTTCCGAGTGTGCTGGGCGACGACTATCCGGAGGCGTGCCGGGCGCTCGGTCTGCCACCGCTGGCGGACGGCTACGGCCTGGTACTCGGCCAGGACGGTGACGGCGCCCGGTGGACCGTCGTCGTGGACGACGTCTCGCTGGTGGCCGTCGCCGTGGCCTCCTGGGACTGCGGCATGGAGTACGACCTGTCGCCGGACGAGCGTACGGTCGTCGCCGCGCTGCCCGGCTGGCCCCTGGCGGTCGCCGTGGCGGCCCCCGGCGTGCCCGCGCCGCACGATCCCGACGTTGAGTCCGCCGACCAGCCGGCGCTGTCGCCACCGGACACTACGGTGTGGGGGCCCGCGCAGCGGCGTCTGGGAGCCGACGAGATCGCCGCGCAGTGGGCGCAGTGGCGGGAGCAGATCGACGACGCGGACTTCCCGGTGGCGGGGGGCGACGCCGGGTCCGTGGACGACGCGCCGGGAGACGTCGCGGAAGAGGACTCGGGCGCCGGGGAGGGCGCGGGGACCGACGCCACGAACGAGGCCGGTACAGCGGACGCCGGAGCCGGTGCTACGGACGCCAGCGACGGGTCCTCCGGACACGGCGGTGTCCGGCGGGTGCTCGCGGAGGCCCGCGCCTATGTCGACACGCCCCCGCCGCTCGGCCGGGTCCGGTCCTCTTTCGCGCCGGGGGACGCCCGGACACTGCGTGCCGACGGCCCCGGTTGGTCGCTGGTCGCCAGAACCGACGACATCGCTTTCATCCTGCTCGACGAGGAACCCGGTGAGGTCCTGCCCGTGGGGCGGGGACCGTCGTTGCCCGGGCTCCTGGAGGCGCTCGACAAGATGGCCGTAAGGCCGAACTGACCCGAGGACACCGAGACCCGTTTCCGCTGGAATCGGGCGCCCTCAGATGTCTTCAACCTCTATGACCGGCTCTCTTTCCATGTGGCTCCCGCCCATGGAAGAGGTCGTAGCGGACCTGCACGATGGGGCAGCTCTCAGCTCCATTCCCCATCGCGCCTGGAGTCCCTGATGCGTCTGCCCCGTGGTGTTCCGTTCCTCGCCGCCGTCGTGACGGTGGCCTCGCTCATCGGGCCGTCGCCCGTCGCCGCGGCAGCGAGCGACGGAGGGGGGCACTGCGCCCGCCAGGAGCGCGTGCGAGTGCCGGGGGCGGCCCTGCAGCGCAGCGCCTGCCTGGACGATCTGACCACCACCGGGTTGGCGGGCTCCCCCTACACCGACATGGCCGACCAGGCCGGGCTGACGGCCGGCGGCACCAGGACGCCGTCCGGAGTGCCCGGCATACAGGTCGACGGGTACTTTCCGGACTCCTCCCGCTTCAACAACACGCACGGCTGGCGGCACGATGCGCAGTTCGTGATCCGGCTGCCGGACCACTGGAACGGCGGCCTCGTCGTGACGGGAGCGCCGGGCACCCGCAAGCAGTACGCCATGGACAAGGCGATCTCCGACCGGGCCCTCGCGCAGGGGTACGCGTACGCCGCGACCGACAAGGGCAACAGCGGAGCGGACTTCTACCGGGACGGCGTCCGGCCCGGAGACGCGGTCGCCGAGTGGAACGCACGCACCACCCAGCTCACCCGGGCCGCCCGCCGAGTGGCCGCCCAGCGCTACGGGCACGCGCCGCGTCGCACCTACATCGCCGGCCTCTCCAACGGCGGCTATCTCACCCGCTGGCAGCTGGAGAACCACCCGGAGCTGTACGACGGCGGCGTGGACTGGGAGGGGGCGCTGTGGACCGCGAACGGCCCCAGCCTCCTCACATCCCTGCCAGTGACGGTGGCTCGGATGTTCGGCGCGGCACGGGACGAGGAACTGTACGCGGCGGGCTTCGCGCGCGGCTCCGAGTTTCTGTGGCCGTATCACGAGAAGGCCTACTGGGGCTTGACGCAGAAGATCTACCGGGCCGAGTTCGACCCGGCCTACGACCCCGCCTGCCCGGGAGCGACCGCCGGATCCACCCTGGAGGAGATCCTGGCGCCGTGCCGCTCCGACGCCACGTACGACTACGCGGAACGCCCCGCGTCCGTCCACCGCGCGATGGCCCGGGTCGCACTTACGGGGCGCATCGGCAAGCCGCTGATCACCCTGCACGGCGATCTTGACGCGCTGCTGCCCAAGGCCGCCGACTCCGACGTGTACACGCGCATGATCGAAAGGAGGGGGCGAGGCGGGCTGCACCGCTATTACACGGTCGGGGGCGGCACGCACGTCGACGGGCTGTACGACACGCATCCCGACAGGCTGCGGCCGATCCTGCCCTGCTTCCGATCGGCCTTCGACGCGCTGACCGCCTGGGTGGAGCAGGGCGCCACGCCACCCGCGGACCACACGATCGACAGGCCCGCGAACGGCGACGTGATCAACTCCTGCGCATTTACCGAAACGGCCGGGTCCGCCGAGACGTCCGAGACTCTCGAGACCGCCGAGTCACCTGAGACTCGACGTTAGCGCCTCAACGGCCGATCTCCTTGCGCGTGGCGCGGCGCAGCCTGCGCCGCTGCCCGGGGTCCAGGGTGAGGTACGCGGCGGTCGGGACTCCCAGCACTATGAGCAGGGCGGCCCACCAGGGCAGCCAGATCAGCAGGATGAGCCCGACCGCCACGCCCCCCGCTGCGACTTTGGCGTTCTTCGACATCGTGTCGCCTCCTTCGCGGCCACTGCCGCTCTCTCTCCTGAAAACGGGCCCACGCTCCCGGCAGTTCCGTAGCGCGACCCTGAAACGTCCCTGAGACCGGACCCTTAGGCACCCCTGAGAACGCGCCGGCGACTCCCTTCGAAGAGAGCACCTCTTCATCTGCATGGTGACCCACACCACAGCCCGGCCGCACCCCCCAGCCTCGGGAATCATGTAAAGTCAGCGACCGCGACCCCACTAGTCAAGTTTGAGGAATACGTCATCGTTGCGCAGACCGGTTTCCCGGCCCCACCCTCCGACATCGCCGAACTCGCCCACTGCTGTGCTGTTTTCGTGCCCGGGGAACCCGCCAGGACCGGCAGAGTGGTGTTCTGGCGGCCCGACGGCGAGGCCCCTGCGGCCGTGGCGTCGGGGACCACGGAGAACCTGACGGTCGCACTCCCCCACGGTGATGGCGTGGGGCCGGTCGGCGTGCCCGCGGTGCTGCTGCCGGTGCGGACGGCCCTGCCGCTTCTCACGCGCGCGCGTGAGAGCGCGGACGGCCACCGGGCAACCGTGTTCTGGGGCACGGTCGCCGTCGAGGCACTGCACCTGGTGGCACGCGGCCTGCTGCTGCCCGGCCTGTCCGAGGCCGACCAGGACGCCTGGCGCACGGGCCCGCTCGGCCCGGAGGAGACCGAACGGATCCGCCATCTCGCCGCCGCCATGCCGCCCGAGGCGCACGCTGTCCCGGTCGACGACACCGGCCCCCTGCGGCTGCCCGACCCTGAGCGGCTGGTGCGTGCCTTCCTGGATGCGGTCGCCGACACGTTGCCCCGCTCCCCCGCCGCCGAACTCGTGGCCGCCGGCCCCGCCTACGCCTCGCGGGAGCCGCAGCGGATGCCCGAACTGCGCGAGTGGGCGGCCGATGTCGCCGCCGGGCACGACGCGGGAGTACGGCTGTCGCTGCGGGTCGAGGTACGGGGCCTGTCGGCCACGGCTTCCCAGGAGGCCCGACCCGCGCTCCGGGCCGTGCTCCAGGTGCACGGCGTGAGCGATCCCGCGCTCGTCGCGGACACCGCCGAGGTGTGGGCCGGCACTGTGGGCGACGTGTTCGGCACACGCGTGCGCATGGACACCCTGCTCGCGCTCCGCCGTGCGGCACGTGCCTGGCCCGCGCTCACGCCGCTGCTGTCGGCCGCCGTGCCGGACGCCGTCGAACTCGCCGACGAAGAGGTGACCGAGCTCCTCGGAGCGGGCTCCCGAGCACTCGCCGGCGCGGGAGTCGACGTGCACTGGCCGCGGGAGCTGGCCCGTGACCTGACCGCCCGCGCGGAGGTCGGACCGCCCGACGACGAGCCGTCGCCGCCCACGGCCTCGTCGGACACCGGCCCGTCGTTCCTGTCCGCCGACGCGCTGCTCGCCTTCAACTGGTCGTTCGCCCTGGGCGAGCAGCGGCTCACGCGCGAGGAGCTGGATACGCTCGCCGAGGCCAACCGCCCCGTGGTGCGCCTGCGCGACCAGTGGGTCCTCGTGGACCCCGAGGAGGCCCACCGCGTCCGCGCCCGTCAGGACCACAAGGTCACACCCGTCGACGCGCTCGCCGCGGCCCTGACGGGCTCGACGGAGGTCGACGGGCACCGCGTCGAGGTGCGCCCCACGGGATGGCTCGCGGCCCTGCGGGAACGGCTCGCCGACCCCGAGGCACAGGATGCCGTCGCGCAGCCCGCCGCGCTCGACGCCACCCTGCGCGACTACCAGCGACGGGGACTCAACTGGCTGTCCCGCATGACGTCGTTGGGCCTGGGCTGCTGTCTCGCCGACGACATGGGGCTCGGCAAGACCATCACGCTTATCGCCCTGCATCTGCACCGGCAGAGCGACGAGTCCGCCGCCGGACCCACCCTGGTGGTCTGCCCGACCTCACTCATGGGCAACTGGCAGCGCGAGATCGAGCGGTTCGCACCCGGCGCCCCCGTACGCCGCTTCCACGGCACCCGGCGCGACCTGGAGGGTCTCGCCGACGGCGAGTTCGTGCTCACCACCTACGGCACCATGCGCCTGGACACCGACCGGCTCTCCGCCGTGCCGTGGGGCATGGTCGTGGCGGACGAGGCCCAGCACGTGAAGAACCCGTACTCGGAAACCGCGCGGCGGCTGCGTTCCATCGGCGCACGCGCGCGTGTGGCGCTCACCGGCACCCCGGTGGAGAACAACCTCTCCGAACTGTGGGCGATCCTCGACTGGGCCACGCCGGGGCTGCTGGGCCGGCTCGGTACCTTCCGCAGGCACTACGCACAGGCCGTCGAGGGCGGCCAGGACCCGGCGGCGGCGGAGCGGCTGGCGCGGCTGGTACGGCCGTTCCTGCTGCGACGCCGCAAGTCGGACCCCGGGATCGCGCCGGAGCTGCCGCCGAAGACCGAGACCGACCATCCGGTGTCCCTGACCGCGGAGCAGACGGGGCTGTACGAAGCGGTGGTGCGCGAGGCGCTCACGGAGATCGCCGAGGCCGGCAGCATGGCGCGACGCGGCATGATCGTGAAACTGCTGACGAACCTCAAGCAGATCTGCAACCATCCGGCGCAGTTCCTCAAGGAGGACCGGCCGAGGATCACGCGCCGCTCGGGAAAGCTGGAGCTGCTGGACGAGCTGCTCGACGCCATCCTCGCCGAGGAGGCGAGTGTGCTGGTCTTCACGCAGTACGTGCAGATGGCACGCCTCCTCGAACAGCACCTGGCCGCCCGCGGCGTCGCCTCGCTGTTCCTGCACGGCGGCACGTCCGTCACGGCGCGGGAGGCCATGGTGCGGCGGTTCCAGGACGGTGAGGTCCCGGTCTTCCTGCTGTCGTTGAAGGCGGCGGGCACCGGACTGAACCTCACGCGCGCGGAGCACGTCGTGCACTACGACCGGTGGTGGAACCCGGCTGTCGAGGCACAGGCCTCCGACCGCGCCTACCGCATCGGGCAGACCCGCCCCGTGCAGGTGCACCGGCTGATCGCCGAGGGGACCATCGAGGACCGCATCGCGGCACTGCTGAACCGCAAGCAGGATCTGGCCGACGCGGTGCTGGGAACGGGCGAGTCGGCGCTCACGGAGCTGACGGACGCGGAGCTGGCCGAGCTGGTCGAGCTGCGAGGGGGTACGCGATGACCCGGTACGACGAAGACACGGAACGGACGTTCCCCGCGCTGCCGCCCGCGCACGGACGGGGCTTCGCGCAGACCTGGTGGGGGCAGGCCTGGCTGAAGGCGCTGGAGGACGCGGCCATGGACGCGACGCAGGTGAAGACGGGCCGTCGGCTCGCGCGCGCGGGAGCGGTCGGCGCGGTGTCCGTACGTCCGGGACGCATCACCGCGGTGGTGCACGACCGGGACCGCACGGCGCATCGGGCCGATGTCCTCCTGGAGCAGCTGTCCGACGCGCAGTGGGACCGCTTCGCCGACATGGCCGTCGAGCGGTCCGGGCATGTGGCGGCGCTACTGGACCGCGACATGCCGCCGCACCTCGTGGAGGACGCCGCGAGCGCCGGCATCGACCTGCTGCCGGGCCTGGGCGACTTGGAACCGGAGTGCGACTGCGGCGCCTGGGACCACTGCGGCCACACCGCGGCGCTCTGCTACCAGGTCGCCAGGCTGCTGGACCAGGATCCCTTCGTCCTGCTGCTGATGCGCGGACGGCCGGAGGGCGCCGTACTCGACGCCCTTCAGACGCGCGGCGACACAGCCACGGAGGACGCCGCCTCCCTCCCGGTGGGTGTGGACGCCGCCGAGGCGTACGCGGCGGGGCACCTGCTGCCTCCGCTGCCCGCCCTGCCCGGCCTCATGGAGGGTCCGGGCGTACCGCCGTCGCTGGACACCGAGAGCGCGCCACCTCCGGGCGTCGACCCGGCAGCCCTGGCCTTCCTGGCCTCCCGGGCCGCGGCGGAGGCACACCGCCTGCTCGCCGAGGCGCTGCGGAGCGGACACGGCCGGCAGACGGTGGGCGCGGAACCGACCGCCTCGCAGGATGCGGTGCGCCTGGCCGCCGGCGACCCCGGAGCGGACGTGCTGGAGCGCCTCGGCGACGGCTCGGGGCGCACCCGGGAGGCGCTGGCCGTCGCCGTACGCGCGTGGCGGCTCGGGGGCGGAGCCGCACTGTCGGTGCTCGAGGAGGAGTGGACGGTGGAGGGCGACCCCCTCGCACGCGCGCGTGCGGCGCTGGAATCGGCCTGGGACGAGGACGAACGGCCGTCACTGCGGGCGCGGGCCAACCGGTGGACCGTCGTCGACGCTCCCCACCAGCTCCGCCTGGACCGCGACGGCCGTTGGTGGCCGTACCGCAAGGAGCGCGGCCGCTGGGTCCCCGTGGGCGGCGCTGCCCAGGACCCGGCGACGGCGCTGGCCACGGCGGTACTCGCGGCCGGTGACGAGTGCTGACGTCTGCCCTTGCGCCAGCTGGGCACTGACGACACGGGTGCCGGGGCGGCCGGACGAGGCGCGGTCCAATGCCTGGGACGGGCGCCGGTGCCGGGACGCGGCAAGGAGCGGTGCCTGCGGCCCGCGCGGATGCCAAGCCCGGACGGGGGCGAGGTCCGAGCGACGCCCGGGCTGCTTCCGTGCACGACCCACGGTGGCGGCCGCCCGGTACGAGCGCGGCGTGACACTCGTGCGGCTGCCCCGCGGGATCCGACAGCCCGACGGGCTCCGGCTCCGTCCGTGAATCGGAAGGAACCGGAGCCGTCGCACGGAGGTGGACCGCTCAGCGGGCGCCGAGAAGGTGGTCCATGGCGAGCTGGTCGAGGTGCTCGAAGGCCATGCCGCGAGCGGCGGCCGCGTCCACGTCGAAGGTGTCGTAGGCGGCCGGGTCGGCCAGCAGGGCCGCGAGGCCGTCCTCGGCGGTCGGCAGGGCCAGTTCGTCCAGCCGGGCCGCGGCCAGGGCCTCCTGCACCTGCGGGTCGGCACGGAAGGCGGCCGCCCGGTCCTTGAGGATCAGGTAGTTGCGCATGCAGCCGGCCGCCGACGCCCACACGCCGTCGAGGTCCTCGGTCCGCGGCGGCTTGAAGTCGAAGTGCCGCGGACCGGCGTACCCGGCCCTCTCCAGCAGGTCGACGAGCCAGAACGCGGCCCGCAGGTCGCCCGCCCCGAAGCGCAGGTCCTGGTCGTACTTGATACCCGACTGGCCGTTGAGGTCGATGTGGAACAGCTTGCCGGCCCACAGCGCCTGCGCGATCCCGTGCGGGAAGTTGAGCCCCGCCATCTGCTCGTGGCCGACCTCCGGGTTCACGCCGTACAGCTCCGGCCGCTCCAGCCGCTCGATGAACGCCAGCGCGTGCCCCACCGTCGGCAGCAGGATGTCACCGCGCGGCTCGTTCGGCTTGGGCTCGATCGCGAACCTCAGGTCGTAGCCCTGCTCGGTGACGTACTCGCCCAGCAGGTCGAAGGCCTCCTTCATCCGGTCCAGCGCGTCCCGTACGTCCTTGGCCGCACCCGACTCCGCGCCCTCCCGGCCGCCCCAGGCGACATACACACTCGCGCCCAGCTCCACCGCGAGATCGATGTTGCGGATCGTCTTGCGCAGCGCGTACCGGCGCACGTCCCGGTCGTTCGCGGTGAACGCGCCGTCCTTGAACACCGGATGCGTGAACAGGTTGGTCGTCGCCATCGGCACCTTCATGCCCGTCGCGTCCAACGCCTGCCGGAACCGCTTGACGTGTGCCTCGCGCTCGGTGTCGCTCGACCCGAACGGGATCAGGTCGTCGTCGTGGAACGTGACCCCGTACGCCCCCAGCTCGGCCAGACGGCGCACCGACTCCGTCGGGTCCAACGCGCGCCGGGTGGCGTCACCGAAGGGATCTCGGCCCTGCCAGCCGACCGTCCACAAACCGAACGTGAACCTGTCCTCGGGAGTGGGCTGGTACTTCATTCCGCGGCTCCTCACTCGCTGCCGATCAATCGCTGCCGACTATTTCGTCATGGCGCTTTACAAATTAGTATGCACACACGGTCCTGGGAAGGGACAAGGTGTCCCCGAAGGAGTGACGTCCGGTTCCAGGCAGTCAGTCCAGCAGTCCAGTCAGATCCCGCAGAGCCGCGGAAGAGGGAGAAGCCCGATGTCAGCAGCCGAGGGTCCGCTCGTCGTCGGCGTGGACACGTCCACCCAGTCCACCAAGGCGCTGGTCGTCGACGCGGCCACCGGCCGGGTCGTCGCGAGCGGTCAGGCGCCCCACACCGTGTCCTCCGGGACCGGCCGCGAGAGCGATCCGCGCCAGTGGTGGGACGCGCTCCGAGACGCCCTGCACCAGTGCGGTGACGCCGCGCGGGAGGCCGCCGCGGTGTCCATCGGCGGGCAGCAGCACGGACTCGTCACACTGGACGCCCAGGGCGAGCCGGTGCGCCCGGCCCTGCTGTGGAACGACGTGCGCTCGGCCCCGCAGGCCCGCCGTCTGATCGAGGAGCTGGGCGGCCCCAAGGCCTGGGCGGAGCGCACGGGCAGCGTGCCCAGCGCCTCGTTCACGGTCACCAAGTGGGCCTGGCTGGCAGAGCATGAGCCGGAGGCGGCCCGCGCGGCGAAGGCCGTACGCCTTCCGCACGACTACCTCACCGAGCGGCTCACCGGCGAGGGCACCACCGACCGCGGCGACGCGTCCGGCACCGGCTGGTGGGCGTCCGGCACCGAGGCGTACGACGACGAGATCCTCGCGCGCGTGGGGCTCGATGCGGCGCTGCTGCCCCGGGTGGTCCGGCCCGGTGAGGTGGCCGGCACCGTGCGCGACGGCCACGGCCTTCCGTTCTCCAAGGGCACCCTGGTCGCCGCCGGCACCGGCGACAACGCGGCCGCGGCGCTGGGCCTCGGGCTGCGTCCCGGCGTGCCGGTGATGAGCCTCGGCACGTCCGGCACCGCGTACGCCGTGTCGCGCCGGCGGCCCGCCGACCCGACCGGCACGGTGGCGGGCTTCGCCGACGCACGCGGCGACTGGTTGCCGCTGGCCTGCACCCTGAACTGCACGCTCGCCGTCGACCGGGTCGCGGCGCTGCTGGGCCTGGACCGGGAAGCCGTCGAACCCGGCACCGACGTCACGCTCCTGCCCTACCTGGACGGCGAGCGCACACCGAACCTGCCGCACTCCTCGGGCCTGCTGTACGGGCTGCGCCACGACACGACCGCCGGTCAGCTGCTCCAGGCCGCGTACGACGGCGCCGTGCACTCGCTGCTCGGCGCGCTCGACCTGGTCCTCGAGGCCGACGCGGACCCGTCCGCGCCGCTGCTGCTGATCGGCGGAGGCGCGCGCGGGACTGCCTGGCAGCAGACGGTACGACGGTTGTCGGGGCGTCCTGTCCAGATCCCCGACGCCAAGGAACTGGTCGCACTCGGCGCCGCGGCGCAGGCCGCCGGCCTGCTGACCGGCGAGGACGCGGCGGCGGTCGCCCGGCGCTGGAACACGGCCGCCGGACCGGTGCTCGACGCCGTGGAACGGGACGAGGCGACGATGACCCGGATCACCGGGGTACTCTCCGACGCGGCACCGCTGCTGGAGCGGAACGCGGACTCACGCTGAGGAGGCGTTCACGCGGACTCGACCACCCTGCCGGAGGGGGCCCCGGGACAACCGGCCTCCGGGGTCGTCCCCCGGGGCATCCCCGGCTCTGCCCTGGGATGCCGCTGGACGCCGTCCGCCGGGGTCGCGTCGCCGGGCACGTGAGCGAAGACCGGATCGGCCCAGGACCGAGCAAGGGCTGATCGACCGAAGACCGACCAAGGACTGACGGAGGAGGCATGACCGCACCCCCGCACGAAACGCATCCGGCCCGCCCCGGGCGCGCGCTGCCGGACACCCAGCAGGGGATGCGCCGCCGCAACCTCGCCCGGGTGATGCACACCGTCAGCGCCGAGGGTCCGCTGTCCCGGGCCGCCGTCGCCTCACGGATCGGGCTGACTCGTGCGGCGGTGTCGACCCTCGTGGACGAGCTCATCCGCTCCGGCCTGCTGGAGGAGCTGGGCCCCGAGCGCCCCGGTCGGGTGGGGCGGCCCGGGTCGGCGCTGGCCGTGAGCGCGCACGGCCCGGCCGGCATCGGAGCGGAGGTCGGCGTCGACCACCTCGCGGTCTGCGCGGTCGACCTGCGCGGCCGGGTGCGGTCGCGTGTCGTGCGGTACGGGAGCAACAGGGGCCGATCGCCGGAGCCGGTACTCGAACAGCTCACCGGCCTGGTGCGGCAGGTCGTTGCGGAGGTGGAGGCCGAGGGGCTGTGGCCGGCCGGGCTCGCGGTGGCCGTGCCCGGTCTCGTGGCGCGAGACGCCAGGACCGTCGTACGCGCTCCGAACCTGGACTGGCAGGACGCGGACCTCGGCGCGCTGTTGCCCGGCGACCTGCCGCTGACCGTGGCCAACGAGGCGAACTTCGGCGCGCTCGCCGAGCTCTGGCTGGGTGACGGCACCCCACGGGACTTCCTGCACGTCTCGGCCGAGATCGGCATCGGCGCGGCCGTGGTCGTCGACGGGCGGCTGCTGCGCGGTACCCGTGGATTCGCCGGTGAGCTGGGTCATGTGCCGGTCCGTCCCGACGGGCCGGAGTGCGCGTGTGGCGGGCGAGGCTGCCTGGAGCAGTACGCCGGCGAGAAGGCGGTACTGCGCGCGGCCGGCGTGGAGCCGGGCGAGGATCGCGTCGGACTGCTCGCGGGGCGTGCCGCGGAGGGCGACGAGGCGGTACGGCGTGCCCTGCACGAGGCGGGTACGGCGCTCGGCATCGCGCTGACCGGGGCGGTCAACCTGCTCGACCCCCAGAGCGTGGTGCTGGGCGGCGCGCTGGCCGGACTCGCACCCTGGCTGCTGCCGTCACTGCGGGACGAACTCGCCCGGCGCACGGCAGGTCCGGTCTGCCCGGTCTCCGTGTCGGATCTGGGACCGCAGGGTCCCCTTCTCGGCGCCGCACACTCGGTGATGCGAGCCGTCCTGGACGACCCGACGGTGGTGGCGGAGCGGGCCTGAACCCGATTCGGTGACGGACGCGGCGCGGACAGCGGTGGTACCGGCAGGACAGGGACAGGGACAGCCGCCTCCGCAGCGGCAGGGACAGCGGCAGGCGAGGCAGCACCGACCCGGGCCGGGGTCCTCCCGATGCCCTTGCTCCACTCCCCCGTCACTCGTTCGAGTGACCGGGCTGTCCACAAAGGCGGGGGCTGTCCACGGAACGGCGCGGCGCCCTTCTGCGCAACCCCCGCTGACCGTACGGTGATTCACGCGGACGCACCTCGCACGGACGGCATCAGAGGTCCGCGTCAGCGTTCGTCAGCGTTCTCTTCTCAGCCACGTCGCACAGCTGAGCCCCCACACACGCGGGCCCGAGGGCCCCACCGACGAAAGGGCAGTCCCATGGAAAGGGAAAGGACAGCACCGGTTCCGACCAGGCGGCGGCTCCTGATGGGCGCCGCGCTCGCCACCGTCCCGTATGCGCTGCTGTCCGGCACACGGGCCGCCGCACAGCCCCGGGACGTCGACCGCCCCTCCGCCGAATGGCAGCCGGCGAGCACGTCCAACTACACCCGGTCGAGCCGCCCCACGGCCTATCCCGTCGACTACGTGGTCATCCACGTCACGCAGGAGACGTACGCCGACACCCTCTCCATCTTCCGCGACCCCGAGAAGCAGGTGTCCGCGCACTACGTCGTCCGGTCCTTGGACGGGCATGTGGCGCAGTGCGTCCGCGAGGCGGACATCGCCTGGCACGCGGGGAACTGGGACTACAACACCCGCAGCATCGGCATCGAACACGAGGGCTGGGTGGACCGCCCCGAGTACTTCACCAACGCCATGTACGAAGAGTCGGCCCGGCTCACCTCGGCGATCTGCACCACGTACGGCATCCCCAAGGACCGCGAGCACATCATCGCGCACCACGAGGTGCCGGGCAGCGACCACACGGACCCGGGGCCCCTGTGGGACTGGACCCGCTACATCAGACTGGTCAACTTCGCCTGACTCCCGACAGACCGCCGGGTCCCGGTGATCCGGCTGGTCGAAGTGGTTGTCCACGCGTATGGGCGGAGTGACGATGTCCCCAAGCCCATCGTCGTCAGCAGCACTGTCCGGGGAGGCCGAGTTGTCTGATGCATGGCTGGCTCTGGAACCGGGGGCCGACCCCGTCGAGCGTGCCCGGACGCTGCGTCGCGCGCACGAGACGTTCACCGAGGCAGGGACGGTGCCGCGGCCCGTGCGTGACGTGGTGGCGGAGTCGTGGCGGCGATCGGTCCGGGCAGGCGTCGGCCCCGACGGCACGGCGAGTGTGGAACTCATGGACGGCGACCTCGGCGCCTACCGGGCCGAGCACCCGCTGGCGCGGGTGATGCCGCTGGTCCGGGAACTCCTGGGCACCTTCGCCGCCGACGGCGAGCATCTGCTCGCCGTGTGCGACGCGCACGGCAGGCTGCTGTGGGTCGAGGGACATCCGGCCACCCGTCGCCGGGCCGAACGGATGAACTTCGTGCCCGGTGCCAGGTGGGCGGAGTCCGCGGTGGGGACGAACGCTCCGGGCACGGCGGTGGCCGTCGGACGGCCGGTCCAGGTCTTCGCCGCCGAACACTTCATACGGCGGGTCCAGCCGTGGACCTGTGCGGCGGCTCCGGTGCACGACCCCCGCACCGGGCGCGTACTCGGCGCCGTGGACATCACCGGTGGGGACGGACTGGCGCATCCGCACAGTCTGGGCTTCGTCCAGGCGGTAGCGCGTGCCGCCGAGTCGCAGCTGGCGCTGCTCGCCCCGGAGCGGCCGCCGGCCGATTCGGCCGAGCTGACCGCGTTGGGCCGCGACGAGGCGCTGCTGAGCGCGGACGGCCGCAGAGTCCGGCTGAGCCGGCGGCACAGCGAGATCGTCGTACTGCTGGCCCACCACCCCGAAGGCCTGACCGGCGACGAGCTGCTGTGCGCGCTGTACGAGGACGAGACGGTGCCGCCGGTGACCCTGCGTGCCGAACTGACCCGGCTGCGCGGGCTGCTGGGACCCGGTCGGCTCGCGTCCCGGCCGTACCGGCTCGCCATGCCCGTGGAGTCCGACGCCACCGTCGTCGAGCGTCGTCTGCGGGCCGGTGCGGTCGCGGCGGCCGCGGCGGCGTACGCCGGTCCGCTGCTGCCCGGCTCCCAGGCGCCGGCGGTGGTACGGCTCAGGCGCCGGATCGCCGACGGTGTGCGCGCGGCACTGATCTCCGGTGGCGATCCCGACCTGCTGGCCGACTGGGCGCACGCGCCGTGGGGCGAGGACGACGTGGACGTGTGGCGCGCACTGGTCGCGGTCCGGCCCACGGCGGCGGCCCGGTCCCGGCTCGCCGCGCTGGAGTCCGAGCTGGCGGCGCCGAACGCGTGGTGACCGCCCGCCCGTGAGCGGCGGCACCGGACCGGGCTTCGGCCGCCCGCACGTGCAACGTCCCTGCAACGTCCCGCTCCCTAGCCTCGCGTGCGGAGCTGTCCAACGGCGGGCAGCGCTCGATGAGGGGGCAGACAGCATGACCCGTTACGCGGCGCCCGGCACCGAGGGCGCGATCGTCTCCTATCAGTCGCGCTACGACCACTTCATCGGCGGCGAGTACGTGCCGCCGATGCGCGGGCAGTACTTCGAGAATCCGTCACCGGTGAACGGTCAGCCCTTCACGGAGGTCGCGCGCGGTACGGCGGAGGACGTGGAGCGGGCGCTCGACGCCGCGCACGAGGCCGCCCCGGGCTGGGGCCGCACCTCGGTGACCGAGCGTTCCGACATCCTGCTGAAGATCGCCGATCGCATGGAGGCGAACCTGGAGCGGCTGGCGGTAGCCGAGAGCTGGGAGAACGGTAAGCCGGTGCGCGAGACGCTGGCGGCCGACATCCCGCTCGCCATCGACCACTTCCGCTACTTCGCGGGCGCGATCCGCGCCCAGGAGGGTTCGCTGGGCGAGGTCGACGACGACACCGTGGCGTACCACTTCCACGAGCCTCTGGGTGTCGTCGCACAGATCATCCCGTGGAACTTCCCGATTTTGATGGCGACCTGGAAGCTGGCCCCGGCACTGGCCGCCGGCAACGCCGTGGTCCTGAAACCCGCCGAGCAGACCCCGGCGTCCATCCACTACTGGCTGAGCCTGGTCGCGGACCTGTTGCCGCCCGGTGTCCTGAACGTCGTCAACGGCTTCGGCGCGGAGGCGGGCAAGCCGCTCGCGTCCAGCCCGCGGGTGGCGAAGGTGGCGTTCACCGGAGAGACCACCACGGGGCGGCTGATCATGCAGTACGCCTCGGAGAACATCAAGCCGGTCACGCTGGAGCTGGGCGGCAAGTCACCGAACATCTTCTTCGACGACGTCTGGTCCCAGGACGACGACTTCCGCGACAAGGCGCTCGAAGGCTTCACGATGTTCGCGCTCAACCAGGGTGAGGTGTGCACCTGCCCGTCCCGGGCGCTGGTCCAGCGCGGCATCTACGCCGAGTTCATGGAGGCCGCCGTCGCCCGCACCGAGCTGATCAATCCGGGCCACCCCCTGGACACCGACACGATGATCGGCGCGCAGGCGTCCAACGACCAGCTGGAGAAGATCCTCTCCTACCTGGACATCGGCCGGCAGGAGGGCGCCAAGGTGCTCACCGGTGGTGAACGCGTGGAATACGAGGGCGAGTTGAAGGGCGGCTACTACGTCCAGCCGACCATCTTCGAGGGCCACAACCGTATGCGGATCTTCCAGGAGGAGATCTTCGGCCCGGTCGTGTCGGTCACGCCCTTCAACGACTTCGACGACGCGATCAGGACCGCCAACGACACCCTGTACGGCCTCGGCGCCGGGGTGTGGACCCGCGACATGAACACCGCCTACCGCGCGGGCCGCGCGATCCAGGCGGGGCGGGTCTGGACGAACTGCTACCACGCGTACCCGGCACACGCCGCCTTCGGCGGCTACAAGCAGTCGGGGATCGGCCGGGAGAACCACAAGATGATGCTGGAGCACTACCAGCAGACGAAGAATCTGCTGGTGAGCTACTCGCCGAAGAAGCTGGGCTTCTTCTAGGAACCCAGAAAGGGGCTCCTGACCGGCCTGCAGCGCCCGGGATCGCTGGAGCCCTGCCTCAGAAACTTCTGTGGCAGGGCGCACGCGTCCGCCACGCGCGTAAGGGGCAACGCCACATGATGCTCGGGTGTGTACCGCTCCTCGGCCAGACGCTCAGCAAGCGTGACCTGTTCCCTGAATCACTCGCTGCCCAGCGCCCGCCGTTCGAAGAAGAACCACTGACGCCCCTCTCCAGGCCACCCACATGACGCTGCGCATGCTCGCCGAGCGCATCGAACACCTGCAGCTTACGGCTCGGTGGGGCGACTTCACCTGGGGGTGGTGAGTTCGTCCAGGGCTGCGGGCAGGAGCAGCGGGTCCTGGGCGGCGCGGCCCAGGGCCACGCCGTCCCAGTCCCCTTCGCCGCGTAGCCGGGTGTAGACGCCGGGCACGACCGCCCCTCCGTATACGAAGCGGGCGTGGTGGCCGGCGGTGACGTCTTGCAGCGCGCGCAGTACGTGACCGGCGTGCACCGGGTCGGCGGCCTCCGTACCGCCGATGGCCCACCCCGGCTCGTAGAGGAAGAGCAGGGGCCGCTCCGGCGGGACGGCGGCCACGACCGCCCGTGCCTGGGCGGAGGCCAGTGCCGCCGCGTCGGATGCGGAAAGCGTGTCGGTCTCACCGACGCACACCACCGGGACGAGACCGGCCCCGCTCGCGGCGGCGGCCTTGCGGGCGACGAGTTGGTCCGTCTCGCCGAAGACGCCGCGACGTTCGGCGTGCCCGACCATGACGTGGGAACAGCCGACCTCGGCCAGCAGGGAGGCGCTCACCGCGCCCGTCACCTCGTCGGTGGCCGCCGCTACGTCCTGGGCGGCGACGCCGATGCCGCTGCCTCGCAGCCACTGCCCGGCCGGAAGCAGCAGGGGGTGGGGCAGGCAGGCGAAGAAGGAGACACCGGTCAGGCGCTCGGCGTTCGGCAGGAGCAGGCTCTCGATCCAGGCTCGCGTACGGGTCAGGCCGAGCTGGGCCTTGGTACTGGTGAAGCTGATGGGCGCGGAACGTTCTGACATCGCGGGTTGCCTTCCTGCGTTACGGGAGCGGATGTCCGGTGCGGGATCGGCTCTGGTGCGGTCGTCACTCAAGGTTGGTGTGCCGGGCGTACATCTCGGCCGGGTCGACGTGGTGGGCGCGCTGGAGGGCGAGGATCAGGCAGTCGAAGAAGACCAGAGCGCCTTGTTCGAACAGGGTGCCGACGAACTGGGTAGAGGCGTCAGGTTCGAAGTCCTGGCTGTACTCGGCGAGATGGACGGGGATGTCCGCCAGTGCGGCCAGCGGCGACTCGAGGTTCGCGGTCACGACGGCTATCCGGGCGCCGGCCTGCTTGGCCGACTCGGTGCGCTGCACCACGGTCGGAGTGTGCCCTGACCCGCTGCATGCCACCAGCAGATCGCCCTCGGTGATGGCCGGGCAGGTGACGTCGGTGGACACGTGGGCGGTCAGCCCGAGGTGCATCAGGCGCATGGCGAAGGCGTCGACGGCGAGTTTGGAACGGCCCGCCCCCAGCACCATGATCCTCGGAGCGTCATACACCGCCTGCATGAGTTCTCGGGCTTGGTCCTCGCGCGCGCGGGTGAGCAGCGCTTCGATCTCCCGCAGGATCGTGCGGCGCGCGGCGGCGAGCGGTCCGTCCACGCCGACTGTCAGCTGAGCGGGAAGCTGGGGCTGGTTGTGCTGGTCGACCATCCCGTGGTCCTTTCCTGTGCCGTGCCGGGGTTACCAGGTGTCGTGGTGGAGGACGGTGTCGAGGGCGCGGCGAGGAGCGGGGCGAAACGATTCTCCGGTGGGGTGTGCGACGGCGAGCAGCGCGGCCTGGGTGACGCCTTCGGGCAGGTTGAGGATCACGTTGGCGTCGTCCGGCCGGGTGAGGTGCAGGGCGGTGACCGCGCTCGCCAGGGAGTGGGCTCGCAGGGCGAGCATGAGGCTCCAGACGGCGGGCCAGACGGACCCGTAGTAGACGGAGAGGGCGGCGTGTTCGGCGGACGGGGCGTATCCGAGCCGCCGGAAGAGGGCGACGTGGTCGGCAGGCGTGGATGCGAGGCAGGGAACGATCATCACCGGTACCCGGTCGAGTACTTCGGTCAGCCGCAGGGAGGCGTTCAGAACGCCGCGGCCGACGGTGCCGTCCTCCACCCGTTGTGTCATCGCCGCGAGATAGGGCCGGGCCGCCTCGCGGTAGCAACGGGCCAGCGCGGTACGGCGGCGGGGGTCGGTCACGACGATCCAGTGCCACGGCTGCTCGTTCGAACCGTTGGGAGCCTGCAGAGCCGCTTCGAGTGCCGCGTGCACGAGACGGAGGTCGACGGGACGCTCGGTGTCGAGGCGGCGGCGCACGGAGCGGGTGGTCCGCAGGATCCGCAGGACGGCGTCCCGGTCAGTGGTCGGAACGTCACAGGGGGCGGTGAAGTCGGTCATGCGCGGTTCCTCACGCGTCTGGCCGAGGGGCTTGGTCGTCGTCGGTCCGAGAAGTCCGCCGGACCTCGTCCTCGGCGGTTCTGAGTGTCTTGCGGGAACGGGCGGCCTTCCGTGCGGAAGTTCCGCCGTCCGTACAGCGGCATCGGGCGGTGGTCACGCGTTCACGGCTGGGGCAGCGCAGGGCGGGGCGCGGATCGGACGGGCTGCCTCCACGGGAAGGGTCACTTCCCCACGTATTCGACCGCTTACCCAGAGTCCGCCTGTTGTGTGTCCGGATCAACCGTCAGGTGCAGCGAACCGGCCATGCCCCCGCCCCCTCCGATGACCGGATCGACGC
Organism: Streptomyces sp. NPDC097107; assembly: GCF_044762405.1. Classification (NCBI taxonomy): domain Bacteria; kingdom Bacillati; phylum Actinomycetota; class Actinomycetes; order Kitasatosporales; family Streptomycetaceae; genus Streptomyces; species Streptomyces sp. NPDC097107. The sequence continues at coordinate 208,914 of NZ_JBIWEF010000006.1, read as the reverse complement.
GCCCGTCACACGCTGTTCTTCGCAGGACGTGCGGTCGCTGCTGCACGTGGTGCTCATGCGCAGGAGAACTACGGCCCGAAAGGACCCTTGGCCTGCTCGTCTCTGTTCGCTCACGATCGCTCTATGACCGCTGCCGAGCGAGACTGACTGCTTTTGCGGATTGACGACGACGGACGACCCGGACGTGACGCCCGGCCACGACAGCGAAACGCAGGGCCCCAGTTGGTAGGAGGCTGTGGACTGGGAGGCCTGCGGCGTGCTGCTCAGCGGCGGGCTGTAACTGCCCGACGAGCCCCAGGAACTCCCCTCGCGCCACGGAGAGAGGGACAGCTTGCGCACGGCGTACGCGTCCCCGTATCTCTTGCTCGCTTCTCGCAGCTCGATGGCTCTGCTCACGGAGGTCCGCCTGGAGTCGAGGGGTGGGTGGTGCGATACACGGCCTCCAGGGTGGTGCGTCGAGCAGCCCGGCCCGCCTTCGTCGAGCGAAGGCGGGCCGGGTTCGTCCGCGGAGGTCAGGTCCTGCGCGGAGCAGGCCGCGCGTGGCGACGGATCCGGGCACGGGGCAGGTCACCGCCCGGATCCGCGAGTCAGCCGCGCAGCCAGACCGCCGTGTCCCCCGGCAGCCGTCCGTCCGCGTCGAGTTGTTCACTCGCCAGCAACAGTTCGGTGTGTACGGGCAGTTCGACAGCGTGGTCCCGAAGGTTCACCACGCAGACCAGTCCGTCGGTGCGGGCGAAGGCGAGGACACCGTCGTCGGAGGGAAGCCAGGTCATCGGACCGTCACCGAACCCGGGGGTGTCGCGGCGGAGTCCGAGCGCCGTGCGGTACAGCGCGAGCATCGAGTCGGGGTCGCCGAGCTGGCGGTCCACCGCGTACTGCGGCCAGTACGCGGGCTGCGGCAGCCAGGGCTCCGCGGCACCGCCGAAACCACTGTGCGGTTCGCCGGCCGTCCACGGCAGTGGGACCCGGCAGCCGTCGCGGCCCGGGTCGGTGCCGCCGGAGCGGAAGTGCATCGGGTCCTGGATGCGGTCGAGGGGGATGTCCGCCTCGGGCAGGCCCAGTTCCTCGCCCTGGTAGAGGTAGACCGAGCCGGGCAGCGCGAGCGTGAGCAGTGCGGCGGCGCGAGCGCGGCGGGTGCCGAGCGCCAGGTCGGTGGGTGTGCCGAAGGTCTTCGTGCCGAAGTTGAACGCGGTGTCCGCGCGGCCGTAGCGCGTGACCGTGCGCGTCACGTCGTGGTTGCAGAGCACCCAGGTCGCGGGGGCCTTCACCGGGGCGTGCTCGGCGAGGGTGTCGTCGATGGTGCGGCGCAGACGCTCGGGGTCCCAGGGGCAGGCGAGGAGGTTGAAGTTGAAGGCGGTGTGCAGTTCGTCGGGGCGCAGGTAGCGGGCGAAGCGTTCGGAGTCGGGGAGCCAGACTTCGCCGACGAAGATGCCGTCGTACTCGTCGGCGATCGCGCGCCAGGAGCGGTAGATGTCGTGGATCCCGTCCCGGTCGAGGTAGGGGTGCGGGTCGACGCCCTCGGTGAAGTCGGGCAGGTCCGGGTGCTTGGTGAGCAGGGCGGCGGAGTCGATACGGACGCCGGCGACGCCGCGCTCGAACCAGAAGCGCAGTACGTCCTCGTGTTCGCGCCGGACGTCGGGGTGGTTCCAGTTGAGGTCGGGCTGTTCGGGGGTGAACAGGTGCAGGTACCACTCTCCGTCGGGCACCCGGGTCCAGGTGTCACCGGCGAACTGCGAGGGCCAGCTGTTCGGTGGCAGTTCGCCGTTCTCGCCGCGGCCGGGGCGGAAGTGGAACAGCTCCCGCTCGGGGCTGCCGGGCCCGGCGGCGAGGGCGGCCTGGAACCAGGCGTGCTGGTCGGAGAGGTGGTTGGGCACGATGTCGACGATGACCTTGATGCCGTGCTCGGCGGCCTCGGAGATAAGCTTCTCGGCGTCGCCGAGGGTGCCGAAGGCCGGGTCGATGGTGCGGTAGTCGGCCACGTCATAGCCGCCGTCGACCAGCGGCGAGAGGTACCAGGGGGTGAACCACACGGCGTCCACGCCCAGCTGGGCGAGATATGGCAGGTTCGCGCGGACACCCGCGAGGTCCCCGGTGCCGTCCCCGTCGCCGTCCGCGAAGCTGCGGGGATAGACCTGGTAGATGACGGCGTCACGCCACCAGTCATGGGTGCGGGAGGGGTGCACGGCTGCCACGGGGGGTCCTTTCGGGCAGGTGGGACTCCGCCGCCGGTCGGAACGGGGCATGAAGGTGCCGGCCGGCGGCGGAGTGCTTCTGGTTGGTGAAGCGAAGGGGAGGCGAGGGGGGCGGGGCGTGGGTCACCCCTTGAGGCTGCCGGCGGTGAGGCCCGCCATGATGCTCCGCTGGAAGAGGAAGAACACGATGATCATCGGAATGCTCGCCATCACCAGACCCGCCATGACCTGGTTCTGCGTCACCTGTCCCGCGGTCTGGGAGAGGCCCACGCTGATCGTCATCTTCCCGCTGTCCGGCAGCACGAGCAGCGGCCAGACGAAGTCCTTGAACACCAGCACGATGGTGAAGATGGACACCACACCGAGGATGGGCCGTGAGATCGGCAGGATGATCGAGACGAGCACGCGCCACGGCGGCACCCCGTCGATCTCCGCCGCTTCGAGGATCTCGTCGGGAATCGAGTCGAAGAACCGTTTGAGAAGGAAGATGTTGAACCCGTTGGCCGCCACCGGGAACCAGATCGCCCAGGGTGTGTTGAGCAGGTGCCACCCGAAGACCGGCACGTCCGTGACGGTGATGTACGCCGGGATCATGACGACGATCGGCGGGATCATCAGGGTCGCGAGCATCGCCCCGAGGATCACGTTGCCGAACATCGGGCGCAGCTTGGACAGCGCGTACGCGGCCGTCACGTCCACCGCGAGGGCGAACAGCCAGGCGCCGACCGCGTAGAAGAGGGTGTTCTTCAGGAGCAGCCCGACGTCGAAGAGCTCCCACGCGTCCGCGAACACCGAGAAGTCCGGGTCCTTCGGCCACGGCGTCGGCGGCATCCGGGCGATCTCCTCGCCCGACTTCATCGCGCCCGTGACCATCCAGTACAGCGGGAAGACGAACACGAAGGTGAACACGGACAGGACGGCGGCGAGCACCGTCCAGTAGATCCGCTTCCCCCAGCGGGACTTGAGCTCGAGGGGCGAGACGATGGTGCGGGAGTGGCCGTCGGCCCAGGCGGCGCGGCGCCGCTGGGACCGCTGGGACCGCTGGTGCGCGTCCGGCGGCGTTGCCTTGCGGGTGTGCCCGGCGGTTTCCGGGTGGGCTGTCATGTCGACTGTATTGGCCACGGGGCTACCTCTTCTCGTCGCGGGTCAGCCGGAGCTGGACTGCGGCGATCGCAAGGAGAACGATCATGAGCATCACGCCGAGCGCGCTTCCGGCGCCGTAGTTGCCGCCGTAGACGAAGGCGTACTGGTACATCAGGAAGGCGACGGTGACCGTCGCGTTCTCCGGTCCGCCGCCGGTGAGCATGTAGGGCTCGATGAACACCTGCATGGTGGCGACGATCTGGAGCATCAGCATGAGCAGCAGGATCAGCCGGGTCTGCGGGATGGTGACGTTCCAGATCCGTTTGAAGATGCCGGCTCCGTCGAGTTCGGCCGCTTCGTAGAGGTCACCGGGGATGTTCTGCAGTGCGGCGAGATAGATCAGAACCCCGGAGCCCATGTTCATCCAGGTGGAGACGATCACCAGGGAGATCAGCGCGGTGTCCGTGGAGTCCAGCCAGGACAGGCCGGGCAGGCCGACGAAGTCGAGTATCTGGTTGAACAGGCCGGGCCCGGGATCGTAGAACCAGCGGAAGAGCAGCACCGACACGATCGGCGGCAGCATCACCGGCAGGTACACGACGAAGCGCAGGTACCCGCGTGCGTGCCGCAGTTCGTTGAGCACGATCGCCACCGCGAACGGGATCACGAAGCCGCACAGCAGGGCGAGGAAGGTGAAGGCGAAGGTGTTCTTCCATGCCTGGCCGAACGCCGGGTCCTCCACCACCGTACGGAAGTTGTCCAGGCCCACCCACTCGGGTTCGTCGACCAGGTTGGTCTCCTGGAAGCTGAGCACGAGCTGCCGGATGATCGGCCACCAGGCGAACAGCGCGAAGCAGAACAGGGCCGCACACAGGAATCCGTAAGCGGTGATGTTGGTGCGAAGAGTCCTTCCATGACGCGAGGGACGTGCGGGAGGCCGGCGCCGCGGCCTCGGGGGCCGTTTCGCCTGCACGGTGGATGTGTCCATGGTGATCTCCCGTTCCGCGCCGCGGGCCGGGGTGCCGCACTCCGTCGGAATCGGATGCGGCGCCCGTGGTCCGCGACGGTCAGCTCTTCGCCAGAATCGAGTTCGCCTTGCCCTCGGCGTCGGCGAGCAGCTTGTCGATGTCGGCGTCCTCACGGGTCAGGACCGCGGACATGGCCACGTCCAGCACCGCGTAGAGCTCCTGCGCGTTCGGCGGCTCCAGCTTCAACTCGACGTTCTTCGACCCGTCGATGTAGGGCTGGTAGTACTCGACCGGCAGGACCGCGTTCTTCTCGCGGAGTTCGGCGAGCTTCCGGCCCGTCGGCGAGTCACCCATGTAGTCGTTGTTCGGAACGCCCACGGCCTCACCGTTGGCCTTGCCGCGCGCGTAGTCGTGACGGCCCTTGCCCGGGGTGTTGAACTGGAAGTCGATCCACTGCAGGCCGGCCTTGGTCTCGGCGGCGCTCGCCTTCGGGTTGATCATGTAGGCCTCGCCACCGGTGAGCGACGCCTTGCCCTCGGGGATATGGGCGATGCCGTAGTCCTCCTTGCCGCCCTGGAACTTCTGCACCAAGTCGGTGACGACATCCGGGGCGCCGAGCATCATGCCCGTCTTGCCGGCCGCCATCTGCTGCATCAGCGCCTCCCAGCCGATCAGCAGCTTCTTGCCGACGCTGTCGTCCTCCCAGCGCATGTCGTGCAGCGTCTGCAGAACCGCCTTGCCCTCGGCGCTGTTGAAGGCCGCCTTGCCGTCCACGACCATCTCGCCGCCGCGGCTGAAGACGGACTGCGCGAAGTGCCAGCCGCCGACGTTGCCGCCGCCGTACTCGCCGAATCCGACGTAGCCGTCACCCAGGTCCGCGATCTTCTTGGCCGCGTCTCGGATCTCGGCCCAGGTCTTCGGCGGGGTATCCGGGTCGACGCCGGCCTGCTCGAAGAGCTTGCGGTTGTAGACCAGCCCGACGGTGTAGCTGACGTTGGGGATGCCGTAGACCTTGCCCTCCTTGGTGAGCATGTCCCGGACGTCCTGCCGGATGTCTCCGAAGTTCTTCACCAGATCCGTGGACGCGGTGATGTCCTTCGCCTGTCTCTTGGCTATGACATCGGTGTAGTTGGTGACAGGTGCCATGAAGACCGTCTCCATCTGGCCGCCGGCCAGCTTCGCGGCGAAGGTCTTCGGGTCGAAGCACGGCTGCTGGTCCGTGCTCTTGACCTTGACGCCCGGGTGCGCCTTCTCGAAGGCCTTGACGTCGTCGTCCCATGCCTTGCGCTGCTTGGATGCGGTCTTCGCCGGCTGGCACGCCACGGTGATCGTGACATCCCCGTCGGCTCCGGCGTCCGAGTCACCACCGCAAGCCGTGGCGGACAGGACAAGACCTGAAGAGATCAGAAAGATCGCGAGGTTGCGGGGCTTCATTACGGCTCCTCCGAGGTGGCACCCAGGACACTGCCCTGATCGGAGCGTCACATTAGGACGCATAACAGAGCAGCGCAAGATTCCGACCCAATTTTGCAAGACAACGACTACACCCCGAGCGTCATGGACTGATGAGCTCCGGGCGACTGCGCCCCACGGGAGAGGCGACGTCGGTCGCGTGCTTCAGATCGCTCCGAAGGACGGCAGGGCGGATACGCCGTGGGCGGTCACCTCAAACAGGTCGGGATCAGCCGGCGCTGCCGCCTGCACCGTTTCGGTACGACGGCCGCCCTGCTCACGGGCTCCTGATCCGCCACTGCGCGTGACCACGGGGAAGGTCACGGGCGCCCTGCACGGCGCGGTCGAGCGGGGCGGACTCACCCCGGACATCGACTGCGCGGCCATGGCGACCGAGATGGCCGCGATCGGGGACTCACCCTCAGCATCGACGGCTCAAGTCCCTGTTCCCCCGGTCGTGGTGCGGGTGACGACGACCTGCGGGAGTGGGCCACGGCCACACCGTCTCATGCGACTGGGCGGGGCGTGTCGACAGCCGGATCGCGGCGCGGAACAGGTGGTCGCCGGCGCGCACGCACGCGCACCACCGTGCCCCCGCCCACGTACCGGGCGGGCAGGCCGGTGGCGGGTCGCGCCATGGGAGGGAGCGGCGTGCGGGTCTCCTGCGAGTGCCCGGGAGCGGTCACGGCTGCTGGGCGGCTGCGTCGGCGGCCCGGTCGGCTATGCGAGGGATGTTCGGCCGACGGTGCTCGTCGCCGCACAACACGCTGGGATCCGTCAGAGCGATGAAGATGCAGTGCAACCGCTCGAAAGAACCTGACTATCGCCGGCGGCCCAGGCGCCGTCGGCACGTCGGCCCGGAACCGAACCCCGCTTCCGGGGGCAGCAGTCGCCACGCGATGTCCTGATGCAGGACGTGCAGACTGCCCTGCGGGCGCAACCGGTCACCGGCCGGCTCGGCCCTGGAAACCGCTCAGGCCTGGGCGGCAGCAGTGGTTCGAGTGCTGCCCGCAAGGCGTCATCCACGATCCACGGCCGACTCGTCACACCCATCCGAACGGTCGGGCTCACGTCGGAGCACGGTGGCGAGAGCGCCACGCACGAGTGCCTGGTCGTCTGCCAACAGGACACGGATCATGTCGGCTCGGCTCCCCGCGAGGGACGTGCGGGGCGATGGCAAGCGCGTACCACGAGCAGCCGAAGCACCTGCTGGTGTCGTACGCGCCGAGGAAGCTGGGCGCCTCCTGGACGCACGGTCGGGCCGGGCGGGCCGGGCCGGGGCCAGGCCGCGGACGGTCACCGAGCACGGCTGCCCGCCTGTGGGCCGCGCCGGCTTGCGGCGCCGTGTACGCGCCTCGGCACGGCCCACAAGTGCGACCGCCTCTGTCAGTGTGCCGCCTGGCGGACGACCACGACTCCGCGTGGCGGCAGGACGATGGACTCGCCGGCCTTCGCGCCGACGAGTACGTCTCCGGTGAAGCCGGACAGCGTCACCGGTGTGTCGCTCCGGTTGACCAGGAAGACGTAGCGGTTGTCCGCGTCACGCCGGACGACCTGTTCCACCTGGCCCCGGGCTTCCTCGGGAAGCTCACTGGTGAGCCCGGCCGGGGCGAGCAGGTCCGGGAGCAGCCCGAGGAGGCCCGGAACACCGAGGCGGGTCGAGACATACGTGGCGGAACCCTGGCTCGTCGTCCGGCGCGTCACCGCGGGGAGTGCCGCGTACGGGCCGGTGCGGTAGCGGGCGAGAACCTCGACGTCGTGGCCGGTGACGGTGATCCGGTCGGTCCACAGGCTGCCGGCCGTGGCATTGTCGAGGTCCACCGTGGCGCCGTCGGGCAGTGGCCCGAACTCCTCGATCCGCAGGCCGAGGAGTTCGCGCAGGGCACCGGGATAGCCACCGAGCCAGATGTGGTCGTTCGCGTCGACGATGCCGGAGAAGTAGGTGGTGACGAGGTGGCCGCCGCCCTCCACGTATCGGGTGAGCTCCTTGGCGAGTTCCTGGGGCACCATGTGCAGGACGGGTGCGATCACGACGTCGTAGGAGGGGAGGTCGCTGTGGTTCACGGGTACGACGTCGGCGCGGATTCCGAGTCGTAGCAGCGCCGAGTACCAGTCGAGGGCCTCTTGGTGGTAGTCGAGGTGTGTAGTGGGGTGTGAGTCCTGCTCGCTCGCCCACCGCGAGTCCCAGTCGAACAGTACGGCGACCCGTGCCGGTTCGCGCTCCGTCCCGGCGAGCGGCGCCAGCGTCCGCAGCACCCGGCCCAGGTCCACGACGGAGCGGAAGAGATCGCTGTCGGCGCCGGCGTGCGGCACCATGGCCGAGTGGTACTTCTCGGCGCCGGCGGCGGACTGACGCCACTGGAAGAAGCAGACGGCGTCGGCGCCGTGCGCGACGTGCAGCAGCGAGTCCCTCGCCAGTTCCCCCGGCAGCTTGGGCGTGTTGACCGGCTGCCAGTTCACGGCGCTCGTGGAGTGCTCCATCAGGAACCACGGCTGGTGGCTCGCGATGCCGCTGGTCAGGTTGGCGGAGAAGGACAGCTCGTCGCGGTCCTGGGGCCCGGGGATGACGTAATGGTCGTTCGCGACGAAGTCGACCGCGCCTGCGTCCGTCCAGTCCGCGTAGTCCATCCCCTTGGTGCCGCGCATCACCATGAAGTTCGTCGTGACGGGCACGTCGGGGGTCAGTTCCCGCAGCACGTCGCGCTCGGCCAGCAGATGCTCCTTGAGCGCGTCGGAGGAGAAGCGCTTGAAGTCGAGTTGCTGCGTGGGGTTGGGGTGCGAGGCCGCGAGGCGTGGCGGCAGGATCTGGTCCCAGTCGCTGTAGCGCTGGGACCAGAAGGCGGTGCCCCATGCGTGGTTGAGCGATTCGAGGGTGGTGTACCGGTCGCGCAGCCAGTCCCGGAAGGCGCGGGCCGCGTCGTCGGAGTAGTCGTAGACGTTGTGGCACCCGAGTTCGTTGTTGACGTGCCAGGCGACGAGAGCGGGGTGACCGGCATAGCGCGACGCCAGTTTCCGTACGAGCCGGAGTGCGTGCGTGCGGAACACCGGTGAGGTGGGACGCCAGTGCTGGCGCGCGCCTGGCCACAGGGTCTCACCGGTGGCGGTGACCGGCAGGATCTCGGGGTGCGCGGTGGTGAGCCACGGCGGCGGGGAGGCTGTGGCGGTGGCCAGGTCGACACCGATGCCTGCCGTGTGCAGCAGGTCCATCGCCTCGTCGAGCCAGGTGAAGTCCCAGGTGTCGGCCGTGGGCTGGATCCTGGCCCAGGAGAAGATCGCCAGAGAGACGATGTTCACGCCGGCCTCTTGCATCAGCCGTATGTCCTGCGCCCACACCTCCCGAGGCCACTGCTCGGGGTTGTAGTCGGCGCCGTAGCCGAGCCGTCGGGTGCCGTCGCTGCCCTTGGGATGGGGGAAACGGGAGGCGAGGGGGGAGGTCATGGAGGTCCTTTCACGGGCCTGTTTGGTCAGTGGAGGCTGCCGGCGCTCCCGCACTACTTGTCGATGGTGAAGCCCTGCTCGCTGCCGTACTGGAGGGAGGCTTCCTGCCAGTCCGCCAGCCCCTGCGACAGCTTCGTGCCGGATACGTAGGCCTTGCCGACGGTGTCGTTGAAGATCGAGTTGGCGTACACCTGGTAGGGCAGGTACTTCCAGTCCGTGGGTACGTTCTTGGCGGACTCGGCGAAGACCTTGTTGGCCTTCTGACCGCCGAAGTAGGGGAATTCGGTGTTCTGGAACGCCTCGGAGTTCAGGTCCTTGGTGGTCGCCGGGAAGGCGCCGTTCTCGATGCGGGTCCGTACGCCCTCACCGGCGTTGGCGTACTCGACGAAGGCGTAGGCGAGTTCCTTGTTCTTGCCGAGTCCGGGCAGCGCGAGCGAGCTGCCGCCGTTCTCGGAGCTGGTGCCGGCTCCCTTGGTCCACTGGGGCAGCGGGGCCACGCGCCAGTCGCCCGATCCGTCCTTGACCCCGGACACGAAGTTCGCGGGCATCCACGCGCCGATGGGCAGGGTCGCGATGGTTCCGTCGCCCAGGCCCTTGTACCAGTCGTCGCTCCAGCCCACGACGGGCATGAGGAGCTTCTCGTCGATGAGCTGCTGCCAGGTGTCGGTGTACTTCTTGGCGCCGGCGTCGGTGAAGTCGATGCCGACCTTGGTCCCGTCGACCTTGTAGGGGTGTGATCCCGCCTGCCACAGAAGGCTGGTGGCCAGGCCGGCGTCACCGACGTCGCTCGTGATGTACGCCTTCGGGTCCGCCTTGTGCAGCTTGCGGGCCGCCTCGACGTACTCGTCCCAGGTGGTCGGCACCGCGATCTTGTGCTTGTCGAAGACCTTCTTGTTGTAGAAGAGCGCCATCGGTCCCGAGTCCATCGGCAGGCCGTGGATGCCGTCGCCGGACTTCACGGCGTTCCACGGTCCCGGCGAGTAGGAGCCGGCCAGTTTGTCGGCGCCGTACGCCTTGAGGTCCGTGACGTCCTTGGTCAGGGCGTACTGGCCGAGCGCGTAGTACTCGATCTGTGCGACGTCGGGGACGCCCTTCTTGGCGGAGATCGCGTTCTGCAGGGCCTTGTACTGGTCGTTGTTGGTACCGGCGTTGACGAGGTTGATGTCGACCTTCGGGTACTTCTTCTCGAAGTCGGCGGCGACCTGCTTCAGGGTGGGCTCCCACGCCCAAACGGTGACGCTGCCACCCTTCTTCAGGGCGGCCTGGATGTCGGCGGCGCCCACCGCCTTCTGGTCGGAGTCGTCGTCGGAGCCGCAGGCGGTCGCTCCGAGCGCCAGGACGCAGAGGAGACCGAGGCCGCGCAGCAGGCGGCGGGAGTGCTTGGGCATGGTGGCTTCTTCCAGTTCCGTTTGGTTCGGCAGGGACGTGCGGGCCCAGAAGCGGCCCTGCGGTGACTCTCCTTGACGCTTGCGGCGACTACTCCTTGACGCTTCCGGCGGCGAGACCGGACTGCCAGTACTTCTGAAGCAGGAGGAAGGCAGCGATGAGCGGCGCGATGGTGAGCAGCGAGCCGGTGACGACGAGATTGAAGACGGCCTCGCCGCCGGCTGTGGCGGCCTGCTTGTTCCAGGCGTCGAGACCGAGAGTCAGGGGGTACCAGTCGGGGTCCTTCAGCATGATCAGGGGCAGGAAGTAGTTGTTCCACGTCGCGACTGTGGTGAAGAGCAGCACCGTGACGGTTCCGGGCGCCAGCAGCGGCAGCGCGACCTGGAAGAAGGCCCGCAGCTCGCTCGCCCCGTCGATCCGGGCGGCCTCCATGAGCTCGGTGGGGACCGCCTCGGCGGCGAACACCCACATCAGGTACAGGCCGAACGGCGAGATCAGGGACGGGAGGATGATGGCCCAGGGGGTGTCGGTCAGACCGAGCTTGCTGAACATCAGGAAGGTCGGTACGGCGAGCGCCGTGGTGGGTACGGCGACGGCCCCGATGACAACGGCGAACACGGCGCGTTTGCCGGGGAAGTCGAACTTGGCGAGCGCGTAGCCGCCGAGGACGGCCAGGAGGGTGGCCCCGCCTGCTCCGACGACCACGTACAGGAGGGTGTTGAGCAACCAGCGGCCGAAGACGCCGTCCTGATAGGTGAAGGTCTCGGTGACGTTGTCCCAGAGGGCGAAGTCCCCGTCGAACCAGAGACCGAACGACCGGGCGAGGCCCTGTTGCGTCTTGGTGGCGCTGATCACCAGCCACAGCAGCGGTACGAGGCTGTAGAGCAGCATGACACCGGTGAGCACGGTGAGCAGGATGCTGCGGCGGGGGCGGCCGGGGCTGTGTGGGCGGCGTGGCGCGCGCAGCCGGGGGGCTGCGGTCGGCTTCGGTGCGGCTGTGGGCCGCGGTGCGTCGGTGGTCCCGCTCATCGTCATCGCGCTCACGCTCCCTTGCGCATGCCGCGCAGCTGGACGACGTAGGCGACGATCATGGTGACCACGCCCATGACGATGGCGACCGTCGCGGAGTAGTTGTGCTGCTGGCCGGAGAAGGACAGCGAGTAGGTGTAGTAGTTCGGGGTGTAGTCGGTGGTGATCGCGTTCGGCGCGAGCTTCTGGAGGATGGCGGGCTCGTTGAAGAGCTGGAAGCTGCCGATGATCGAGAAGATCGTGGCGATGACGAGGGCGCCGCGGATCGCGGGGAGCTTGATCGCGGTGATGACGCGCCACTGTCCGGCGCCGTCGATCTCGGCTGCCTCGTAGAGCGAGTGCGGGACGACGCGCAGCGCGGAGTAGAAGATCAGCATGTTGTAGCCGACGAATTCCCAGGTCACGATGTTGCCGATCGAGGCCAGGATCAGGTCGGAGGACAGCGGGTCGGGCAGCCGCACGCCGAAGGCTTCGTTGATGTCGCCGACCAGGCCGAAGCGCGGGCCGTACATGAAGCCCCACATAAGGGTTGCGACGACGGCCGGCACCGCGTACGGCAGGAAGACGGAGATGCGGAAGAAGTCCTTGCCGAACAGACGGCCGCTGTCGATCGCCAGCGCCACGAGCAGGGCGAGGCCCAGCATGATCGGCACTTGGACCAGCAGGAACAGGCCGACCCGCAGCACGCCGTCCCAGAACCGCCCGTCCCGCAGAGCCTGCTCGTAGTTGTCGAGGCCTACGAAGGAGGTCCCGCCGATGAGCTGTGTCCGGAAGAGGCTCAGGTAGATCGAGTACGCGAGTGGCGCCAGGAAGACCAGCGCGAACACGAGCGCGAACGGGCCGATGAAGCCCCATCCCGTCCAGGAACGGCGCGTCCGCCGCACCGGTGGCCCGGCCGGGCGGGCCCCTGTGGCCGCCGGCGATTGCAGCGTCGTCATCTCGCGCCCCTCGTTCGTCCTTGGCGAACCCGAGGTTTACGCAAACGCCGGACCTCGAAGGCGGGTCAGCCGACCTTCCGACCAGGTGTTATGTTTACGTAAACATTCGATGGCGGCATGTCTACACTGCGTCCGTAGGGGCGGTCAAGAGTCGCTCGCGTAAGCAGGAGAGGAACCGGTGGACGGAACAGGCAGGAACTCCCCGGCACCAGGCACACCGCTGCCTGCGACCCGGTCCCCGCGCCGTCGGCGGACCGTGTCGATGGCGGACGTCGCCCAGCTCGCGGGCGTCTCCTCGCAGACGGTCTCCCGCGTCTCCAACGGTTTCCCCGGCGTGAACGAACAGACGCGCCGACAGGTCCTCACGGCCATGAAGGAGCTCGGCTACCGCCCCAACAGCGCGGCGCGCGCCCTCAAGCGCGGAGAGTTCCGCACGATCGGCGTGATCACGTTCACGCTCGCGACGACGGGCAACGTGCGCACGCTGGAGGCCATCGCCACATCGGCCGCACAGGAGGGGTACGCGGTCACGCTCCTGCCGGTCGCGGTACCCACCCAGGACGAGGTGCGCGGTGCCTTTTCCCGGCTGGGTGAACTGGCGGTCGACGCGGTCATCGTCATCATGGAGGTCCACCTCCTCGACGCCGCCCGGCTGTCTCTGCCGCCGCACGTGAAGGTCGTGGTCGCGGACTCGGATGCCGGGGACCGCTTCACGGTGGTCGACACCGACCAGGCGGGCGGGACGCGGGACGCCGTGCGCCACCTGCTCGAACTGGGGCACCGCACGGTCTGGCACCTCGCCGGTCCCGAGAAATCGTTCGCCGCCCAGCGCCGGACGGACGCCTGGCGCACCGAGCTGGAGTCCGCCGGCCGTACGCCGCCGCCCCCCGTGCGCGGTGACTGGTCGGCCGAGTCGGGTTACCGCGCGGGACTCCACCTGGCAGAACAGCAGGACTGCACCGCCGTGTTCGCCGCCAACGACCAGATGGCTCTCGGCCTCCTGCGCGCACTCCACGAGCGCGGCCGCAGGGTCCCCGAGGACGTGTCCGTCGTGGGGTTCGACGACATTCCCGAGGCCGGTTCGTTCCTGCCCCCACTCACCACGGTGCACCAGGACTTCGCCGAGGTCGGCCGCCGCTGCGTGGAAGGTGTCCTGCACCAAGTGCGGCAGAGCGAGCCGGAACACGGCACACGGCTTGTCCCCACCCAGCTCGTCGTGCGCGAGAGCACCGCGCCCCCGCCTCGCCAGGGATGACGGCGCGCCGGTCCCGGCGACCCGTGGACGACCGGCGGCTTCCCCTGGTCGGCGGGGTCTTCGGGAGATCGAGCCGCTCCTGGGCGAGGAGCGGCATCCGTATCGCCGCGGGGGCGTCGGGGGTGACGGCTGTGGAGACGGGTGACGGCGGTGCAGTCGAGGGTGACGGCGGTGGGCTTCTGCACGGCGCAAGAACGGCAGAGGGACTGTGCGGTTCGGTACGAGAGTCTCACGGGCAGGGTTGCGGAACGGTCGGCGTACGGCGGTGGTGTACGGCGGTGTTCTCGGCGTTGGCGTGCGTTGGCGTGTGACGGCGTGCGTTGGCGTGTGACGGTGGCGTGCTGCGGTGCGGACACCGGCACAGGGCGGCCGCCGCGGCCGAGGCCGGGATTGACCCTCGACCTGGTCAAGGGCCCAGGGTTGCGGACGTGGAGAGCGAGATGCGCAGCATTGGGGAGATGGCCCGCGACAGCGGCCTGGGCGTGAGCGCCCTGCGGTTCTACGACCGTGCCGGTGTGCTGGTCCCCGCATGGGTGGATCCGGTGAGCGGCTACCGCTGGTACGCCCCCGCACAACTCGACGAGGCCCGGCTGCTGGCCCGGCTGCGGCGGGCCGGCATGCCGCTGGCGGACATCCGGCTGGTGCTGGCCGGCTGGTCCGGTGCGGACACGGATCTGGTGCGCGGGCTTCTCCAGGCGCACCTGCGCCGTCTCGAACTGGGGCTGGCCGATGCCCGCAGCGAGTTCTCCACGCTCCGAGCAACACTCGACCACAGGGAGAACCCCATGACCGCTTCGCCGTCCGCTGCCGCCTTCCGCCTGTCCGTCCCCGCGTCGGAGCTGGCCGCCGCACTGGACGCGGTCCGTTTCGCGGTCGGCGCCGACCCCGAACTGCCGATGCTCGGTGGGGTCCTGTTCGACGTGGAGGGCGACGCGCTCCACCTCGTGGCCACCGACCGGTACCGGATGGCCGTCTCGCGCGCGGGTGCCGCCGGACCCGGCGGGCCGGGGGCACAGGCCCTCGTGCCCGCCCCGCTCGCCGACGCGATGCGCGCGCTGCTGAGCGGCGGCGAACCCGTCGGCTTCGCCGTGGACGGTGACCGGGTGACGCTGGAGACCGGGGACCGTCAGGCGGCCGGGCAGTGCCTAGCCCACGACTTCCCCGACTACCGCCGCCTCGTCCACCTGCCCTCCGGACGACGTGCCCTCATCGACGTGCCCGCCTTCCGGAAGGCGTTGGAGTCCGGTCCCGTCCGCGCGGGCCGGACGCAGGAGGGCGCGGGGCACGAAGCGGGCGGCGCGGCGCACGACCTCAGCGTGCTCCGGGTGGTCGACGACGGTACGGTGACCGTCTGCGAGGACGGTGACGACGACCCGGACAACGTCGCCGTCAACCGCGGCTTCCTGCTGGAGGCGCTCGCCGCCGGGGGCCGGGACCGGCTGGTCCTGGAGTTCGGCGCCCCCACGGCCCCGCTCGCTATCCGCCGGACGGACGACGAGACGACGTTCTCACTGCTGATGCCGGTCCGCCTGGACGGCTGACGGCGGGACGCGTGCCCCCGGCCGCCGGTTTCCCCGGGCGGCCGGTGGCACGCGCGGCGTCGTCAGCGGGCCGGCCCAGAGTCTTCAGCACTTGATCACTGCGGTGCGGGGGAGGCTCTCATGGGGCGGGCGACAGCCGGGGACCACCAAGTCGTCCCGCACGACGGGAGGGTGGCAGACCCGTCGATGACCACCGCCCGCTCTCCCGGCACCGCCCGCCAGATCGTGCCGCCCGATGATCGGTGCGCCACCGAACCGGCCTTCCTCGCCGCGTACGACGACGGACCACGCCCGCCCGCCTGGCGGCTCACGCCCCGGGCCGTCGCCGTCGTCGCGTTCGTCATGGGCAGCGACGACCGGGCCCCGCGGCTGCCCGAGGGCCCCGCGGCACGCCCGAGGGCCCCGCGGCACCCTCGGGCGTGCCGCGCCGTGTGGTGGTGAAGGGCGAGTTCGTCGGCGACCGCGCACTGGTCGAGCGATGCGTCGTCACCCTGGCGGGCGAACGCGGCCTGCCGCTCGTCGGCGGGCCCGGTACTGCCGAGTCCATGCTGTCCGAGCTGTTGTCGGCGGCCGTGTGCGGCACCGGCGGCTGGTCGTGCAGGGCACGGCGGGCACGACCGGGGACCCGCTCAAGTACGGCTGGAACCACGCCCTGCTGCTGGCCCGGGAGCCCGGCCGGAAGGCGCCGTGCCCTCGGACCTGACGGCGACGCCCCGGGGCGGCATCGCCCGCGTCGAGAAGGTGACCCGCTGTCTGCCGGAGGTGCAGGACGCCCTGGTCTCCCTGCTCTCCGAGCGACGCATCGCCATCGCCGCACTCTCGGGCTCCGACGACGCCCTGGCCCACGCCGCACCCGGATTCGACCTCATCGCCACCGCGAACCTGCGCGACAAGGGCGTCTCCGAGATGTCCGCCGCCCTCAAGCGGCGCTTCGACTTCGAGACGGTCGGTCCCATCCCGGATCTCGACGCCGAGACGGCGCTGGTCCGCAGCCAGGCGCGGGCCTCCGTCGAACGGGCCGGCGTGCCGTTCCAGGTCGACGAGGCGGTCCTGGACGCCCTCGTCATCGCGTATCGCGACCTGCGCGAGGTCCGTACGGGGGAGGGCTGCGAGGTCGGGCGGCCGTCCACCGTGGTGAGCACCGCGGAAGCCGTGTCCGTCGCGGGCGCGCTCGGATCGGCCGCGGCCTGCTTCCCTGGCGACCGCGACGTGCTGGGGCTGCTCCTGGGGTATCTCCTCGGCGTGGTTCGCAAGGACGACTCCACCGACGCGGCGCGGCTGCGCGGTTACTGGGACGGCCCGGTCCGGCGCCGCGCGGAGCAGGTTTCGGCCACCTGGCGGCCCCTGTGGGACCTGCGCACGGTCCTGGCGGGCCCCTCTTGCCCCCCGCCGAACGCCGTCGATCGCGCGACGCCCTCGCGATCCGCCCGCCGAGCCGAGCAGACCGCCGTAGTATCGGATGATCTCGTCGGGGGGAGGCGGACATGAGCAGGCAGCGTCCCGGTACGCCGACGCTGGAGGAGGTGGCCGCCCGCGCCGGTGTCGGGCGGGGCACCGTCTCCAGGGTCATCAACAACGCGGTCGGCGTACGGGACTCGACGCGACGTGCCGTGCAACAGGCCATCGCGGAACTGGGGTACGTCCCGAACCTCGCGGCACGCTCCCTGGCCGGGCACCGCGCGGACGCCATCGCGCTGGTCATGACGGAGCCGGACTGGCGGCTGTTCGGGGAGCCGTTCTTCACCGAGGTCGTCCATGCGGTCGGCGACGCCCTCACCGACACCCCGGTGCAGTTGCTGCTCACCCTCGTCCGCACCGATACCGAGCGGCAGCGCTTCGTCGAGTACGCGCGCGGCGGCCGGGTCGACGGCGTGCTGCTGATGTCCGTGCACGCCGAGGACCCGCTGCCGGACATGCTCGCCAAGGCGGGGCTGCCCACCGTCATGCTGGGGCGGCGATCCGGCGACGAGGGCGTCACCTACGTCGACGCCGACAACGCCGGCGGCGCGCGCGGCGCGGTCACGCACCTGCTGAACAGCGGTCGGAGCACGATCGGGGCCATCAGCGGTCCGCTCGACATGTACGTCGCCCAGTGCCGGTTGCGCGGATACCGCGAGGCCCTGGAACTGGCGGGCGTCGAGGTCAGGTCCTCGCTGGTCGTCGAGTGTGCCGACTTCACGGAGGAGAGCGGGCTCCGGGCGGCGACCGAGCTGCTCGACCGTCACCCAAAGCTCGACGCGGTCTTCGCCGCCTCGGACACCATGGCCGCCGGGGCGCTGCACGCACTGCGCGCCGCGGGCCGGCGGGTGCCGCAGGACGTCGCGGTGATCGGTTTCGACGACTTCCAGCCGGCCCGGCCCACGGATCCGCCGCTGACGACGGTCCGGCAGCCGCTGGAGGAGATCGGCCGGACGATGGTGCGGCTGCTGCTGGCGGAGATGGAGGACTCGCCGGAGGACTCCCCCGTCGCCTGGCGGCACGTCATCCTCCGCACGGAACTGGTACTCCGGGACTCCGCCTGATCGACCCGGCCGAGGTGACCGCCGGGAGCGCTCCCGGCCTGACGTCTCCCACCTGGGAGTTCGAGATTCCTTCGACAACTCCCGCGCGCACAGCCTTGTCAGGAACATGAACCGCTTCTACAGTCACCCGCAACCGGTAAGTGGGAGCGCTCCCAACAGTGGGGAGTTGGGAGCGCTCCCGCACCGGCCCCTCCCTGCCCCCGCACCCACCCGGAGAGGCCCCCATGAGACCGTTACGGCCCCAAGTCCGCACCCCGCGCGGCCTCTTAGGCGCGTTGCTCGCGACCTTCGCGGTCGTCGCGTCACTCATGACCGCGGCGGCGCCGGCCCAGGCGGACACCACGATCTGCGAACCGTTCGGGACGACGACGATCCAGGGTCGGTACGTCGTCCAGAACAACCGCTGGGGCTCCAGCGCCACCCAGTGCGTCACCGCCACCGACACCGGCTTCCGGGTCACCCAGGCCGACGGCTCGGTACCCACCAACGGGGCCCCGAAGTCGTACCCGTCGGTCTTCAACGGCTGTCACTACACGAACTGTTCGCCGGGCACCAATCTGCCCGCCCGGCTCGACACCATCGCCCAGGCGCCCTCGAGCATCTCGTACGGCTTTGTCGGCGACGCCGTCTACAACGCCTCGTACGACATATGGCTGGACCCGACTCCCCGGACGGACGGGGTGAACCAGACCGAGATCATGATCTGGTTCAACAGGGTGGGCCCGATCCAGCCCATCGGTTCCCAGGTCGGCACGGCCGCGGTGGGCGGACGGAACTGGGAGGTGTGGACCGGCAGCAACGGTTCCAATGACGTGCTGTCCTTCGTCGCCCCCTCGGCCGTCACCGACTGGAGCTTCGACGTCATGGACTTCGTCCGGGCGACTGTCGCACGCGGACTCGCCGAGAACGATTGGTACCTGACGAGCGTTCAGGCGGGCTTCGAGCCGTGGCAGAGGGGCGCCGGACTGACCGTCAACTCCTTCTCGTCCACCGTCGAGACCGGCGACACGCCGGGCAACCCCGACCCCGGCCCCGGCGACCCGACCGCGTGCGAGGTGGCGTACGGCACGAACGTCTGGCAGAACGGCTTCACCGCGGACGTCACCGTCACCAACACCGGCACAGCCCCCGTCGACGGCTGGCAGCTCGCCTTCGCCCTGCCCTCCGGCCAGCGGATCACCAACGCCTGGAACGCCTCCGTCACCCCGTCCACCGGCACGGTCACGGCGACCGGCATGGTGCACAACGCCCGGATCGCTCCGGGCGGCAGCCTGACGTTCGGCTTCCAGGGCGCGTACAGCGGCTCGTTCACCGAGCCGGACGGCTTCCGCCTGAACGACTCGCCCTGCACGACGGCTTAGCCGCCGCGCACGGTCCACGACCCCCCTCGCCCGTCCGGTCGACCCGCACTCCCCGGACGGGCGAGGGTTCCATGATTGTCATGAGCTGATCATGACTGTCCCGTAGACCCGGACGACCGGAAGACCCAGCACCCGGAAACAGGAGACCCCCTATGGCTCGACGCAGCAGATACATCTCTCTCGCGGCGGTACTGGCCACCCTGCTCGGCGCGCTCGGCGTGACCTTCCTGCTCGGGCAGGGGCGGGCCGACGCGCACGGCGTGGCGATGATGCCGGGCTCACGCACCTATCTGTGCCAGTTGGACGCCAAGACCGGCACCGGCGCCCTGGACCCGACGAACCCGGCCTGTCAGAACGCCCTCGACCAGAGCGGCGCGACGGCTATGTACAACTGGTTCGCCGTACTCGACTCCAACGCGGGCGGGCGCGGCGCCGGTTATGTGCCGGACGGCACGCTGTGCAGCGCCGGCGACCGGTCACCGTACGACTTCTCCGCCTACAACGCCGCCCGGGCCGACTGGCCCCGGACGCATCTGACGTCCGGCTCGACGATCCAGGTGAACTACAGCAACTGGGCGGCCCACCCGGGTGACTTCCGGGTCTACTTGACCAAGCCGGGCTGGTCGCCCACGTCCGAGCTGGGCTGGGACGACCTGGAGCTGATCGAGACGGTGACCGACCCTCCCCAGCGGGGCTCGGCGGGTGCCGACGGAGGCCACTACTACTGGGATCTGGCACTGCCGTCGGGTCGCTCCGGTGACGCGCTGATCTTCATGCAGTGGGTGCGTTCGGACAGCCAGGAGAACTTCTTCTCCTGCTCGGACGTCGTCTTCGACGGAGGCAACGGCGAGGTGACCGGGATCGGTGACTCGGGCGGCACCCCGACGCCGAGCCAGCCTCCGACGACCGAGCCGCCCACCACCCCGCCGCCCACGCACTCCGGTTCCTGCATGGCCGTCTACAACGTGCAGAACTCCTGGGGCGGCGGCTTCCAGGGCTCCGTCGAGGTGATGAACCACGGGACCGAGCCGCTGAACGGCTGGGCCGTGAAGTGGCGGCCGGGCAACGGGACCACGCTCAGCAGTGTGTGGAACGGCTCGCTGTCCAGCGGCACGGATGGCACGGTCACGGTCCGGAACGTGGACCACAACCGCGTCATTCCGCCGGACGGCAGCGTGTCCTTCGGCTTCACGGCCACGTCCACGGGCAACGACTTCCCCGTGGGGTCGATCGGCTGCGTAGCGCCGTAGCGCGACCGGGGGAGGCGCCGCGCGACCGGGCGCGGTGCCTCCCCCGGGTCTCCCGGGGCGTGCTCCGACCTCACGTGCCGGTTACAAATCGCTCAACCTCTGGTTGCGGCGCGGTGATCGGGCGACGATGGGGCCATGACTCTGGCCCAGCGCGCCTTTGAACGACTGCAAGCCTGGCGCGACCTCACAGCAGGTCCGACCAGTTGCGGAACCGGACGGGCGCTGTACTCCGTCCGCGACGAGATCGTCCACTTCCACTCGGACCGGGACGTGGACCTCCACCTCACCCACCGGGCCATCCAGCGTTTCCGTTACGACCTCGGCGGCTCCAGTGCCATCCGCATGGTCCCGGGCTCCCGGTGGGTGACCGTGCACCTGGACTGCGACGCGGACGTCGACCTGCTGCTGAGCCTGGTGAGCATCGCGCTGAAAGCGCATCAGACGCGGCCTCCGTCGGACCTGCCCTCGAAGTGCAACTTCCACCGTGTGACGGTGCTCCCCCGCTCCGCGGTCGGCGACCTCTGAGCGACGCCGGCGGCGGTGCCCCGCGCCGGATGGGCACCGCTGCTCACGGCCTCAGTGGTCCGCCGGCTGCTCCGCGCCGCGCCTGATACCGGTCGAGGCGAGGATCGCGCCGAGCACGCAGAGGACACCGGTGACGATCGCGGCCACGTGGACGCCGTTCATGAAGGCCTGTCCGCTGCCCTCCACCACGGCGGCCCGCAGGCCGGCCGGCATGTCGCCGGTGACGGGCGCCACGCCCATCGCCACGGCGTCCTTGGCCTCCTGCAGACCGTGGGCCATGGCCGAGGGCACGCCCGCGCCGGTCAACTCCCCGACGAGGGTGGCGCCGACCTTGCCGCTGATCAGGGAGACCAGCACGGACGTACCGAGCGCGCCGCCGATCTGCAGGGTCGTCGCCTGCAGACCACCGGCCACACCGCCGTCCCGGACGGGGGCGTTGCCGACGATCGCGTCGGAGGAGGCGGACATCACCATGCCGACGCCGAGGCCGAGCGCGATGAACGGCGGCCACATCGTGGCGTAGGAGGAGTCGGTCTGCCAGGTGAGCATGCCGAAGCAGGAGGCCGCCTGGAGCAGCATGCCCAGCGGCATCGTCAGCCGGGGCCCGTAGCGCTGGGTCAGGGCCGCGCCCAGCGGGGAGGCGACCAGCGAGGCGAGGCTGAGCGGAAGCGTCCGCACGCCCGCCTCGACCGGCGTGAAGCCGCGCACGTTCTGCAGGTAGAGCATGACGAAGAAGATCACGCCGAGCATGACGAAGAAGTTCAGCGCGGTGATGATCGCGCCGATGGTCAGCGCTCGGCTGCGGAACAGGCGCATCGGCAGCAGCGGGTGCTCGACGCGGGTCTCGTACCAGCCGAACACGAGCAGCAGCACCAGCCCGGCGGCCATGGCGCCCAGGGTGCCGGCGGAGGTCCAGCCCCAGGTCTCGCCCTTGACGACGCCGAAGACCACGGCCAGCAGGCCGAGGGCGAGCAGGACGAGGCCGGGGATGTCGAAGCGTTCCCGGCCGCCGGCGTTGCGGCTCTCCGGGAGGACGAGGATGCCGAAGGCGATGGCGAGGACGCCGATGGGGGCGTTGATGTAGAAGACGGACTCCCAGTCGACGTGCTCCACGAGGAGGCCGCCGACGATGGGCCCGAGGGCGGTCGCGACCGCGGAGACCATGGCCCAGATGCCCACCGCCATGCCGAACTTCTTCGGCGGGAACACGGAGCGGAGCAGGCCGAGGGTGTTGGGCATCAGCAGCCCGCCGAAGACGCCCTGGAGGGCGCGGAAGGCGACCACGCCCTCGATCGAGGAGGACAGGCCGATGGCGACCGAGGCGAGGGTGAAGCCGGCGACTCCCACGAGGTAGTAGGTGCGCCGGCCGAACCGGTCACCGAGCTTGCCGCCCAGGATGAGGGTGGCGGCGAGCGCGAGCAGGTAGGAGTTGGTCACCCACTGCAGCTCGGCGGTCGACGCGTGCAGGTCGCTGCCGATCGCGGGGTTGGCTATGGCGACGACGGAGCCGTCGAGCTGGACCATGAACAGTCCGAACGCGACGGCGAGGAGGGTCAGCCACGGATTGGACCGCTTGGCCCGGCGGCGGCCGGCCGCCGGTGGCGCGGTCTCGGCCGCGGGCATGGTGGAGTGATCCACGGACGTGGACGGCATGGATGAGCCTTTTCTTCCAGATTCAGGGGGAGGTGCGGGGGCGGGGCGGCCCACGGGCGCACGGCGGGCCGGCCTCGGGCACGACGTGCCCGGGGCCGGCGGAAATGCCTGCTGTCCGCCCGGTCAGGGGGTGGCGGGGCGGAGGTGCCGCGTCAGCGCGTCGAGGGCGTCCAGGGCGGAGCCGAGCGCGCCCTGCTGGCCCTCGGTGAGGGAGGTCAGGGCCTGGCGGACGAACGCGGTCTCCAGTTCCCGCACCTCGGACAGCCGCTCACGGGCCATGGCCGTGAGGTGGAGGTGGGCGACCCGCTTGTCGGCGCTGTCCCGCCTGCGCTCCAGGTCGCCCTGCTCGGTGAGCTGGGAGACCAGGGCGCTGACGTTGTTCGGCTTCATCAGCAGGGCCTCGGCGGCCTCGCGCACCGTGGCACCCTCGCGCTGGGCGACGAACCGCAGCAGCGCGAGCCGGCCCTCCGGGGGCTTGGGGTGCGGGTACTGGGCGGCGACCTGCCGGTCCAGCGCCCGGTGCAGCGCGGGAAGGCACGCCGCGAGGCCGGAGGCCAGACGGTCGATGTCCCGGCGAGGGGCGCTGGAGTCGGTCATCCGAAGATAATAGGTACTTGTAAATAGGTATGTCAAAAGAGTAAAAGCCGGCACCGGCACCCGGATCAGCAGACCCCCGCACCCCCCGCAACGCACTCGCAACCTTCCCCGTGCTGGGATGCGCCCCATGGGCGACACATACGAGGAGATCCCCCGCGTCGAGCTGACCTCCGAGGCCGCCGTACTGCTGCGGCGGCTCCGCGAGGCGCACGGCCCGCTGATGTTCCACCAGTCCGGCGGCTGCTGCGACGGCAGCGCGCCCATGTGTTACCCGGCCGGCGAGTTCCGCACCGGCGGCGCGGACGTCCTGCTCGGCGAACTGGTCGTCGACGGCGTCGAGGAGCCGGTGGAGTTCTGGATGTCGCGCAGCCAGTACGAGCTGTGGCGCCACACCCGGTTGATCGTGGACGTCGTCGCGGGCCGGGGCAGCGGTTTCTCGCTGGAGGCGCCCGAGGGGGTGCGTTTCCTCATCCGCTCACGGATCGTGGGCGCCTAGCCGTACGCCCCGCGACACGCCCCGCGGCACGCCCCGCGGCACGGTCCACGTCTGCGTCTGCGTCTGCGTCTACGGCCTGAGGCTGCCCACGATGTCCGCCGTCGCGGTCAGTCCGCTGCTGATGGTCGGGGCGATGCTCGTGCTCGCCAGATAGAAGCCGAGCAGCAGGCACACCAGTGCGTGCGACACCTTCAGCCCGCCGTTGCGCAGGAAGATCACCGCCAGGACGGACAGCAACAGCACCACAGAGATGGAAATGGCCATCGTCAACCTCCTCCGCCACGTCCACTTCGCGGCGTTCGGCCGTAAGTGTGGCGTAGCGGAGGGTTCGTCCGGGCGGCTGACCTGTCCTCCGAACGAGTGGTGTTTCCCGGCGAGGCCCTACGCGTCCCGGTGGGCGTCGAGGAACGCCTCGAGACCGGCGAGGTCGTCGGTGTTGAGGTGGTCGACGCCGGCGGCGAGCAGTTCGGCCCATACGGCGTCCCGTGCGGGGCCCGCGATGTCGGGCGTGGCCCAGAACCGCACCCGCTGTCCGCGGGAGTGCGCCGCCTCGACGATGCCCCGCAGTCTGCGCCGCTCGGCCGCCGGGAACGCGCCGACACCCCGCCAGGTGAAGTTGAGCGTCCAGTTGTCGCTGATCAGCGGGACGAAGGAGGCCGGTGCGGAGCTGCCGAGGTCGGTGAGACGGCCGTCGTAGAAGGCGCGGCGGGTGCGCTGGGCCTCCATGGGCACACGGGCCGCCCGGTCGCCGGAGATCACCGCGGTGACCGCGCCGGGGAACACCCGTCCGTGGGCGTAGGTGGTGAACAGGTGCTTGTAGCGGCGCAGACGGCGGTCGAGTTCGAGGTACGTCGACGATCCCTCGGTCTTGATGTCGATCAGGAGTTGCAGGGCGCTGCGGTCCCGCCGGTACACCCGGCCGTGGTGGGCGCGGACGCGGGCGGCGAGGGGGTCGAGGTAGAGGGATTCCAGGGTGCGGGACGGATCGAGGTCCTCGGGGTCGTGGGCGACGAGGAGTTGGCCGCCGACCAGGTGGACGTCGGCCTCGACGCTGCCGAAGCGGTGGTCGAGGGCGTCGAGGAGGGGGCGGGGGTGCTCGTAGTCGTTGTGCGCGTGGGCGCGCCACAACGGGCGCGGCCCGTGCCTGCCTTCGCTCGCCAGCGCGGCGCCGGCGGGCAGGGCCACCGCGCCCGCGAGGGCTGCGCCGAATGTGGTGAGGGCTCTGCGCCGGGTGGTGAGGGCCATGCTCTGCCTCCCTGGAAGTGCCGTACGGGACGCCTGTGAGTATGCGGTCCGGAGGCCGCCAGGAAGCAGAGCCGTGCGCGGAGTTGGCCGACGCGCCGCCGGTGGTTCATTTTCGTCCCGGTGGCGGGCACGGGTGATGCCCGCCCCGATGGGACGGGCATCACCCGGACAGGGTGGACGGACGTCAGGGTGCTCGGAGGTCGACCAGTTCGGCCAGCGTCTCCCGGTGGGTGCCCGCCGCGCCGTAGGCGACCGAGTCGGCCTTGGCCCGCTTCAGGTACAGGTGGACCGGGTGCTCCCACGTCATGCCGATGCCACCGTGCAGTTGCAGCGCCTCCTCGGCGGCGTGGACGGCGACCTGGCCGGCGTACGCCTGGGCCACGGCGACGGCCACCTCGGTGTCCTCGCCGGTCGCCAGCGCGTCGGCCGCGTTGCGGGCGGCGGCGCGCAGGCCCGCGACCTCCAGCCACAGCCCGGCGAGCCGGTGCTTGAGCGCCTGGAATCCGCCGACCTGGCGGTTGAACTGCTTGCGCTCCTTGAGATAGCGGACCGTCTCGGTCAGCAGCCAGTCCGCGAGGCCCAGTTGCTCGGAGGCGAGCAGCCCGGCGCCGGCCCGCAGGGCGCGTCGTACGGCGGCTTCGGCGTCACCCAGCCGGTGCCCGGAGGCGCCGTCGAGGGTCACTCGCGCGACCGGCCGGGTCAGGTCCAGCGACACCTGCGGAGTGACGGTCGCGTCGGCGGCACGTACCGCGTACAGGCCGCCGTCGTCCGCCGGCACCAGCAGCACGTCGGCGACGGCCGCGTCGGCGATGCCGGTCAACTCACCGTGCAGACGCCCCGCTTCGAGCCGTACGTGCGGGACGGCGCCGCCCGGCGCGACATGCAGGCCGACGGCGAGGGCGGCGATGGTGGTCGCGGACGCCAGCTCGGTGAGCAGTTCGTCGGCTCCGCAGGCCAGCAGCGCCTCGGTGGCGACGACGGCGCTCGTCAGGTACGGCACCGGTGCGACCGCGCGGCCCAGCTCCTCGAGGACGACCGCGGCTTCCCGGTGCGTGGCGCCCTGACCACCCAGTTCTTCGGGGATCAGGAGGCCCGCGAGGCCCATCGAGTCGGCGAGGGACTTCCACAGCGACACGTCGTGCGGGGTGGCCGACTCGGTGCGGGTGATGACGCCCGCCGGGTCGCAGTGGTCGGTGAGCAGGTCCCGGACGGCGGCGCGCAGCGCCTCTTCCTCCTCCGAGTAGAGCAGACCGGGTTCCGACTGTGCGCTCATCGGGCGAGGTCCTTCCATGCGACGTCCTTGTCGGTGCGCGGTTCGGCGGGCAGGCCCAGGACGCGCTCGGCGACGATGTTCAGCAGGACCTCGCTGGTCCCGCCCTCGATGCTGTTGCCCTTGGAACGCAGGTAGCGGTACCCGGCGTCGCGGCCGGTGAAGTCCACGTGCTCGGGGCGGCGCATGGTCCAGTCGTCGTACAGCAGGCCCTCCTCGGCGAGGAGTTCCACCTCCAGGCCGCTGATCTCCTGGTTGAGGCGGGCGAAGTTCAGCTTCATGCCGGCGCCCTCGGGACCCGGCTGGCCGGCCACGAGCTGCTGGCGCAGGCGTACGCCGGTGAGGCGCGCGACCTCGGCCTCGACCCACAGGCCCAGTAGCCGCTGGTGCAGGTCGTGGGTGCGCAGGTCGGGGCGTTCCCGCCAGGTCGCGGCGATCTTGCCGATCATGCCGCCCTCGCGGGGGATCGCGGTCCCGCCGATGGCGACGCGTTCGTTGTTCAGCGTGGTCTGGGCGACCCGCCAGCCGTCGCCGGTCTCGCCCAGGCGGCGGGAGTCGGGGATGCGGACGTCGCTGAGGAACACCTCGTTGAACTCGGCCTCACCGGTGATCTGGCGCAGCGGCCGGACCTCGACCCCGGGGTCGGTCATGTCGCACACGAAGTACGTGATGCCCCGGTGCTTGGGCAGGTCCGGGTCGGTGCGGGCGATGAGGATGGCCCAGCGGGCGACGTGCGCGCTGGACGTCCACACCTTCTGTCCGTTGACGACCCAGTCCTCGCCCGAACGGACCGCCCGCGTGCCGAGAGCGGCGAGGTCGGATCCGGCGCCCGGCTCGCTGAACAGCTGGCACCAGACCTCCTCGCCGGTCCACAGCGGGCGCAGAAGTCGCTGCTTCTGCTCCTCCGTGCCGTACTGGAGGATGGTCGGGGCGGCCATCCCGAGGCCGATGCCGATGCGCCGGGGGTCGTTGTCGGGGGCGCCCGCGGCCGTCAGTTCGGCGTCCACGACGGCCTGGAGGGAGCGGGGCGCGGCGAGTCCGCCGAGGCCCTGCGGGTAGTGCACCCAGGCCAGTCCGGCGTCGAACCGGGCCCGGAGGAAGTCCAGGCGTTCGGTGGTGGCCGGTGGATGCGCGGCCAGCAGTTCCTTCGTACGACGGCGCAGTTCCGCTGCGTCGGTCATGCGGCGGCTCCCTTCTCCAGCTGTTCCGGTACGACGGCCACCCGGCCGGTCGTCCTGCCGTCGGCGACGCGCTGCACGGCGTCGGCGGCCCCGCCGAGCGGTACCCGCTCGCTCACCAGCGGCTTGATGGCGCCCCGTGCGGCCAGCTCGGTGAGCTGTTCGTGGCAGTGCTGGACCAGCTCGGGGTTCTTGGTGTTGTACAGGCCCCAGTGCAGGCCGAGGACCGCGTAGTTCTTCACGAGGGCGTGGTTCAGCGCGGGGCTGGGGATGGTGCCGCTCGCGAAGCCGACGACGACGATCCGGCCCTCGAAGGCGACGACCTTGGTGGACTGGGCGTAGGCCTGGCCGCCCACCGGGTCGTAGATCACGTCGGCACCCCGGCCGCCGGTGGCTGCCTTGACGGCGGCGACGACGTCCTCGCCGTGCCGGTCGACGACCACGTCGCAGCCCAGGTCACGGGCGACCGCCGCCTTCTCGGGGCCGCCGACGACACCGATGACGGTGGCGCCGGCGGCCTTGCCGAGCTGCACGGCCGCGCTGCCGACCCCTCCTGCGGCAGCGTGGACGAGCAGCGTCTCGCCGGCCCCCAGCCGGGCCCGGCGGTGCAGGCCGAACCAGCCGGTCTGGTAGCCGATGTGCAGGGCGGCGGCCTCGGCGTCGTCCAGGGCGACCGGCGCGGGCAGCAGGGCTCGGGCGTCGGCGACGGCGTACTCGGCGAAGCCGCCGTGCGGCAGCGCGGGGTTGGCGAGGACGCGGCGCCCGTCCTCGGTCTCGCCGCAGATCTCCACGCCCGGCGTGAAGGGCAGTGGCGGCTTGACCTGGTACTGGCCCCGGCACATCAGCGCGTCCGGGAAGTTGATGTTCGCGGCGCGGACCCTCAGCAGGACCTGGCCGTCGCCGGGCGTCGGCGGCGCCACGTCCGCGAGGCGCATCACCTCGCCCGGCTCGCCGTTCTCGTGCACCTGCCATGCCTGCATGCGGGGCCTCCACCGACTGCGTCGTCCGACCGGGTCTCTCGCATACTAAGCGGTCGCTTGCCGATCAGGGAACAAGTTGCGCGGAGTCACGCCCGGGTGGGCCGCGCCCGTACGTGCATGCGCTCCCCCTGCGGGCCGAACAGGCTGAGGAACTCCGCCGGCCCCTCTCCCGTCGACCCGAACCAGTGCGGCACCCGGGTGTCGAACTCGGCGGCCTCCCCCGCCGACAGCACCACGTCGTGGTCGCCGAGCACGAGTCGCAGCCGGCCGGAGAGGACGTACAGCCACTCGTACCCCTCGTGGGTCCGCGGGTCCGGCTCCTCGTCGCGCTGGGGCTCCAGCACCTTGAACGCCTGGAGCCCGCCCGGCTGGCGGGTGAGGGGCCAGTGGGTGCGGCCGTGGCGCACGATCGGCTTGGCGCGCACCCGGGGGTCGCCGACCGGCGGGGCGCCGACCAGTTCGTCCAGCGGGACCTGGTGGGCCTGGGCGATGGGGAGCAGCAGTTCGAGGCTCGGCCTGCGCAGGCCCGACTCCAGGCGCGACAGGGTGCTCACCGAGATGCCGGTCGTCTCGGACAGCGCCGCCAGGGTCACCTCTCGCTCCTTGCGCACCTGGCGGAGCCTCGGTCCGACACCGGCGAGAACATCGTCTGCAGTCATGCCCTTATTGCAGAACCGGCAAATGTATTTGTCAATCCCGTAGGGTCCGCGCGACCTTCTACGTGGAGGTGGTCACCATGACCCAGAACCAGGACCTGACCGAGAAGTACGACGTGGTGGTGGTCGGCGGCGGTGCGGCCGGACTGTCCGCCGCGCTCGTCCTGGGCCGCGCGCGGCTGCGCACCCTGGTCGTCGACGCCGGTGAGCCGCGCAACGCGCCCTCGGACCACATGCAGGGCTACCTGACGCGGGACGGCATGTCGCCGGCCGAGTTCCTGGCGCTCGGCCGGGAGGAGATCGCGCGGTACGGCGTGGAACTCGTCCGCGACCGGGCGGTGGACGTGACGCGGGGCGCGGACTTCGCCGTGGAGCTGGCCGGCGGGCGGACCGCGCACGCCCGCCGGCTGATCGTCGCGACCGGGCTCAAGGACGAACTGCCGGCGGTGCCCGGTGTCGCCGAGAGGTTCGGGCGGGATGTGCTGCACTGCCCGTTCTGCCACGGCTGGGAGGTGCGCGACGAGCGCTTCGGCGTCCTCGCCACCGGCCCGCTCAGCGTGCACCAGGCGCTGATGGTGTCCCAGTGGTCGGACGACGTGACCCTCTTCCTGCACACGGTCGCCGAGGAGGAACTGTCCGACGACGACCTGCGCCGGCTCGCCGCGGCCGGGGTGAAGGTGGTGCCCGGCGCGGTCGCGGGCCTGCGGGTCGAGGACGACCGGCTCACCGGGGTCAAGCTGGCGGACGGCACGGCGCACGACCGCTCGGTGGTGTTCGTCGGCCCGAGGGCCGCACCGCGGACCGGCCTCATGGAGCGGCTGGGCGCCGAACTCCGGGAGACCCCGTTCGGCGCGTACCCCGTAGTGGACCCGACGGGCCGGACCAGCGTGCCCGGTGTGTGGACGGCCGGCAACGCGATGGGGTTCGCCGAGCAGGTCGTCCACGCGGCGAGCGGCGGCTACCGCGCGGCGGCGGCCGTCGTCGGCGACCTGGTCATGTCGGACCTGGACGCGGCCATCCCGGGACGGCACACCCAGTAGGGGTGTGCTGTCCCGGGTCCTGCCGGGGGATGCCGCCGCGCGGGCAGCGGGCCGACCGGTGTGTGGTCCCGCCCTTGCCGGTGCACCATGGCTGCATGCTGCTTGCCCGGTTGGCCCAGGTGTCCCGGGAGGTCGCCGCCACCTCGGCGCGGTCCCGGAAGACCGCCCTGCTCGCGGAACTGTTCCGGGAGGCGGAGGCGGCGGACGTGCCGATCGTCATCCCGTATCTGGCGGGACGGCTCCCCCAGGGCCGGATCGGCGTCGGCTGGAAGGTGCTGAGCCGCCCGGTCACGCCGGCCGCCGGGCCGACCCTGACCGTGCGCGAGGTGGACGCCCGGCTCACGCGGCTCGGTGCGGTGTCCGGCGCCGGTTCGCAGGCCGAGCGGACGCGCCAGGTCGGCGAGCTGATGGGCGCGGCCACCGAGGACGAGCAGCGTTTCCTGATCGGGCTGCTCACCGGAGAGGTCCGGCAGGGCGCCCTGGACGCGGCCGCCGTCGAGGGCCTGGCGGCGGCGACCGGCGCACCGACCGCGGACGTACGGCGGGCGGTGATGCTCGCGGGCTCGCTGCAGACGGTGGCCGAGGGCCTGCTCGCCGACGGGCCAGGCGCCCTGGAACGGTTCCGGCTCACCGTCGGCCGACCGGTGCTGCCGATGCTCGCCCACAGCGCCTCCTCGGTCGCCGAGGCGGTCGGCAAGCTCGGCGCGGCGGCCGTCGAGGAGAAGCTGGACGGCATCCGCGTCCAGGTGCACCGGGACGGCGACGCCGTACGCCTCTACACCCGCACCCTGGACGACATCACCGACCGGCTCCCCGAGGTCAGCGCCGCTGCCCTGGCACTGCCCGGCGAGCGGTTCATCCTGGACGGCGAGGTGATCTCCTTCGACGAGGGCGGGCGCCCCCGCTCCTTCCAGGAGACCGCCGGGCGGGTCGGCTCCCGCACGGACGTGGCCACGGCCGCGCGGGCGGTGCCCGTCTCCGTCGTGTTCTTCGACGCGCTGTCCGTCGACGGCCACGACCTGCTCGACCTGCCACTGACCGAGCGGCACGCGAGGCTGGCCCGGCTGGTACCCGAGCCGGCCCGCGTGCGGCGCATGCTGGTGCCCGGACCCGAGGAGACGGAGGCCGCCGAGGAGTTCCTCGCCGAGACCCTGCGACGCGGCCACGAGGGCGTCGTGGCCAAGGGGCTCGACGCCGCCTACAGCGCGGGCCGGCGCGGCGCTTCCTGGCTGAAGGTCAAGCCCGTCCACACCCTCGACCTGGTGGTACTGGCGGCCGAGTGGGGCCATGGCCGCCGCACCGGCAAGCTCTCCAACCTCCACCTCGGCGCCCGCACCGCCGACGGCTCCTTCGCCATGCTGGGCAAGACCTTCAAGGGCATGACCGACGCGCTGCTGACCTGGCAGACGGAGCGTCTGAGCGAGCTGGCCGTCGAGGAGCACGGCTGGGGAGTGACCGTACGCCCCGAACTCGTCGTGGAGATCGCCTACGACGGCCTCCAGCGTTCCACCCGCTACCCGGCCGGCGTCACCCTCCGCTTCGCCCGCGTGGTCCGCTACCGCGAGGACAAGCGCCCCGAGGAGGCGGACACGGTGGACACCCTGCTCGCCGCGCACCCCGAGGCGGCCCCGTGAGGCGCAGTGCGGGCCTCCTGCTGCACCGGCGTGGCCCCGACCAGGACCGCCAGGTACTCCTCGGACACATGGGCGGCCCCTTCCACGCCCGGCGCGAGGCCGGCGCGTGGACCGTCCCGAAGGGCGAGTACGACCCCGCCGAGCCGGCCTGGGAGGCAGCCCGGCGGGAGTTCGAGGAGGAGCTGGGGGTGCCGCCGCCCGACGGCGACGCCGTTCTGCTCGGCGAGGTCCGGCAGGCGGGCGGGAAGGTCGTCACGGTGTGGGCCGTAGAGGCCGATCTCGACCCGTCGGCGGTCGTTCCCGGCACCTTCCGCATGGAGTGGCCGCCGAGGTCGGGACGGATCGAGGAGTTCCCCGAGCTGGACCGGGTGGCGTGGTTCACGGTGGACCGGGCCCGTGAGGTGATCGTGACGGCGCAGGCCGCGTTTCTCGACCGGCTGGCTGAGCACTCGCACTGACGAGAAGGGACGAGGACCCCGGGACGGCAACCCGCGGGAACCGTCCGCGTTGCGGTACCCCACGCCGCGCGCCAAGGTCGAAGCACGAGTCCGCACCCAGGGAGGTCGGCCATGCCCATCGCGACGGTGAACCCGGCGAACGGCGAGACGCTCAGGACGTACGAGGCCATGGGCGAGGAGGAGACCGAGCGCCGACTCCAGCTCGCGGAGGCCACCTTCCGCACGTACCGGACGACGGCGTTCGACGAGCGGGCCCGGCTCATGCACCGTGCCGCCGACCTCCTGGAGGAGGACCAGGAGGAGATCGGCAAGGTCATCACCACCGAGATGGGCAAGCCGGTCAAGCAGGCCCGCGCGGAGGCCGCCAAGTGCGCCAAGGCGATGCGCTGGTACGCCGACCACGCGGCGGAGCTGCTCGCCGACGAGGAGCCCGCCGAGTCGGACGTGAAGGACTCCGGCGCGACCCGGGCCCTGGTCCGCTACCGGCCGCTCGGTCCGGTGCTCGCGGTGATGCCGTGGAACTTCCCGCTCTGGCAGGTGATCCGGTTCGCGGCGCCGGCGCTGATGGCGGGCAACGTCGGGCTGCTCAAGCACGCGTCGAACGTGCCGCAGACCGCCCTGTACCTGGAGGACCTGTTCCACCGGGCGGGCTTCCCCGAGGGCTGCTTCCAGACCCTCCTGATCGGCTCCGCCGCGGTCGACGACATCCTGCGCGACGAGCGGGTGCGGGCCGCCACCCTCACCGGCAGCGAGCCCGCCGGCCGCGCGGTCGCCTCCACCGCCGGGGAGATGATCAAGAAGACGGTGCTGGAGCTGGGCGGCAGCGACCCGTTCGTCGTGATGCCGTCCGCCGACGTCGAGCGGGCCGCCCAGGTGGCGGTGACCGCGCGCACGCAGAACGCCGGGCAGTCCTGCATCGCCGCCAAGCGGTTCATCGTGCACTCGGACGTGTACGACGCCTTCGCCGAACGCTTCACCGAGGGCATGAAGGCGCTGACGGTCGGCGACCCGATGGACGAGGAGACCGAGGTGGGTCCGCTCTCCAGCGAGCAGGGCGTGAACGACCTCGTCGAACTGGTCGACGACGCGCGGCGCGGCGGCGCGAAGGTGCTGTGCGGAGGCGAACGCCCGGACGGGCCCGGCTGGTACTACCCGCCGACCGTGCTGGCCGGCGTCACCCGCGACATGCGGATCCACCGCGAGGAGGCCTTCGGCCCGGTAGCCACGCTGTACCGCGCGGCCGACCTGGACGAGGCGGTGCTCATCGCCAACGACACGGACTTCGGCCTCAGTTCCAACGTCTGGACCCGCGACGACGCCGACGTGGACCGCTTCGTACGGGATCTGGAGGCGGGCGGCGTGTACGTCAACGGGATGACCGCGTCCCACCCCGCGTTCCCGTTCGGCGGGGTCAAGCGGTCGGGCTACGGACGTGAGCTGTCCGGGCACGGAATCCGGGAGTTCTGCAACATCACCACCGTATGGCACGGAGCGTGAGCCTTCCGCGACTACGATCCCCTTTGTGAACCGCGAAGTGACCCTGCCTCTGATCGTCGACGACCGCGGTACTTTACAGGTCGCCGCGTCCGACGTGAGCAAACTGCTGCGTACGGTGGGCGGGCGATGGCTGCGGCTGGTGGAGGCCGGCGAGGTGAGTCTGGACGAGGACACGGTCGCGGCCCTCACCATCGAGCTCGCCAAGCTGGCCGACCGGATCGACGTGGCGTGCATCGCCCACAGCAGCGGCCAGTCCTCCTGACGCCCCTCGCGCCTCGCTGCTGGGCGCCGCGGTGGGCCGGGACGAGATCACCCTGGAGGAGGCCGTCGGGCTCGCCGTCCTGCTCCAGACCGGCGGTGAGGCGGTCACGAACAACAGCGGGCAGGTGTTCCACCTGCTGCTGACCCGTCCCCAAACTCGCCGAACGCCTGCGCTCCGAACCGGAGATCCGCCTCCGGGCCATCGACGAGCTGCTGCGCTGGATTCCCCATCGCAACGCGGCCGGGCTGTCCCGGATCGTCCTGGAGGACGTGGCGGTCAGAGGGGCGCGGATGCGGGCGGGGGACGCGGTCTACGCGTCGTACCTGGCCGCCGACCGAGACCCGGGGGTCTTTCCCGACCCGGACACGATCGACTTCACCGGCAGCCCCAACCCGCACGTGTCCTTCGGCTTCGGCCCGCACTACTGCCCCGGCGGCATGCTGACCCGGCCGGAGTCCGAGTTGCTCGTCGACACGGTCCTGGACCGGATGCCGGGGCTGGAGCTCGCGGTGCCGCCCGAGGACGTGCCCTTCAAGAAGGGGGCGCTCATCCGCGGGCCCGAGGCACTGCCGGTGACGTGGTGAGCGGCCTCGCGGCGGTGTCGGAGGGACTGCTGGTGCCGCCGGGGCACGGGAGGGCGTGCGGGCGCCCGCCCAGCACGTGACCTTCGAGGTGACCGGTTCGCACTCGCGCGTGGCCTCCACCTTCGAGGTGATCGTGCCGCCGGGTCTCGATGTCGGCGCCCACGTGCACACTCGCAGCGAGGAGCTGTTCCCAGTGCTGGAGGGCGAGCCGGACGTGCCCGCCTTCGAGCCGAGGATCCATACCCCCGACAACTGGCAGATCCGTACTCCCGACAACTGGCAGAAGCGGGAGTCGTCTTCGGGCAACCGGGTGGTGCGCGCGACTCCGGGCACGGTCGTCGTGGTACCTCCCGGCTGCCACGCCTTCGCCAACCCGACGGGCGAGCCCGCCGAGATGTTCTTCCAGGCAAGCCCGCCCCCGGACCACGAACGCTACTTCGAGGAACTCCCTGGAGATCCTCGGCGAGGGTGGCCCCCGGACCACGAGGCCATCGAGGCGCTGCGGGCCGAGTACGACGTCGAGCGGCTGACGCCGCTCAGGCACCGACCGGGCCCGCCCCAGCCATCCGGTCCGTCCTAGCGGATCGGCATCCCCGCCAGGGTCCGCGCGATCACCAGCCGCTGGATCTCGCTGGTGCCCTCGAAGATGGTGTAGATGGCGGAGTCGCGGTGCATCCGCTCCACCGGGTACTCACGCGTGTAGCCGTTGCCGCCCAGGATCTGGATCGCCTGGGCGGTCACCTTCTTCGCCGTCTCACTCGCGAACAGCTTGGACATCGATCCCTCGGCCGCCGTGAACGGCTTGCCGTTGATCGCCATCCAGGAGGCCCGCCACACCAGCAGCCGCGCCGCGTCGATGGACGTCCGCATGTCCGCGAGCTGGAAGGCGACGCCCTGGTTGTCGATGATCGGCCGCCCGAACTGCTCCCGCGTCTGCGCGTACTCCAGCGCGACCTCGTACGCGGCCCGGGCGGTGCCGACCGCCATGGCGCCGACCGCCGGGCGGGACGCCTCGAAGGTGGCCATCGCCGCGTTCTTGACGCGCTCCCCGCCCTTCCTGACCTTCTCCCGGGCTCGGGCCAGGCGCGCGTCCAGCTTCTCCTTGCCGCCGAGCAGGCAGGAGCCGGGGACGCGCACGTTGTCCAGGATCACCTCGGCGGTGTGCGAGGCGCGGATGCCGTGCTTCTTGAACTTCTGGCCCTGGGACAGTCCCGGGGTGGCCGGCGGGATGATGAAGGAGGCATGCCCCTTGGAGCCCAGCTCCGCGTCCACGACCGCGACGACGACGTGGACGCCCGCGATGCCGCCGTTGGTCGCCCAGGTCTTGGTGCCGTTGAGCACCCACTCGTCCTTGGCCTCGTCGTACACGGCACGGGTGCGCATGGCGGCCACGTCGGAGCCCGCGTCCGGCTCGGAGGAGCAGAAGGCGGCGACCTTCACGTCGTTCGCGTCGCCGTACATCTGCGGGATCCAGGTGCCGATCTGCTCCTCGGTGCCGTTGGCGAGGACGCCGACGGCGGCGAGGCCGGTGCCGACGATGGACAGCGCGATGCCGGCGTCCCCCCAGAACAGCTCCTCCATCGCCATGGGGATGCCGAGACCGGTGGGGTCGAAGTACTGCTGGGCGTAGAAGTCGAGGGAGTAGATGCCGACCTTGGCGGCCTCCTGGATGACCGGCCAGGGAGTCTCCTCACGCTCGTCCCATTCGGCGGCCGCGGGGCGGATGACGTCGGCGGCGAAGCCGTGCAGCCAGTCCCGGACCTCCTTCTGTTCGTCGCTCAGCTCCATGGTGAACTCGGCCATGTCCCCTCCAGTGACGCACGTGCGTGTTACTTGCGGTAACCCGAGTCTGTTACCGGCGGGTAGGAAAAGTCAACTCCCGAGCCCCCGTCGCCTTCCCGTTCGATGCCCGGTGCCCACCGGGTGTTAGTTTGCGCAGGCGTCACCGAACCAGCACGGGTGGGGAGAGCACATGGACACCACGCAGCGGACCGATCAGCAGCGGTCCGCCGACCGCAGACGGCGCGAGCTGCTGGAGGCCGCCGACCGGGTGGTGCTGCGCGACGGCCCACAGGCCTCGATGAACGCCATCGCCGCCGAGGCCGGCATCACCAAGCCGATCCTCTACCGCCACTTCGGCGACAAGAGCGGACTGTACGCCGCCCTGGCCGTGCGGCACACGGACGCCCTCCTCGCCTCGCTGCGGGCCGCTCTGGACGCTCCGGCGGAGCGGCGGCAACGCGTCGAGGCCACCCTGGACACCTATCTGGCGGCCATAGAGGCACGCCCGCAGGTGTACCGCTTCCTGATGCATCCGGCGGAGGGCACCACCACACCGGGCGACCAGGCCGACCAGGGCTTCGACGTCGGCAAGCACTCGGCACCGCTGCTGCGCCGCATGGGCGAGGAACTGGCCCAGGTCATCGAGGAGCGCCTCGACGCCGGACCGAGCACCCAGCAGCTGGCCCGGGTGTGGGGGCACGGAATCGTCGGCATGATGCACGCCGCCGGGGACTGGTGGCTTGGCGAACGCCCCTGCTCCCGGGCGGAGTTGGTCCGCACCCTGGCCGACCTGCTGTGGGGCCGCCTCGCCGCGGCCGGGGACAAGGCGGGCGGCCCGGGGTTCTGACGGCCGCGGGCGGTGTCCGCGGACCGGCGTGGCCGCACGCCGGAGCCACCTGCCGGCACGCCCCCGTCTGCGCCACCACGCCGATACGGCCCACTGCTCCAGCCTCGCCGCCGGAACCGCCCGGCCGCAGCCCCCGGCCGGACCGCTCAGCGGTGCCAGGACGCCCGCGCCACCTGCCGCATCAGCTTCCGGTGCCGTCGGCCGGTCAGGCGGTCGGCGTACAACCGGCCCTCCAGGTGATCGCACTCGTGCTGGAGGCACCGGGCGAAGAACCCCGTCCCGTGCACGGTGACCGGCTCCCCCGTCACCGTGAAGCCCTCCACGACCGCGTGGTCGTGACGCTCGGTCCCGGCCTCCAGTCCCGGCAGCGACAGGCAGCCCTCCGGGCCGCGCACCACCACCCCGTCCGTCTCGACGAGCCGCGGGTTCACCACGTGGCCGAGGTGGCGCTCGTCCTCGTCGTCCGGGCAGTCGTACACGAAGACGCGTACCGGCTCGCCGATCTGGTTCGCGGCCAGGCCCACGCCGTGGGCGGCGTACATGGTCGCGAACAAGTCCTCCACGAGCGCCGCGAGTTCCGGACCGAAGTCCGTCACCTCGTCGCAGGGTGCGTGCAGGACGGGGTCGCCGAGGAGGCCGAGGGGGCGGACGCGCCCGTGGGCGCCCGGGATGGAGCCGTGTCGCATGGCGGCAAGAGTAAGGTCCCTGTGTCCCCCGGCGGCCCGCGCCCACCGCCGGAACCCCGTGGCCGGTGCCGCGATTCGGGAGTGCGAACGGATCTCGATAGGCTGAGGTCCACACCACGTGGCCGTCAGGCTTCAGGCGCGGCGCGTACGCAAGGAGGATCGAGAACTGATGGCAGGCAACTCGGACCCGCTCTCGCCCCGGGCCAAGATCGCCGTGACCGCGGGCAAGGCGGTCGCGGCGGCATCTCGTGCCGCGGGGCGCGGCAGCGGTTCGGTGATCGGCGGCAAGGTCGCGCTGCGACTCGATCCCGACCTCCTCGCCAGGCTCGCCCAGCACCTGGACGTGATCCTGGTCTCGGCGACCAACGGCAAGACCACCACCACCCGGCTCATCGCCGAGGCGCTCAAGGCGGCCGGACCGGTCGTCTCCAACGCGCTCGGCGCCAATATGCCGGCCGGCATCACCTCGGCCCTCGCGGCCGGCTCCGAAGCCCGGTACGGCGTCATCGAGGTCGACGAGAAGTACCTCGTCGGCGTCGCTCAGGCCACCGAGCCGAAGTGCATCGCCCTGCTCAACCTCTCCCGGGACCAGCTGGACCGCGCCGCCGAGACCCGGATGCTCGCCGAGAACTGGCGCGAGGGCCTGACCGGTTCCAAGTCCGTGATCGTCGCCAACGCCGACGACCCGCTGGTGGTGTGGGCCGCGTCCTCCTCCCCCAACGTGATCTGGGTCGCCGCCGGGCAGATGTGGAAGGACGACGCCTGGTCCTGCCCGGCGTGCGGCGGCGTGATGCAGCGCCCCGGTGACGACTGGTTCTGCGGCGAGTGCGGCTTCCGGCGTCCCACGCCGAGCTGGGCGCTCTCCGGCGACCACGTCCTCGACCCGCACGGCTCCGCCTGGCCGATCCACCTCCAGCTGCCGGGCCGCGCCAACAAGGCCAACGCCGCCTCCTCGGCCGCCGTCGCCGCCGTCTTCGGGGTGCCGCCGCAGGTCGCCCTGGAGCGCATGTACCAGGTGCAGGCGGTCGCCGGACGCTACGACGTCGTCCAGTTCCAGGGCCGTGACCTGCGTCTGCTGCTCGCCAAGAACCCGGCGGGCTGGCTGGAGACCTTCTCCCTGATCGACCCGCCGCCGACCCCGGTGATCCTCTCGGTGAACGCGCGCGGCGCCGACGGCACCGACACCTCCTGGCTGTGGGACGTGGACTACACCCGGCTGACCGGCCACCCGATCTGCGTGATCGGGGACCGGAAGCTGGACCTCGCGGTGCGCCTGGAGGTCGCGAACCAGCAGTTCCAGGTGTGCGAGGACCTTGACCAGGCGGTGCAGCTGTGCCCGCCGGGACGCATCGAGGTCATCGCGAACTACACCGCCTTCCAGGATCTGCGCCGCCGCGTCGGCAACTGACCGCGAGACTTCAGGGGACTTTCGTGAGCGACAACCAACTGCGGATCGTCTGGATCTACCCGGACCTCCTCAGCACGTACGGCGACCAGGGCAACGCCCTCGTCGTGGAGCGCCGGGCCCGCCAGCGCGGCCTCGACGTGGCCCGGCTCGACGTGCGCAGCGACCAGCCGATCCCGACCTCCGGCGACATCTACCTGATCGGCGGCGGTGAGGACCGCCCGCAGCGGCTCGCGGCCGAGCGGCTGCGCCGGGACGGCGGTCTGTACCGGGCGGTGGAGAACGGCGCCATCGTCTTCTCCGTCTGCGCCGGCTACCAGATCCTGGGCCAGGAGTTCATCAACGACCTGGGCCAGCGCGAGCCGGGCCTCGGCCTGCTCGACGTGGTCTCCACCCGCGGCGAGGGCGCCCGGTGCGTCGGCGACGTCCTCGGCGACATCGACCCGCGCCTGGGCCTGCCGCCGCTGACCGGCTTCGAGAACCACCAGGGCATCACCCACATCGGCCCCGGCGCCCGCCCGCTCGCCCAGGTCCGCTTCGGCAACGGCAACGGCACGGGCGACGGTACGGAGGGCGCGTACAACGACACGGTCTTCGGCACGTACATGCACGGCCCGGTGCTGGCGCGCAACCCGCAGATCGCGGACCTGCTGCTGAAGCTGGCCCTCGACGTGAACGCGCTGCCGCCGACCGACGACCGCTGGTACGAGGCGCTGCGCAACGAGCGCATCGCGGCTGCGGAGCAGCCTGCGTAGGCACAGCTGCGCAGCAGCCTGCGCAGGCACCGCCGCGGGCCTGCCTGGCCTTCCCGGGGCGGGCCCGTCTGATGGCTCATCCGCACAGGTGAGCGGGCACGTCCAGTAGGCGGACGCACGGTTCGGTCCCGCCGCCCGGTGCCGCTAGGGTGGCGGGGATCGAGCCGGACAGCGCGGTCCGGACCCGTGCCACTTGAGAAGGTATTTCGGGCTATGCGCATTGGTGTCCTCACGTCCGGCGGCGACTGCCCCGGCCTGAACGCCGTCATCCGGTCCGTCGTGCATCGTGCCGTCGTCGACCACGGCGACGAGGTCATCGGCTTCCGGGACGGCTGGAAGGGCCTCCTGGAGTGCGACTACCTCAAGCTCGACCTGGACGCGGTCGGCGGCATCCTGGCCCGCGGCGGCACCATCCTCGGCTCCTCCCGGGTCCGTCCCGAGCATCTGCGGGACGGCGTCGAGCGCGCCCGCGGCCACGTCGAGGAACTCGGCCTGGACGCGATCATCCCGA
Source organism: Streptomyces sp. NPDC097107 (assembly GCF_044762405.1). Lineage (NCBI taxonomy): Bacteria > Bacillati > Actinomycetota > Actinomycetes > Kitasatosporales > Streptomycetaceae > Streptomyces > Streptomyces sp. NPDC097107. Next base: position 168,438 of record NZ_JBIWEF010000006.1, on the reverse strand, counting down.
TCGGCGGCGAGGGCACGCTGAAGGCCGCCCGGCTGCTGTCCGACAACGGCCTGCCGATCGTGGGCGTGCCGAAGACCATCGACAACGACATAGCGGTCACCGACGTCACCTTCGGCTTCGACACGGCCGTGACCGTCGCCACCGAGGCCCTGGACCGGCTGAAGACCACCGCCGAGTCCCACCAGCGGGTGCTGATCGTCGAGGTCATGGGGCGGCACACCGGCTGGATCGCGCTGCACTCGGGCATGGCGGCCGGCGCGCACGCCGTGGTCGTGCCGGAGCGGCCCTTCGACATCGACGAGCTGACCGCGAAGGTCGGCGAGCGGTTCTCGGCGGGCAAGCGGTTCGCGATCGTGGTCGCCGCGGAGGGTGCCAAGCCGAAGGCCGGCACCATGGCCTTCGACGAGGGCGGCAAGGACGTCTACGGTCACGAGCGCTTCGCCGGAATCGCCCGCCAGCTCTCGATCGAGCTGGAGGAGCGGCTCGGCAAGGAGGCCCGGCCGGTGATCCTCGGCCACGTCCAGCGCGGCGGTACGCCGACGGCGTACGACCGGGTGCTGGCGACGCGGTTCGGGTGGCATGCGGTGGAGGCCGTGCACCGGGGTGAGTTCGGGATGATGACGGCGCTGCGGGGGACGGACATCCGGATGGTGGCGCTCGCCGAGGCGGTGGAGTCGTTGAAGACGGTGCCGGACTCGCGGTACGCGGAAGCGGAGTGCGTGCTGTGATTTCCCGGGGCCGCTGAGCGCTCGGGGCCACCCTTCGTCGCGGGCTGCGGGCCGTGCCTGGTTCATCGCGCAGTTCCTCGCGCCCCCTACGGGGCGCTTCGCCGCCCCCGGTCACAACAGTGGCCGGGGGCGGTTCTAGTCTTGCTTCGGACAGACGGCGCTCAATCGCGCTCAACCCCCACGAAACAGGAGCCGGCGGATGGATCACAGCGGGCACGGCATGACGATGGATCTGCCGCCGTTCACGCTGGGGCGAGGTCTCGCGTGGTCGGCGGATCCCTTCTTCCTGATCGCCTGTCTCCTGGGACTGGCGCTGTACGGGTGGGGCGTCGTCAGGCTGACCCGGCGCGGTGACAAGTGGCCGGTGGGCCGGACCGTGTCCTTCGTCGTCGGTGTGCTGAGCATCGGGCTGATGATGTGCACCAAGCTCAACGACTACGGCATGGTCATGTTCAGCGTGCACATGGTGCAGCACATGATGATCAGCATGGTGTCGCCCATCCTGCTGCTGCTCGGCGCGCCGATCACGCTGACCCTGCGCGCGCTGCCCCCGGCGGCCCGTGGCAGCAAGGGGCCCCGCGAGCTGCTGCTGATGCTGCTGCACAGCCGCTACATGCGGATCGTCACGCACCCCGCGTTCACCATCCCGCTGTTCATCGCGAGCCTGTACGGGCTGTACTTCACTCCCCTCTTCGACTTCCTGATGGGGTCCAAGGTCGGACACATCGGAATGATGGTGCACTTCCTCGCCGTCGGGCTGGTGTTCTTCTGGCCGATCATGGGCGTCGACCCGGGCCCGCACCGGCCGGGCTATCTGATGCGGATGCTGGAGCTGTTCGCGGGCATGCCGTTCCACGCGTTCTTCGGCATCGCGCTGATGATGGCGTCCTCGCCCATGGTCGAGACGTTCAAGAACCCGTCCGCGTCGCTCGGCATCGACGCGCTCTCCGACCAGAACGCGGCGGGCGGCATCGCCTGGGCCTTCAGTGAGGTCCCGTCCGTGCTGGTGCTGCTCGCGCTGCTGTTCCAGTGGTACGCCTCGGAGGAGCGGCAGGCCCGGCGCAGCGACCGGGCCGCCGACCGCGACGGTGACAAGGAACTTCAGGCGTACAACGCCTATCTGGCCTCACTGAACACACGCGGCGGCTGATCGGCGGCTCCGTTCAGTTGCATGTGGCGCGTCGGGGGAACCGCCCGGGGGGAGCGGTATGACACGTCACGTGGGCCGGGTCGTCGCCGGCCGCCATCTGCTGCTGTGCCCGCTCGGCGACGGCGGGTCGGACCGGGTGTGGCTCGCGCACGATCAGCGGCTGGGCCGCGAGGTGGCGCTGAAGGCCGTACGCCCCGGGACCCGGGACCTGCCACGGCCGCGACCATCCCGGGGTGCCGGGGCGGGGCGCCCGACGGCCGGGTGATGGCGTCCGTGCCCGCCTCCTCCGCCGAGGTGGCCCGCGAGCTGGGGCCGGCGCGGTGCGAGGAGCGGACCAGGGAGGTCCGGGGCCGGCTGGCCGGGGTGCGCGGTGTGGCGGTGGTGCCGGCCGACGGCGGATTCGAGACCGCCCGGAGGCGCACCGCCTGCCTGGTGCTGGGGGCGCACGGGCCGGTGTACGGGCCGCTCGCGCGGCATCGCGAGCCGGGTTCGGTGTTCGCGGACACCGCGACCATGCAGCGCCGGGACTGCCTGGACGTGCGCTCCGGGCGGGAGGTCCGGCTGGTGTCCTGCGCGGGCCGGTACGACGCCCAGGTGCTCGGGTTCACCCGATTGGCCTCCGACGTCTCTCTCGCCGAGGCGCCCGCGGCGGCGGACCGCGCGTGTGCGCGGAAGGTGCCGCCGCGGGACTACGGCTTCGACCCCTCCGTGTACAGGGCCGGCTCCCGGACGTCGGCGGGGACCTGGAAATCCGGCGCACATCTCGCCGTCCGCACCGTAGGGAGGCAGAACCGGGGGCACCATGGAGGGGAACGGACCATGAGGAGGGTGTTGCGATGCCCGGTTCCACGGACAGTTCCACGAAGACGATGGGGGCGCTCACCATCGGCGGCCTGGTCGCGGTGACGGCCTACACGGTGGCGCTAGGGAGCAACGGCTGGCTGTGGTTCGGCTGGGTCGTGCTGGGCCTGATCACCCTGGGGATGGTGGCCACGCGCAGCGCCTGAGCCCCACGCGGGGCGCACCACGACTCACTCGCGGCCGAGCCGGCCCGCCGAGTGCACGCCCGGCTGGTACTTCGGCAGCCGGACCGTGATCCTCATGCCCGCGCCGACGGCCGTCTCGATGACCAGGCCGTGGTCGTCTCCGTAGACCTGGCGGAGCCGGTCGTCGACGTTGGACAACCCGATTCCGCCCGACGGGCTGACCTCGCGCGCGAGGATGCGGCGCAGCAGACCGGGGTCCATTCCGGCGCCGTCGTCCTCGATGACGACCAGGGCCTCGGCGCCCGCGTCCTGCGCGGTGATCTGGATGCGGCACCGGTCGGACTTGCCCTCCAGGCCGTGCTTGACGGCGTTCTCGACGAGCGGCTGGAGGCACAGGAAGGGCAGCGCGACCGGCAGCACCTCGGGGGCCACCTGGAGGGTGACGGCGAGGCGGTCGCCGAAGCGGGCCCGCACCAGTGCCAGGTAGTGGTCGATGGCGTGCAGTTCGTCGGCGAGGGTGGTGAAGTCGCCGTGCCGCCGGAACGAGTAGCGGGTGAAGTCGGCGAACTCCAGGAGCAGCTCACGGGCGCGCTCGGGGTCGGTGCGCACGAACGAGGCGATGACCGCGAGCGAGTTGAAGATGAAGTGCGGGGAGATCTGGGCGCGCAGTGCCTTGATCTCGGCCTCGATGAGCCGGGTGCGGGACTGGTCGAGGTCGGCCAGCTCCAGTTGGACGGAGACCCAGCGGGCGACCTCGCCCGCGGCCCGGACCAGGACGGCGGACTCGCGGGGCGCGCAGGCGACGAGGGCGCCGTGCACCCGGTCGTCGACGGTGAGCGGGGCGACGACCGCCCAGCGCACCGCGCAGTCGGGGGTGTCGCAGGTGAGCGGGAAGGCCTCGCCGCGGCCGGTCTCCAGGGGGCCGGCGAGGCGTTCCATGATCTCCGAGCGGTGGTGGGCGCCCACGCCGTCCCAGACCAGGACCTCCTTGAGGTCGGTCAGGCACAGCGCGTCCGTGCCGAGCAGGGAGCGCAGCTTCCGGGCCGACTTGCCGGCGGTCTCCTCGGTCAGGCCCCCGCGCAGCGGGGGTGTGGCCAGGGAGGCGGTGTGCAGGGTCTGGAAGGTGGCGTGTTCGACCGGGGTGCCGAGGCCGCCGAGGTTCTGCGGCCGGGCCGTGCGGCGGCCCAGCCAGAAGCCCGCGGCCAGCAGGGGCAGCACGGCGACGGCCAGGCCCGCGAGGAAACCGCCCATGGAGCCGCTCACGGGGCCGCCTCCTTGCGCAGGTCCTCCGCGGCGCGCGGTTCGTCTCCGCGCAGGTCCTCCGTGCGCAGTTCTTCCGGCAGGTGGAAGCGGGCCAGGATCGCCGCCGTCCCGGCCGGTACCCGGCCCGGGGTGGCCAGGGAGACCAGCACCATGGTGAGGAAGCCCAGCGGCACCGACCAGAGCGCCGGCCAGGCCAGCAGCGCGTGCAGCGCGCCGCCCCCGCCAGGGAAGCCGCCCATGGTGGCGGCGACCGCGAGCAGGGCGGAGCCGCCGCCCACCAGCATTCCGGCCGCCGCGCCGGGCGGGGTCAGCCGCCGCCACCAGATGCCGAGGACGAGCAGCGGGCAGAAGGAGGAGGCGGACACGGCGAAGGCGAGGCCGACGGCGTCGGCGACCGGCAGCCCGCCGACCAGCGCGCTCGCCGCCAGCGGTACGGCCATGGCGAGGACGGTGCCGAGCCGGAAGTGCGGGACGGCGCGGGACGGCAGCACGTCCTGGGTGAGGACGCCCGCGACGGCCATGGTCAGCCCGGACGCGGTCGACAGGAACGCGGCGAAGGCACCGCCCGCCACCAGGGCGCCGAGCAGGTCGCCGCCCACTCCCCCGATCACCCGGTCGGGCAGCAGCAGGACCGCCGCGTCGGCGTCGCCGGTGAGGGTCAGTTCGGGGGCGTACAGACGGCCGAGGGCGCCGTAGACGGGCGGCAGCAGGTAGAAGGCGCCGATCAGACCGAGCACGGCGACGGTGGTGCGGCGGGCGGCGACGCCGTGCGGGCTGGTGTAGAAGCGGACCACGACGTGCGGCAGGCCCATGGTGCCGAGGAAGGTGGCGAGGATCAGTCCGTACGTTGCGTACAGCGGGCGCTCGGTGCGGCTCTCGGCCCGGGAGGGCGACAGGGCGTCGTCGGCGCCGCGTCCGGCGGCCGGGACCGGGGTGTCCTTGGCGAAGGTGAGCCGGGTGCCGGACTCGATGTGATGGGTGCCGGCGGGCAGGCTGAGCCGGGCGTCGTCGTGGGTGCGTCCGTCCACGGTGCCGTCGACGGTGACGGTCAGCGGACGGTCGAGCTTGAGGGTGAGGCTGTCGTCGACCCGGACGGAGCGCTGCTCGCGGAAGGTGGCGGGTTCGTCGAAGGGGCGGCCGGGGGCGCCGTCGCCCTGCCATGCCAGCAACAGGAAGAGGGCGGGGACGAGCAGGGCGGTGAGTTTCAGCCAGTACTGGAAGGCCTGGACGAAGGTGATGCTGCGCATGCCGCCGGCGGCGACGATCGCGGTGACGACGACGGCGACGATCACCCCGCCCAGCCAGTCGGGCGCCCCGCTCAGCACGGTCAGGGTCAGCCCGGCGCCCTGGAGCTGGGGCAGCAGGTACAGCCAGCCGACGCCGACGACGAAGGCCCCCGCGAGCCGCCGTACCGCCTGGGAGGCGAGCCGGGCCTCGGCGAAGTCGGGCAGCGTGTAGGCGCCGGAGCGGCGCAGCGGGGCGGCGACGAAGAGCAGCAGGACCAGGTAGCCGGCGGTGTAGCCGACGGGGTACCAGAGCATGTCGGGGCCCTGGACCAGGACCAGGCCCGCGATGCCGAGGAAGGACGCGGCGGAGAGGTACTCCCCGCTGATGGCGGCGGCGTTCAGGCGGGGGCCGACGGTGCGGGAGGCGACGTAGAAGTCGGAGGTGGTGCGCGAGATGCGCAGGCCGAAGGCGCCGACGAGGACGGTGGCGACCACCACGAGGGCGACGGCGGGTATGGCGTAGCTGGAGTTCACGGTGCCTTCACTGCCTCGCCGGACAAGGTCATCGGTCCTCGACGAGGCGGACGAAGTCGCGTTCGTTGCGTTCGGCGCGGCGCACGTACCAGCGGGCGAGGAGGACCAGCGGGGCGTACAGGCCGAAGCCGAGGACGGCCCATTCCAGGCGGCGGGCGTCGGGCATCGCCGCGAACAGCAGCGGCAGCGGCCCGACGAGGAGTCCGAGGACCGCGAAGGCCGTGAGGCCGGCGCGCAGCTGGCTGCGCATGAGGGAGCGGACGTAGGTGTGCCCGAGGGTGGTCTGCTCGTCGATCTCGGTGCGCGGGCGGTAGTAGCCGGAGGCCCGCCGGGTCCGCCTGGGCGGGCCGGTGACGGTGACGCGGCGTTCGGTGGGGGCCTGGGGCACGACTCACGGCCTCCGCATGAGCAGGTCCCGCAGTTCACGGGCGTGGCGCCGGCTGACCTGGAGTTCCTCGGTGCCGACCAGGACGCTGACGGTGCCCGCGTCCAGGCGGAGTTCGCCGATGTGGCGCAGGGCGACGAGGTGCCGGCGGTGGATACGGACGAAACCGCGGGCGCGCCAGCGCTCCTCCAGGGTGGACAGGGGGATGCGCACGAGGTGGCTGCCCCGGTCGGTGTGCAGGCGGGCGTAGTCGCCCTGGGCCTCGACGTGGGTGATGTCCTCGACGGGGACGAAGCGGGTGACGCCGCCGAGTTCCACGGTGATGTGGTCGGGGTCCGGTTCGTGCACGGGTATGCGGGGAGCGGGGGTGGTGGTGCCCCGGCGTTCGGCGGCGCGGCGGACCGCCTCGGCGAGCCGTTCCCGGCGGACGGGTTTGAGGACGTAGTCGACGGCCTTGAGGTCGAAGGCCTGCACGGCGAAGTCCTCGTGCGCGGTGACGAAGACGACCAGCGGCGGCCGGGCGAACCCGCTCAGCAGCCGGGCCAGGTCGAGTCCGTCCAGACCCGGCATCTGGATGTCGAGGAAGACGACGTCGATGGCGTCCGGCCCGTCGGGGCCCGACTCCAGGGCGCGGTTGATGCGGCGCAGCGCCTCGGTCGCGTCGCCCGCGCCCTCCGCCGTACCGATGCGGGGGTCGGCGTTCAGCAGATACACGAGTTCCTCGAGCGTGGGGCGTTCGTCGTCGACAGCAAGGGCGCGCAGCATGAGGCTGGAGTGTAGGAGCAATCCGTACGCCTGCACACGTTCCCGTCGCGGACGTATCCGCTGGATACAGTGCCGTCATGAACAGCAGGCCCACGCCGTTCGACGAACTCGACCGGAAGATCGTCACCGCCCTGATGGCGAACGCCAGGACGTCCTTCGCGGAGATCGGCGCGGAGGTCGGGCTGTCCTCGACGGCGGTCAAGCGGCGGGTGGACCGGCTGCGCGAGACCGGGGTGATCACCGGGTTCACCGCGACGGTGCGCCCGTCCGCGCTGGGCTGGCGCACCGAGGCGTACGTGGAGGTGTACTGCGAGGGTGCGGCGCCGCCGAGGCGGCTGGCGGAGGTCGCGCGCGGCTACCCGGAGATCACGGCGGCGATGACGGTGACCGGTGGGGCGGACGCGTTGCTGCATGTGCGGGCGCGGGACGTGGAGCACTTCGAGGAGGTGCTGGAGCGGATCCGGGCCGAGCCGTTCATCCGGAAGACGATCAGTGTGATGGTGCTGTCCCATCTGATCCAGGACGCTCCGGAGGCCGGTGCGAGTCTTCCGGCGCCCGAAGGCGGGGCACCCGGCCCGGCCAAGGGCGCAGCAGACGTGCGCTGACCTGGCTCAGGACGCAGTGATGCTGCGCCAACACGCAGCTCTTGTCGCTTGTCGTCCGTCTCCTTCGCTTTCTACCGTGGTGTCATCCCTCAGTCACAACCCGTAAGGAAGCGGAGGAACCCCTCTGTGCCCGAGTCACGTGTGCCGTGCCGGCGGCGCTTCTTGGTCTGCGAACCCAGACACTTCGCCGTGCAGTACGCGATCAACCCGTGGATGAGCACCGGCCGACCGGTCGACGTCATCCGCGCCCTGGACCAGTGGCAGGCACTGGTCGACACCTACCGCGCCCACGGCCACACCGTCGACGCGGTCGGGGCGGTCCCGGGCCTGCCCGACATGGTCTTCGCCGCGAACTGCGCGGTCGTCGTCGAGGGCCGGGTCTTCGGCTCCCACTTCCACGCGCCCGAGCGCCGTCCCGAGTCCGTGCCCTACGAGGCGTGGTTCAAGACGGAGGGTTTCGAGGTCCAGCACTCCGGGGCGGTCTGCGAGGGCGAGGGCGACCTGGTCCCGGCCGGCCGCTGGATCCTGGCCGGCACGGGATTCCGTACGACCCGTGAGGCGCATCGCGAGGTGCAGGAGTTCTTCGGCGTGCCGGTGATCTCGCTGACGCTCGTGGATCCGTACTTCTACCATCTGGACACGGCCCTGTTCGTGCTCGACGACGGCAGCAACGAGGCTGCCGGGAACGTGGCCTACTACCCCGGGGCCTTCTCGCCCGGCAGCCGTGAGGTGCTGGAGCGGCTCTATCCGGACGCGGTGATCGCCACCCGCGGGGACGCCATGGCGTTCGGGCTCAACTCCGTCTGCGACGGACGGCACGTGTTCATCTCGCCCGGGGCCCGGCAACTCGCCGACCAGCTCGCCGGCCTCGGCTACGTCCCCGTCCCCGTCGACCTGTCCGAGTTCCACAAGGCGGGTGGCGGCATCAAGTGCTGCACCCAGGAGATCCGGGAGATCCGCTCATGACCGCACCCGCCCGCGACCGCGGCTCCGAGGAACTGATCCGCGCGGAGGAGCCCGTCCTCGCGCACAACTACCACCCGCTGCCCGTGGTCGTGGCCCGCGCCGAGGGCGCCTGGGTCGAGGACGTGGAGGGCCGCCGCTATCTGGACATGCTGGCCGGCTACTCGGCGCTCAACTTCGGCCACCGCCACCCGGCGCTGGTCGACGCCGCCCACCGCCAGCTGGACCGGCTGACCCTCACCTCCCGCGCCTTCCACAACGACCGGCTCGCGTCCTTCGCCGAGCGGCTGGCCGCGCTGACCGGCACGGACATGGTGCTGCCGATGAACACCGGCGCGGAGGCGGTGGAGAGCGGGATCAAGGTGGCCCGCAAGTGGGCCTACGACGTGAAGGGCGTCCCGGCCGACCGGGCGACGATCGTCGTCGCGGCGGACAACTTCCACGGCCGCACGACGACGATCGTGAGCTTCTCCACGGACGAGACGGCCCGCTCCGGCTTCGGCCCCTTCACGCCCGGCTTCCGGGTCGTCCCGTACAACGACCTGGCGGCCATGGAGGCGGCGGTCGACGAGACGACGGCGGCCGTGCTGATCGAGCCGATCCAGGGCGAGGCGGGCGTGCTGATCCCGGACGACGGCTATCTGGCCGGCGTGCGGGAGCTGACCCGCCGGTCCGGGTGCCTCTTCATCGCCGACGAGATCCAGTCGGGTCTCGGCCGCACGGGGCGCACCCTCGCCGTCGAGCACGAGTCGGTCGTGCCGGACGTGGTGCTGCTCGGCAAGGCGCTGGGCGGCGGCATCGTCCCGGTGTCGGCGGTGGTCGGCAGGCGGGAGGTGCTCGGTGTGCTGCGCCCGGGCGAGCACGGCTCGACGTTCGGCGGCAACCCGCTGGCGGCCGCGGTCGGCACCGCGGTGGTGGAGCTGCTGGAGACGGGCGAGTTCCAGCGCCGGGCGACCGAACTGGGAGCGGTGCTGCGCGAGGGCCTGACCGCCCTGGTCGGCAAGGGCGTCGTCGGTTTCCGCGCGCGCGGGCTGTGGGCGGGCGTCGACGTCGACCCGGCGCTCGGCACGGGCCGCGAGGTCAGCGAGCGTCTGATGCGCGAGGGCATCCTCGTCAAGGACACGCACGGCTCCACGATCCGCCTGGCGCCGCCGCTGACCGTCACGGGTGAGGAGCTGGCAAGGGCGCTCGGGACGCTGGAGAAGGTCCTGACGTCCTGACCCCCGTGCCAGGCGCCGTCACGGAGCGACTCGGCCCCGGTCGAGCCGCTCCACGTGCGTCGCGTTGTCCCGGTCCTCGGCGTCCCCGCCGGGCGCGCCGCGGACCAGGCGTCGAGGATCTCCCGCAGCGGCGCCGACGTCAGCCGCAGGCCGATCGCGAGCACGTCGGCGTCGTTCCGGCGGCGGGCGCCGTCCTCCGTTTACGCGTCGGCGCGCAGGGCGGCCCGTACTCCGGCGCCTTGTTGGCGGCGACCGACGCGCCTGTTCGGGTCCAGCGGCACACCACCGCCCGGTCGGCCGTGCCGTCGGCGACCTCGCGCGCCGCCCGCTCCGGGCGCACCGCCCACCGCCGGTCCGCCCCGGGCCGCGGCGCGCCGTGCGCCGGCACCTCGTGGCCCCGTCCGCGCAGCTCCTCGACGAGGAGGCGGGCGACGGGTTCGGCCATGGCGGAGGAGGCGGAGATACGCATGGGCGAAGCGGACTCACGCGCCCGTCCGCGCGCCGCTCACCTCATCGGCTCAACCACATGACTGAAGTCACGACCATACCCAGGATGATCGGGGGAACGGTACGACCTGAGAAACGTACGACCGAGCAGCCCTCCGCCGGGAGCGACTGCCCGTGGAAAGGGAGTCCGCCACGTCCCCCACCGAGAACGGCCAAGAATCCGACGCCGCGGCGATCCGCCGCCACCCGGCCCTCTTCCGGGCGATCAAGCGTCGGCAGAACCCCCGCCTGCGCCGGTCGGACATCACCGTCACGGACGAGGCCGCGGTCAAGAGAGCGGTGAAGGCCGCCTCCCTGGGCAATGCCATGGAGTGGTTCGACTTCGGCATCTACGCCTATCTGGCCGGCACCATCGGCCGCGTGTTCTTCCCGTCCGGGAGTGACACCGCGCAGCTGCTCTCCTCTTTCGCCACGTTCGCCGTGGCGTTCCTGGTGCGCCCGCTGGGCGGCATGGTCTTCGGTCCGATGGGTGACAAGGTCGGCCGCAAGAAGGTGCTCGCGCTGACGATGATCCTCATGGCGATCGGCACCGCCGCCATCGGGCTCATCCCCAGTTACGACTCCATCGGCTTCTGGGCTCCCGTCCTGCTGATCCTGTTCCGCCTGCTCCAGGGCTTCTCGACCGGTGGCGAGTACGGCGGTGCGTCCACGTTCATCGCCGAGTACGCGCCCGACAAGCGGCGCGGTTTCTTCGGCAGCTTCCTGGAGCTGGGCACGCTGGCCGGATACACGGGCGCCGCGAGCCTGGTCACCGGCCTCACGACCTGGCTCGGCAGCGACACCATGGACGCCTGGGGCTGGCGCATCCCGTTCCTGGCCGCGGCGCCGCTCGGCATCGTCGGTATCTATCTGCGGCTGAGGCTGGACGACACTCCCGCGTTCCTGAAGCTGGAGGACTCCAACGTCCACATCTCGGAGGCGGCGACCGCGGTGGAGACCACCGCGCGGGGCGACCTGGCCAAGATCTTCCGCACGCACTGGCGCTCGCTGGTGCTGTGCATCGCGCTCGTCGGCGCGTACAACATCACCGACTACATGCTGCTGTCGTACATGCCCACGTATCTCTCGGACGAGCTGCACTACAGCGAGAGCCACGGTCTGATGATCCTGGTGGCCACCATGGTGCTGCTCATGCTGATCATCAACCAGGTCGGCCGCCTGTCCGACCGCTTCGGCCGCAAGCCCCTCCTCATGACCGGCATGATCAGCTTCTTCGTGCTGTCCGCCCCGGCCTTCGTGCTGGTGCAGGACGGCAGTCTGCTCGCCGTCTCGGCCGGCATGCTGATGCTCGGTCTCTCCCTGGTCTGCCTGCTCGGCACGATGTCGGCGGCGCTCCCGGCGATGTTCCCGACCAACGTCCGGTACGGCTCCCTCTCGGTCGGCTACAACCTGTCGGCATCCCTGTTCGGCGGTACCACGCCGCTGGTCATCACCGCCCTGATCAGCGTGACCGGCTCCGACATGATGCCCGCCTACTACGCCATGGCCGCGGCCCTGGTCGGGGTCGTGGCGGTGGCCTGCATGAAGGAGACCGCCCAGCAGCCCCTCGAGGGCTCCCCGCCCTCGGTACAGAGCCAGGAGGAGGCGGCGGAGCTGGTCGAGTCGCAGGCCCCCACGCCGAAGTTCTGACGGCGCGTCGGTGGGGCGGTGGGTCCGGCTCGCACCCCCACCGCCCGGCCGACGTCACCGCGTCGAGCGAGCCGGCCGAAGAGCGGCCGAACCGGCCCCGCTCCAACCGGCACGGTCCGGGCTACGATCGATCACCGGACGCGGACGTCCGGCGCGGAGCCGTGCCTTGCCTACCGGGAGAGCGGGAGACACACCGTGTTCTACTACGTGCTCAAGTACGTACTGCTGGGCCCGCTGCTGAGAGTCGTCTTCCGCCCCCGCATCGAGGGCCTGGACCACGTGCCGGCGTCGGGGGCGGCCATCGTCGCGGGCAACCACCTCTCGTTCTCGGACCACTTCCTGATGCCCGCGGTGCTCAGGCGCCGCATCACCTTCCTCGCCAAGGCCGAGTACTTCACCGGGCCGGGCCTCAAGGGCCGGCTGACCGCGTTCTTCTTCCGCAGTGCCGGGCAGATCCCCGTCGACCGCACCGGCAAGGAGGCGGGGCAGGCCGCGATCCGCGAGGGGCTGGGCGTGCTGGGCAAGGACGAGCTGCTCGGCATCTACCCGGAGGGCACGCGCTCGCACGACGGCCGGCTGTACAAGGGCAAGGTCGGCGTCGCCGTGATGGCGCTCAGAGCCGGGGTGCCGGTCGTGCCCTGCGCGATGATCGGCACCTTCGAGGCGCAGCCGCCGGGCCGCAAGATCCCGAAGCTGCACCCCGTGGTGATCCGCTTCGGCGAGCCCCTGGACTTCTCCCGCTACGCCGGCCTGGAACGGGAGAAGGCCGTGCTGCGCGCCGTCACCGACGAGATCATGTACGCGGTCCTGACGCTGTCCGGCCAGGAGTACGTCGACCGGTACGCGGCCGACGTGAAGGCGGAGGAGGCGGCGAAGGCGGCGAAGGGCCCGAGGTTCCCCCGGCTGCCACACCGCTAGGGGTGTCGTTCGGATCAGGCCGGCTGCGGGCAACGGTGCCTCGCCACCGAGCCGAGCGGGGTCTGGTGCGTGCAGTCGCGAGGCGGAGGAGGGCGACAGGGCGGAGCCCTGGCAACGGACGACGACGCCGCAGATGCGCATGCCGGACCCCGCGACCCCGGCAAGAACCGCACGACATCCCCTGGGGGCCGTTGCCCGCCGTCGGGGTTCCCCTCGTCTGCCGTCGGCAGAAGGGCGTGGCCGGGTGGCCGGGCGGGCGCCTACGGTCGTCGTATGACACGTGCTGTGGTGGTCGGAGCGACGGGACAGATCGGTCGGGTGGCGGTGGGGGCACTGGCCCGCGACGGCTGGGAGGTGACGGCCGTCTCGCGGGGCGGCGAGCGGGACGGGGGCTGGCCCGAGGACGTATGCGTGGTGCGGGCCGACCGGGAGGACGACGCGGCCCTGTCGGCGGCGGTGGGTGACGGCTGTGACGTCCTGGTGGACATGGTGGCCTACGGGGAGGGGCACGCGCGGCAGCTGGTCGGGCTGGCCGGACGGGTCGGCTCGGCGGTGGTGATCTCCAGCCTGTCGGTCTACGAGGACGGCAAGGGCCGCAACTTCGACACGCAGGCCGAACCCGACGGCTTCCCCCACTACCCGGTGCCGCTCACCGAGGAGCAGCGCACGGTCCGCCCGGGCGACACCTCGTACTCCACCCGCAAGGCCGCGCTGGAGCGGGAACTCCTCGCGGTGGGCGACCGGTTGCCCGTCACACTGCTGCGCGCGGGCGCGATCCACGGGCCGCACTGCCGGACCCCGCGCGAGCTGTACTTCGTCAAGCGCAACCTCGACGGCAGGCGTCGGCGCGTCCTCGCGTACGGCGGTGCGAGCCGTTTCCACCCGGCGAGCGTGCACAACCTCGCCGAGCTGATCCGGCTGGCCGCCCCACGGCCGGGTACGCGCGTCCTGAACGCGGTCGACCCGGACGCGCCGGCGGTGGCGGAGATCGCGGCGGCGATCGACGCGGTGATGGGCGTCGAGGCCGAGGACGTGCTGGTGGACGGTCCGCCGCCCGCGGACCGCGTGGGCGACACGCCGTGGTCGGTGCCCGTGCCCGTCGTGTGCGACATGTCGGCGGCGGAACGGCAGTTGGGCTACCGCCCGGTGGTCCGGTACGCCGAGACCCTGCCGGACACGGTCGCCTTCCTCGAGCAGCGGCTGGCCGGCCGGGACTGGCGGGAGGCGTACCCGAAGATGTTCCGGGCGTACGGCGACCTCTTCGACTACGCGGCGGAGGACACCTGGCTGACGGCGCGGCAGGGCTGAGGGCGCCGGGACGCCCGAGGGGGCGGCCGGCAGGACCGGCCGCCCCCTCCTCGTACCCGGTGTACCCGGTGCCGTTACGGCTTGGGTGTGGCGTGCGGGGCGCAGGTCACGTCCCGGGCGTCCACCTTGCCGGTGAGCAGGTAGGTGTCCACCCGCTCGTTGATACACGGGTTGACGATGCCGGTGACGCCGTGCGAACCGGCGTCCCGCTCGGTGATCAGACGCGAGCCCTTGAACCGCTGGTGCAGTTCGACGGCGCCCGCGTACGGGGTGGCCGCGTCCCGTTCGGACTGGACGATCAGCACCGGCGGAAGACCCTTGCCGCTCTTCACGTTCACCGGGGTCCGCTGCTTGACCGGCCAGGTGGCGCACGGCAGGTTCATCCAGGCGTTGGCCCAGGTCATGAACGGGTGGTCGCGGTGCAGCCGGGTGTTGTCCCGGTCCCAGGTGCGCCAGTCGGTGGGCCACTTGGCGTCGGCGCACTCCACGGCGGTGTAGACGGCGTTGCCGTTCTCCGCGGAGGCGTTGCCCGCGGTGTCGGACGGGTCGGGGGCGGCCGCGTCGACGAGGGCCTGGGTGTCACCGGCGACGTACTTGCTGAAGACGGTCGCGACCGGCACCCAGGCGGAGTCGTAGTACGGGGCGCTCTGGAAGAAGGAGATCAGCTCGGCCGGGCCGACGACCCCGCCGAGTGGTTCCTTCGCGGCGGCGGCGCGCAGCGTGAGCCACTGGTCCTGGACCTCGGCGCGGGTGTCGCCGAGGTGGAAGGCGGCGTCGTTCTTCGCGACCCAGTCCTGCCAGTCCTGCCACCGCTGCTCGAAGGCGACGTCCTGGTCCAGGTTGGCCTGGTACCAGATCTTGTCGCGGGACGGGTTGACGACGCTGTCGACGACCATCCGGCGCACGTGGTCCGGGAAGAGGGTGCCGTAGACGGCGCCGAGGTAGGTGCCGTAGGAGACACCGAGGAAGTTGAGCTTCCTCTCGCCCAGCGCGGCGCGGATGACGTCGAGGTCGCGCGCGGTGTTCGGTGTGGTCATGTGCGGAAGCATCTCGCCGCTGCGCTCGTAGCAGCCCTCGGCGTACTCGCGGGCGAGCTTGCGCTGGGCGAGCTTGTCGGCCTCGGAGCCGGGCACGGGGTCCGTCTTGGGTGCCTTGGCGAACTCCTGCGGGTCGACGCAGGAGATGGGCGCGGACTTGCCGACGCCGCGCGGGTCGAAGCCGACGAAGTCGTAGGCCTCGGCCGCGTCGGCCCAGACCGCGCTCCTGCCGGTGACGCGGGCCGGGAAGCGCAGGCCGGAGCCGCCCGGGCCGCCGGGGTTGTAGAGGAGCGCGCCCTGGCGCTCGGCCTTGGTGCCGGTGTTGCCTATGCGGTCGACGGCTATCCTGATCTGCTTGCCGAAGGGCTTGGCGTAGTCGAGCGGCACCGTGACGTAGCCGCACTGGATCGGCTTGGGCAGGTTCCAGTCGGCGGGGCAGTCCTGCCAGTCGATGCCGGCCCGTGCGGCGCGGGCCGCGGCGATGGTGGCGCCGCGGGCCTCGCGGTCCCAGCCCTTCGCGTATCCGTGGCCGGTGGACGGAGCGGCGCTCGCGGCCGGCGCCGTGACGGCGCCGGCCATCAGCGTGGCGGTGACCAGCG
Organism: Streptomyces sp. NPDC097107; assembly: GCF_044762405.1. NCBI lineage: Bacteria > Bacillati > Actinomycetota > Actinomycetes > Kitasatosporales > Streptomycetaceae > Streptomyces > Streptomyces sp. NPDC097107. Next base: position 152,615 of record NZ_JBIWEF010000006.1, on the reverse strand, counting down.
CTCCGGCCGTGCCGAACGCCGCCGTCCTCCGGCCCAGTCTGCTCTTCCTCAAGTGGCCCTCCCCGTAAGTGATCGCGACACGTACGGGGATCCTCGCGGCTGTGCGTTCCCTGAGAACAGAGGCGGTGCTACTTCTTTGCCAATCCGATAAACGGAGAGATATGTTCGGTCGTCGGGAACTCAGCCCAGCGTGTCCGACGCCTCCTCCAGCAGCCGCCTGAGCAGCAGCGCGTCCGGTGCCACGGCCGTCACCAGTGCGGCGGGCCCGGCGAGCGGCATGATCGCGACGCCCTCGGCGAAGGCCCGCGCCGCCGGTGGGTCTGCGGCGAACTCCGGGCGTACGACGACGAGCTGTCCGACGGCACGGTGCCCCGCCAGCCCGGCGGGGCCGTCCCAGCCGCCCGGGGCGCCGGGACCGCAGGCCAGTTCCTGATCGAGTACGCACCGGCCGGCGATCCGTACGGTCAGACGGCTGGTGAGCCGCCCCGGTTCCTCGCCGGACCGACCGAGCACCTGTTCCTCCCGCAGCAGGAAGCGGGCCCCGGCCGCGAGGTCGACACGCGTGGTGACGTGCAGGTCACTGCCCTGCGCGGAGATCAACTGTTCGGGCAGCCAGTGCAGTTCGGCGTCGTCGCGGACGGTGAGCCGGACGTCGTAGCGGGCGCCGGCCTTGTCCTGACCGGGCAGGGCGAGGGTGGCGGCGGCCGAGCCGACCCGCAGCCGGGCGCCCCGGGCCGCTTCGGCGGCCACCGTGAAGTGGTCGCCGCCGAGCGGCCCGCTCATCGCGCCGACCAGCATGACGCGGGCCTCGGCACCGCTCCCCCGGGTCCGCCGTACCGCGAGCGGCCCCTCCCCCTCCAGCACGGGCAGGACGGTGCCGCCGCGTCCGTCGCCGTGGGCGAGCACGCGCGCCCTCGCCCGTACGCCGCCAGGAGTGGTCACGCCGTCCACGCGGCGATCCGGTCCCGCACCCAGTCCGCGACGTCCCGTACACCGTCCTCGCTCCGCAGCGACTGGAGGACGACGGGCAGTTCACCGCGTTGTGCCTTCGCGTCGGCCGCCATGCGCGCGAGGTCCGAGCCGACGTACGGGGCGAGGTCGACCTTGTTCACGATCAGCAGGTCGGCGGTGGTGACGCCGGGTCCGCCCTTGCGCGGGATGTCGTCTCCGCCGGCCACGTCGATCACGAAGATCTGGGCGTCGACGAGCCCCTTGGAGAAGGTGGCGGTGAGGTTGTCCCCGCCGGACTCCACCAGGACCAGGTCGAGCGGTCCGGCCTCGTCCTCGAGATCCTCGACGGCCTCCAGGTTGGCGGAGATGTCGTCCCGGATCGCGGTGTGCGGACAGGCCCCCGTCTCGACGGCACTGATCCGCTCCGGCGGCAGTACCGCCTCCCGGAGCAGGAACTCGGCGTCCTCACGGGTGTAGATGTCGTTGGTGACGACGGCGAGGGACCACTCCTCCCGCAGCGCCCGGCAGAGCGCGGCGACGGTCGCGGTCTTCCCGGACCCGACGGGACCGCCGAGCCCGATGCGCAGGGCACGGCGGCGCCCGTCGGGCCGGTGGGCGTCGGCGGAGACGGCGGGGAGGTCGTGGTGGTGGTCGAGATGCATGCTGCGACTCCAATGGAACTGAGGCCGGCTCTGTCAGCCCGTCCGGCGTTTGAGGACGAGGCCGTCAAGGCCGACTAGGGTCCAGGGGGCAGAGCCCCCCGGCGAGGTCGAAGGGGGCAAAGCCCCCCCGGCGGGGTCGAAGGGGGCAGACCCCTTGGCGTCGGGGACGGGAAGGGGCGGCGGGGGCGAAACCCCCTACGAGGCGAACAACCGCACGGACAGCGCGGCATGCGCCTCCGCCCCGATCTCCAGCAGCGGCGCGGACCGTGCGGGCAGCACGGCGACCCCGTCGGTCACGGCCAGCCGCCCCGCCTCCACGGCGTCCTGGGCCACCAGATCCAGCTCGGGCGCGAGCCGCGCGAGCACGCCGGTCGCGTCGAACGGGTCGAGGCTGAGCAGCCGCACCACGGCCGTCGCCGCCCCGCTCACTCCCTCATAGGCGGAGCAGTACGCCGCGTCCGGCGGCCCGAGCCCGGCCGCGCGGGCGGTCAGCCCGAGGACGACGGGCTGGTGGGCACCCTTGGGAAACCGCCGCGCCAGCGCGTCGAGTTCGGGATGCGGCCAGGTGGCACGGGCGGCCCGCGTCAGCTGCCGGCCGAGTCTTCGTGCCGCAGCGCGCAGGGCGGGTGACGGGGTGCGGGCGTCCGCGGCCAGGTCCAGCTCACCGGGGTCGACGCCGAGAGCAGCGGCTGCCGCGAGGGAGGCCGCGACGGCCCCGCTCGTGTGCAGCCGCCCCCGGCAGAACTCCTCCAGGCTCGCGGCGTCCGTGATGCGTCCGGCCCGGACGGCCGCCTCCGCCCCGCCGGAGTGGGCGTGCCCTCCGGCGGGGAAGCGGCCGTCCGCGAGGACGAGCAGTGTCGCGCGGCTCATGCCGGCCCTCAGAAGAGGAAGTACCGCTGTGCGAGCGGCAGTTCGGCGACGGGTGCGGGTTCGACGAGTTCGCCGTCGATGGTCACCGCGAAGGAGTCCGCGGCGACCCCGACTCGTGGCAGGGCGTCGTTCTGCCGCATGTCGGCCTTGGTACGGCCGCGGGTCGACCGGATGGGCACGAGCTCCCGCCCGAGACCGAGTCGTTCCGGCAGCCCGTCCTCGATGGCCGCCTCCGCCACGAAGGCGACCGAGTTGGCGGCGGGCGCCGTGCCGTGCGCGCCGAACATGGGGCGCGGCAGGACCGGCTGCGGCGTGGGGATGGAGGCGTTGGCGTCACCCATCTGCGCGTACGCGATCTGGCCGCCCTTGAGCACCAACTGCGGCTTCACGCCGAAGAACCTCGGGTCCCAGAGGACCAGGTCGGCGAGCTTGCCGGTCTCGACGGAGCCGACCTCGTGCTCGATGCCCTGGGCGACGGCGGGGTTGATGGTGTATTTGGCGACATACCGCCGGACGCGCAGGTTGTCGGCGCGGGTGTCGCCGGGCAGGAGGCCCCGGCGCCGCTTCATCACGTGCGCGGTCTGCCAGGTCCGCAGGATCACCTCTCCGATGCGGCCCATGGCCTGGGCGTCCGACGACATGATGGAGATCGCTCCCATGTCGTGCAGGATGTCCTCGGCCGCGATGGTGCTGGGCCGGATGCGGGACTCCGCGAAGGCCAGGTCCTCGGGGACGGCCGGGTTCAGGTGGTGACAGACCATCAGCATGTCGAGGTGCTCCTCGACGGTGTTGACGGTGTGCGGCCGGGTCGGGTTGGTGGACGCCGGGAGCATGTTGGGCAGCGAGACCGCCGTGATCATGTCTGGTGCGTGGCCGCCGCCGGCGCCCTCGACGTGGAAGGCGTGCAGGGTGCGGCCGGCGACGGCGTCGAAGGTGTCGCCGACGAATCCCGCCTCGTTCAGGGTGTCGGTGTGGACGGCGAGCTGGACACCGGACTCCTCGCACACGTCCAGGCACGCGGAGATGACGGCCGGGGTGGCCCCCCAGTCCTCGTGGATCTTGAAGCCGAGGATGCCGCCGCGCAGTTGGTCGCGCATGGACTCCTTGGACATGGTGCTGCCCTTGCCCAGGAACCCGATGTTGACGGGGCTGGACTCCATGGCGGCGAACATCCGCGCGAGGTGCCAGGAACCGGGGGTGACGGTGGTCGCCTTGCTGCCCTCGGCGGGGCCCGTGCCGCCGCCGATGAGGGTGGTGACGCCGGAGGCGAGGGCCTCGTCGACGGCGGTCGGCGCGATGAAGTGGACGTGCGTGTCGATGCCCCCGGCGGTCAGGATCTTGCCGTTGCCCGCGATGACCTCCGTCTCGGGGCCGATGACGAGGTCGGGGTGGACACCGTCCATGGTGTCCGGGTTGCCGGACTTGCCGATGCCGGTGATCCGGCCGTCGCGGATGCCGATGTCGGCCTTGACGACACCCCAGTGGTCGATGACCACGGCGCCGGTGATGACGGTGTCGGGGGCGCCGTCGGCGCGGGTGGCACGGGACTGGCCCATGGACTCGCGCAGCACCTTGCCGCCGCCGAAGACGGCTTCGTCGCCGGAGCGGCCGGGGCCGCCCGAGCGGTCCTCCTCGATCTCGACGAGGAGGTCGGTGTCGGCGAGGCGGACGCGGTCGCCGGTGGTCGGGCCGAACAGGTCGGCGTAGGCGGGACGGGAGAGTTCAGGCATCGAGGGCACCTCCGGTCGCGCCGCGCAGGCCCATGACGACGCGGGCACCCGCGAGGGGGACCAGCTCCACGTCGACCGGGATGCCGGGCTCGAACCGGACGGCGGTGCCGGCGGCGATGTTGAGCCGCATGCCGCGAGCCGTCTCACGGTTGAAGTCGAGACCGGGGTTGGCCTCGGCGAAGTGGTAGTGGGAGCCGATCTGGACCGGCCGGTCGGCGGTGTTGAGCACGGTCAGACGGATGCTCGCGCGGCCCTCGTTGAAGGCGACCGGCTCGTCGGCGAAGAGGATCTCTCCGGGAATCATTGGCTGCCGTCCCCGTCAGATGATCGGATCGTGGACGGTGACCAGTTTGGTGCCGTCGGGGAAGGTGGCCTCGACCTGCACGTCGTGGACCATTTCGGGGATGCCCTCCATCACCTCGTCGCGCTGGATCAGCTTGCGTCCGGAGGCCATGAGCTCGCCGACCGTGCGCCCGTCCCGGGCACCTTCGAGAATGTGCGCGGTGATCAGGGCGAGAACCTCGGGATGGTTGAGCTTCACACCTCGTGCGCGGCGCTTCTCCGCCACGTCCGCGGCCACATGAATGAGCAGTCTTTCCTGCTCGTGCGGGGTCAGTTGCATTTACCACCTCACAGGGCATGACGCCGGGACCGGACGGTCCGGCTGCCGCGTCCACCGCGACGGCTCTAGATGTAACACACATCAATGCGCGGGAACGCGCACGCCGGTGACCCGAAAACCGCAGGTGGACGGGGTGAGAGTAGGGTTTCAGTGTTTCCGCCGCGTCACGCCTTTTTGACCGACTGATTACCGGTGCCGTCGGCGGCCTCCCGCATGCTCAACAACCCCCGTACACCCGCCTGGAGAGCCTCCGGCGAGAAGCTGCCGAACAGCGCGTACTGGACCCCGAAGCCCTGCACCGTCGCCATCAGCGTCCGGGCCACGGCCTCCGGGTCGACGTCGTCGCGCATCATCCCCGCCTCCTGATAGCGGACGACGACCTTCGCCCAGGACGCGAGGACCTTGGCGAAGCCCTCGTCGAGGAGGGCGGACAGCGTCTCGTTGCGCAGCGTCTCGGTCCAGGCCTGGATCATGAGCCGCGGGAACAGCCACCGGCCGTCCTCCGTCAGCGCCGGCCGCTCCCGCGCCAGGTGCGCCAGGGTGCGGGCGATGAGCTCGTCGGGCATGGCCGGCGGGTCCTCCTGCGCGGCCCGCTCGTACACGTCCCGGATGGCGCCCAGCACCTCGGCGACGATGGCCTCGATCAACTCCTCCTTGCCGCTGAAGTAGCGGTAGACGGCTCCCGCCGAGAGGTCGACCTCTTTCAGCACGTCCTGCATCGACGTGGCGTGGAAGCCGTTGCGGGCGAAGCAGAGCGCGGCGCCGTCGAGGATCTGCCGGCGGCGGGCGTCGAGGTGTTCCTGGGATACGCGAGCCATGGCACCCAATTTAAAACGAACGTTCCTTCTTGACAAGGACACCGAGACGGTCGCACGGTGGTGACAGGTAAAACGAACGATCCTTCTTTTTGTAGGAGTCCCCATGGACAGCCGTCGCGTGATCGCCGTGATCGTCCTGGTTCCCGTGCTGGTGGGCCTGGCCCTGTGGGCCTTCGCCTGGCCTGCCGCCCGCACGGCGCCCCGTGACCTGCCGCTCGGCATGGCGGGGCCGCCCGCCGCGGTCGCGCAGGTGGAGCAGCGGCTCACCCAGCGCGAGGGCGCCTTCGAGCTCCACCGCTACGCCGACGAGGACGCGGCTCGCGGCGCCATCGAGGACCGGACCGTGTACGGCGCGGTGATCGCCGGCGACCGGGGCCCGGAACTGCTCACGGCGTCGGCGGCGAGCCCCGCCGTCGCCCAGTTGCTGCAGCAGGCGGTCGCCGGGCAGGCGTCCGCCGCGGGGGCCCCGGTCCAGGTCGTCGATGTGGTGCCCGTGCCCGGGACGGACCCGCGCGGCGCGGCCCTGGGCGCGAGCGTGCTGCCCCTGGCTCTGGCCGGGATCGCGACGGGCGCGGTGGCGACCCTGCTGGGGCTGCGCGGCGCCCGCGCGGTCGCCGCCCTGGTCGGCGCCGCCGCGCTGACCGGCCTGGTCGCGGCGGCGATCGCGCACAGCTGGCTCGGGGTGGTCACCGGTGACTGGTGGGCCGTGGCCGGCGTGTTCGGGCTGTCGGCCCTGGCCGTCGGCGCGGGCGTCGCCGGGCTCGGGGCGCTCCTCGGACGTGCCGGTCTCGGGCTGGGCGGTGCCGTGATGATGCTGCTGGGCAACCCCTTCTCGGGAGCGTCCTCGGCGCCGGAGATGCTGCCCCAGCCGGCCGGCGCGATCGGCCAGTGGCTGCCGCCGGGCGCGGGAGCCTCACTGCTGCGCTCGGTGTCCTTCTTCGACGGCGCCGCCGCCACCGGCCCCGCACTGACGCTCACGTGGTGGGCCGCACTGGGCCTGGCCGCGGTACTGCTCGGCGGCGCACTGCGACAGCGCACGCAGGGCGACTCCCCGGCACCCGACCGGGCTCCGGCGCCGGCAGCGGCCGCCTGAGCGAGTCCGGCCGGGCCAGGGGGCTCGGAGCGACACGGCCCGGCTCCAGGAATCGGTGCCCTGCGACCGGCCCGGCCCCGGCAAGATTCGAACGACGCCCCCTACGTCGGGTTCGGCCCCCGGTGTTCCGCCGCGATGCCGAAGCGGTGCGGCTCGCGGGGCGCGGAGGTGGCGGTGTCCCGGACTCCGGTGACCGAGGTGACCACCTGGTCCTCCGGCGCTTCCCGGAGCGCCTCCAGACGCTCGAGGTCGGCGGCGGAGACGAGGGCGACGAGAGGCTTGCCGTGGCGCGTCACGACGACGCGTTCACCGCCGTACACCACCCGGTTGATCAGGTCGGCGAGCTCAGCCCTGGCTTGCGTCACCGGAATCTCGTAGGCCATGCCCCCAGCTTACGGTTCACCTCACGACGGCCGGCTGCGCCGCCGCTCGGCGGGGACGACGATGGAGACGGGGGCGAGCACAGCCCACCGGCCCCGGGAGGTACCCCATGGCAGGCGAACCGTCCTTCTTCGAACTCGGCGTGGCCGATCCCGAGCGCGGGCGCGTCTTCTACGGCAGCCTGTTCGACTGGACTCTCGAAGCCGGTCCCACGGGGAGCGGGTTCTCCATCGGCACCGGCGGTGTGCCGGGCGGCCTGCACGGCGGTGACGCGGGAGCCTCCCCGTACGTCTTCTTCCGGGTCGACGACCTGGACGCCGCCGTGGCCAGGGTGCGGAAACTGGGCGGCTCGCTCCAGGACCTCGGCGATGAGGGCGGGGAGGACGCGGAGTCGGTCGCCCGGTTCGGCCGGTCCGCGCTGTGCCGGGACGACCAGGGCTCCTCCTTCGGCCTGCACGAGCCGCCGAACGGGGGATGAAACGCGGGCGCCCCGCGGATCCCCCTACGGTTCGCTTCCGCCGCCGGCGAACGCGCGATCCCCGCGACTCCCCACCTCGCGCAACGTACGTCCTGTACATTTTCCACAGGAGGCAGTGCAGCCGATCACGGTTCTGCCACGAGGAGGGGTTCGCCATGACCCGACCGTCCGCCCGTCACGTCCTGCCCGAGTTCACCGAGCGCACGAGTGCCGGGAGCCGGACGACGGACCCGTACTCGAAGCTGCTGGAGGAGCGGATCGTCTTCCTCGGGACACCGGTCGACGACACCTCCGCGAACGACGTGATGGCGCAGTTCATGTATCTCGAACACCAGGCCCCGGACCGGGACATCACGCTCTGCATCAACTCGCCCGGCGGCTCCTTCACCGCGATGACGGCGATCTACGACACCATGCGCTACGTCGCCTGCGACGTGGAGACGACCTGCCTCGGGCAGGCTGGGACGTCCGCCGCGGTCCTGCTGGCGGCGGGCACGCCCGGCAAACGCGCCGTCCTGCCGGGCGCACGGGTGGTCATCCACCAGCCCGCGCTCACCGAGCCGGTGGAGGGGCAGGCGAGCGACCTGGCCATCCAGGCCGACGAGTTGGTCCGCGTCCGTGCCCGCCTGGAGCGGATCCTCGTACGGCACACGGGCCGCAGTCCCGAGCAGGTGAGCGCGGACATCGAGCGGGACACCGTCCTGGACGCGCAGCAGGCCCTGGAGTACGGCCTGGTGGACCGGGTGGTGCCCAGCCGCCGGATCACGTCCCCGGCACCCGGCGCGAGGTGATCCGGCGATGCTGCCACCGGAACTGCCGCCCCTGCCCGCCCTGACCCGCGCCGAGGCCGAGCTGATCGACCGGTACCTGGACGTCGTCGACCTGCTCGGGCGTATCAACCCCGCGCAGGAGGGCGACACCTATCGCGGGCTGCGGGCCGCCCAGGCGCTGGTCGGTAAGGCGGCCGCCCTGCGTGACGCGCTGGCGCTGATGCACCGGCGGCGCGAGACCGAGTTGCACGCCACCACCCTGGCCCGGGCGCTGCGCGTGCTGGACGGTGAACGGCGGACGGCGCGAGTCGGTCTTCCGCCCCGTTCCGGCCGTTGAGGCACCCGAGTCGAAACGGACCAAACGGCTTACCGCCTTTCGGCGTAGGGAAACCTCCGGATTCCGACCGGCCGAGCTTGCGCGACCCGCGTGTCCGGACAGCGTAATGAGCCGCTGCGTCGCTGGTCCCGGGGTGGTCACCACGTCCACCGGCCGGTCGAACACAGAGGTGTCCACCCGAACGGGTGAGTGGTGAGTAACAACACAAAGGGCACGTTCCGTTGGGATTTTCCCATGGGGCGAGACAAGATCCGTGACTGACGGCAAGCCCCCGCCGCAGCGGCGGGGCGGTCCGGGCGGACGCCGAGTCCTGCCGCCGCCCGGACGACCGGTCGACAGGAGTGGATCGGCAGGAGTGGAGGACCCGAGCACGACGGGTCGCCGGAACGGTCGTCTCCGCGAGAGACGCGCCGGGCCGAGCAGCCCTTGGGGTGAAGCCGCACTCGTGCGGCCGGGCAACTTCGCCAGCCCGAATCCGACAGGTCATCCTTCACAGGCGGCTGACGAAGGGTTGCGCATGTCCGCGCTCAATCGTGTCCCGTCGCTGATGGCCCGTGCCGGTACGGCCTCGGCCCTCACCCTCGCCGCCGTGGGCGGTTCCGTAGCGGTTCCCGGCGTCGCCTCCGAGGCGGCCGCGGCGAGCCATGCGACGAAGGCCCTGACGATCGCTGCCTCCAAGAAAGGCGCGCCATACAAATGGGGCGCCGTCGGACCAAGCAGGTTCGACTGCTCGGGGCTGACGCTGTACTCGTTCAAGAAGGCCGGCAAGAAGCTGCCACGCACCGCCGCCCAGCAGTACAACAAGACCCGTCACATCTCCGCCAAGAACCGCAAGACCGGGGACCTGGTGTTCTTCCACTCGGGCCGCAGCATCTACCACGTCGGCATCTACGCCGGGAAGGGCAAAATCTGGCACGCCCCGAAGACCGGGGACGTGGTACGTCTGCAGAAGATCTGGACCGGCAGCGTCTGGTACGGCCGGGTCAAGTAGCCCGCCCGAGGGGGTGACGGCGTCCCCAGCCGCCGTCACCCGCTCGGGTGCGCGGTATGCGCCTGCGGCGCGCCAGGGACCGTCGGCGATTCACCGCCGCGGCTCCTGGTTTCCCACGGCCTGCCCGACGGCCGTGGCCGGTTCGGCGGGCACCGCACCGCCCGGCGGCGCCCAGGGCAGTTCGATGGAGACGGTCTTGCCGCCCTCGCGCGTGGGCCGCACTCTCAACTTGCCGCCGCACTCCGCCGTCAGCCAGCGGATGATCACCATCCCTCGGCCGTTGTCCTGCTGGACGGCGGCGGGCAGGCGCTTGGGAAACCGCGGATGGCTGTCGGTGACGCCGATGCGCAGCCGCTCGTCACGGTCGAGCACGAGGTCCACGGTGAAGGTGGGTGACTGTCCGAACGTGTGCTGGACCGCGTTGGTCGTCAGCTCCGACACGATGAGCCGGACGGTTTCGGACACGTCGGTGTCCGGCGGCAGGCCCCACTCCGCCAGTGTGCCGACCGCATAGGTACGCGCGGCGGCCACCGAGGCGGGATCGCTCGGCAGAGTGACGGATGCTTCCAGATGGTCTGCCATGGCGACGTCGTCCCTTTCCCACGGGACCGCAGCCGGACACGGAGCGGATGGTTCGAGTACGGTCCCGGACTGGTGCTTCGCCGCCAGACTGCCATCACCAGGCCGGTGCAGGGCGGCGATCCACCAAGATATGCATATATCTGTCGCTCAAAGCGGTGAACTCTGCGACGGCAGAGCGTATTTGGGCGGCCCATAAGGAGTAGGGGAGTGGCCCATGCAGCAGCACGGTCCCGTGGTGCGCCGCCGCAAGCTGGGCGCTGAACTGCGCGCCCTGCGCACGTCGGCGGGTATCACCAGCGGCGAGGCGGCCCGGCTGGTGGGCTGGCACCAGTCGAAGGTCAGCCGGATCGAGACCGGGACGAGCGGGGCGAAACCGGCCGACGTGCGGTTACTGCTGGACGCCTACGGCGTGGACGACGACCAGTTGCGGGAGTTGCTGGTGATGCTGGCGGGCTCCGACGACGCGGGCGGCCGGAACCACTGGTGGCACGCCTACCGCGGGGTACTGCCCCCGACCTACCGTGACTTCATCAGTCTGGAGTCCCAGGCCAGCGCGATGCGCACGCTGGAGACCACGGTGGTCCCGGGGCTGCTCCAGACACCGGAGTACGCCCGCGCGGTGACGCGCGCCGCGGCGGACGGGCTGCCGGAGGAGCGGCTGGACACGCTGGTGGAGGTGCGGCTGGCCCGGCAGGACGTACTGCGGGCACAGCCGCCGCTTCTGCTGAGCGCGGTCCTGGACGAGGCGGTGCTGCGCCGGGAGGTGGGCGGCCCCGGTGTCATGTCCCGTCAGCTGGCGCGCCTGGTCGAGGCGGCGCGTCTCCCCCATGTCCGACTCCAGGTACTGCCGTTTGCCGCCGGGGCGCACATCGGTGTCACCGGCCCTTTCGTAATCTTCTCTTTTTCGAGCACTTCTGATCTGGACGTGGTTGTTCTCGACCACTTGACGAGTAGCCTGCATCTCGAACGGAAAGAAGACCTAGAGGCCTATACCGAGGCCTTCAACGCCCTTCTGATCCATGCCCTTTCGCCCGAGGACTCGTTGGACTTCATCGCCGCGACCGCGGCAGGCGCGTAAGGAGGCACCATGTCAGGCTCACCGTCCGCACTCTGTCGGAACATCCCTGCCGGCACCGATCTGCACGACGTGCGGTGGCTGCGCAGCAGCTACAGCACCGGAGCGAACAACTGCGTGGAGACGGCCCGGCCGGCGGCCGGCCCCTGGGCCGGACTGCTCGCCGTACGGGACTCCAAGGTCCCGGCCGGGCCCGCGCTGCTCTTCTCCCCCGGGAGCTGGGCGACGTTCACGGCCGCCGTCCACCGCGGCTGAACCGGTTGGTCACCGGGCGAAGCACGGCCGTGTCACGCCGACTCATGGTCGCGTTTCGCCGATCACCCGTACAGCGCGTTCGATCTGATCCCCGGAGAGGTCCGCACGAGCGGTCAGCCTGAGCCGTGAGACGCCGTCGGGTACGGAAGGAGGGCGGAAGCAGCCCACGGACAGGCCGGCCGCACGGCAGTCGGCCGCCCACTGTACGGCCCCCTCCGGGGAGGGAGCGCGCACCGAGACCACCGCGGCGTCCGGACGTACCGCCGACAGCCCGAGGGCGGTCAGGCGCGCGTGCAGCTCCGCAGCCACCTCGCGTGCCCGCGCCGCCCGCTCGGGCTCTCGGCGCAGCAGGGTGAGCGCCGCCAGCGCCGCGCCCGCCGCCGCGGGGGCGAGGCCGGTGTCGAAGATGAACGTCCGGGCCGCGTTGACCAGGTGGTCGATCACCCGGGCGGGGCCGAGCACGGCGCCGCCCTGACTGCCGAGCGACTTGGACAGCGTCACCGTCACGACGACGTCGTCGGCGCCCGCGAGTCCCGCCGCGTGCGGGGCGCCCCGGCCGCCGTCGCCGAGGACCCCGAGGCCGTGGGCGTCGTCGACGACCAGCCCGGCGCCGTGCTCCCGGCACGCCTCGGCGAGCCCGGCCAGCGGCGCGGCGTCGCCGTCGACCGAGAAGACCGTGTCGGAGACGGTGACGGCGGGCCCGTCGTGCGTCGCCAGTGCCTTGCGTACGGCGTCCGGGTCGGCGTGCGGCACGACCTGGGTCGTCCCGCGCGCGAGCCGGCAGCCGTCGATCAGCGAGGCGTGGTTGCCCGCGTCGGAGACGACGAGGGAGCCGTGCGGCGCCAGCGCGGTGACCGCGGCGAGGTTGGCCGCGTAGCCGGAGGAGAAGACGAGCGCGGCCTCGAATCCGCAGTAGGCGGCCAGTTCGTGTTCCAGCTCGGCGTGGAGTTCGGTCGTGCCGGTCACGAGCCGGGAGCCGGTCGCACCGCCGCCCCAGGTCCGAGCGGCCCGGACCGCCCCCTCGGTGACCTCCGGGTGCCGGGCCAGGCCGAGGTAGTCGTTGCTCGCCAGGTCCAGCAGCGGCGAGTCGGCCGGACGTGGGCGCAGAATCCGTACGAGTCCGGCCCGGCGGCGCGCCTGGGCCTGCTCGTCGATCCAGCCGAACGCCATGGGTCGGTCCTCCGTCGTTTTGTAGGCAGTGGACAGACATTAGCGGCACGGCAGCCCCCGCGAGGTGTGGCAATACCCACACGGCGATCTGTCAGTGTTGTGCAAACTCTCCTTGGCCCCGGGCGGCCCCGTAGGACAGGATCGGCTCTCATGGACCTGCTGAACACGCTGGTGGACAAGGGGCTTCGGCGCGAGTCGCCGACCCGCGAGGAGGCTCTTGCCGTCCTCGCCACTTCCGACGACGACCTGCTCGATGTGGTGGCCGCGGCCGGCAAGGTGCGCCGCCACTGGTTCGGCCGACGAGTGAAACTCAACTACCTCGTCAACCTCAAGTCGGGCCTGTGCCCCGAGGACTGCTCCTACTGCTCGCAGCGGCTCGGCTCCAAGGCCGAGATCCTCAAGTACACCTGGCTCAAGCCCGACCAGGCCTCCCAGGCCGCCGCCGCCGGCGTGGCCGGGGGCGCCAAGCGGGTGTGCCTGGTGGCCAGCGGACGCGGTCCGACCGACCGGGACGTGGACCGGGTCTCGGACACCATCAAGGCGATCAAGGAGCAGAACGAGGCCGTCGAGGTCTGCGCGTGTCTGGGCCTGCTCTCCGACGGCCAGGCGGAGCGGCTGCGCGAGGCGGGCGCCGACGCCTACAACCACAACCTCAACACGTCCGAGGCGACGTACGGGGACATCACGACCACGCACACGTACGCCGACCGGGTGGACACGGTGAACAAGGCGCACGCGGCCGGCCTGTCCGCCTGCTCCGGTCTGATCGCGGGCATGGGCGAGAGTGACGAGGACCTGGTCGACGTGGTCTTCTCGCTGCGTGAGCTGGATCCGGACTCGGTGCCGGTCAACTTCCTGATCCCGATGGAGGGCACGCCGCTGGCCAAGGAGTGGCACCTCACCCCGCAGCGGTGCCTGCGCATCCTGGCGATGACGCGGTTCGTCTGCCCGGACGTCGAGGTGCGCATCGCGGGCGGGCGCGAGGTCCACCTGCGCACGATGCAGCCGCTCGCCCTGAACCTGGCCAACTCCATCTTCCTGGGCGACTACCTCACCAGCGAGGGACAGGCGGGCCATGCCGACCTGGAGATGATCGCGGACGCCGGCTTCGAGGTGGAGGGCGCCGGCGAAGTGACCCTGCCGGAGCACCGGGCGGCCGAGCGGGGCGGGTGCGGGTCGCACGCAGGCGGCTCGTGCGGGTCGCACGCGGACGGCGGTGCCTGCGGACCGCACGCCGAGGGCGGGGGCTGCGGGTCGCACGCCGAGGGCGGGGGCTACGGGTCGCACGCCGACAGTGGTGTGTGCGGGTCCGTCCCGGCCCGGGCCGGCCGCGCGACGGGCGCGCCCGCCGAACCGGCGGCGGCCGGCGAGGCCCGTACGGACCTGGTCGCCGTACGCCGCCGTGGTGCCGGAACGGACCTCGCGCCCAATGCCTGAGCCCGCGCTGACCGTGGACGAGCTGCTGGCGCTCGACCGGCGGCACGTCTGGCATCCGTACGGTCCCATGCCCGGCCGGCAGGACCCGCTCGTCGTGGCGTCGGCGAGCGGGGTGCGGCTGTGCCCGGCCGACGGCTCGGGCGAACTCGTCGACGGCATGTCGTCCTGGTGGTCGGCGATCCACGGCTACAACCACCCGGTGCTGAACGAGGCCGCGCGCGACCAGCTGGACCGGGTGAGCCATGTGATGTTCGGCGGGCTCACCCACGAGCCCGCCGTGCGGCTGGCGAAGCTGCTTGTCGACATGTCACCCGAGGGCCTGGAGCACGTCTTCCTCGCCGACTCCGGGTCGGTGTCGGTCGAGGTCGCGGTCAAGATGTGCCTCCAGTACTGGCGATCGCTGGGCCGCCCCGCGAAACGTCGCCTGCTGACCTGGCGCGGCGGCTATCACGGCGACACCTGGCAGCCCATGTCCGTGTGCGACCCCGAGGGCGGGATGCACGAGCTGTGGGCGGGCGTGCTGCCGAGCCAGGTCTTCGCCGACGCGCCGCCGGCGGAGTACGAGGAGTCGTACGCGGAGCACCTGCGCGCGCTGATCGAGCGGCACGCCGACGAACTGGCCGCGGTGATCGTCGAGCCGGTGGTGCAGGGCGCCGGCGGGATGCGGTTCCACTCCCCCGCGTATCTGCGGGTACTGCGGGAGGCGTGCGACGCGTACGGCGTGCTGCTGGTGTTCGACGAGATCGCGACCGGGTTCGGACGTACGGGCGCGTTGTTCGCGGCGGAGCACGCGGCGGTGACGCCTGACGTGATGTGCGTGGGCAAGGCCCTGACCGGCGGCTACCTGACGATGGCGGCCACGCTGTGCACGTCACGGGTGGCCGACGGCATCTCGCGTGGCGAGGTGCCGGTGCTGGCCCACGGGCCGACGTTCATGGGCAACCCGCTGGCGGCGGCCGTGGCGTGCGCCTCCATCGGGCTGCTGCTCGGGCAGGACTGGCTCGCGGAGGTCAAGCGGATCGAGGCGGGCCTGCGGGACGGCCTGGCGCCCGCCGCCGAGCTGCCGGGCGTGACGGACGTACGCGTCCTCGGGGCGATCGGCGTGGTCCAGCTCGACCACGCCGTCGACATGCGGGCGGCGACGGAGGCGGCCGTGCGCGAGGGCGTGTGGCTGCGGCCGTTTCGCGACCTGATCTACACCATGCCGCCGTACGTCACGGGCGACGCGGACGTGGCACGGATCGCCCGCGCGGTGTGCGCGGCGGCACGGGAGGGATGACATGCCGGTACTGGTGATCACGGGCACGGGCACGGAGATCGGCAAGACGGTCGTGACCGCCGCCGTCGCCGCGGCGGCGCTGGCGGGCGGCCGGTCGGTGGCCGTCCTGAAGGCCGCGCAGACGGGCGTACGACCGGACGAGCCGGGGGACGCCCAGGAGGTGGCGCGCCTCGCGGGCGCCGTGACGGCTGCGGAAGTGGCCCGGTATCCCGAGCCGTTGGCGCCGGGTACGGCCGCGCGCCGGGCCGGCCGGGCGCCGGTGCACCCGCAGGAGGTGGCGGAGGCCGCGGACAAGCTGGCGACCGAGCACGACCTGGTGCTGGTGGAGGGCGCGGGCGGCCTGCTCGTGCGCTTCGACGCGGCCGGCGGGACGCTGGCGGACGTCGCCGGGCTCCTCGGAGCGCCGGTGCTGCTGGTGGTGTCGGCCGGGCTGGGCACGCTGAACACGACGGAACTGACGGCGCGTGAACTGCGCTCCCGTGGGCTGGAGCTGCCGGGCGTCGTGATCGGCAGCTGGCCCGGGGCCCCGGACCTCGCCTCGCGCTGCAACCTCGCGGACCTACCGGACGTGGCCGGAGCCCCCCTGCTCGGCGCCCTGCCCGCCGGAGCGGGCGCCCTCCCGCCGGCCGCCTTCCGATCGAAGGCCCCGCACTGGCTGGCGCCCCGGCTGGAGGGTACGTGGGACGCGGACGCGTTCCGCACCCGGGAGGCACCGTGACCGGGCGCTCCCAGGCCGGCCACCTCCACCTCCACCTCCACCTCCACGTCCGAGGCCCCGCACCGGCGGCGGCCCCGGACTCCCGGTCATGTTCCGGAGCCGACCGGTGCGGGCGGCCTTCACCGCCCGGGGACCCGGCACCGGCGGCGCCACACGCCGGCCGGCGCGGCCGGCTTCACCGGCCGGAAGTCCCGCACCGGCGGCACGCCACCGGGCCCCGGACTCGTTCCGCAGCCGACCGGCACCCCCACCGGCGCAGCCCACCCCACCAGCCGCCTTCCCGTGGACGGCACCGCGCCGGCCGGACCCGGCCGGGGCACCCCCGCCCCGGAGGCGCTCTCGCCCCTGAGGCCCCCGGCCGACGGTACGGCTCGAGGCGGTCGCCGGCCGGGGCGCGGCGGGCAGGGGGCCGGCCATCTCCTGCCTTCCGCCCGGGGGACGTGTCCTCCCGGGTCGGCATCTGCGGCCGTCCGCAGGCCAGGGGCACTGACGCGAAGCACGCCGCGCCGCAGCCGGTCGGCACGCCGCCGGAACGAGTCGTCCGCGCGGTGGGTGCGCGGGGCTCGTACGGGGGACAATCGCGGTAAGGCACCACCTCGTGAGGGAGGTCCCATGGCGCTGCGATCCGCCCGTGCCCGCGGGGTGCCGCGGGACGCCGTGCACCATCCGATGTTCGCCCGCTGCTACGCCCGGTTCAGCGTGAGCGCCGAGACCCGGATGGGGATGGGGAGCGTGCGCGAGCGGCTGCTCGCCGGACTGTCCGGTCGGGTGATCGAGGTCGGCGCGGGCAACGGGCTGAACTTCGGGCACTACCCGGGCACCGTCTCGGAGGTCGTCGCCATCGAACCGGAGCGCGTGCTGCGGCAGTTGGCCGTGGAGGCGGCGCTGCGCGCCCAGGTGCCGGTCGACGTGGCGCCGGGCGCGGCGGAGGCCCTCCCGGTCAAGAGCGAGGCCTTCGACGCCGCCGTGGTCTCGCTCGTGCTGTGCAGTGTCCGCGACGTACCGCGGGCGCTCGGGGAGCTGCGGCGGGTGCTGCGGCCCGGCGGACAGGTGCGGTTCTTCGAGCACGGCCGGGGCGGTGGGCGGGTGATGACCTTCACGCAGCGCGCGCTGGACCGGACGCTGTGGCCTCCGCTGTCCGGCGGCTGCCACCTGTCCCGCGAACCGGTGGCCGCGCTGCGGGACGCGGGGTTCACGCTCGGGCCCTACCGGCGGGTGATGATGCCGGAGAACGGGCCGGCGCTGCCGAGTTCGTACTGCGTGCTCGGCACGGCCTGGCGGCCGCCCGAAACCGCGGCGTAGTCACCCGCTCCAGCGGCGCAGCTCGTCCGCGATGTCGCCGACGGAGGCCTCACCGCCCTTGACCAGCAGGGCGAGGTCCCGCACCCGCTCGGGCGTGGTGGCGACCTCGACCCCGCTGGCGACCAGGTAGGCGTAGGCGACCGCGGAGGCGAACAGGACGTTGGAGCGCTCCAGCGCCGGGACATGGATCAGCAGCTGGAGCAGGGCGGCGGCGCGGGCGTGCGGACCGTCGTAGACGAGGGTGTCGAATATCGCGGCCCGGTGGCGGGCGACGGCCGCGACGAGCGCTCCCCAGTCGGTGACCTGGGGGTCTCCCGGTGTGCGCTGTTCGGCGAGCATCAGCAGCCAGGCGAGGTCGATGGTGAGGTCTCTCATCCGCGGTCACTCACGCGGGACGCCTTCGCCGGTTCAGCGGCGGCCGTCGCCGACCTCGTCGGCGAACACCTTCTCGTACTGGCGCATGAAGTCGGCGGCGGCCTCCACGAAGGTGTGGCCGGCCTCGCCGGTGTCCTGCCGGACCAGTTCCTCGATGTAGCGGTTGACGCTCGTCCCCCGGGCCAGGGCCTTCTCACGGGCCGCCCGGGCGGTGCCCTCGTCCACCCGCACGTTCAGCTGGGCCTTCCGGGTCTTCGCCATACCTCGAAGCTGGCGCCGGAACGCTGGCAGCGGCAAGGGCGTGGCGGCCACCGCGCACGGGTGATTGACTCCCGGTGGCCCGAAGTCTCCTGCCCGCGAGGGGTGTTCATGTCGCCTCCGTTCCGTTTCGGCGTCAACCTCATGGCGTCCGCCCCGGCCGACGAGTGGAGCGCGAAGTGCCGGCGGGCCGAGGAGCTGGGGTACGACGTGATCCTGGTCCCTGACCATCTCGGCATGCCGGCGCCGTTTCCGGCGCTGGTCGCGGCGGCCCGGGCCACCGAGCGTCCCCGGCTGGGCATCCTCGTGCTCAACGCGGGCTTCCGGAACCCGGCCCTGCTGGCCCGGGAGGTGGCGACCACGGACGCCCTGACGGGCGGGCGGCTGGAGCTCGGGCTCGGCACCGGCTACGTACGGGCGGAGCACGACGCGGCGGGGCTGCCGTTCGGCTCGCCGGGCGAGCGGGTGGACCACTGTCTGACGGTGCTGGAGCCCTACATGGAGGCCTTCGCTCCGGTGATGCGGGCGCTGCGCGAGGTCTGACGGACGGCGGGAGCGCGGGCGTGGTGGTCCGCATGCCGGAATGCCGAATGGCGGCCGGGCGCGCGTGATGGGATCGCCGCATGACCGAACCGCGCATACGGGCCGCCGGGCCCGAGGATCTGGACGCCGTGCCGGCCTTCTGGAAGGTGGCCGCCGAGGGGACGAGCATCAGCGACGACCGGGAGGGCGTGGAGCGGATGGTGGCCCGCGACCCCGAGGCGCTGCTCCTGGCCGAGCGGGGCGGTGCCCTGGTGGGCACGGTGATCGCGGGCTTCGACGGCTGGCGCTGTCATCTGTACCGGCTGGCGGTGCACCCGGACCACCGGCGTCAGGGCATCGGCGCGGCGCTGCTCACGGCCGCGGAGGAGCGGTTCGTACGACTGGGCGGGCGCCGCGGGGACGCGATGGTGCTGCGGCGCAATGAGCGGGCCGAGCATGCCTGGCGGGCGGCCGGGTACGCGCCCGAGGAACAGTGGCGACGCTGGGTCAAGCCCCTCATCGGCTGAAAGGTGTGAGCACCGGCGCATGAGCGAGTCCGCATCGGCGATCCTCCGTGCGCCCGTCCTGGCGCCGCCCCTGGGGTCTCCCCCGGCGCACGACATCGCGCGTTCCTCCACGTCCTGGCCGATCATGGATCCGAGGTGACCCGATGACCGAAGTGCTCCTGCTGCTGGTGGCGATCGCGCTCTCGCTGGTGTGCGGCGCCTTCGTCGCGGCCGAGTTCTCGCTGACCACCGTCGAGCGCGGCGAACTGGAGCGGGCGGCGGCGCGCGGCGAGCGGGGTGCGGCGAGCGCCCTGAAGGCCGTACGGAACCTGACCTTCCAGCTCTCCGGGGCGCAGCTCGGCATCACGGTCACCAACCTGGTGGTCGGCATGCTCGCCGAGCCCTCGGTCGCGGCGCTCATCTCGGGCCCGCTGGAGAGTGTGGGGGTGTCGCGCTCGGCGGCCTCCTCGCTGGCGCTGGTGCTGGGCACGGCCCTGTCGACGGTCTTCCTGATGATCGTCGGCGAGCTGGTGCCGAAGAACTGGGCGATCTCCTCACCGCTGGCCGTCGCCAAACGGGTGGGCGGCCCGCAGCGCTGGTTCAGCGCCGCCTTCCGGCCCTTCATCACCCATTTGAACAACACGGCCAACCGCATCGTGCGCGTCTTCGGTGTGGAGCCCGCCGAGGAGCTGGCCTCCGCGCGTGGGCCGCAGGAGCTGGCGGCGCTCGCCCGGCACTCGGCCAAGGAGGGCGCCCTGGAGGCCGACACCGCCGAGTTGTTCGTACGGACCCTGAACCTGGCCGACCTGACGGCACAGAACGTGATGACGCCGCGCGTGCAGGTCGTCGCCCTCGACGCCCGGGCGACGTGCGAGGACGTGGCGAACGCGACGCGGGCGACCGGGCTGTCCCGGTTCCCCGTCTACCGGGACACCCTCGACGCCGTGGTGGGCATCGCGCACGTCAAGGACGTCCTGGCGGTGCCCGCCGAGCGGCGGCCGGGTATGCCGGTCGCCGAGCTGATGCGCGAGCCGCTGCTCGTCCCGGAGTCACTGACCGTCGACCGGCTGCTGGACCGTCTCTCCGGGCGTCGCACGATGGCCGTCGTGATCGACGAGTACGGCGGGACGGCGGGCGTGGCCACGCTGGAGGACATCGTCGAGGAGGTCGTCGGCGAGGTGCGGGACGAGCACGATCCGCACGAGACGCCCGAGCTGGACACGGCCGGCACCGACGAGCAGGGACACGCCCTGTACTGGGCCGACGGCGCGGCCCGCGTGGACCGGCTGTCGCGCCTGGGGCTCAGGGTGCCCGAGGGGCCGTACGAGACGGTCGCCGGGCTGGTCGCGGCCGGTCTTGGGCACATCCCCGCCGTCGGCGACACCCTGGAGGTCGCCGGCTGGCGGCTGGACGTCGTGGACGCCACGGGTCGCCGGGCGGCCCGGGTACTGCTGCACGCGCCGCTCGACGACGACGCGCGCGCCGCCGAGAGCGAAGGGGAGGTCGGCCGGTGACCGCCGTGCAGCTGCTGATCGGTCTGGCGACGCTCGTCGTCAACGCGTTCTTCGTGGGCGCCGAGTTCGCGCTGATCTCCGTGCGCCGCAGCCAGGTGGAGGAGCACGTCGAGGCGGCGGCGGCAGGGACAGCGGGGGCTACGGGAGTGGGGGGCGACCGGCGTGCGAAGAGCGTGCTGTGGGGTCTGGAGCACGTGTCGGCGCTGATGGCGGCGGCACAGCTGGGCATCACGCTGTGCACGCTGGTCCTCGGTGTGGTCGCGGAGCCGGCGATCGCGCACCTGTTGGAGCCGGTGTTCCACGCGGTGGGCATGCCGTCCGGCGCGGGGCACGCGGTCTCCTTCGCGATCGCCCTCGCGCTGGCGACGTATCTGCACATGCTGCTCGGCGAGATGGTGCCGAAGAACATCGCGCTGGCCGAGCCGGTGCGCAGTGCGCTGCTGCTCGGACCGCCGCTGGTGGCGCTGTCCCGGGCGCTGCGCCCGGTGATCTTCACGGTCAACGCCTTCGCGAACGCGCTGCTCAAGCTGCTCAGGGTCGAGACGAAGGACGAGGTCTCGGCGACCTTCACGGACGCGGAGCTGGCCGAGATCGTCAAGGACGCCAGTGAGGCCGGGCTGATCGACGACCGGGCCCAGGAGCGGCTGCACGACGCACTGGAGCTGGGCCGGCGGCCGGTGCGGGACGTGGTGCTGCCGCTGGAACGCGTCGTCCACGCGCGCGTGGGCATCACTCCGGAGCAGTTGGAGCGGCTGTCGGCGGAATCCGGGTTCTCACGTTTCCCGGTGGTCGACGACGGGCGGCGGATCGTCGGCTACCTGCATGTGAAGGACGCTTTGGACGCCTCGCCGCGGGACCTGCCGTTCCGGCTGCGGGACATGCGGTCCATCGCGCGGGTCCGGGAGCGGACCCCGCTGGACGACGTGCTCACCGCGATGCGCCGCAGCCGTACGCATCTGGCGGCGGTGATCGGCTCCGACGGTCGGCTGGCGGGCCTGGTGACCATGGAGGACGTACTGCGGGAGCTGTTCGGGCAGCGGACGTGAACCACCCCATGAGTCTCCCGGGCCCGGCGGAGGGCGACCGACCGGCGGGTATGTGCAGGCGCTACCATTTCTGTCGCCATGCAGACGAATCCCACTCACGCCAGCCTTGTCACTGTCGGTGACTCCTTCACCGAGGGCATGTCGGACCTGCTGCCCGACGGCTCCTACCGGGGCTGGGCCGACCTACTCGCCGCTCGGATGGCCGCCCGGTCCCCCGGTTTCCGGTACGCGAACCTCGCGGTGCGCGGGAAGCTGATCGGGCAGATCGTCGACGAGCAGGTCGATGTGGCGGCGGCCATGGGAGCCGACGTGATCACGCTGGTCGGCGGGCTCAACGACACACTGCGGCCCAAGTGCGACATGGCCAGGGTGCGGGATCTGCTGACGCAGGCCGTGGAGCGCCTCGCGCCGAACTGCAAGCAGCTGGTGCTGATGCGCAGTCCGGGCCGTCAGGGTCCGGTGCTGGAGCGGTTCCGGCCGCGCATGGAGGCGCTGTTCGCGATCATCGACGACCTGTCCGAGGAGCACGGCGCCGTGGTCGTCGACCTGTACGGGGCGGACTCGCTGGCCGACCCGCGCCTGTGGGACGTGGACCGGCTGCACCTGACCGCCGAGGGGCACCGCCGGGTCGCGGAGGCCGTGTGGCAGTCGCTCGGCTACGAACCCGAGGATCCCGAGTGGCACGCGCCGATCCCGGTGACGCCGCCGCCGGGTTGGGTCATGCGCCGGACCGCGGACGTCCGCTTCGCGCGGCAGTACCTGCTGCCCTGGATAAGCCGCAGGCTGACGGGCCGGTCGTCCGGGGACGGCCTGCCGCCCAAGCGTCCGGAGCTGCTGCCGTACGAGGACCCGTCGCCGTGATCCCCGGGCCCGCACGCCCTTCGTAGGTTCCGACGAAGGGGCCCGTGGGGCTGGCCTGCAGGAATCGCCAGTAGAATCCGTTCACGTGACTTCCGCTCCCGCCAAGCCCCGCATCCCGAACGTCCTCGCCGGACGCTACGCCTCCGCCGAGCTCGCCACGCTCTGGTCGCCCGAGCAGAAGGTGAAGCTCGAGCGGCAGCTCTGGCTCGCCGTGCTGCGGGCCCAGAAGGACCTCGGCATCGAGGTGCCCGACGCCGCGATCGCCGACTACGAGCGCGTCCTCGACCAGGTCGACCTGGCCTCGATCGCCGAGCGCGAGAAGGTCACGCGGCACGACGTGAAGGCGCGGATCGAGGAGTTCAACGACCTCGCCGGGCACGAGCACGTGCACAAGGGCATGACCTCCCGCGACCTGACGGAGAACGTCGAGCAGCTCCAGGTCCGGCTCTCGCTCGAGCTGATCCGCGACCGCTCGGTGGCCGTCCTGGCCCGCCTCGGCAAGCTGGCGGGCGAGTACGCCGAGCTGGTCATGGCCGGCCGCTCCCACAACGTCGCCGCCCAGGCCACGACGCTGGGCAAGCGCTTCGCCACCGCCGCCGACGAGCTGCTGGTGGCGTACGGCCGGGTGGAGGAGCTGCTCGGCCGCTACCCGCTGCGCGGCATCAAGGGCCCGGTCGGCACCGCCCAGGACATGCTGGACCTGCTCGGCGGGGACGCGGACAAGCTCGCGGAGCTGGAGCAGCGGATCGCGGGGCACCTGGGCTTCTCGCAGGCGTTCACCTCGGTCGGCCAGGTCTACCCGCGCTCGCTGGACTACGAGGTTGTCACCGCGCTCGTGCAGCTGGCGGCGGCGCCGTCCTCGCTGGCGAAGACGATCCGGCTGATGGCCGGGCACGAGCTGGTCACCGAGGGCTTCAAGCCCGGCCAGGTCGGCTCCTCGGCGATGCCGCACAAGATGAACACCCGCTCCTGCGAGCGCGTCAACGGCCTGATGGTCATCCTGCGCGGCTACGCGTCGATGACCGGCGAGCTGGCGGGCGACCAGTGGAACGAGGGCGACGTCTCCTGCTCGGTGGTGCGCCGCGTGGCCCTCCCCGACGCGTTCTTCGCCCTCGACGGGCTGCTGGAGACGTTCCTGACCGTGCTCGACGAGTTCGGTGCCTTCCCGGCCGTCGTGGCCCGGGAGCTGGACCGCTACCTGCCGTTCCTCGCCACCACCAAGGTCCTCATGGGCGCGGTGCGGGCCGGTGTCGGCCGCGAGGTCGCGCACGAGGCGATCAAGGAGAACGCCGTGGCCTCCGCGCTGGCGATGCGCGAGCAGGGCGCCGAGCGCAACGAGCTGCTCGACAAGCTGGCCGCCGACGAGCGCATCCCGCTGGACCGGGCCGGGCTGGACGCGCTGATGGCCGACAAGCTGTCCTTCACGGGCGCCGCGGCCGACCAGGTCGGCGTGCTCGTCGGCCGGATCGAGGAGATCGTCAAGCAGCACCCGGCGGCCGCGGGCTACACCCCGGGAGCCATCCTCTGAGTCGCTTCACCAGGGCCGAGCTGGAGGCCGCCCGCGACCGTCTCGTACCGGACGTGGTCGCGGACGGTCTCCGCGTGCTGTTCTGCGGGATCAACCCGGGTCTGATGACGGCGGTGACGGGCCACCACTTCGCCCGCCCCGGCAACCGCTTCTGGCCGGTGCTGCATCTGTCCGGCTTCACGCCTCGGCTGCTGAAGCCGTCGGAGCAGGGCGAGCTGCCGTCGTACGGGCTCGGGATCACGAACGTCGTCGCGCGCGCCAGCGCGCGGGCGGACGAGCTGACCGCCGAGGAGTACCGGGAGGGCGGCCGGCTACTGGCGCTGAAGGTGGCGCGGCTGCGGCCCCGTTGGCTGGCCGTGGTCGGTGTCACCGCGTACCGCGCGGCGTTCGACGACCGGAAGGCGCAGGTGGGTCCGCAGGAGCGGACGATCGGGAACACGCGGGTGTGGGTGCTGCCCAACCCCAGCGGGCTCAACGCGCACTGGACGGCGCAGACGATGGCGGAGGAGTTCGCGCGGCTGCGGGTCGCGGCGGAGACGGAGACAGAGGCGTAGGTGTGGGCATGGGGAGCCGTCACGGTGGCGCCTGCTCGGTGACGACGGCCAGCAGCCGCACCTCGTCCGCCTCGTCCCGGTCGGCGACGGCCACCGCGACCCAGCGGCCGGTGCCCTCCGCCTCCCACAGGTACGCCACGCCCGCTTGGGCGCTGAGACCGGCCCACGGCTCGGGTATCTCCTCCTCGTTCGTCCGCAGCAGGACCGTCTGGAGGTTCCAGGGGTCCGTCTCCCCCCAGCGCGGGGCGAGGCGCTCGTAGAGAGCGTCACGGTACTTCTCGTACTGCCCCACCGTCACCGCCCGCTCGCCCTGGTCGCCACCGCGCAGGCCGTGGCTGCTCTCCAGCACCGCCGCGAAGTGGCCCGGCCCGCAGGCGCACCCGGTCGACGGGCCGTGCTCCGCCGGGAAGGGCCGGAAGCACAGCTCGTCGATGAGGGCGATGTGCCGCGCGATGTTCATGCAGTCCAGTAAACCGGCCGCCACTGACAATTGGCGGGGCGTCAGCTGTGAAGGGTGTCAAGATCTCCGTCGTGACGACCTTCGAGAACGACGAGTACGTGTACGAGGCGCTGCGCGCGGGAGCCGACGGGTTCCTGCTGAAGCGGGCCCGGCCGGCCGAGATCGTGCACGCGGTGCGGCTGATCGCCGAGGGCGAGTCCCTGCTGTTCCCGGCCTCGGTGCGGCAGCTCGCCGCCGAGTACGGCGACGGCGGCGGGAATCGCGCGGCTCGCGCCGTGTTGGAGCGGGCGCAGCTGACCGAGCGGGAGGGCGAGGTGCTGCGGCTGATGGCGCGCGGGTTGTCGAACGCGGAGATCGCCGCCCGGCTGGTCGTCGGCACGGAGACGGTGAAGTCGCACGTGAGCTCGGTGCTGGCGAAGGTGGGGGCGCGGGACCGCACGCAGGCGGTGATCACGGCTTACGAGTCGGGGTTCGTGGCGCCCGGCTGAGGCACCCGGCAAGCAGCCGCACGGGCCGACCGGCACTCGCCGGGGCGGAGCGGGCCGAGTACGATCCGGCCAACACGCGCACGAGCTGGGAGGACGGACGTTGAGCGGGCTGACCGGCGGGGATCCGTCGCTGCTGCGGAGGATCAACTCCGCTGTGGTGCTGCACGCGTTGCGTGCCACGGACTGCGCGACGCTGACCGAGATCACCCGGGTGACGGGGCTGTCCCGGCCGACCGTCGAGGGCGTCGTCGAGGGGCTCATCGAGGCCGGTCTCGTCGTCGAGGCGGCCGCCGACGAGGGCATCGCCCGACGGCAGGGGCGGCCCGCACGGCGGTTCAGGTTCCGGGCGGAGGCCGGGCATCTGCTGGGTCTCGAGATCGGGCCGCACCGCGTCGCCGCGCTCCTGTCCGACCTGGACGGCCGGGTCATCGGCGCCCAGGCCAAGGACGTCGACGAGACCGCCCCGGCGGACGAGCGGCTGGAGCGGCTGCGCACCGCGGTGGCCGAACTGCTGCGCCGGGCCGGTGTCGCGCGCGGCTCGCTGCGGGCCGTGGGCGCGGCGACGCCCGGGATCGTCGAGGCGGACGGCACGGTGCGGCTGAGCACCGCGCTGCCCGAGTGGACGGGGCTGCGCCTGGGCGAGCGGCTGAGCCGTTCCTTCAAGTGCCCGGTGCTGGTCGAGAACGACGCGAACGCGGCGGCGGTCGCCGAGCACTGGAAGGGCGCCGCCACCGAGTCCGACGACATCGTGTTCGTGCTGGCCGGGCTGAGCCCGGGCGCCGGGGCGCTGATCGGCGGGCGGCTGCACCGGGGTTACGGCGGGGCGGCCGGCGAGATCGGCGCGCTGCATCTGCTGGGCCGGGACGTGACGCCGGAGACGCTGCTGTCCACCACGGGCCGGCCGCTGCACCCGCTGGACGAGCAGGCGGTCGCCAGGGTGTTCGCCGAGGCACGTGAAGGCGACCAGCGGGCACGCGCGGCCGTCGAGCGCTTCATCCAGCGGCTGGTGCACGACGTGGCGGCACTGGTGCTGGCCCTGGACCCGGAACTCGTCGTCGTCGGCGGCTGGGCGGCCGGGCTGGACGGCGTACTGGAGCCGCTGCGCCGGGAGCTGGCCCGCTACTGCCTGCGCCCGCCGAAGGTGACCCTGTCGCTCCTCGGCGAGGCCGCCGTGGCGACGGGCTCGCTGCGGCTGGCCCTCGACCATGTGGAGGAGCAGTTGTTCGCAGTGGAGGGGGCGACGGCCCGGCGCTGAGCCGCGCCGGTCCCCAGCGGAGGCGGGGTCCGGTCTTCAGGAGGTGTCCGGGGCCGTCCGGGGCTCAGGAGGCGCGGGTCTCGGGGCCGTGGTGGATCTCCACGTCGCCGGAGTCCCCGAACGTCAGCCGACAGGTGTCCGCGCGGTAGGTGGCAACGGAGAGCGCGGCGGTGCGGCCCTCGGCGAGGTAGCGGGTGGTGACCACGAGGACGGGCGCTCCCGGGAGCCGGTCGAGTTCCTTCGCGTCCTCCGCTCCGGCCGACCCCAGCTCCACGGCGCTCTCCTGCCGCTCCAGTTCTCCGCGCTGCAGTTCGCGGAGCACGACCCGCGCGCGTGCGACGCCGGAGGGCGCGTCGATGGCGGTGAGGTCGGGCACCGAGGACGGTGGGACGTAGAGCAGCTCCGCCGCTACGGGCTGGCCGTGCGACACGCGGGAGCGGCGGACGATGTGCACGGGCTCGTCCCGGCCGGTGCCCAGGGCCTCGGCGACGGCCGCGGGTGGAGCGGCCGGCACGCAGTCGGCCGGTTCCCAGGTGTCATCGGCCGTTCCCGGCCAGGCGTGCCGCTCGGTGCCTACGGCCACGCCCACGCGCGGCGGGGCGACGGTCGTGCCGACGCCGCGGCGGCGCTGGAGCCTGCCTTCCAGTTCGAGCTGCTCCAGGGCCTGCCGCAGCGTGGCGCGGGCGACGCCGAAGCGGGCGGCGAGGTCGCGCTCGTTGGGCAGGACCTCGCCCACCGAGAACTCCGAGTCCAGGGCCTCGCTGAGCACGGTCCTGAGATGCCAGTACTTCGGTTCCGGTACCGATTCCAACTGCGTGGTCCCCACCCTGTCCTCCGCAATCGCCGTGGTCCGGCGGCTTTTTGGCGCCCTTGTTTATTAAAGGTTGTTGCAGTTCTCTGCGACCATAAAACGGCCCACACCCTTGGTCAAGACCAATCCCGCGACCGGACGGCGAAGCCCCCGTCTCGGGACGAGGGCTCGAGCCATGGCGGATGGGTGGATGGGCGGATGACTAGGCGAGGCCGGCCAGGGAGCGCAGTTTGTCGGGGTTGCGAACGATGTACACCGACTGGATGCGCCCGTCGGCCACGTCCAGCTGGAAGACGGTGTCGGGCCTGCCGCCGGACAGGGCCAGCAGGGCCGGGCCGCCGTTGAGCTCCAGGAAGCGGTAGGAGAAGTCCGGGATCCCCTTCTGTGCGGCGCCGAGCAGGAAGCGGCCCACCTTGTCGGAGCTCTCCAGCACGCGCAGTGGCGCCTTGGACTTGCCGCCGCTGTCGCCGACCAGCCGGACGTCCGGCGCGAGCAGCGCCATCAGCCCTTCCAGATCGCCGTCGGCCGCGGCGGCCAGGAAGCGTTCGGTGAGGTCCCGGCGCTGCGCCGGGTCGACTTCGTAGCGGGGCCGCCGCTCGTCGACGTGCCTGCGGGCCCGCCCGGCGAGTTGGCGCACCGCGGCCTCCCCGCGCTCCAGCATCGCGGCGATCTCGGCGTACGGGTAGCCGAACGCCTCCCTCAGCACGAAGACCGCCCGTTCCAGCGGTGACAGCGACTCCAGGACGACGAGCACGGCGAAGGACACCGAGTCGGCGAGCACGGCCCGCTCGGCGGTGTCCGGCACGGCGTCCCCGAAGTCGGTGGCGTAGGGCTCCGGCAGCCAGGGGCCGACGTACGTCTCGCCCCGCGACTTGATCTGACGCAGCCGGTCGATGGCGAGGCGGGTGGTGACGCGCACCAGGTACCCGCGCGCCTCCCGGACGCCGGAGCGGTCGGCGCCGGACCAGCGCAGCCAGGCCTCCTGGACCACGTCCTCCGCGTCGGCGAGGCGGCCCAGCATGCGGTAGGCGACCCCCAGGAGGACGGGGCGGTGCTCTTCGAAGACGTCGGTCGCGGTTTCGGTGGTCACCGTTCCATCCCAGCGGACGCGTCCGGCGGTGTCCAGGCGGAACCGCCCCCACCCGAGGCCGACCGACGACCGGGGGCTACCCGTCGGTAGCTCTTACTGACAAGGTGTCTACGCAACGCCGTCGTTCATTCGTTCCCACGACATGCGTTCCCGCAACACGTGTTCCCGCAACACGTGTTCCCGACAAGGAGCAACAAGGAGCCCCATGTCCGCAACCCTCTCCTTCACGGCCCCCACCGAGCACGGTCCGCAGGACGTCACCCTCGCCTACGCGCGCGTGGGTGAGGGCGAGCCGCTGCTACTGCTGCACGGCATAGGTCACCACCGGCAGGCCTGGGACCCGGTGGTCGACATCCTCGCGACCGAGCGCGAGGTGATAGCCGTGGACCTGCCGGGGTTCGGGCAGTCGTCCGCGCTGCCGCACGGCCTGCCGCACGATCTGCCGACGACGAACGCGGTACTCGGCGCCTTCTGCGCGGCGCTGGGGCTCGACCGGCCGCACGTGGCCGGCAACTCGCTGGGCGGTCTGCTGGCCCTGGAGCTGGGCCGCGAGAACCTGGTGCGGTCGGTGACGGCCCTGTCCCCGGCCGGCTTCTGGACGCGGGCCGAGCGGCGCTATGCCTTCGGCGTCCTGATGGGGATGCGCCGGACCGCCCGGAGCCTGCCCCTCCCCCTGGTCGAGCGGCTGTCCCGCACCGCGGTCGGCCGCACCGCGCTGACGAGTACGATCTACGCCCGTCCCGGCCGCCGCTCCCCCGAGGCGGTCGTCGCCGAGACGCTGGCGCTCGCACACGCGCAGGGGTTCTCCGAGACGCTCCGGGCCGGACGGAGCGTGCTGTTCACCGACGACGTGCCCGGCGTCCCCGTCACCGTGGCGTGGGGCGACCGGGACCGGCTGCTCCTGCCCCGGCAGGGCACACGCGCCAAGCACGCCATTCCGCGGGCCCGCCTGGTACGGCTGCCCGGCTGCGGCCACGTCCCGATGAACGACGACCCGGCGCTGGTCGCCCGCGTTCTCCTGGACGGCAGCAGGGCTCAGTCGGCCAGGGCCTTGAGGACCTCCTTCAGTACGGTCGCGTTGTAGGGCATGCCCACGTGCGGGGTGTGGTCGTCCGGGTCGATGTCCTGGAGGACGATGTTGTTGACGTAGCGGCCCTCGGTCTCCGCGAGGGCGCACGACGTGTACGGAGTGACCACGTCGTCGTACTGGGTGGCGATGACCGTGTGGCGGACGCCCTCCGTCGTCTCACCGAGATCGGCCAGCTCGCGCTGGAAGGGGTGGTCGTGCTGGAGTTGCGGCCAGGCCGGCACGACCTCCCCGACGGCGCCCTTTTCGAGGAGTTCCACCGCGCCGGGAATCTGGCGGGCGAGGTTCATCAGCCCCTGTGCCGTGACTCCGTGATTGCTGGGCGCGATGCCGACGAGGTTGCGCACCTTGGGTCCTCCGCCCAGCGCGTTCAGGTAGTAGCGCGG
The DNA here is from genome assembly GCF_044762405.1 of Streptomyces sp. NPDC097107. Taxonomy (NCBI): domain Bacteria; kingdom Bacillati; phylum Actinomycetota; class Actinomycetes; order Kitasatosporales; family Streptomycetaceae; genus Streptomyces; species Streptomyces sp. NPDC097107. The sequence continues at coordinate 122,353 of NZ_JBIWEF010000006.1, read as the reverse complement.
CATCATGCCGCCCTGCGAGAAGCCGACCACGTCGACCTCCTGGGCGCCGGTCCGCCGCAGCACCTCGTCGACGAAGTCCGCGAGCTGCCTGGCGGAGTGCTTGATGTCGCCCAGGCCGAAGATCACGGGGTTGCCGTGCCGGCCGTAGTCGAGCCGGAAGACCCGGTGACCGTGCTGTCGCAGCAGCGGTGTTGCCGTGTTCCAGGTGTAGCCCCGGTTGCCGAAGGTGCCGTGCACGAGCACCACCGGACGCGGATGCTCCTCGGTGGGCGGGGTGTTCCAGTCGTCCTCTCCCGCCTGTACGTCGACGGTAGCGATGACCTGCGCTCCGGCGGCCTGGGCGACCGCACCCAGGCGGTGCGGGGCCTCGGTGACGTCCCTGACGAAATCGTCCGAGTTGACACCGGGGATACGGGGATTGAGGAAACTCACGGTCCTCTCCTCTTCGTTGGGGAATGGCGCGGAGTTCGAGCCGACTCCTCAGTCCCGCGTCCGTCGAATTCCGCAACGATCCCTCGACCGGGGAAGAATTCGCTCCATCACGGCAGCTGCGGTCGCGTACGGGACCGGCCACTGATGGATACCGGCATCCGGATCGGCCCCACCGGCAAGCAACTCCTGCCGCTGACGGTAGAGGGATCTGAGTGACCGGCGGAGGCGCGGGCTGAGCGCCCTTGGCTCGTAGCGGGATCGGCGGCGACCGGCGGAGAGGTCGTTCGGATGGCCGCGGCCGCCGCCTGGAGATGCTCACGGCGAGGGAGCGGCCGGCTCCCGGGCCGGTTCGGCGGGGCAGCTTCTGAAGGCGAGTACGGCGTTGTGGCCGCCGAAGCCGAAGGAATGGCTCAGGGCGAGGTCGACGGGCTGCGCCCGGCTGGTGCCGGTGACGGCGTTGATCTCGGTGTCTCCTTCCTGTTTCTCGAGGTTGGCCACGGGAGGCACCCGGCCGTGGGCCACGGACAGCGCGGTGATCGCCGCTTCGACCGCCCCGGCCGCGCCGAGCAGGTGGCCGAGGGTGCCCTTGACCGAGGTCACGGAGGGCTGGTGAGGGAAGAGGCGACGGATCAGACGGGCCTCGGCGGCGTCGTTGAGCGGCGTGCTGGTGCCGTGCGCGTTGATGTGCTGCACGTCCGCAGGGCGGGCGCCGGCGTCGTCGAGGGCCCGCCGCACGGCGAGGGCGGCGCCCTTGCCCTCGGGGTCGGGTGCCACGGGGTGGTGGGCGTCGGACGATGCTCCGTAGCCCGCCAGCAGAGCGTAACCGGGGCGTCCGCGGGCCCTGGCCGCACTCGCCGGCTCCAGGACCAGGGCCGCACCGCCCTCCGCCATGACGAAGCCGTCCCGGGCGGTGTCGAAGGGCCGGGAGGCGGCCCGCGGGTCGTCGCCGCGCCGGGACAGCGCGCCCATCCGGTCGAAGCCGGTGACCCAGAAGGGCTGCACGACCGCGTCGGAGGCCCCCGCGACGGCGATGTCGCAGGCCCCGGAGCGCAGGAGTTGCAGGGCGGTGCCGATGGCGGTGGCGCCGGAGGCGCAGGCGGTGACCGTGCACAGCGCCGGGCCCCGGGCACGCAGGTGGATGGTGAGCTGTCCGGTGGCCATGTTGGGCAGGAACATCGGCAGCAGCATCGGTGAGACGCGTGCCGTGCCCAGTTCGAGCAGTTTGCGGTGCTGTTCCAGCATGGTGCCGGTGCCGCCGGCCGAGCTGCCGAAGACCACCGCGACGCGGTCCGCGTCCCAGTCGGCCGGGTCCAGGCCGGCGTCGGAGACCGCCTCCAGGGCGGCGAAGAGGGCGAACTGGGTGAAGCGATCGTACTGCCAGGGGCGTGAGCCGGGGACGTGGGCGCGGGGGGAGAAATCCGGTACGAGGCAGGCGAAGTCGACCGGCAGGCCCTTGAGTTCGGGGACGTACTGGGCGGTGGGGCGGCCCGCGCACACGCCGTCCCAGGTGGTCTCGCGGCCGGTGCCGGCCGGAGTGACCAGGCCGATCCCGGTGACGGCGACGTCGGGCGGGGCGCCGGTCACGGCTTGACGGCCTGGGCCATGAGGTCGGCCACGCCGGCCAGGGTGAGATCCGGGTCGGCCTCGCCGTCCTGTACTTCGATGCCGAGTTCTTCGGTGAGTACGACGAAGAGCTCCACCACGGCCAGCGAGTCGAGGTCCAGCTGTTCGAAGGTCGCGGTGGGGACGATGGCCTCGGGGGGCACTTCGAACTTCTCGCTGAGAACCGAGGCGAGCAGGTCGTAGGCGCGGCTGTGGGGGGTGGTGTCGGTGGTCATGTCAGGGGTGTCCTTTCCGGTCCGACGGGCGGTACCCCAGGGGTGGTGGGGTCCCGGGGTGGCGGGGCTCCGTGGTAGCGGGATAGCGGGGCTCCGTGGTGGCGGGATAGCAGGGTGGCGGGGCTCCGTGGTGGCGGGGCTCCGTGGTGGCGGGGCTCCGTGGTGGCGGGGTCCCGGGGTTCCGGGGTGGCAGGTCGGCGGTCAGCCGAGCGCGGCCGGGGCCTCCAGATCCGCCTTGACGTCCTCAAGCAGGCCCATCGCGTCCCTGCCGTTGACCACCCGGTGGTCGTAGACCAGGCCGAGGTGGACGAACCGGTGGCTGCGAGGAGTGCCGCGCGCGTCCAGGAGCACCTGGTCGTCGACGGCGCCGATGGAGATCACGCAGGTCTGGCCGGGGAAGACGATGGGGGTGGCCAGGACCATGCCCTCCGTGGTGTGCGGGGCGACCATGATGTTGGCCCCGGCGAGTTCGGCGGCCTGGAACGTGCCCCGGAACGCCTTGCTCCGGAAGCTGGTCAGCAGGTCGGCGATCCGGTCGCTGCTCAGCTCGGCAGCGTCGTGCACCACCGGGGTGTACAGACCTCGGCCCGCGTCCATGGTGACGCCCACATGGGCCCGTTCGCTCTCGCGTACCGCGCCGTCGTCGGTGAGCGCGGCGAACATCAGGGGGTGTGCCGCGTGCCGGCGCGCCAACGCCTTGATCAGCAGGACGGGCAGGGAGACGAAACTGCCGGTGCGCTCGGACAGCTGCCGGGCCAGTTCCTCCGCCTGTCCGACGTCGACCTTGGCGTAGGCGGCCGCGGCCGGAACGGTCCGCATCGACTCGGTCACCACCGCCCCCACCGTCCGCTGTCGCTTCGACAGCTGGCGCTGGGGGGAGGGGGGCGCCGACGCGGCCCGCCGCACCAGGGCCTCGACATCGGCCGTACGGATCACCGTGCGCCCGAGACCGCACAGCTCGGCCTCGGACACACCGTGGCGGTCGGCGAGCGCACGGGCAGCGTTGGTGATGCTCAGCTCCGCGCCGGGGGGTGCGGACGTCGCCGCCGGGGTGGCAGCCGACGCCCGGTAGGAGTCGCGCTCCTCGGCCGACTCGAAGAGGTAGGCGATGGTCTGCCCGGGCCTGCAGTCCTGGCCGCCGACGACGAGGACGTGCAGGATTCCGGGGCCGGTACTCTCGATCTCCTCACTGGCCTTGGAGGTCTCCACGACCGCCAGCGGTTCCTCGCCCTCGATGCTGCTGCCGTCGGGGACGAGCCACTCGACCAGGGTGTAGCTGGAGTCGTTCGTGTTGAGCGTGGGCAGCTCGATGCCGATCACTTCGTCGCCTCCATGATCGCGCGGTGGATGGTGGACGGCTGGAGCAGCACCTCGTGCTCCAGGTGCGCCGCGGTCGGTACGATGCTCGGCTCGGCACTCAGCGGCAGCACTGGGCGGGCCAGTCGGCTCCACAGCTGCTCGTGGAGTTGCTGGGCGAGCAGTTCGCCCCAGGTCCCGTCGGCCGTGGAGTCCTCCATGACACAGATGCGGTCGGCGCGGGACAGCACCGGGAGCAGCGCCTTGCTGTCGAAGGGGTAGAGCTGGGAGGGCACCAGCAGTTCACACGTGATCTCCTCTTCGAGGAGCAGGGTGCGCAGGGCGGTGACGGCCCGTTCGGTGAGCCCGCCCGGGGCCAGGACGACCCAGTCGGGGGGCCCGCAGTCCGGCGCGAACACCCGGGCGGTCTCGCTGGGATCGGCCAGCACCTCGTAGCGGAAGAGGTCGTCCACGACCCCCGCCCGGTACATGGCGCGGGTGTAGAGCACCTTGTCCTCGAAGAGCACACCGGGCTCCTCGCGGTCGAGCATCGCGGTCAGTACGCGCTGGTTGTCGTGGAACGGGGAGACTTCCCGCAGGTGCAGCGAGGGGATGCCGAGGAAGTGCTTCTGCAGGCTCTGGCTGTGCGTCGGGCCGTACCCACGGTTGCCGCCGGTGGGGCAGCGGACGACCATGCTCATCGGGACCCTGCGGCCGTACATCGACACGGACTTGGCGGCGAAGTTCAGCAGCGGGTCGAAGGCCAGCGCGGCGAAGTCCGAGAACATCATCTCGACCACGGACCGGTTGCCGGCCAGGGCCAGGCCCGCGCCCACGCCGGCGATGCCGCCTTCGCTCAGCGGTGAGGAGAGCACCCGGTCCGGGAAGCGGTCGGAGAGCCCCCGGGTCACTTTGAACGCCCCACCGTAGGGGTCGGCGACGTCCTCGCCGATCAGATAGGTGCCGGGGTGGGCGCCGAGGACGTGGTGCAGTGCGCTGTTGAGGTTCTCGGCCACGCGCTGGCGCCTGGTCATCGGGCCTCCCATCGGGACGCCGGACGCGCGCCGACCTCTCGTACGACGGCGGCGACGGCCTCCGCCTGTGCCTGGTCGGCGGCGGCGAACTGTGCGGGATGGTCCTGCCGGTAGCGGCGGTACCAGTCGTGCCGGGTCGCTCGCTCACGGACCTCGGCCGCGCGGGTGTCGTCCCCCTTGCTGTGCGGGCCCACGCGGTGGGTGACGCACTCGACGACGTACGGCCGGTGCCGGTCGCGGACCTGCTCGACCACGGGGGTGAGGGCGGCGCGTACGTCGGTGACGTCCACGGAATCGATCCGCAGGTGCCCGACGCCGAAGGCCGCCGCCCGGGTCTCGACGGTGCCGGACATCTGCCGCTCGGTCGGTGTCGACTGGGCGATCCCGTTGTGCTCCACCACGACGAGCACCGGGACCTGCCACAGCTGCGCCATGTTGAGCGCCTCGTACACGGCGCCCTCGCCCCAGGTGCCGTCGCCGATGTGGACCACCGCGATCCGGCCCGGCTCGGCCCGCTTCAGGTGCAGGCCGACTCCCACGGCGACGGGCAGGCTCTGGCCCTGTACGCCGGTCGACAGGTAGCGGTCGCGGTAGATGTGCTGGCTGCCGCCTACGCCGTGGCAGACGGCACCGGCCCGCCCCATGATCTCCGCGAGCAGACCGTGCGGGTCGTGGAAGCGGGCCAGGTAGTGGCCGTGCCCGCGGTGGTTGCTGAAGACGTAGTCGCCCTCGTCCAGCAGCGGGTAGAGCGCGACGGGGATGTACTCCTGGCCGAGGCAGGTGTGCGTGGTGCCGTGCAGCCGGCCCTGGGAGAACAGCTCCAGCACGGCCAGTTCGAAGTGGCGGATCATCAGCAGGGTGCCGAGATCGGCGTCGGACAGACGGGACAGGGGACGGGCCACGACACCGGCTTCGGGCTCGCTGTCGGGCCTGAGGTCGACCGCGGGGGACGCGGACGTGACGTTCATGACATGCTCCTTACGGAAGTTCGACCACCTGGGCGCACCAGGTCAGCCCGGCGCCGAAGCCAAGGAGCAGCGCCTTGTCGCCGGGCCGTACGGTGGCCGAGGCGAGCAGCGACTCCAGAGCCAGCGGGATGGACGCCGAACTGGTGTTGCCGTCGGTGACGATGCTGCGGGCGATCGCCACGTGCGCGGGCGGGCGCAGTCGGCGCACCATCGCGTCGATCAGCCGCCCGTTGCACTGGTGTGGCACGAAGGCGCCGATGTCGTCCCAGGTGAGCCCGGCCGCGTCGAGTGCGTCCCGGGCCACTTGCGGCATGTGCGACCCGAACCAGCGGACCACCCGGGTGCCGTCCATGTGCATGTACGGGCGGGCGGCACCGGGTTTGGGCGGGGCGCTGGTCATCCAGGGCTCACCAGGGCCGTGGGTTCCCCACACCGCCGGTCCGATCCCGCCGTGCTCCGCGGCGCTCACCACCGCGGCCCCGGCGGCATCGCCGAAGACCATGACGGTCCCGCAGTCGTCGGGGTCGGTGATGTCGCTCAGCCGCTCGGCGGCGACGACCAGGATCTGACGCGCCTGCTGTGCGGCGATGAGTCCGGAGGCCAGGGTCAGCCCGTAACTGAACCCGGCGCACCCGCCGTTGACATCGAACCCGCCGGCCCGGCCGGCTCCGATGCGATGAGTGAGACTGGCGGCCCGGCACGATGCCTGGCCGACGCTGCTCGCGGAGGAGAACACGACACAGTCCAGGTCCTCGGCGAGCACTCCCGCGTGGGCCAGGGCCTTGTCCGCCGCCTGCGCGGCCATCTCGACGAAGGTGTCGTCGGGGTCGGCCTTCAGCCTGGTCCGGATGCCGGTGATCTGCTCGATCCAGCCTTCCTCATGGCCGAACCTGGTGTCGAGTTCAGCGCTGGTGAGCAGGCCACCGGGGCGGTGGACGCCGATGCCGGTCAGCCGTCCCGCGCCCCGGGCCATCAGCGGGCTCCGTCCGCCGCGGCGACGGCTGCCTGGCCGTTCACGTAGTCGAGGGTCCGCCGGACGGTGCGCAGGTCGTGCACCGCCTCGTCCGGGATGGGAACGCCGTAGCACTCCTGGATCCGCTCGGCCAGTTCGATGACGGCCATCGAGTCGAACCCCAACGATGTGAAGGGCGCGTCGGCCGGCTGCTCCGAGACCGCCCGGGCCGCTTCGGCGCCGGCGATCTCGGCCACCATCGCCGTCAGGTCTTCCAGAGTGAAAGGGGACATGCGGAAACTCCAGCTGATGAGATGCGGGGAGGGGTGACGGGAGGGACGGGAGGAGAGGACCGCGCGTGGGTCACTGGGCGGGCAGCATGACGTCGCGGCTCAGGAAGGCGAGCATCCTGCGGAAGTAGTCGGAGTCGAGCACGGGCGGGGCGCGGTGCGCGGACGCCGCGGTGGGGCCGGTGTCCTGCCCCGGGGCCGGGATCATCTGCCGGAGGGTCTCGCCGGCCAGCCGCAGGGTGCTGCGGGGGACCTCGTCGCCCAGGTCGCGAAGCCGCTCCAGCCAGGTGTCGAACGGAACGAGCGGAAGGTCGACACCCGCGACCGTCAAGCCCTGGAAGTACGACCGGAAGGGCAGCGGCTCGGGATCGATCACGTGGAACACCTGTCCTCGGGCACGCCGGCTCAGGGACAGGTCGACGATGGCGCGGCTGGTGAAGTCGACCGTGCCCACCGGCAGGAGACCGGGGTGGTCGGGGGCGCACCCGGCGCGGATGCTCGCCGTCGTCAGGTGGACGAACCAGTCCGACTTCCCCACCAGGCCGGTGCGCGAGTCCGCCAGGATCACCCCGGGCCGGTGCACCATCGTGGGCGATCCGCGCTCCGCGGCCTGCGCGACCAACTGCTCGGCGACCCATTTGGTGGCGCAGTAGCCGGAGACACCGGTCCCGGCCTCTCGGGCCGCCGGGATCACCCCCATCGTCGAGATGTAATGCACGGGAATTCGGCGGGTCCGGGTCGCCAGTCTCAGGATTTCCAGGGTTCCCGACACATTGCAGCCACGCAGGATCGGGTAACTCGCCAGAAGATTGACCCAAGCACCGCAATGGTAAATGACGTCGATACCGCGCGAGAGGCCCGAGAACTCCTCGTCGGTCAAGCCGAACCGCGGCTTCGCCAGGCTGCCGGGCACGACGTCGATCCGGGACATGTGGTGCTCCGGCACATCCCGGGCGCGTAACTGACCGGCGAGCCGCTCTCGGGCCTGAGCGGCCGACTCCGCTCTCACCAGGCAATGGATTCGAGCGTGGGTTGCATCCAGCAGGTCGGCGAGCAGGAAACCGCCGAGGAAGCCCGTGGCTCCCGTCAGCAGAATTCTCTCAGGCGGCCCTTCGGGAACATCGGTCAGAGCAGACGCATCGATTTCCGCCGGAAGTCGCAAATCGTCGGCGCTCGGGAAACTGGCCATACCAACACCGCATTTCAGCACAGGCGAGATTCGGTCCTGCCCTGAACACTCCCCGCACCTCACGAGGTTTACTACAGAAATCCTCCACCAGTGGGAGCGCAGGGCGCATCCTTGGCCGTCACCCGCGCCCGCACCACCACAACGGGTGAGTAGGGCTCATTCATTCGGACAGGCCACGGCTCCGATCGGACGACCGGAACGTACGCCCGGAGCGCGTTACCGGTATCGCGCGCCGTCGGTTGTACACCAACGCGCTTACACGGGCGTGGCGTTGCGAAACGGGGGGCGGGGGGAGGGGGCGGCCCGAGCGTAAAGACAGATGAGACGGACACAGCCAATAGGACGCTAGGCAAGGGGGGTTGACTCATGGCCGCAGGGCCTGAGATGCCGGAGGTCCCCGATCCCGGTGGCTGCGGGGCGAGTTCACACTCCGAACCAACGAAGGCGTTGCCCGAGGCATGGCAGCCTCTGCTCGGCCGCCCGGCCCTCGCGGAGCTGCTCGGGCACCCCCTCGCGGGCGCCGCGCTGAATGAGATGCGCCGGCTCCTGCCACCCCACGTCGCCGTGCACTCTCTGCGGACGTTCCTGCTGGCCGACGCCTGTGCGCGGGCCCACGGGACCGCCTACGACCGGGTCGGCCTGCTGGCCGCCGCGGCGTTCCACGACGCCGGGCTGGTAGGGCGCACTCCGCTCGGTCGCGGTGGATTCCCGTGCCGCTCCGCTCAGTTGCTCGACCACTTCCTGGCCCGGCACCAGGTGGGCACGGTGCGGCGCACGACCCTCACGCGTGCGGTGCGCGAGCACATGCGGCCGTTCCCCGCTCGGGACGCCGGACCCGAGGCGCGGCTGCTGCACTTCGGCGTGTGGCTGGACGTCACCGGGCGCGGCGAGCGGCAAGTGCCCGGTGACCGCCGCCTGTTGGCCGGACTGGCGCCCACCCCCCGGTTCGCCGTGTCCTTCTCCGCCCGGGTGGTGGCCTGCGGGCTGCGCCGGGTGCTGCCGGGCTCCCCGGTCGCCCACCGGTGACCGGGGAGCCCGGCGACTCGCCCTTCCCGTCGCGAAAGGAACCGCAGACATGCAAGAAGACCAGCGTGTTTTCGATGTCGCCATCGTCGGAGGCGGCATCGGCGGGACGATGCTGGGGACCGTACTCGCACGTCACGGTGTACGGGTGCTGCTGCTCGAAGGCAGCGGCCACCCCCGGTTCGCCATCGGAGAGTCCACCGTCCCCGAGACCACGTTCGGCCTCCGGGTGCTGGCCCGCCGCTACGACGTCCCCGAGCTCGAGCACCTGGCGACCAACGCGGCACTGCGCCGCCACGTGTCGTCGAACAGCGGGGTCAAGCGAAACTTCAGCTTCATCTACCACCGGGAAGGTGAGCCCACCCGGCCCGACGAGTGCACCCAGTACCCCACCTGGGGACCTCCGCTCGGTCCCGACTCGCACTACTTCCGGCAGGACGTGGACGCCTACATGTTCCACGTCGCCGTCTCCTACGGCGTGACCGCGTACACCCACACCATGGTCGACGACGTGAAGTTCGAGGAGGACGGCGCGACTCTCGTCACCCGGGACCGGGGCACCTTCCGGGCTTCGTACGTGGTCGACGCCGGCGGCATGCGGGCGGTCCTGCCCGAGCGCCTCGGGCTGCGGCAGGAACCGCCCTACCGCACGAGGTCGCGCACGATCTTCACGCACATGGTGGACGTGCGCCCCTTCGACGCCGTGGCGCCTCCGCGTGAACAGCACGGCATGCCAAGCCCGTTCAGCCAGGGAACACTCCACCACATGTTCCCGGGCGGATGGTTCTGGGTCATCCCGTTCGACAACCAGTCGACCAGCACGAACCAGTTGTGCAGTGTCGGCATCAACCTCGATCTCGACCAGCACCCCCGGCCGGAGGACATCTCGGCGGAGGAGGAGTTCTGGCGGTACGTGCGCCGGTTCCCCAGTGTGGCCCGGCAGTTCGAGCGGGCGCGGGCGGTCCGGCCGTACGTGTCCACCGACCGCACCCAGTTCGCCTCGCAGAAGGTGGTCGGCGACCGGTGGTGTCTGCTGCCGCACGCCAGTGACTTCATCGACCCGCTCTTCTCCAGCGGTCTCGCCGTCACCGTGATGGCACTGAACGCGCTGAGCCACCGGCTGATCGACGCGGTGCGCCAGGACGACTTCGACACCTCCCGGTTCGCGTACCTGGATCACTGGACCAAGCGCATGTTCCGGTTCTACGACGACCTGGTGTCCTGCAGCTACATCGCGTTCGACGACTTCGACCTGTGGAACGCCTGGAACCGCGTGTGGACCATCACCACGCTGTACGGCACGAACGCCCAGAACCAGGTCGCCGTGACGTTCGAGAAGACTCACGACCCGGCCTGTTTCGACATGCTGGAGCTGCCGCCGTACCGAGGTCTCCAGGGTATGGACAACCCCTGGGTGGAGCGGATGTTCGACCAGTCGCGGGACGCTGTACTCGCCTATCGTGCGGGCGAGTTGACGAAGGAGCAGGCGATCGCACGCATCTACGAGCTGCTGGGCGAGAGCGGACTGGTCCCGACGGTGTGGGGCACCCTGGACCCCGACGACCGGTGCCCGTCCGGGGTGTTCACCCTCTGGCCGCTGATGAAGATCCTGCTGTGGGGCAAGTACCGCTCACCGCGGCACGTCCGGGGCTCCTACTTCACCGGCGGAGCGCGGCTGGTGGGCAGGGAAGCGGTCCAGGCGTACACCACCGAGCTGCGCGCCGGCAGCTCCCAAGTGCACCAGACCGTACGGGACATGTGGCTCAACTGGAACCGCGACTGGGCGCGGCGACCCGCTCCTCGGAAATGAGCAGGGAAGGACATTCCTGCCCCTGACGGAGGCGCATATTCCGGTTTGCCGCTCCAGGGCCTCGGGTAGGAAAACCACATGGCCGACAAATGAAAAGTCGGCCGCGGTTCTCCCTGTTCAATCCGAGAGACAACGGGCTGCAATCCACGATGGTGCGACATTCCACCTGCCAATCGCCCGCTGAATGCTCCTGGGAAGAAATCTTCCAGCATCAGGACCGCCTCATGCGGCTGGTTCGGCGAAGACTACCAAGCTTTCAGGACGCCGAGGACTGCGTTCAGGAAACCATGGCCCGGGCAGCCGCCCACGCCGCGTTGGACAGGAATCGACTCGGTGCCTTTCTGACGTCCGTGGCGCTTCGCCTCTGCATCGACTTCTACCGTGACATGGAGCGTCGCAGCAGACTCCTCCAGCGTGCGGCGCTCGCGGAAACCCCGGGTACGACTGAGGAGGACGTCTGCGACGAAGACTTCGGCAGATGGCTTCTGGGCCAGGTACAACACCTGCGGGGGCGGGAGCAGGAGATCATACTCGCCCGCGCCAAGGGTATTTCCACTGCGGAATTCGCCCGCATACACAACATCTCCGTCAAGGCGGCCGAAGCCGCCTTCACCAGGGGCCGCGCGCGATTGAAGAACGTCTGCGCGAAAGCCTTGGAAGGCTGCGCCCGATAACACCCGAAAACCGCACCTCTCCTATCGCAGAGAAACGGAAAGGGACCCCACTCATGGGTAATAGCAAGAACGTCCAAGACATCTTCAAGGATTTGGTCGGTGATATGACCGACAGCTGGAAGGAGGCTTTCGACGACCTCCTGAACCGAGACGACGACTCAGGATCGTCGCGCGGCTCCGACAACGCCGTCAGCACGCTGGCCGGGCTGCCCCCGAACGCCCTCGCCGCACTGGCCGGGGCCCTCAACCCGGCGACCGCGCTCGCGGGTGTCACCAATCCGCTGGCCGCCCTCGGCGGGATCGGCACGGCCGGCAACCCGCTCGCCGGCCTCGCCGCGGGGGCCGCGGGCCCGCTGGGGAACATCGCGGGCGCGGCGCAGAACCCCCTGGCCGCGCTCACCGGTGTCGCGGGCGGCGGCAACCCGCTCGCGGCCGCGCTGGGCGGGGCGGGCAACCCCCTGGCCGCGCTGGGCGGGGCGGCCAATCCGCTAGCCGCGGTCGGCGGCGCGGCCGGCGCGCTCGGCGGGCTCGGTCAGATGGCCGGAGGCCTCGGACACGCGGCGAGCGGGGCGGGCGACCTGATGGCGCTCCCGGCCCAGCTCACCCAGCTGCTCCAGGTGCTGCCCAAGCTCATCGAGGCGGTCCAGGGCCTGCAGAACCTGACCAACCTGCCGGCCCAGGCCGGTCAGCAGGGGCTGGCGGCCCTGCAGGGTCTGACCGGTCAGCAGGGGCAGGGCGGGAAGCCGTCCCAGGGCGGACAGTCCTCGACCTCGGGCTGACCGGCCGTGCCACCGTCCCGCCCGGCCCCGGCCGTCTCCGTGGTGCACCCCGACCGCCGTTCCGTACCCGGGTCCCGATCTGAGGAGGATCACACACGATGACGTCTGTCGTCGGCGATCGGCTGCGTCTCGTGGTCAGGGTCCTGGGCAGCCTCGTGGCCGACGAGGTGGGACAGGCGACCCGGCTGCGGAGGCGTACGAAGCGGGACACGCGGTCCCCGGCGGAGGGCCCCGTCGGCTCCGCCGGGTCCGCGGCCGAGGCCACCGCCGGGGCGGAGCAGCGCCGCGCCAAGGCGGTACGGCATGCCCTGGAGAGCCTCGGCCCCTTCTATGTGAAACTCGGCCAAATCCTCTCCACCCGGCCCGACATGGTCCCCCAGTCCATCCGGGACGAACTGCAGAACCTGCACGACGAGGTCGACGTCCAGCCGTTCTCGGAGTTCGAGCCGGTACTGGCCCGGGACCTCGGGCCGAACTGGAAGCTGCGCTTCGACGACATCGAGACCGTCGCCCCGCTGGGGGCGGCGTCCCTCGCCCAGGTCTACCGCGTGACGCTGCCCGGCGGGCGCGCGGCCGTGGTGAAGATCCAGCGACCCGGCATCCGCGAGGGCGTACTCGCGGACATGGCCCTGATGCGCCGGGCGTCGAAGATCGTGGCCCGCGTCGCTCCCCGGTTCAACGAGGTCATCGACATGGAGGCGATGCTCGGCTCGGTCTTCGACGCCATGGAGCCGGAGCTGGACTTCACCGGCGAGGCCCGCAACATGGACGAGGCCCGCGGGCAGGTCCGGTCGTTCCGTTCGCTGGAGGTGCCCCGGGTACTGCACGCCAGCCCCCGGGTCCTCGTCCAGTCGCTGGCCGACGGGAAGTCGGTGCGGCACGTCGACCGCGCCCACTTCACGGACGACGAGCGCGTGGAGATCGGCAAGGACCTGCTGCGGTTCATGTACCACGGGTACTTCGTCCATCGCTTCTTCCACGCCGACCCGCACGCCGGCAACGTCTTCGCCACTCCCGGCGGACCCGCGACGCTGATCGACTGGGGCATGGTCGGCCGCCTGGACCGCAGGACCAGTCTTCAGCTGCTGCCGCTGTTCATGACCTTGGCGCAGAACGACGGAGCCGGGCTGGCGCAGCACTGGGCGGAGATGGGCCGGGTGACGCCGTGGGCCAACATGCCCGCGTTCGCCGCCGACATGGCCGCGTTCGTGCCCACGGTCTCCCATCTCTCACTGGAGGACATGAACTTCGGCGTCGCGCTCACCACTGTGCTGGCCAAGGCGACCAAGCGCGGGATCGGTTCGCCGCCGGCCGTCTCACTGCTGGGCAAGTCCTTCGCGAACCTCGACGGTTCGGTGCGGTGCCTGGCTCCCGAGATCACGCTGCCCGAGGTGTTCCAGGCGGAGGTGCCGAAGATCCTTTTCGCACTGGGCCGCGAGTTCCTCGGCCGCAACCAGTTCGCCCGGAACTCCATGGAGCTTCTGCTGGCCGCCGTCACCAGTCCGGAACAGGTCCGGGGCGTCCTCTCCGACGTGGCCAACCGTCAGTTCGCACTGAACATCCACGAGCCGCGCACTCCCGCCGCGATGGGCGGCCAGCGGCCCACCCGCCCCTCCGGAAGCCTGCTCGCGCTGGGTGCCGCGGCCTTCCTGCTGGGCCGTCGCCGCTCCGGATGATCCGGGCCCGCACAGCCACCCCGCCCCACCCCAAGGAGATCCCATGCCGGAATCCGCACGTCAGCAGTCACCGTTCGCGCCGGCCGCCGCAACCCCGCACGGCATTTCGCGGGCGGCGCTCTGGACGGCCGCCGCCCACGCGGCGGAGTGCCTCCGGCCCGCGCCGCTCGTCCGCGACCCGTGGGCCGCCGACTTCCTCCACGCGGCCGGGTTCGACGGGGGCCCGCCCGGCGACGGACCGATGCAGCGCCTGCTGCCCGACTATCAGGTGGTACGCACCCGCTTCTTCGACGACTACCTCCTCGCCGCGGCCCGTTCGGGCTGCCGCCAGGTGGTGCTGCTCGGCGCCGGACTGGACACCCGTGCCTTCCGGCTCGACTGGCCGACCGGGGTGCACGTCTTCGAGGTGGAGGACGCGGCCGTACAGGCCTTCAAGGAGTACGTACTGGACTGGAGCCGGCTCTCCTGCGGACGCCGCACCGTCGTCGAAGCCGACGGCACAGCATCCTGGCGGGAGGAACTCGGGGCGGCGGGATTCGATCCCGGCAGGCCCACCGCATGGCTCTGGGAGGCACCCATGTACTTCCTTCGGCCCCCGGAGGTGGAGGCCGTCGTCGCCGCGATGACCAAACTCTCCGCGCCCGGCAGCATGTTCGGCGCCGAGTGCGTGAACTCCGCGACCACGCCCTCCCCGTTCGTCGCGCCCTTCATGGACGCCCTGTCGACGATCGGACTGGCCTGGAACTGGCAGATCGCCGAGCCGGAACGCTGGTGGGCGGAGCACGGCTGGGACGCGGCGGCCGCCGACCTGTACGCGCTGCCGTACGCGGTCGAGCGCCTCTCCCCGTATCTGCCGCTGGTCGGCACGGTCGCCGCGGAGTGCGTCTTCCTCACCACCGGAACGCTGCGCGGCGCTCCCTGACACGGCACCACGCGCAGGCCCCGGACGGTGTGTCCGGGGCCTGCGCGTGGTGCCGTGGCTACGGCCGCTCCAGCTCCAGCAGCGCCGCGAGCCACAGGTCGGGGAGTTCGTCCGCGGTCGCCAGGGCCTCGTCGTGAACGACGGTCAGGCACGCGGTGTCGTGCTGGCTCGTCAGCGTCGTCACACACCGGATGCCTGACGCGACGCCGGCGAAGACGGCCGCGCGACGGGCCGCGACCCCCTGGTGGACCAGGGCCGTGCCGAAGTTCACGCTGCTCACCGGGCCGGCCACGAACGCCCCGCGGACCAGGCGGGTACCGACGGTGGCGCCGAGCGTCCGCGGGGCGGCGGACAGCAGCAGGCGCATGGCGTCGCGCCGCCGGCTCTCCCGCAGCCGGCCCGTGCGGGCGACGACCCGGGCCAGGGCCCGCTGGGGTGACTCCTCGTCGCAGGGCAGCAGGAGCCGGGCGGTGACCATGCGGTTGCCCGGGGCGTACTCCTCCCCCGGGGCCCGGACCGACATCGGGATCGACACGGGCAGCGCCGGATGGGCCGAGCCGGTGTCCTTCAGGTACCAGGTGCGGACGGCGTGGGACAGGGCCGCGAGATAGACGTCCGTGACCGTGCCGCCGTGGGCGCGGGCGATGGCGCGCAGCCGGGCCAGCGGGGTGTCGGCGTGGCAGACGTCGACGCGGCCCGTGGATTCTCCGTCGAACGCGGGTTTCGGGGTGGGCGCTCGGAAGGCGGCCACGACCTCGCCCAGGGCGTCCGCGAGGCCGTGTGCGGTGGGCCGGGCGGGACGCTGTGGGGCCGGTCCGCCCTCGGGGTGGTCTCCGAGGAGAGCGCGGGCGGTGTAGGCGGCGCCCATGCCGTCCTGGAAGGTGTGGTCGGTTCGGTAGACCAGGGTGTGGCGGTCCGCCGGGCCGTGGACCAGCCACACCTCCCAGGGCGGCCGGTCGTCCGTGCTCATCGGCCGGGACAGCATCAGGCGGCTGGTCGCCGACCCGTCGGTGTCCTCGGGCAGCCACGCCTCGTGCACATGCCGGTCCACCGCGATCCGGTCCACTCGCCGGAATTTCCTGTGGTCCCGTGCGATGCGGTAGCGCGACGTCGGGACACGGTGGACGCGTTCGGCGACCCGCGCGCGTACGGAGTCCAGGGTGGGGGCACGGCCTTCGAACCCGAACGTGAACGCGAGGGGCAGGGGACTGCCGCCCGTCGCCAGGTGGAAGGCGACATCTGCGGTACCCATGGACAGGGACGGCGGCAGGCGGCCGTCCGTACCGAAGTCGGGACGCATCGTGGAACCTCCTGGTCGGGTTCTGAGGATCTGTGGGGCTGCGAGGCCGGGGTCTGCGGCTCATGGCTAGCGGTGCGGTCCATGTCTAGCGGTGCGGTCCATGGCTAGCGGTCAGCGGACACGGGGCCTGCGGAGCCGGAGTCCGCGGTCTGCGGAGCTGGGGTACGGATACGGGCCGCGCCCGCCGTCAGCACGTATGCCGCGCGATTCGCCCCGTTGCGTCCACGTACGCCCGCAGCAACGGCCGAACGGGTCCGCGTGCGGGCAGGCGCGGGGCCCGGGAACGGTGCCACGGGAGCGGTTCGCCGGGTTCCGGCTCACCCAGCAGGGCCGCGGCCACGTGTGCGCCGTGCGCCACGGACAGGGCGAGTCCGTGCCCGCAGCAGCCGCCGATGTACCAGACGCCGTCGAAGCCCGGCACCGGTCCCACCACCGGCAGGTCGTCGCCCGTCATGCCGATGCGGCCGGACCAGCGGTGGGTGACCCGTACCCGGGCGAGGTCCGGATGCAGGGACCGCAGCCACCTCTCCAGCCGGGCCCAGGCACGCTCCCTGACGGCCTGGAGACGGGGAGCGCCGAGACCCGCCGGGACCGTGGCGGTACCGCCGCCCGCCACCAGGCCCTGGTCCGGGAGCAGCCGGAAGTACGGCGCCAGCGGGACGGCGTCGACGACGGAGTGCCCGGCGCGCCCGCCCAGGGCCTCGTAGGCCGGGGCGCTCAGCGGTTCGGTGGCGACGGCGTACACCTCGAGCGGCAGGACGGTGCCCACCGGCAGGTCCAGTGCCTGCGCGGCTGAGTTGACGGCCAGCACCGCCTGACCGGCGTAGAGCCTGCCGTGCGGGAGGACCAGCTCGGGGCCGACCAGATCGCCGGGGCGGAGGGCCAGCAGCGGGCTGCGGCCGTAGAATCGCACGCCCTTGTCGGCGCAGGCACGGGCGAGGGCGCAGGTCAGGGCGGCCGGGTCGAGGGTCGCGGCGGGGCGGTGCAGGAGTGCCGCCCGGTAGGGCACGCCGACCCGGTCGAGGATGCCGGCCGGGGTGAGGACGGGGACGTCCAGACCGAGTTCGCGGCAGGCGCGGGCCTGGCGGGCGAGTGCCACCAGGCCCGCGGACGACCGCGTGGCCACCAGCTGCTCGCCGGGCCGCAGCCCGCAGGGCACGTCGAGCCGGGCGCACAGGTCGAGGACGTCCCGCACCGCCCGCTCACTGGCCCGGTGCATCCTGCGCGCCGTCTGCGGGCCGAAGCGGCGCACCGCGCGGTCGACCGCGGGGCCGGCCCGGGGACCCAGCAGACCGGTGCCCCGGCCGCTGGCGCCGGCGGCCGGGTGTTCGGCGTCCACCACCGCGATGTCGAGCCCCGGGGCGCGTTCCGCCAGGTGGTAGGCGCAGGACAGCCCGGCCAGCCCGGCCCCGACGACGGCCACGTCCGCGGTGACCACGCCGTGCAGCTGGGGCTGCGTCGGCAGTTCCGCGGGGTCCCAGTACGGCGTTCCGGCCGGCGGCCTGGTCATCCGGCGGCGTCCGGCACCGGCTCGGTCAGCGCACCGAACCGGCGGTCGTGCCACAGCAGCGGGCGTCCGCCGCCCACGTGCACGGCGGCGACCCGGCCGACGACGAGGTGGTGGTCGCCGTAGCGGCGTACGTCCTCGGTCAGGCACACCGACCAGGCGAGCGCGCCGGCCAGCACGGGGACGCCCAGCACCTGCCGGGTGTCGGTCCCGGCGAACCGCTCCGCCGCGGTCGTCATGGGGGACGCGAACCGGCCCGCGAGCTCCTGCTGTTCCTCGCGCAGCAGGTGCACGGCGAAGGCCCGCCGGCCGCGAACGGCGGCGAGGGTGCGGGAGCCGTCGCGCAGACAGGCCAGCAGCAGCGGCGGGCGGGCGGAGAGCGAGGTGACGGCGGACACGGTCATACCGAGCGGGCCGTCCGCGCCGCGGGCGGTCACCACGGTCACCCCTGCGGCCAGCTTGGCGTACAGGCCGAGGCAGCGCGCGGCGCCCGGCCCCGGTTCCTCGTGCAGCGGTTCCTCGTGCGGCGGATCGGCGGCCGGCGGCGGGGCGCCAGCGACGGCCGCCCGGTCAGTCACGATCCGCAGCCGCGCGCTCATCGATCACCTCCGCGTTCGCCAGGCCCCGCAGCACGCGGGCGATGTTGGTACGCAAGGTCGACTCGGCCACCGGGTCGAGGATCTCGGCCATGGAAGGGATGCCGAGGTCGAAGGCCGCGCTGAAGACGACGAGCGTGCCGCCGTCCCTCGGTTCGCAGCGCCAGCTCCCCTCGAAGGTCTGGAAGTCGCCGCTGAGCTGTTCGAAGGCGAGGGAGTGCGTCTCGGGCGAGTAGGTGTCGCGTTCCCGCCACCGCATCAGGCCACCCCGGAACTCAACGGTCCAGTTCGAGACCGTGGAGCCGTCGGCCAGCGGAGGCTCGACGTGCACCTCGCGGAAGGTGTCGCTGTACTCGGGAAAGCGGCGGAAGTCGCTGATGCGGCTGTAGACGTCGGCGGGTGCCAGTCCGTCGGCGAGGGCGTGCAGTACCACGTGGCGCATGGGTCGTTCGGTTCCTTCCCGGAGGGTTTCCGGACGCCGGTGTCCGGAGCTGGTGGCAGGCGCCGGCGTCAGGAGCAGGCGCCTGGAGCCGGTGTCAGCCGGTCATGCGGTCGGCCGTGCTGCGCAGGGCCGCGCCGAGGGTGGTGAGGAACAGGTCGAGGGCGGCGTCCTCGACCACGGCCGGCGGGGTGAGCCGCAGCACCCGGGTGGAGTTGAGGGAGTTGTTGACGAGCACGCCGCGGGAGATCAGTTCCAGCAGGAGTTCGCCGACCGCCTGTTCTTCGGCGAACTCGATACCGATCAGCAGACCCCGGCCGCGCACTTCGCGGACCAGTCCGCCCTCGTACGGCGCGCACACGTCCCGTACGGCGGTGAGGATGCGCGGGCCGAGCGCGGCGGCCCGGGCCACGGTGTCCTCCTCCTCCATCGCCCGTACGGTGGCGAGGGCGGCGGCGCAGGCGATCGGCGAGGCGCCGAAGGTGGAGGTGTGCAGGTAGGGGTCGCGGCTGAAGGGGGCGTAGGCCTCCGCGGTGGCGACCATCGCGGCGACCGGTACGACACCGCCGCTGAGTCCCTTGCCGACGAGCAGCACGTCCGGACGCACGCCCTCGGCGTCGACGCCCCACCAGGTGCCCAGCCGTCCCATGCCGGTCTGGATCTCGTCGACGACCAGCAGGGCGCCGTACTCCCGGCACAGCGCCTGCGCCTGACTGAGGTAGCCGTGGCGGGGGATGCGTACGCCGCCCTCGCCCTGGACGGGTTCGACGATGACGCAGGCCCGGTCGCGGCGGGCGGCCAGCGCCTGTTCGAGGTCGGCCGGATCGTCGTAGGCCACCTGGGTGACGTCCGGGAGCAGGGGCTGGAAGGGCGTCTGGTACGTGGCGTTGGCGGTGACGCTCAGCGCGCCGAGGGTCTTGCCGTGGAAGCCGCTGCGGGTGGTGATCACCGAGGTGAGTCCGTGGGCGCGGGCCAGTTTCAGGGCCGCCTCGGTGGCCTCGGCGCCGGAGTTGACGAAGTGGACGTAGTCGAGGCCGGGCGGGGTGTGGGCGGCCAGGGCCTGGGCGGCCAGGGCGGCGACGGGTTCGAGGAAGACGCGGCTGGCCAGCGGGTGGGTGTCGATCTGGCGGTGCACCGCTTCGACGACGGCCGGGTGGCGGTGGCCCATGATGAAGACGCCGTAGCCGCCGAAGTCCAGGAAGCGGCGGCCGTCGTCGGCGTGGATCCAGACCCCCTCGGAGCGGACCTCGGCCATGCCGCCCATGACACGGCCCATCACGGCACGGCCGGAGCCGATGTGCTTCAGATAGAGGTCCACGATGTCGGGCCGGTCGGTCGGCACGGCGGTTCCGGCGCGCGGGGCGGAGGGCTCGGAGGACGGGGCGGAGGACGCCGTGGCGGTCCCGGAGCGCGGCCCGGCTGCCCCGGACGCGGACCCGGTAGCCCCGGAGCCGGAGGACGGGGCGGTGGTCCCGGGGAGCGCCGTGGCGGTCCCGGAGCGCAGCCCGGCAGCCCCGGACGCGGACCCGGTAGCCCCGGAGCCGGAGGACGGGGCGGTGGTCCCGGGGAGCGCCGTGGCGGTCCCGGAGCGCGGCCCGGCAGCCCCGGAGGACCCGGAGGTCGAGGCGGGGGACCCGGAGGACGGCCCGGTGGTACCGGCGGACGGGGGTGACACGGTCATGACGCCACCTCCGTGGGGGCGGTCGCGGCGGATCGGTTCCGGCTGAGCAGGCCGGCTCTGTCCCCGGCCCAGCTCTCCGCGTTGCGTACGAGCGCGGCCCGGATGTCGGTCCGGGTCAGACGGGTGCCGCAGTGGGGTTCGCCGAGGGAGGTGTCGAACGGCAACTCCCGCTGGAACACCAGCAGCAGTTCCGCGTAGTACTCCAGCCGCCGTCTCAGGGACGCGGGCAGCGAGGTGCCCTCCAGCATGGGCAGGAGCAGCCGGTGCACGGCATCGACGGGGATGAGCCGGGGCCGCTGGGGCCGGGGCAGGCCGTGGCGTACGGCGACACCCGCGCAGACGTCGGCGAACTCCCGCAGGTCGATGGCCTCCTTGCCGGCCGTCAGCCAGTACTCGCCGTCGGCCACACCGCCCCGGACCAGGTCGCCGATGGCCCGCGAGACGTAGTCCTGGGGCACCATGTCGATCCGGGCCTCGGGGGCTCCGGGCAGCACCGGGGCCTGCCCCAGGACCATCGAGCCGATCGTCTTGGTCAGCCCCTGCTGACCTGCGATCCGCCCGCTGACGGAGTCACCCATGACGACCGAGGGCCGGACGATGACGCCGGGCACGCCCGCCTCGCGTGTCATCTGTTCGGCCCTGGCCTTGGAGTCGAGGTAAGCGGCTGCACCGGGGAAGCGCCGGCGGTCCTCCTCGGTGAGGGTGTTGGCCACGAACGCGGTACTCACCAGGTACAGCGGGGCGTCGGCCCGGGCCGCCAGGTCGAGCATGCTGTCGGCACCGCGCAGGTTGGTGCGCGTGATGTCCTGTGGCGGGGTACGCCAGTTGGTCTCGGCGGCGCAGTGCAGCACCACGTCCACCTCGAGGGCCAGTTCGTGCCAGGCCAGTGGGCTCAGGCCGAGCCGGGGAGCGACCAGGTCGCCCCGGAGCTCGCGCACCCGCGGATCGCGCAACGGTGTGTTGCGGCGCAGGCACAGCAGGTCGAAGTCGGGTGACAGCTCATCGATCAGGGCACGTCCGAGCACTCCGGAACCGCCGGTGAGCAGCAGGGAGGGGCGGTCGCGCCGTCCCGTACGGCCGACGGGCAGCAGGGCGAGACGCTGGTTGTCTGACGGCATGGGGGGGTGTTCTCCCAACGGGTCTCGGCCCACCGATGGACGGTGGGGGGCGCGGTCAGGCGATGGCGAGTGGCCGGTCCGCCAGGTACGCGGAGAACGGGGCGGTCATCCGGGAGCGCGACGGCGGGTGCAGGGAGAGTCCGTTGGCGCAGGCGGCCAGGTGGCCCACCTCGTCGGACGTCATGAAGTTGAGGCCGCCGAGGAGTTCGACCGCGCGCGGGACGACTCGGGCGATGGCGTCCTGGACGCCGTAGCGCACGTACAGCGCCTGTGCGAGCGCCGACTCGTCGAGGTCACCGGCGTCGATGCGCCGGGCGACGCCCTCGGCGGTGGCCATGGCGGCCTCGGTCTCGACGAAGAGGCGTACGCGCTCGTGCTCGGGGATGCGGTCGTTCAGCAGCACCCGTTCCACCAGCGCGCTCGCGGCGCCGAGGTAGCTGCCCGTCATCAGCGTCTGGAACCAGATCAGACCGGCCGTCTGGAGTTCGTCGAGCTGTTCACCGGAGGTCGTCCCGGTGCGCAGCAGGAGTTCCGGCGGCACGAGGACGTCGGTGAGCGTGACCTGTTCGCTCTCGGCCCCGGCGAGGAAGGCGCTGGACCAGAAGCCGCTGACGCTCATACCCTCGCTCTCCGCGGGCACGACGGCTACGGCGAGTTCGTCGCCCTGCCCGTCCTCGCGCGGGATCATCACGCTGGCGGTGAGCACGTCCATGGAGTGGGCCAGGCTGCACGGCCGTTTGACGCCGTTGATCCGGACGCCGTCCGCGGTCACCGTGGCGGTCATCGACGGGTCGAGGATGCCCGCGCCGCTGCGGCCCTCGGCGAAGCCGGAGGCGATCACGCGGTTGGACGAGGCCACGCCCTCGATCAGCATCCACTCCAAGCCGTCGCCGAGGCCGCCGAGCCCGACAAGGGTGGCCATGGAGAAGTGGTGCATGGTGGTGGCCACGGCCAGGGACGGCGAGCGGCTGCCGATGGCCCGCTGCACGCGCAAAGCATCGAGCGCGGTGGCGCCCCGGCCCTGGTGGGACTCGGGGACGAGCAGTCCTGGACCGCCGCTGTCCCGGAAGTGCCGGATGCCCGGGCTGCCCGGCCGCTCCAGTTCCATCAGCGGGGCCTCGCGCAGGGCGCCGTCCAGTTCGGGCAGCAGCTTCGCGAGGGTGGTGCGTTCACGCTCTAGGAATCTCATGGGCGTGCGGTCCTCCAGGGTGGGATGAACACGGAATCGGCGCGGCACCCGCGCGGCCGTGGACGCGGTGGCTCAGAGGGCGTTGGTGGCGCGCAGCAACTGCCAGACCGCGCCGGGGCGGGGCCTGCCGCGGAAGGCGATGTACTCCGGCAGGACCACGTGCGGGGCCCACTTCTGCTTGTACTCGAGCTGGGAGGCCGCCGGGTAGATCACGTCGCCGCGCTCGGCCAGCAACCGGGCGAACCGGGTGAACACACGGCTGGCCCCGGGTAGTTCGTGCTCCGGGTCGAGCCCGGTGAACGGGGTGAACCCGAAGTGCAGCCAGCCCGCTCCGTCGGCGGTCAGCCGTTCCATGACGGTGGCGTTGAGCGCCTCCATCACTCCGGGCGGAGCGTCGGGGCGGCGCCGGCTGAGGTCGTGCAGCCAGCCGGAGCGGCTGCCGTAGACCGGCGAGTAGTTGATGTAGCCGGCCGTCTCGCCGTCGATCCGGCCGACGAACAGACGGCGGTGCCTCTGCAGGCTCCCGTTGCGCTGGCCGACGAGGAAGCGCAGCTCCTTGGCGTGCCGGCCCTTGTCCCGCAGCCAGCACTGGTCGATCCGGTCCAGTTCGGCGCAGTCGTCGCCGGCCATGACCTCGGCGACCTCCAGGCCCGCCCGCCGGGCGCGCGAGATCTTGTTCCGCAGCCGGACGAACCGTGAGCCGCGCAGCGTGAAACGGCTCAGGTCGACCGCGTACGACGCCCCGAGCTGGTTGACCGTGAAGCCGTGCGCCGCGTACAGCTCGGCGTCCGCCCGTTGCAGTTGCACGGCGACCAGACGGCGGCCGGCGTGGGCGGCGAACGTGTCCAGCAGGCGTGCACGGTGTTCCGGCGCGGTGAACGGGCCGCCGAATTGCAGTACGTAGCGGCCCGAGGTGCGATAGGCGCAGGCGCCGTCGAACCCGCCGTCGTGGAAGTACGCGTTCCCGCTGTTGAGGGCGAGAAAGGAACTGGGGTTGTCGCTGTGCGCGACGAGTGTGTCAAGCACGGACGGCATCGGCGTCCTCCACGGAAGTCCGCACGGCGGCGCTTTCACCGGAATCCGCCGCCGAGTGGTACCGCTGCTCGAACCTGCGGAACTCCGGGGTGGTTTCCGGCTCGAAGGCGACACCGAAGGGTTTGAGGGAGTTCCCGAAGAGGGCCCGGTCGCCCATGAGGTGGATCGGGAGGGCCAGCAGTGCCCATTCCGGCCGGACGAACAGTGCCCACGCCCCGGCCAGGACACCCGCTGTGACCAGGCTGTGCATCGTGTTGTAGGCCACGTAGCAGCCGCGCGGAACGTGTCCGTCCGGGCTGCGCCGGAATGCGATCGCGCCGGGCAGGTATCCGACGACGTCGATCACCGCGAACAGCAGCACGAAGACGGCCCAGCGGATTTCCGTGAGGTGCTGGAACGCGAGCACGAGCGATACGGTGAGAAAGCCCAGCCATTCGAGTCGGGAGAGAGCGAAGGTGGTCTTCGTCTCGAAACGGTTCTTGGCGTCCACGGGCGCTCCTGGATTGCGCGTACGATTCCGGGGCGCGACCTCTGCCTGCCCCCTCGCTGTGGTCTGTCACTCCGGTTTACGCACCAGCGGGCCCAACCCCTCGTAAAATGGGGGTGATTGAAAGACATGATGCTGGGGGGACTTCTTTCATGACGCCGTCGACCGGTCAGGGGGGCTCTCCGGGCTCCGCCGACCGAAACGCCCATCGCAGCGCCGACAGCAGCGTCGACAGCGGCGCCGCCTGGGAGTTGCTGCTGCCCGCCGCCTCGGCGCCGGCACGCGCGCGCGGGCGCGCGCTTCAGGCGGCGCTGCGCGACGCGGTCCGCTCGGGCCGGCTCACGCCGGGCACCCGCCTCCCGTCCAGCCGGGACCTGGCGGCCGACCTCAAGGTGTCGCGGGGGCTGGTGACGGAGGCGTACGAGCAACTGACGGCCGAGGGCTATCTGCGCAGCGGGCGGGGGGCGGGGACCTGGGTGGGGGACGCAGTGCGGACCGCCCGTCCGCGCGCGCGTGACCTCGCCCCGCGCTCCCCCGCCGACCGCGTCGACTTCGTGCCGGGGACACCGGATCTGTCGCTCTTCCCGCGCTCGGCGTGGGCCGCCGCGCAGCGGGGCGTGCTGACGGAGCTGCCGCACGAGAGCCTCGGCTACCCCGACCCGCGCGGGCTGCCCCGGCTGCGGACCGCGCTGGCCGAGCTGCTCGCGCGGCGCCGGGGGGTGGTGGCCGACCCGGAACGGATCACGGTGGTCTCCGGGGTGGCCCAGGCGACGGCGCTGCTCGCGAGCGTGCTCCACGCGCGCGGGGTGCGCGCCACCGGCGTCGAGGTCCCCGGCAGCCCCCAGCACGACGCCCTGTACGCGTCGGCGGGCGTGGACACCGTGCCGCTGCCGCTGGACGACGAGGGACTCGCCGTCGGCCCGCTGCACGCCTCGGGAGTACGGGCCGTCGTGACGACTCCGGCCCACCAGTTCCCCACCGGGATCGCCTACTCCGCGCGGCGGCGCGGCGAACTGCTGGAATGGGCACGGTCCGTGGACGGCCTCGTCCTGGAGGACGACTACGACGGCGACTTCCGGTACGACCGTGCCCCCGTGGGCGCACTCCAGGGGCTCGATCCGGAACGCGTCGCCTACACGGGTTCGGTCAGCAAGTCGCTCGCCCCGGGACTGCGGCTGGGCTGGCTGCTGGTTCCGGAGTGGCTGGCGGACGACGTCGTCGAGCGCAAGCGCACCACGGACCTCGGGCATCCGGCCCTCGACCAGGCACTCTTCGCACGCTTCGTGGAGCGCGGCGACTACGACCGCCAGCTGCGCGTCTGTCAGCGCGCCTACCGTGAGCGGCGCGACGCCCTGGTCGCCGCCCTGGAGGAGTACTTTCCCGGCTCCCGGGTGTCCGGCATCGCCGCCGGACTCCACGCCATCGCCACCCTCCCCGAGCGGTACGGACCCGAGGCGCGCTTCCTCGCGCGCGTGGCGGAGGCCGGGGTCGCCGTGCGTTCGCTGGCGGACTACGAGCACGGGGCGGGTGGCGACGACGCGGCGACGAAGGAGGTGCGGCTGGTGCTGGGGTACGCGCACCTGACACCGGGACGCGTTCGTGCGGGGGTGGAGATGATGGGCAGGGCCGTGTGACGCGGGGCGGGTGAGGTGCTTCCACGCGCGCGAGCGGCCGGTTGTTCACCCCGAATTTCCGTGGCCGCCGCGCCGCACCAGTAGGTCTGGCTCTGCACACTGGCCCGAACACTGGCCGGATCCCGTCCCTGGACGTCCCTGGAGGCGCATTCATGTCACACCGTCCGTTGCCCGGTCGCCGCAGCGTGCTGCGCGGCTCCCTCGCCGCGTCGGCGGCCCTGACCCTGCCCACCGCCCTCGGGGCGGCGCCGGCGTTCGCCCGTTCCGGGCGGCCCGGAGCGGGCTGGGGCGTGCAGACGGGAGACGTGACCTCCCACTCCGGTCTCGTGTGGGTACGGTCCGACCGGCCGGCCCGCATGATCGTCGAGACGTCGGCCACCGAGTCGTTCCGCAACGCGCGCAGATGGCACGGCCCGCTGCTCGGGGCGGACACGGACTTCACCGGCACGACCAGGCTGCGCGGGCTGCCGCCGGGCGAACAGATCCACTACCGCGTGCTCCTCGGCGACCCGGACGACCCGCGCCGCACCGGTGAGCCGGTCCCCGGCACGTTCCGCACGGTGCCGGTCCGCAGGCGCCACGGGACGCGCTTCGTGTGGTCCGGCGACCTCGCGGGCCAGGGCTGGGGCATCAACCCCGACCTGGGCGGCTACCGCATCTACGACGCCATGGGCGCCCTGGACCCGGACTTCTTCCTGTGCAGCGGCGACAACATCTACGCCGACGGCCCCATCGCGGAGACGGCCACCCTCCCCGACGGCGGCACCTGGCGGAACATCACCACCGAGGAGAAGTCCAAGGTCGCCGAGACCCTCGCCGAGTTCCGCGGCAACTTCCGCTACAACCTGCTCGACGAGAACCTGCGGCGCTTCAACGCCCAGGTCCCGTCGGTCATCCAGTGGGACGACCACGAGGTGCGCAACAACTGGTACCCGGGCCAGGTGATCGCGGACACGGACAGCCGCTACACCGAGAAGAGCGTGGACGTGCTGGCCGCCCGCGCCCGGCGCGCGTTCGGTGAGTACTTTCCGATCTCCACCCTGCGCCCCGGCGCGCGGGAGGGGCGCGTGCACCGGGTGCTGCGCCAGGGCCCGCTCCTCGACGTGTTCGTGCTGGACATGCGGACGTACCGCGACCCCAACTCCCCCGGCGACCAGACCGTGGACCCGCAGGGCATCCTGGGCCGCGAGCAGTTGGAGTGGCTCAAGCGGGAGCTGTCGCGGTCGCGTGCGGTGTGGAAGGTGATCGCCGCCGACATGCCGATCGGCCTGGTCGTGCCCGACGCCACCGAGGGCGAGGCGAACATCGAAGGAGTGGCGCAGGGCGACCCCGGCGCGCCTCTGGGGCGTGAACTGCAGATCGCCGAGCTGCTGCGCCACATCAAGCACCGGCGGATCACCGGCACGGTGTGGCTGACGGCCGACGTGCACCACACCTCGGCGCAGCACTACCAGCCCTCGCGGGCCGCGTTCACCGACTTCGAGCCGTTCTGGGAGTTCGTCTCCGGGCCGCTCAACTCGGGTGCGTTCCCGGCCGGCGCCCTCGACGGGACCTTCGGCCCGGAGAGGGTGTTCGTGAAGGCGCCGACCGCTTCGAACGTCTCGCCCGCGGACGGCTACCAGTTCTTCGGCGAGGTCGACATCGACGGCGACAGCGCCGAGATGACGGTGCGTCTGCGCGAGCAGGACGGCACGGTGCTGTACACGAAGGTGCTCCAGCCGGGCCGGGTCGGCCAGTAGTTCCCGTAGCCTGTCCGGTGTGCCGCGCGCCGGCGTCATCCCCCGGTGCGCGGCTCACGTCCCCGCCCGCCGCGCATTCGCCGACTCCGCGCTCTGCGAACCCTTTTGTCCAAGCCAGGCCGAGCGTCAGTGGTCGGCTCCACGGCTTTTCGCATGACGCGGTCTGTGCGGGCCGTGACCTGCCGCCGCCCCTCCGCGCCGGGATCATCGGCGGGCGGACTGCGCGTGGGGCTGGAGACCTCCGAGGGGTCGACGCCTTCCGGCGCCGTGGACCAACCGCGGTACCTCGCCGGCTTGCTGACGTTGCCCCAGCAGGCGTCCGCTGCACTGCTCGCGAGGGGGAAACGGCTCGCACGGTGACCGACCGCCGGGGGCACCGGTCCGCCCGCCTCCCTGCGGACGGCGGACGCCCGCGTCCTGGTGGAGTCCGGTGAGGTGCCGGAGCTGCGGGACGATCGCCCGGCCGGGTTCCGGCCGTGGGGGCGGCCGGTGGGTGTGACTCCGGAACACTGGTACTGCCATCACCGGAACGGCGAGATACGGCAGCACTGGCGCGCCCTGCCGCCCGAGCGACTGGAGCCGGTGGCCGCGCGCCTGCTGCGGGAGGTGTCCACGGTGGCCGTGGACGACGGCCGGGGCGTCACCGCGGCGCTGCCGCGCCTCACCGATGCGGTCGGCGAGGCGGGAGAGGCCGTGCACCCGTGGGTGGCGTACGGGACGCGGGGCCCGGCGCGGGGAGGGCCGGCCGTCGTCAACGCCCTGCGGGTGCCGGGGGCGCGCGACCGGCTCGACACCGACCGGCTGGGCGCGGACCTGGGCCGGTTGGTGCGGGCGGCGCGGTGAAACCGGTGCGGCTCGCCGACGCGGCGCGGACCGCGGCGGCCACGGGGGCGAACGCCGGCACTGGGGTGTCCTCCGCCAGGTGCTGCCCGTCCTGCTCGCCGGCCCCGCCACCGGCTCGATGGGCCCCTCGGCCCGCGGGCGCGGCGAACTCCTCGCCGTGGCCGCAGAGTGCGCCGAGCGGGTGGGGACCCGTGGCGACCCGCCGCAGCTGCCGGAGGCGGCGGACCGGCGCGGTTCGTCCCGGCTGGTGACGCAGGCCCGGCGACTGCGCGGCGCGCCGACGGAGGCGGCGGCGGTGACGGCCGCCGTCTGACACACGACTCCGGTAAAAAGGCCAGCAAACGTCCCAGAAGCCTTCTTTACCCATCGGTCACAGAGCGTTCGTGATCACGCAACACCGTCCCGTCACAGTGGGTGCATGAGTCGAGACATGTCTGATGTGACGGACGCCGTGGCGCGCCTCTTCGAGAACGGCCCCGTGGTCCCCGCCATGCTGCTGGCCTCGGTGGCCACCCTGATCGCCGCGACCGGCTTCCACACCTGGTGGACACGCCGCCACGGGCACGCCCCGCCGGCGGACGATACCGGCGCCCGGCCGCCGTCCGCAGGGCGGCAGGCCGGGCCTTCCCACCGGGACGACGGGACAGCGCCGGGGGCGGGAGCGAGGTCCGGGACCGGGCCGGCGGCCGGTTCCAAAGCCGACGCGGGCGACAGCGCGCTGTGGCGGATGCGGACGACCGTGCGGGACGCACCCGGGTCACTGGCCGTGCTGTGCTCGGCCCTCGCCGACCGGCGGGTCGACATCCTCAGCCTGCAGACGCACCCGCTGGCGGAGGGGACGGTGGACGAGTTCCTGCTCCGTGCCCCGGGTGAGTTGACGGGATCCCAGCTGGCCGACGTGGTGTCGGCGGCGGGCGGTGACCACACCTGGACCGAGCGGGCGGACGCCCACGATCTGGTGGACGCGCCGACGCGGGTGCTGGGGCTGGCCGCCCGTACGGCGCTGGACGCGGCGGAACTCCCGCTGGCACTGCGGCAGTTGCTGGGCCGGTGCACCATCCGGTCGTTGCCCGCGACTGTCGGTGGACGGGCGGCGGACGACGTACCGCCGGAAGGTGCGCTGGAGGACACCGTGCTGCGGCTGCGCGCGCCGGAGGGCGGGATGATCAGTGTGGAGCGGCCGTATCTGCCGTTCACCCCGGCCGAGTTCGCCCGCGCGCGGGCGCTGGTCGAGCTGGACGCCCGGCTCGGTCCGCGCCTCCCGCGCGGCCTGGACACGCTGACGCTGCCCGAGGGACGCGACATCACGGTCCGCCGGGCCGACCAGCGTGACGTCCCGGCGGCGAAGGCGATGCACGAGCGCTGCTCGACGCGCACGCTCGGGCTGCGATACCACGGCCCGGTCGGCGACGCCGACCGGTACCTCAACCACCTCCTCAGCCCGCGCCACGGCCGTACCCTCGCCGTGCAGACCGCCTCGGGGCGGATCGTCGGGCTGGGCCACCTGCTGTGGGACGGGGACGAGACGGAGATCGCGCTGCTGGTCGAGGACGGGTGGCAGCGCCGTGGCGTCGGCGGCGAACTCCTCGGCCGGCTCGTGGCGATGGCGGCGGAGACGAGGTGCGAGAGCGTGTACGCCGTGACGCAGGCGTCCAACACCGGCATGGTCGCCGCGATGCGCGGCCTGGGCCTCCCCCTCGACTACCAGATCGAGGAGGGGACCCTCGTCATCACGGCCCGTCTGGACCCGGCGGCCCGGGCGGCTGCGCGGCTGCCGCGGGGGGAACGGATCGGCAAGGAGTGAGCCGGCGGGCGGTGCCGCGCGGTCACTCGGCCCGCGACAGCGCCTCCCGCAATGGGATCGCCTCGGCCGCCCGCTCGCCCAGCGCCTGGTCCAGGTCGGCCCACAGGTCGTCGACGTCCTCCAGGCCGACGGACAGCCGCAGCAGCCGGTCGCCCACCCCGGCCTCCCGGCGGTCGTCGGCGTCGACGATGCGGTGGCTGATGGACGCCGGGTGCTGGATCAGCGTGTCGACACTGCCGAGGCTCACCGCGGGGGTGATCAGGCGGACGCGGCCGATGACCTCGTGCGGATCGCCGTGGACCTCGAAGGAGACCATCGCGCCGCCGATGCGCGGATAGTGGACGCGGGCCACGCGCGGATCGGCGGCGAGGCGCCGGACGAGCGCGGCGGCGTTCGCGGAGGCGGCCCGCACCCGTACGGGCAGGGTCGACAGACCGCGCAGCAGGAGATAGCCGGCCAGCGGGTGCAGTACGCCGCCGGTGGCGAAGCGGACCTGCCGCAGCCGTCCCGCGAACTCCTCGTCGCAGGCCACCACACCGGCCAGCACGTCCCCGTGCCCGCCGAGGTACTTGGTGGCGCTGTGCAGCACCAGGCGCGCGCCCTGTTCGGCGGGGCGCTGGAGCACGGGCGTGGCGAAGGTGTTGTCGACGAGCAACGGCACCGATCCGCAGGCGTGGGCGATGGCCCGCAGGTCCACCTCGGCCAGCGTGGGGTTGGCCGGTGACTCCACGAGCACCAGGCCGGTGTCCGGGCGCAGCGCGTCCGCGACGCCCGCCGGGTCCGTCCAGGTGACCTCGGATCCGAGCAGTCCGGCGGTGAGCAGGTGGTCGCTGCAGCCGTACAGGGGCCGTACGGCCACGACGTGCCGCAGGCCCGTCGACCCGCGGACCAGCAGGACGGCGCTCAGCGCGGCCATGCCGCTGGCGAAGGCGACCGCGGACTCGGTGCCCTCCAGCCGGGCCAGCGCCGTCTCGAAGCGGGCGACGGTGGGGTTGCCGAGGCGGCCGTAGACCGGCGGGCCCTCCGGGTCGGCGCCGGTGGTGGCGAACGCGTCGATACGGGCGGCCTCGCCGCGGCTGTCGTACGACGGGTAGGTCGTGGACAGGTCGATGGGCGGGGCGTGCAGTCCCTGGGCGGCGAGATCGTCGCGGCCGGCGTGCACGGCCTCGGTGGCCAGTGCCCTGCCCGTGGGAGCGGTGGTGCGTACGTCGTCGGGTGGTGACGTGTGCGTGCGCGCGAAGTCCATGACCCGAGAGTGAACACTGACCGGGCCACCACGATCAGAGGCCGTGCTACGTTCGACAGATGGCCGAATCTGTCGTACTGGATCCGGTGGATCTTCATCTGCTGCGACTGCTGCAGAACGACGCCCGGACCACCTACCGCGACCTCGCCGCCCAGGTCGGAGTCGCCCCGTCGACCTGCCTGGACCGGGTGACCCGGCTGCGGCGTGCCGGGGTGATCCTCGGCCATCGGCTGGAACTGGACCCGGCCAGGCTGGGCCGGGGGCTCCAGGCACTGCTGTCGGTGCAGGTGCGCCCGCACCGGCGGGAACTGGTCGGCCCGTTCGTGGAGCGGATCCGGGCGCTTCCGGAGTCGCGCACCGTCTTCCACCTCACCGGCCCGGACGACTACCTCGTCCATGTCGCGGTCGCGGACATGACGGATCTGCAGCGGCTGGTGCTGGACGGTTTCACCTCCCGGCCGGAGGTGGCCCGGGTCGAGACGCGGCTGATCTTCCAGCAGTGGGAGTGCGGCCCCCTGCTGCCGCCCGCCGCGCCCGCGGACACGCCCTGAGCGAAATCCGGCAGCCCGCGGTACCGGGCCGGGCAAAGCGGGCTGACGCGGCACCGGAATCCGTATGAGGATGTCCGCATGTCAGAGACCAAGAGCCCGCTGCCCCGCGAGGTCGCCGACGCCTACGTCGACGAGCTCATCGCCCTCGATCCGGTCACCGGTACGTTCCTCGGCGTGCGGGAGAGTTCCAGCCGCCTGCCCGACTTCTCGCCCGCGGGGCAGGCGGCCCTCGCGGAGCTGGCGCGGGCCACGCTCGCCCGGCTGGACGAGGCGGAGCGCCGGCCCGGCGGGGACAGTGACGTGGAACGGCGCTGCGCCCGGCTGCTACGCGAGCGCCTGACCGCCGAACTCGGCGTGCACGAGGCGGAGGAGGGCCTGCGCTCGGTCGGCAACATGGGCACCGCCGCGCATTCGGTGCGCGAGGTGTTCACGGTGACGCCGACGCAGACGGACGAGGACTGGGCGCGGATCGCCGAGCGGCTGCGCGCGGTGCCCGCGGCGCTCGCCGGTTACCGCGAGTCCCTGGCCCTCGGTCTGGAGCGCAAGCTGTACGCGTCTCCGCGCCCGACCGCCACCTTCGTCGAGCAGCTCGGCGAGTGGGCGGACACGGGTGAGGGCCGCGGCTGGTTCGAGGACTTCGCGTCCGCCGGCCCCGGCGCGCTGCGCGCCGAGCTGGACGAGGCGGCCCGGGCCGCGACCGCGGCCGTGGTGGAGCTGCGGGACTGGACGCGCGACGTGTACGCGCCGGCGATCGAGGGCTCCCCGGACACGGTGGGCCGCGAGCGCTATGCCCGCTGGTCGCGCTACTACAACGGCACCGACCTCGACCTGGACGAGGCGTACGCGTACGGCTGGGCCGAGTACCACCGGCTGCTCGCCGAGATGAAGCGGGAGGCGGAGAAGATCCTGCCGGGCGCCGCGACGCCGTGGGTGGCGCTGGCGCACCTGGACGAGCACGGCAGGCACATCGAAGGCGTCGACGAGGTCCGCGACTGGCTGCAGGGCCTGATGGACCAGGCGATCGAGGCGCTGGACGGCACCCACTTCGAACTCGCCGAGCGGGTGCGGAAGGTGGAGTCGCGGATCGCCCCGCCCGGCAGCGCGGCGGCCCCGTACTACACGCCGCCGTCGGAGGACTTCTCGCGCCCCGGCCGGACCTGGCTGCCGACGATGGGCCTGACCCGGTTCCCGGTCTACGACCTGGTCTCCACCTGGTACCACGAGGGCGTTCCCGGTCACCACCTCCAGCTCGCCCAGTGGGCGCACGTGGCCGAGGACCTCTCCCGCTACCAGGCCTCCGTCGGCATGGTCAGCGCCAACGCCGAGGGCTGGGCGCTGTACGCGGAGCGGCTGATGGACGAGCTGGGCTTCCTCACGGACGCGGAGCAGCGGCTCGGT
This sequence comes from Streptomyces sp. NPDC097107, assembly GCF_044762405.1. Taxonomy (NCBI): domain Bacteria; kingdom Bacillati; phylum Actinomycetota; class Actinomycetes; order Kitasatosporales; family Streptomycetaceae; genus Streptomyces; species Streptomyces sp. NPDC097107. The sequence continues at coordinate 88,903 of NZ_JBIWEF010000006.1, read as the reverse complement.
TACCTGGACGCGCAGATGATGCGGGCCGCCCGGGTCATCGTGGACATCGGCATGCACCTGGAGCTGGAGATCCCGGCGGACTCCCCCTTCCACCCGGGCGAGCGCTGGACGCCGGAGCTGGCGCAGGAGTTCTTCGGCGCGCACAGCAGCCGTCCCGCGGACTTCGTGGAGAGCGAGCTGACCCGGTACCTGACGATCCCGGGCCAGGCGATCGGCTACAAGCTCGGTGAGCGGGCGTGGCTGCTGGGCCGGGAGAAGGCCCGCGAGCGGCACGGCGACGCCTTCGACGCCAAGGCCTGGCACATGGCGGCCCTCTCCCAGGGTTCGCTGGGCCTGGACGACCTTGTGGACGAGCTGTCGCGGCTGTGAGCCGGGCCGCTCACCGCCGGAAACCGCCCTCCGAGTCGACGACCTGACCGGTGACCCACTCGGCCTCGTCCGTGGCGAGCCACGCGACGAGGCGGGCCGGGTCGTCGGGCATGCCCCACCGCCCGGCGGGGAAGAGCGCGGCGATGGCGTCGTAGTCCTCGCCGGTCATGTAGTCGGTGTCCACGGGCCCGGGGTTGACCGCGTTGACGGTGACCGCGTGTTCGGCGAGGGCCGTCGACAGGGAGCGCGTGATGGAGGCGAGTGCGCCCTTCTGCAGGGCGTAGGCGATCTCGCCGGGCATGCCGCCGGCGATGTCCTGGCCGGAGGTCGTCATCACGACGCGCCCGCCGGGCCTGCGGGGCGGCAGGGCGGCGCGCAGCCGGGCGTAGGCCTGGACGAGCAGCAGTACCGAGCGGGTGTCGACCTGCCAGTGCGCGTCGAGCATGGCGGCGTCGATGGTGTCGAGGGTGCCGTCGCTGCCGCTGAGGGCGTGGTTGGCGACGAGGATGTCCAGCCGTCCGCCGAGCGCTTCGGCGGCGGTGGCGACCAGTTCGCCGGGTGCGGCGGGGTCGGTGAGGTCGCCGGGGCCGGCCGTCACGGTGGCGTCCGGGTCGCCGAGCGCCGCGCGCACGGAGGCGACCACGTCCTCGGGCCGGTCGGCGCCCCAGGGCATGGCGGCGTCGTGCGGGACGTGGTGGTGCAGGTGGACGCTCGCCCCGTACGCGGCGAGCCGCCGGGCCACCGCGTGGCCGATGCCGCCGCGCCGGCCGGCTCCGGTGACGAGCGCGGTCCGGCCGCGCAGGGCAGGGGGTCACGGCGGAGGTCTTCGGGGGGCGGGGTGCGGAAGTCGTGGCATGGGCACCCATCATGGCTGGGCCGTCGCGACGACGCAGCCCGGTATCCGCGGTGGCTAGCGGTCCGCGAGCCGCCGCAGTTGTACGACGTTCAGCCAGGTCTCCGGCCCGGGACGCACCTCGGCCGCGCGCACCGCGTACCGGCCGGGGGCCAGGGCGACCCGCACATGGCCGGCACGGTCGCAGGCGGTGCCGGGCCAGGCCGCGTCGAAGAGGAGCACGGGGCCGGGCACCTGCCAGGACACCTCGGGCTCCCATTCGGCCGCGTCGAGGGCGGCGGGGACGCCGGCCAGCACCTCGTCCTCGGAGTCCGCGGCGCACCAGCGGACGAAGGCGCCGTGGTCGGGCAGATAGGCGGTGGAGGCGGGTTCGTCGCCGAGCACCAGGGCCGCGCAGTCGCCGACCGGCAGGAGTCCGACATAGCCGTCGATCTCGCAGGCCCGGTCGTAGTCGGAGTCCGTCTCCTCGCCGTCGGCGCCGGTCCAGAAGGGCAGGACCGTCTCCGGGACCGCGACCAGCGGTCCGCCGCCCGACTCCACCCACTCCACCGCGCCCGGCTCCGCGTATCGCACCATGCCGCAGAACTTACACGCCGCTCAGCAGCCGCAGTCGCCCGCGTCCACCGGGGCGGTCAGGGGGTCGGCGGCGCGGCGCCCGGGGCCCTGCCAGGTCTCGTGCGCGAAGCCCTCGCGCACCCAGTACTCGAAGCCGCCGAGCATCTCCTTGACCCGGTAGCCGAGTTCGGCGAGGGCGAGGGCGGCGCGGGTCGCACCGTTGCAGCCGGGACCCCAGCAGTACGTCACCACCGGCACCGCAGGGTCGAGGAGCCGGCCTGCCTGCTCGGCCATGAGAGCGGTGGGCAGGTGGACGGCGCCGGGGATGTGGCCCTGGTCCCAGGACTCGGTGGAACGGCAGTCCACGAGGACGAACCCCGGGCCGCCGTCGGCCGCGAGCGCGGCGGCGACGTCGGAGACGTCGGCGTGGAAGGCGAGGCTCGCCCGGAAGTACGCGGCGGCCTCGGCGGGCGGCGCGGGGGCGGTGCGCAGGACGGGGTTGCCGGTGGTGGTGTTCATGGGCGCGGCCTCTCCTCGCTCGGATCTCCTGGCCAGGAATCTAAGGTCCGCGGGCACCTCCCCAGAAGGCAGATCTCCTGGTCTGTCCCTTGCCGGGCCGGGGATTGCCTGCTATCCATGCCGGATGACCGAGCATTCCCCGGACGCCACCGACTGGCTCATCCTCGGCGCCCTCCAGCGCAACGGGCGGGCCAGTTTCGCCGAGTTGGCCCGTGCGGTCTCGATGTCCGCGAGCGCGGTGACCGAGCGGGTGCGCCGGCTGGAGGAGGCGGGGGTCATCCGGGGATACGCGGCGGTCGTCGACCCCGAACGGCTGGGGCTGCCGATCCTGGCCTTCGTGCGGTTGCGCTATCCGGTCGCCAACTACAAGCCGTTCCACGATCTGGTCGCGGTCACTCCCGAGATCCTGGAGGCGCACCACGTCACGGGGGACGACTGCTTCGTCATCAAGGTCGCTGCCCGGTCGATGCGGCACCTGGAGGAGGTGTCGGGCCGGATCAGCGCGCTGGGCTCGGTCACCACGAGCGTCGTCTACTCCTCACCGCTCCCCCGCCGGCCGCTGGGCCGCTGAGGCCCCCGGGACCGCTCAGCCGGTACCGCGCTGCCGCAGCACCGACCCCGACCGCCCCTTCACGACCTCCAGTTGGGCGTGTATCCGCCGCCGCAGATCGGCGACATGGCTGACGATGCCGACGCTGCGGTCCCGCTCGCGCAGCGAGTCGAGGACGTCCAGGACCTCGTCGAGGGTCTGGTCGTCCAGGCTGCCGAAGCCCTCGTCGATGAAGAGGGTGTCCAGGCGTACGCCGCCCGCCTCGTCGGTGACGACGTCGGCGAGGCCGAGCGCGAGGGCGAGCGAGGCGAAGAACGTCTCACCGCCGGACAGCGTGGCCGTGTCCCGCTCGCGGCCGGTCCAGGCGTCGACGACGTGCAGGCCGAGACCGCTGCGGCCGCGCCCGGTGCGGTCGTCGGAGTGGACGAGGGTGTAGCGGCCGGAGGACATGCGCTGGAGCCGCGCGGTCGCCGCGGCGGCGACCTGTTCGAGGCGGGCCGCCAGCACGTAGGACTCCAGGCGCATCCGGCGTTCGTTGTCCGCGGAGGTCCCCGCCGCGAGGGTGGCCAGGCGGGCGACTCGGCCGTGTTCCTCACGCAGCGGGGCGAGCCGGCGCACGGAGGTGGCGGCGTGGCCGGACAGCCGGTCCAGTTCGGCGCAGCGGCGGGCGGCGGCGTCGCGGGCCGAGGAGGCGTCGCGCAGGCGCCGGCCCGCGTCGGCGGCGGTGTGTTCCGCCGCGGCGAGGTCGGCGGGCGGCTGCTGGGCCGCGGCGGCGGTGTCGGCCTCGGTGAGGACCGCGCGGACGGCTGCCTCCTCCAAGTCCCATGCGTCGAGTTGGCGTTGCAACTCCCGGTGGGCGGCGGCGTCGAGCAGCGCGGCGGCCGCGTCTTGGGGGGTGTGGAAGCCGGCCCGGAAGGCGGCGTCGGCGAGGCGGGCGTCGGCGTCCTTGAGCCGCTGGGCCGTGTCCTCGGCGACGCGGGCGGTGTCGGCGGCCTCCGTCAGCCGCGTGGCCCGGCGCTCGAGCTGCGCGGCCCGCGCGGCGACGCTGTCGGCGTTGCCGCGGGCCCGCGTCAGCTCCTCCTCCAGCGCGGTCCGTTCGCTCTCCATCCGCTCCCGGTTGCCGACCCGGGAGGCGGCCCGGACGGCGGCCTGCTGCTGGGCGGCGATCCGCTGCTCGCGCTCGTGCTCCGCCCGGCGCAGCTCCTCCTGCGCGGTGTGCAGCCCGGAGGCGCTCGCCCGCGCCCGCGCGTACCGCCGCTCCAGATCCTCGGCCTCTTCGGCCAGGCGGGCGGTGGGCGCGTCCCCGGCCTCCGCGGTGGCGGCGAGGGCCTCCCGTACGGTGCCCAGGCGCCGTTCGGCGTCCGCGCGACGCTCGTCGGCGTCCTGGTAGGCGGCGAGGGCGCGCTCCTCCGCCTCGCGGTCGACGTGCCCCGCGACCTTGCGTGCCGGGGCGGGGTGTTCGGTGGCGCCGCACACGGCGCACGGCGCGCCTTCGGTGAGGCTGTCGGCGAGTTCGGCGGCGATGCCGTTCAGCCGCTGCTCCTTGAGGTCGAGCCAGCGGGCGCGGGCCTCGACGGCGTGTTCGGCCGAGGCGAGGGCGTGCCGCTGGGCCTCCTCCGTGTCGGCGGCGTACTGGTCCCGTTGCCGGGCCGCGTTCAGCCGCCGCTGTGCCGGGTCGCGCTGTACGGCGAGCTGTTCGGCGCGGGTCGCCGCTTCCTGCGCGGAGTCGACGTCGGCCCGCAGTCCGGTGCGCGTGGTCTCCCAGTCGGCGAGCCAGGCCTCGGCCTCGTGCAGGACGTCCTCGTCGGCGCGCTCCTGCCGGTCGAGCCGGGTCCGCTCCTCGACCAGCTCGCCGAGGCGCTGTTCGGCCCGGCGGGCTGAGTCCAGCCCGCCCAGTTCCTCGGCGGCCCGGCGGGCGGCGGCGGCGAGTCCCGCGGCACCGGCGTCCGCGAGGTCCTGGGGCAGCAGGGCACGCGCGCGCTCCTCCGCGGCCGCGGCCCGCCGGTGTTCGGCGTCGGCGGCGTCCCGCAGCTCCAGTGCGGGGGCGACCGCTTCGGCCTTACGGGCGCGCTCCATGCGTTTCTGTGCGGCGTGGTGGGCGGCGGCCCGCTCGGCCAGCCGTGCGGCCCGCTCCCGTGCCTGCGCGAACCGGCGTTGCAGCCGGTCCAGTTCCCGTGCGCCCGCGAGGTCGCGTTCGGCGGCGGCCTGGGCGGACTCGGCGGTCAGGAGCCGGCAGTCGGCGACGGCCAGCAGCTCGCGGGCGGTGCTGCGGGCGACGGCGGCGGCGGTGAGGACGGCCTCGGCCAGTCCCGGCTCGCCCGGCGCCAGCTCCGGCAGTGCCATCGCGTCGCCGGCGGCCTGCTGCATCCGGTGGGCGTCGGCCAGCAGTGCGGCGTCCCCCTCGCGCACCAGGGCCTCGGTGGCGCGGCGCCGCTCGGCGAGGCGTTTCTCGACGTCGGCGAAGCGCCGGGTGTCGAAGAGCCGGCCGAGGAGCTTGCCGCGGGCCTCCGCGTCGGCGCGCAGGAAGCGCGCGAAGTCGCCCTGGGGCAACAGCACGACCTGGCAGAACTGCTCGCGGCTCATGCCGAGCAGCTGGGTGATCTCCTCGCCGATCTCCTGGTGGGAGCGGCTCAGGTCCTTCCAGGCCCCGGCGCCCGCGTCGTACTCGCGCAGCCAGGTCTGGGCCTTGTCGACGGTCGTGCCGACGCCCTTCTTCTTGGGGCGCTCCCAAGGTGGCTGCCGGGTGACCTCCAGCCGCCGTCCGGCGACGGTGAGTTCGAGGCGCACCTCGGTGCGCGTGCCGACGGCGGCGTGGTCGCTGCGCAGGCTCATGCCCTGGCCGCTCTGGCGGGCGCCGGGCACCGAGCCGTACAGCGCGTAGCAGACGGCGTCGAGGACGGAGGTCTTGCCGGCGCCGGTGGGTCCGTGCAGCAGGAAGAGTCCGGCCGCCGACAGGTCGTCGAAGTCGACGCCCTGCGATGCGCCGAAGGGCCCGAAGGCGGTGACGTCCAGCCGGTGCAGCCTCACCGGGCCACCTCCCGCAGAGGCTCGTCCGCGCGCACCGCGTCGAAGGCGTCCCGCAGCACGGCCTGTTCGTGGTCGTCGGGTCCGGCGCCGCGCACGTGCGTCACGAAGTCCTCCGCGATCTGCTGGTCGCTGCGTCCGGCGAGGCGCCGGGCATAGGACACGGCCGGGTCGTCCGGGGCCCGCTCGGGGTCGAAGAGGAGGCTCAGCGTGTGCGGGAAGCGGGCGGTGAGCCGGGCCATGGGGTCGGCCGGACGGACCGGGTCGGTGAGGGTCGCCTCGACCCACGCCTCCTCGTGCGGGGTCAGCCCGGGGTCGGCGAGCAGCTCCTCCAGGGTGCCGCGCAGCCGGGCCAGGTCGCGGGGCACCGGGCAGTCGACCCGCTCGGCGGTGACCGAGCCGTCGGCGTCCAGGTCGACGAGCCACATGCTTTTGCGGTGCCGGTGCTCGGAGAAGGAGTACGGCAGCGGGGAGCCGGAGTAGCGGACGCGCTCGGTGAGGGTCTGGCAGCCGTGCAGGTGCCCGAGCGCCACGTAGTCGACGCCGTCGAAGACACCGGAGGGCACGGCGGCCACCCCTCCGACGGTGATGTCCCGTTCGCTGTCGCTCTGCTCGCCGCCGGTGACGAAGGCGTGCGCGAGGACGACGGAACGCGTTCCCCGCGCGCGCGTGGCGAGGTCGGCGCGGACCCGGTCCATGGCGGCGGCGAGCACGGCCTCGTGGCCCGCCTTCTCGACCCGGAACTCGGCTTTCACCAGCGCCGGTTCGAGATACGGCAGCCCGTAGAAGGCCACTTCACCGTGCGCGTCCTCCAGCACGACCGGGGTCCCGCAGCCCGCCGGGTCGGTGCGCAGGTGGATGCCGGCGCGGTCGATGAGTCCGGCGCCCACACCCAGGCGGCGGGCCGAGTCGTGGTTCCCGGAGATCATCACCGTCGGCACGCCGAGGCCGGCGAGGCGGTGCAGCGCGTCGTCGAACAGCTCGACGGCGGCGAGCGGCGGCACCGCCCGGTCGTACACGTCTCCCGACACGACCACGGCGTCGACGCCGTGCGCGCGCACGGTCTCGACGAGGTGGCCGATGAACCCGGCCTGGGCGCCCAGCATGTTCACCCGGTGGAACGCCCGGCCGAGATGCCAGTCGGAAGTGTGCAGCAGTCGCATGATCCCCGAGACTAACGGCAGGGTCCGACAGCCCGGGTGGTTACTCCCGTTTCGCCCCTCGACTCCGCCCCCTAAAGGCCGTTACACCCTTTTTGCCACCCTGTCACGCGTCCCCGTACGCCTCGCCGCCCAGTTCGAACCCGGCCGTCCCGGCGGTGGCGTCCGCGAGCCAGGACCGGAAGGTGTCCACATCGGCCTCCGGCAGGCCGACCTCGATGGTGACGGCCTCGGCGTACCGCACGTCGCGCACCGCGCGTCCCGCCGTGCGCAGGTCGTTCTGGAGCTTGCCGGCGCGCTGGTGGTCGACGGTCACCGTGGCGAGGCGGAACCGGCGGCGGGTGAGCGTACCGAGGTCGTCGAGGGCCTCGCCCACGGCGCCGCCGTAGGCGCGGATGAGTCCGCCCGCGCCGAGCTTGACGCCGCCGTAGTAGCGGGTGACGACGGCGACGACGTACCGCATGTCGCGGCGCAGCAGCATCTGGAGCATCGGGACGCCGGCGGTGCCGCCGGGCTCACCGTCGTCACTGGCCTTCTGCACGGCGGCGTCGGCTCCGATGACGTACGCCCAGCAGTTGTGGCTGGCGTCCGCGTGCTCCTTGCGTACGGCCGCGACGAACGCCTGGGCCTCCTGCTCGGTGGCGGCCGGGGCGAGGGCGCACAGGAAGCGGGAGCGGTTGATCTCGGTCTCGTGCACACCCGCGCGGGCGACCGTGCGGTACTCGTCCTGCATCCGGCCAGCCTATGCGCTCACCGCGGCACGCCCCTCGGCACGGTCATCGCGGTCAGCGGGGCCGCGCCGGGGGCGAGGGCCCGCCAGGTGGTGCCGTGCCAGTCCAGCACGGCGATCGCCGACGTGGGGTACTTCGCGCGGAGCCGGTCCAGCGTGTCGTCGAGAGCGTCCCCGGCCAGCGCGAGGACGAGGTCCTCCAGGCCGGGATTGTGACCCACGAGGAGCAGTGTCTCGGTGTCGGCGGGCACCTCACGCACCACCTCGAGGAGGTCCGGTACGCCGGCTGCGCACAGGCGCGCGTCGTAGCGCACGGACGACGGTGTGCCCCACTGGGCGGAGGCCGGTTCCCAGGTCTGCCGGGCGCGTACGGCGGTGGAGCAGGGCGAGGTCCGGCAGCCGGCCGGCCCGGGCGAGGGCCCGTCCGGCGGCGGGGGCCTCGCGGCGGCCTCGCCCGGCGAGGGGACGGTCGCGGTCGGCGACACCGGCGGGGCGCGCCGACTTGGCGTGCCGCAGGACGACCAGGCGGCGCAGCGGGCCCGACCCGGGGCGCGCTATCACGCCGGGGCTCCGATGTCCCGGGCGAGGTGCAGGCCGAGGAACCGGTCGGCGTAGGCGTAGGTCTCGAAGCGGGCTCCGTCCGGAAGTCCCGGGTCGTGCTCCACTTGGCGCAGGACCCGGAGCACCCCGGGGGCGTCGAGGTCGTCCTCCCAGGCGGCGCGCAGTCGGTCGCGTACCTCGCCCGGGACGGGGCGCGACGGCTGCCGCGCCCAGGCGGCGACCGCGCGGCGCCAGCGCGCGAGCGTGTCCCCGGCGCCGGCCAGCACGGTCGCGTCGAGCTGCACGCGCGCGTGGTGGTGGCGCTCCAGCAGGGCGAGACGCAGGGCGTCGGGGCCGGCGGTGGCCGCCTGCCCGGCCTCGTCCACGGGGGCGACGGCGACCGTTGTCCCGTCCGGAGCGACCGCTCCCTCGCGTACGACGTGCACGGCCTGGCCCGCGCCCGGACCGGTGCCGGCGCCGCCGTCCTCGAAGGGCCGGATGCCGAGGGCCGCGGCGTCCGCACACAGCCCCGCTCGCTCGTCCGCACCGGTCAGCAGTGCCCAGGTGGGCGTGCCGTCGAGCTCCAGGGCGCGGACCAGGAGGTCGGCGACGAGCAGCACGCGCAGTCCGGTCGTGTCGCGGCCCGGCGCGTGCGCCTCGACACGGGTCGGCCCCCGTCGGGCGGGGGCGGCGGGAGCGGGCTCTGAGGTCCGGGCGTCGATGATGCGCAGCACGGGGCGAGCGTAGGCGGGCGGGGCGGTGGCGCACAGGCGGCGCGCTCGCCGCCCTCCCCCCGCCGCGTGGGGAATCTCCGCACGCCGCCGTCCGTTGTCCCGACCGGAGGACGCGACACGCGAGTCGTCCAGGAGCACAAGGAGGCCGCCGGTGTACGGCGACGAGGCAACCGTCCGCAAGATCCTCACCGAGCTCGGCGACACCTGGGCGGTGGTGGGTCTCTCGTCCAACCGGAAGCGCGCCGCGTACGGCGTCGCCGAAGTCCTGCGGCGCTTCGGCAAGCGGGTCGTGCCGGTGCATCCCAAGGCGGAGACGGTGCACGGCGAGCAGGGGTACGCCTCCCTCGCGGACATCCCCTTCGACGTGGACGTCGTCGACGTCTTCGTCAACGGCGACCTGGCCGGACCGGTCGCCGTTGAGGCGGTCGCGAAGGGCGCCGGGGCCGTCTGGTTCCAGCTCGGGGTGATCGACGAGGCCGCGTACGAGCGGACCCGGGCCGCGGGCCTGGAGATGGTGATGGACCGCTGCCCGGCGATCGAGATCCCGCGGCTGGGCTGACCCTCCGACGTCTCACCGGCCACCTGCCGGGTCCGACCCGATCTCCACCACGCGCGCCCGGCCGGACGGTGAGTCGGGCACGTACTCGGGATCGTTCATCGCGGGGGGCACAGCCGCGCCGACACCGACCTGCCAGGTTTTTCCGCGTGGCAGGCCCGCCCGGAGCATTCCCGTGGGCCGCGTGCCGCCGACATAGTGTTTCGGGTGAAGGCATCCTTCCTCCGCGCCAACTCCCTTGTGCAGCAACGGGTTTCCCAACGAATTCCGGTCGTCGTCGTGGGCGCGGGTCCCACCGGGCTCACCGTCGGCGGCATCCTGCGCGCGGCGTGCGTCGACTGTCTGGTCCTGGAGACCGGGACCCGGGAGTTCATCGAGCGGCGGCCCCGCGCCGGGGTCATCGAGGAGTGGGCCGTACGCGGGCTGGAACGGCGCGGACTGGCGCGGAACCTGTTGGAGCGGGCGCAGGCGCACACCGAGTGCGAGTTCCGGTTCGACGGGGCGCGGTACCGGTTCGGGTACACCGGGCTGACCGGCCGTCACCACTTTTTCCACCCGCAGCAGTTCCTGGTGACGGACCTGGTCCGGGAGTACGCGGACGTGCGGGGCGGGGAAATCCGGTTCGGGCGTACGGGACGTCGGACTGCACGGGCTGGAGTCCGGCCGGCCGTCGGTGTCGTACCCGTGCCCCGATTCCGGCGAACGGCGTGTCGTGGAAGCCGGCTTCGTCGCCGGATGTGACGGTGCGCGCGGGGTGTCGCGGGCGGCGCTGCAGCCCGATCGCGTCCGTGTCGCACGCCACGACTACGGCGTCGGCCGGCTGGCGCTGCCGGCGGAGGCACCGCCGTCCTCGGACTGTGTCGTCTTCGGCATGCATCGGCGCGGTTTCGCCGGACACATGGCGCGCAGCCCCGAGGTGACCCGCTACTACCTCCAGTGCCCGCCGGGCGACGACCCGGACAACTGGCCGCACGAGCGGGTCTGGGCGGAGTTGCGGGAACGGCTCGGCGCGGTCGGCGCGCCGCCGCTCAAGGAGGGGCGGCTCTGATCGAGAGGCGCGTCCTGGACCTGCACGGCTACGTCGTCGAGCCCATGGCCCACGGGCGCTCTTCCTGGCGGAGGACGCGGCCCACCTCACCGCCCCCATCGCCGCCAAGGGCCTGAATCTCGCCCTGCACGACGCCTTCCTGCTCGGCGACGGGCTGGTCGCCCACCTCACGAAGGGCGACGACGCCGGCCTGTCCGGCTACTCGGCCACATGTCTCGCCCGGGCGTGGGACTACCAGGAGTTCTCCGTGTGGCTCGCGGAGATGTACCACGGCACGGCGTCGGGCGACCCGTACCGCGCGGGCGCCGCGCTGGCCCGGCTGCGGCGGCTGTTCGACTCACCCGTGGCCGCGGCCGCGTTCGCCGAGCAGTACCTCGGCGCCCGTACCGGCGGCTGAGACTCCCCCTCAGTCGTGGAGCGGCCGGTCGCCGAGCCGGTGGTCGGCCACGTTCAGCGCCTCCTCGACCAGGCGGCGCAGGTGCCCGTCACGCAGCGCGTACACGACCCGCCGTCCCTCCTTGCGGGTGTTCACGAGCCCCGCCAGCCGCAGCCGGGCCAGGTGCTGGCTGACCGCGGGCCGGGCGGCCCCGCACGCCTCGGTCAGGGTGGTGACGTCGGCCTCCCCGGCGGTCAGGGCGTGCAGCAGGGTCAGGCGGGTGCGGTCGCCGAGGAGGGCGAGGACCTCGGCGGCGAGCGCGAACTGCTCCTCGCCGGGGGTGCGCGGGTGCGCATCGTCCGCAGATGACAGGTGCATGCGTGCGCTCATACGCACATAATGGTCTGCTGGACGCAGGGAGTCCACCACAGCACCACAGCACCGGAGCACCGGAAGGGGCACCCCGTGAGCGACCCGCACCGGCAGCACCAGCACCAGCACCAGCACCAGCACCAGCACCAGCACCAGCACCAGCACCAGCACCAGCACCACGATGCCCACTCCCCCGGCCACCACTCCCCCACCCGCCCGTGGCGCCGCCTCGCGCACCGTCTCGCCCCGCACTCCCACGAGAGCGCCGACAAGCTGGACCCGGCGCTGGAGTCCTCGGCCCGTGGGCTGCGCGCCCTGTGGGTGTCGCTGGCGGTGCTCGGCGCGACGGCGGTGGCGCAGGCGGCCGTGGTGGTGGTCTCCGGGTCGGTGGCCCTGCTCGGCGACACGGTGCACAACACCGCGGACGCGCTGACCGCCGTACCGCTGGGCATCGCCTTCGTCCTGGGCCGGCGCGCGGCCACCCGGCGCTTCACGTACGGCTACGGGCGAGCCGAGGATCTCGCGGGCATCGTGATCGTGCTGACGATCGCCGCGTCCGCGGTCCTGGCGGCGTGGACGGCGGTGGACCGGTTGCTCGACCCGCGCCCGGTCACCCACGTCCCGGCGGTGGCCGTCGCCGCCCTGGTCGGCTTCGCCGGCAACGAGTGGGTGGCCCGCTACCGGATGCGCGTGGGCCGGTCGATCGGCTCCGCCGCACTGGTCGCCGACGGACTGCACGCCCGGACGGACGGTTACACGTCACTGGCCGTGCTGCTGAGCGCGGGCGGCGCGGCGCTGGGATGGCGACTCGCCGACCCGGTCGTCGGGCTGGCGATCACGGCCGCGATCGTGCTGGTCCTGCGGGACGCGGCGCGTGAGGTGTTCCGGCGCCTGATGGACGCCGTCGATCCGGCGCTGGTGGACCGGGCCGAGCGCGCACTGGCGGAGGTACCCGGCGTGCGCGGGGTGGGTGAGCTGCGGCTGCGCTGGATCGGGCACCGGCTGCGCGCCGAGGTGGCCCTGGTGGTGGACGGCGAGGCGACGGTCCGGCAGGCCCATCGCATCGCCGTCGAGGCGGAACACGCCCTTCTCCACGCCGTCCCGCGGCTCACCGCCGCCCTGGTCCACGCCGACCCGGCACCGGCCCCGGGCGAGACGGACCCGCACCTGGCGCTGGCCCACCACGCCACCGCGTGAAGGGTCAGGCGACGCCCAGGCCCTCCAGTACCACGGCTCCCGGCAGCTCCGCGAAGGCCTTGCCCGGCACCAGCAGCTTGCCGCGCCGGCGTCCGCTGCCGACGAGGACGTACGGCAGGTCGACCACGGCCGAGTCCACCAGCACGGGCCAGTCGCCGGGCAGGCCGACCGGGGTGATGCCCCCGTACTCCATACCGGTCTCGCCGGTCGCCGTGTCCATCGAGGCGAAGGATGCCTTGCGCGCGCCGAGGTGGCGGCGTACGACACCGTTGACGTCGACCCGGGTGGTGGAGAGCACCACACAGGCGGCCAGCGTCGTGCCGCCGCCCCGCTTGCCGGTGACCACGACGCAGTTGGCGGACTGTTCGAGCAACTCACGGCCGTAGTGCTCGACGAAGGTGGCGGTGTCCGCCCACTCCGGGTCGGTGTCGACGTAGACGATCTGGTCGGCGGGTACGCTCCCGCGCCAGTGGCGTACGGCGTCGGCGACCGGCCGGGTCAGCTCGTCGAAGGCGTCCGGAGCGGGTGTGGCGTTGCCGAAGTTCCCGATGGGTGCGTGCATGGCCGCACGCTAACAACAGCGCCCGGCACCGCGAACGGTCGTCTCGGCGCACGGCCGCCTCGGCGCACGGCCGCCTCGGCGCACGGCCGCCTCGGCGCACGGCCGCCTCGGCGCACGGCCGCCTCGGCGCACGGCCGCCTCGGCGCACGAGCGCCTCGACGTACAGGGCGTCTCGACGCACGGGCGGCACCGGGTCCGCCGCTGTCAGCTCTCGGCGGCCGGCTCCGCGAGCCTGCCCGCCCCTCCCGCCCGGCCGTCCAGCTCGGCGAGCCGGGCCACCGCCTCGTCGTCCAGCTTCGACAGCGCCCGCAGCTGTCCCGGCGTGACCCCGTCGGGGATCGGCACCGGGGCCGGCGTCCGCAGCGGCGGCTGCCAGCCGTCGTCGGGCGTCCAGCGCCGTACGACACGGGCCGGCGCGCCCGCCACCACGGCGTGGTCGGGGACCGTGCCCCGGACCACGGCACCGGCGGCGACCACCACGTTCCGCCCGATCCGCGCGCCGGGCAGGATCACCGCGCCGGTGCCGATCCAGCAGCCGGAGCCGATCTCCACCGGGTCCATCCGGGGCCACTGCTTGCCGATGGGCTGGTGCGGGTCGTCGTAGGAGTGGTTGGTGGAGGTGACGTAGACGTACGGGCCGAAGTAGCAGTCGCTGCCGATGGTGACCGTGGTGTCCGCGATGACGTGGCTGCCGCGGCCGAGGACCACTCCGTCGCCGATGCGCAGGATGGGCTCGGGGCCGAGGTCGAGGTCGGGCATGAGTCCGGCGGTCAGGGTGACCTGCTCGCCGATGATGCAGTGGGCGCCGACGTGGATCCAGGGCTCGCCGAAGACCGTGCCGAGCGGGAAGGCGAGCCGGGTGCCCGTGCCCAGCGCCCCGAAGCGGAAGCGCCCGGGGTGCGCGGCGGTGACGGAGCCGGTGCGCTGCACCCAGGCCCAGCCGGCGTGGACGGCCCGCTGCGCGAGGCGGCTCCGCCAGGACGGATACGTGTTCTTGCGCTTCGGCACCCGCTCACGGTAGTCGGCACGCGGTACGGCCATGACTTCCAAGGCCTGTGATCTTCACCCCACCGGGTGGCGTACGGTGCCGTACATCACCCGAGCAGGAGGCGATGATGACGCAGCAGGCGCTGATCACGGGCATCGGCGGCAAGGACCCGAAGGTGGACGCGGAGGCCTTCGTGGCGCCGATGTCCTCGGTCATCGGGGACGTGACGCTCCACGCGGGAGCGAGCGTCTGGTACGGCGCGGTGCTGCGCGGCGACGTCGAGCGGATCTCCGTCGGCGCGAGCAGCAACGTCCAGGACAACTGCACGCTCCACGCCGACCCCGGCTTCCCCGTCACCGTCGGCGAGCGCGTCTCCATCGGGCACAACGCCGTGGTGCACGGCGCGACCGTCGAGGACGACTGCCTGATCGGCATGGGCGCCACGGTCCTCAACGGCGCGGTGATCGGCGCCGGGTCGCTGGTCGCGGCGCAGGCGTTGGTGCCGCAGGGGATGGCGGTGCCGCCGGGCTCCCTGGTCGCGGGAGTGCCGGCGAAGGTGAGGCGGGAGCTGACGGAGGAGGAGCGTCAGGGTGTCACGTTGAACGGCACGATGTACGCGGAGCTGGCGAAGGCGCATCACGAGGTCCACGAGGGACCGTGAGGTTCAGTCGGCAGCCGGGGCCGGCTCCGGTCCGGCCGCCGCGCCCTGCTCCGGCACGGCCCGCTGGGCCTTGCGCTTGAGCACCAGCATCGACGCGACGCCGATGCCCACGGCCACCACCAGGCCCAGCCAGGAGAAACGCTTGAGCCAGGACTCGGCGACGACACCGACGTAGTAGATGACGGCGGTGGTGCCGCCCGCCCAGACGATGCCGCCGAGGACGTTGGCGATCAGGAACTTCCAGTACGGCATCCGCAGCACGCCGGCCAGCGGGCCCGCGAAGATGCGGAGCAGGGCGACGAAGCGGCCGAAGAACACGGCCCACATGCCCCACTTCTGGAAGGACCGTTCGGCGGTGGCGATGTGCCCTGCGCTGAAGTGCCTGGGGAATTTCCCGCCCAGCCAGGCCAGGAGCGGCCGGCCTCCCTTGCGGCCGATGGCGTACCCGATGGAGTCGCCGATCACCGCGCCCGCGCTGGCACAGGCGCCCAGGACCAGCGGGTCGACGCCGCCGTGCTGGGAGGACAGCAGGGCCGCGGAAACCAGGATGATCTCGCCCGGCAAGGGGATGCCCAGGCTCTCCAGACCGATGACCAGTCCGACGACGGCGTAGACGGCCGCCGCGGGCACCGTGTCGAGCCACTCCTGGACGTGCAAGGCCAGACCCTCCGATTCGCGTCCCTGATGCGTTCCGGGTGGGTCTCGCGCCGCTTCCCGGGTCGCCTCGAACGAGGCGACCCGGGAAGCCTACCGGTTCGAAGGGCGTCAGCTGTTGGGACGCAGGGTCCATATGACGGTCATCTCACTGGTCACGGCACCGTCCTCGCGCTGGATGGCGACGCTCACCGGGAACTCGGGGCGGCTGCCCTCGTCCAGCTCCGCGACGACCTCGGCGACGGGGCGGCCGAGTGTCGCGGTGGCCGTGACCGGGCCGAGCGCGATCTTCTTGAAGGCGATCTCCGCGGTGACCGGCAGCGGCACCGCCCTGGAGAGCTGGTCGCCGAAGGCGGCGAGCACGATCGCGCCGCTGGCCGACTCGCCCAGCGTGAACATCGCTCCGGCGTGCGGTCCGCCGACGTGGTTGCGGTACTCGCTCTGGTCCGGAAGGGCCAGTACGGCCTTCTCCGGAGTGGTCTCCAGGTACTCGAGGTTCAGGGTCCTAACCATCGGCACCGTGGCGGCGAGCAACTCGCCGATCGACATCTGATCTGTGCTCATGGCAGCAGGTTACCCATGAGTAGCGTCCTGGGGCCAGGCATCCGGCATGATCGTCGTGTGCTCGCCGCCCATGCGGCCAGGAGAGCAGCCCCCCGCCGGCGGCCCGGACCCGCGGCAGCCCAACCCGTACCGGCAGCCCGGCTACCAGCGGCAACAGCCGTACGCCGGGCGGCAACACGGCACCTGGAACGCACCCACGGTCACGGCCGCCCCGCCGCCCGGGCGGGGTCCCGGCGGCCGTACGAAGCTCGTTGCCCTCGTCGCCGCCGGGGTCGTCGTAGTGGCTGCCGCCGTGACCGGGACCGTCCTTCTGGGCGGGGACGAGGAGGGCCGGGCCGAGCCCGGCCCCACCGCCTCCCCTTCGGTATCCGCGTCGGCCGCCGACGATCCGCGGGGCGGGGACGACGGCCTGAAGCCGACCGTCGCGGGCCGGCGCGTCGTGGCCGACCCCGACGACGGCATCGCCTTCGACGTACCGTCCTCCTGGGTACCGCAGTCGCCCACCTGGGTCACCTCTCCCGTTCGTCCGGGGTCGAGAAGAAGGGCAAGTGCGACGTGGACGGCAAGGCGACGACGTTCGCCTTCGAAACCGCCGACGGCGGCCTCGTCTCCTGGTCGTTCTTCGGCGCCGCGGGCGTCGGCGACGAGGTTCCGGACGCCACCGTCCAAAAGATCCTCGGCACCGTCAGGGAGTTCACGCCGGCGGACTCATGAGGACGCACGTTCACGACTTCGGTACGTCCCTGACAAGGGCCGGTGACCGAATCGTGTCCTGCGCGGCATTAGGGTGACCTCTCATGTGGCCAGGACAGCAGCCGCCCGGGGGCGAGCAGAACCCGCAGAACAATCCGTATCAGCAGCCGGGGTACCAGCAGCCGAATCCGTACCAGCAGCCCGGCTACCAGCAGCAGCAGCCCGGTGCTTACGGGCAGCAGCAGTGGGGCGCTCCGCAGCCCCCCGGAGCTCCGCAGCCGTCCCCGGGTGGGGGCGGTGGCGGCAACCGGACGAAGGTGGTCGCGATCGTCGCGGCGCTCGCCGTGGTGGTGGCCGCCGGTGTCACCGGGTTCCTGGTGCTGGGCGGTGACAAGGACGACCAGGCGGACGACGGCAAGGACAAGAAGCCGTCCGCGAGCGCGTCCGCGGACAAGTCCGAGGCCCCGTCCAGCGACCCGAGCGCGTCCGGCGACGAGGACAACCCGCGGGGCGGCGACGGGCTGAAGGCGACCATCGACGGCTGGAAGGTCGTCGCCAATCCGCGCTTCGGCACCATGTTCGACGTGCCCGCCGACTGGGAGATCGACAGCACCGACACCAGCGTCGGCTTCGAGTGGGAGGAGAAGGGCAAGACCGACCGCACCACGGTCACCGCCCCGGCCTACCTGAAGTCCGAGTGGTGCACGACGGACGAGAACAAGGACGGCCGCAAGGAGAGCACCGCCCTCGCCACCACCGGTACCCGCGGTGAGAGCGGCGCCAAGGACACCGACATGGCGGCCGAGACGCGGGTGCCGTGGTGGATCTTCGGCGGTTACACCCAGCCGGACAAGAAGAGCGTGAAGTACGGCAAGCCGAAGGCGTACACCACGACGTCCGGTATCAAGGGCAGCGTCATCGCCGCGTACTCGCAGGGCACGCCGCAGAAGGGGAAGTGCGACAGCGAGGGCAAAGCGATCACCTTCGCCTTCAAGAACAGCGCGGGCGACTTCGTCACCTGGAACCTGTACGGAGCCAAGGGCGTCGGCGACGAGGTCCCGGAGGCGACGATCCAGAAGATCCTGAGCACCGTGCGCCTCACCGAGGAACCGCCGACCGACTCGTAGGCGCCCCGCCGACCGACTCGTAGGCGCCCCGCCGACCGACTCGTAGGCGCCCGCCGGGCGGCGCGCGCGGCGCCCCGCGCGCCGCTCAGCCGATGCCGAACGCCCCGGCGGGAGGCTCGGGCGACGGTACGGCGTCCTCGTCGCGCACCGGCCGCGCGTCACCGATGAGTTTCCGCAGGGCGGGCCCGTGCTCGACCCTGGCCGGGAAGGCGTCGGCGGCGGTGCGCCGGGCCAGCGCGGCCGTGTCGATCGGTCGGTGCGCGGCGACGAGGACGGCGTTTCCGAAGCGCCGTCCGCGCAGCACACCCGGTTCGGCGATCAGCGCCAGCTCCTCGAAGAGCGTGGCGAACCCGGCCAGTTGCGGGCGCAGGAAGGGGAACGGCGCGGAGTCGGCCAGGTTGGCCACGTACACGCCGTCGGCGCGCAGTACCCGCGCCGCCTCCCGGGCGTAGGCGACGGAGGTCAGGTGCGCGGGCACCCGTGAGCCTCCGAAGACATCGGCGACCAGGACGTCGGCCGAGTCCGCGGGTGCGGCCTCCAGCCAGGCCCGGGCGTCGGCGCCGTGCGCGGTGATGCCCGCGCCGTCCGGCAGCGGCAGGTGCTCGGCGACCAGGTCCAACAGCCCCCGGTCGGCCTCCACGACGTCCTGGCGGGAGCCGGGCCGGGTGGCGGCCAGGTACCGGGGCAGGGTGAACGCGCCGCCGCCGAGGTGCAGCACGTCCAGGGCGCGCCCCGGCCCGGCGACCGTGTCCAGGACGTGGCCGAGCCGGCGCGTGTACTCGAACTCCAGGTGCGCCGGCTCGTCCAGGTCCACGTACGACTGCGGCGCCCCGTCGACGGTGAGCAGCCAGGCCCGCCTCCGGTCGACGTCGGGCATGAGCTTGGCGGTGCCGTGGTCGGTGACGCGGCTGAGCGGTATGGCTTCCTTCACCTGTTCATTGTGCCTGTGCCAAGCGCCCCCGAAGGGGCGCGGGGGACTGCGCGACCAGCCACCACGGGCCCCGCGGTCCCCCACGCACGGCCAGGGGCACTCACCCCACCGTGGTAACGGTTCCCGCACCCACGGTCCGGCCGCCCTCACGGATGGCGAACCCGAGCCCCGTTTCCAGCGGCACGTCCCGCCCCAGCTCGACCGTCATCGTGACCGTGTCCCCGGGCCGCGCCACCGCCACCTCGCCGAGGTCGACGTCTCCGACGACATCGGCCGTACGGATGTAGAACTGCGGCCGATACCCCGTGGCGACCGGCGTCGAACGCCCGCCCTCCCGCGCCGACAGCACGTACACCCGCGCCGAGAAGCGCCGCGCGGGCACGACGCTGCCGGGTGCGGCGACCACGTGGCCGCGACGTACCGTGTCGCGGGCGACACCGCGCAGCAGCAGCGCCACGTTGTCCCCGGCCTGCGCCTCGTCCATCGGCTTGCCGAAGGTCTCCAGGCCGGTGACGACCGTCTCGACGGACGCCCCGAGCACCTCGACCCGGTCTCCGACGTGCACGGTGCCGCGCTCGACGGCGCCGGTGACGACCGTGCCGCGGCCGGTGATGGTGAGCACGTTCTCCACCGACAGCAGGAACGGCGCGTCCAGGTACCGCTCGGGCATGGGCACGTACGTGTCCACCGCGTCGAGCAGCGCCTCGACGGACGCCGTCCACCGCGGGTCGCCCGCCAGCGCCTTCAGCCCCGAGACCCGTACGACGGGCACGGCGTCGCCGCCGTAGCCGTGCGCGGTGAGCAGGTCCCGCACCTCCAGCTCGACCAGGTCGGTCAGTACCGCGTCCTCGCTGTCCTCGACGGCATCGGCCTTGTTGAGCGCGACCACGATGTGGTCGACGCCCACCTGCCGGGCGAGCAGGACGTGTTCGGCGGTCTGCGGCATGATCCCGTCCAGCGCGGAGACGACGAGGATCGCCCCGTCGAGCTGGGCGGCGCCGGTGACCATGTTCTTGACGTAGTCGGCGTGACCCGGCATGTCGACGTGCGCGTAGTGCCGGGTGTCGGTCTCGTACTCGACGTGCGCGATGTTGATGGTGATGCCGCGCGCCGCCTCCTCCGGGGCGCGGTCGATGCGGTCGAACGAGACGTACCGGGTGGTGCTGCCGGCGCCGCGCTCGGCGAGCACCTTGGTGATGGCGGCGGTCAGGGTGGTCTTGCCGTGGTCGACATGGCCCATCGTGCCGATGTTCAGATGCGGTTTGGTGCGGACGTACGCCGTCTTGGACATGGCGGTACCTCGAAGCCTCGTGGCGGTGGCGGGGACCCCTGGGGCCGGCCGACCCTCCCCCTGCGGGGTCCGCCGGACGATCCGGGGAGGGTCAGCTTCGGGCGCCGTCGGCTGCGGCCGTCGCGGCCTTGAGGAAGGGGACGGCAGCCTTCGGTGCATCCGCGACCGCGGATGCTGCGAGGTGGAAGGCGTGCCGGAACATGACGCCGATCCTTGCCGACGCTCTGGCCCGCGTCGAATGGTTTTTACGGCATGGGAGTTCGAGTACCGGGTGTTCGAGTACTGGCTCCGCCTTCTACGGCCCGATGTTGCGCAGCGCCTCCCGCACGGACAGCGGCGCGAGGCGTTGCCCGTGCTCGGTCACGAAGGCGCGTACGGCGTCCGGGGCGGTCTTGGCGTACTCGCGCAGGCACCAGCCGATGGCCTTGCGGACGAAGAAGTCGCCGTGGCCCGACTGGCGCAGGCAGTAGCCGAAGAGGCGGTCGGTGTCGGTGCGTTCCCTGTAGCGCAGTTGGTGGAGCAGGGCCGCGCGGACCAGCCACCGGTCCTCGTCCGCGCTCCAGGCGTCCATGTCGGCCGTGAGGCCGCGGTCGGCCGCGACCAGCCCTCCGACTACGTGCGCGGAGAGCAGGTCGACGGTGTCCCACCATGGCGCCGTGGTGAGCAGATGCCGGACCACGGGCAGGAAACCGGAAGAGCAATGCGTCACATACCGGCGCAGGAAATCGACGGCGAAGTAGTGGTACTCGCGCTCGGGCAGCCGCCAGCAGCGCAACGCGACCGCGGCGCAGTCCGGCTCGCCCGGGCGGGGCAGACCTTCCAGGACGGTGCGGGAGAGGCTGCGGCGAACGGGGGAGGTCAGGCCGAGGAAAGGCGCCACGTCCTTCATGTACGCCCGCAGGGCCACGGCTCGCTCGGGATCGGCCGCGGCGGCGTACCCGACGGTGAGCCGCTCCATCACGGTGTCGGCGAGCGGGCTGCGCGGCACGTCCGGAATTCCCTCGGCTGTGACGCTCATGAGACGCACCATACGGCGATCACACACATTTGTCGGTTAGTGTCACCGGATGCTCGATGCCACCGCCCGCTCTGGGGGCACCGCCACGGTCTCTCCCCGGACCGCAGCAACGGAGCTCGCCGTCGCCACCGCCGCCGGGCCGGTCGCGCCGGCCGCACCGACCGGCTTCGCCGCCCGCGTGACGAGAGTCCTGCTCTCTCCGTGGTCCCGCTTCTCCCTGCTCGTCGCCCTGCTCGCGTCGGCCGCGACCGCCGTTCTGCTGTTCCAGCCGCAGCAGTTGCTGACCAACGGCTGGCCGCCGCAGCTCGGGGGCGCCGCGGCGGCGGTCGCGTACGCGGTGGCGTACGGGCTGTGCACCGTCGCCTTCGTGCCGCGTCCGCTGCTGAACCTGGCCGCGGGCGCCCTGTTCGGTTCGCAGCTCGGCCTCGCCTCGGCACTGGCGGGGACGGTGCTCGGCGCCGGAATCGCCTTCTGCCTCGGCCGGATGCTGGGCCAGGAGGCGCTGCGCCCGCTGCTGCGGGGCAAGTGGCTGAAGGCCGCGGACGGGCAGCTCAGCCGGCACGGTTTCCGCTCGATGCTGGCGGCGCGGCTGTTCCCCGGGGTGCCGTTCGCCGCCGCCAACTACTGCGCGGCCGTCTCCCGTATGGGCCTGCTGCCCTTCCTGCTCGCGACCGCGCTGGGGTCGATCCCCAATACCGCCGCCTACGTCGTCGCCGGTGCCCGCGCCTCGGCACCGACCTCCCCCGCCTTCCTGATCGCGCTGGCCTGCATCGCCCTGCCGGGACTGGCGGGCGCCGTGGTGGCCTGGCGCAAGCGGAACCGGTTGCGCGGGCGCTGACGGGGCGTTACAGCGCCTCCAGGACCATCGCGTTGGCGAGTCCGCCCGCCTCGCACATCGTCTGCAGGCCGTAGCGGGCGCCGCGCTCGTGCATGGCGTGGACGAGCGTCGTGGTGAGCCGGGTGCCGCTCGCGCCGAGGGGGTGGCCGAGGGCGATCGCCCCGCCGTGCACGTTCACCCGGTCGAGGTCGGCGCCGGTCTCCTGCTGCCAGGCCAGCACCACGCTCGCGAAAGCTTCGTTGACCTCGAACAGGTCGATGTCGCCGAGGGAGAGCGACGCCCTGCGCAGCACCTTCTCGGTGGCCGGGATTACGCCCGTCAGCATCAGCAGCGGGTCGGAGCCGGTGACGGCGAAGCTGTGCAGGCGGGCGAGCGGGCGCAGGCCGAGGCGGGCGGCGGTCTCGCTCGACGTGATCAGCACGGCCGAGGCGCCGTCGTTGACCGGGCTGGCGTTGCCCGCGGTGACGTTCCACTCGATCTGCGGGAAGCGCTCGGCGAAGGCCGGGTCGTGATAGGCGGACTTGAGGCCGGCGAGGACCTCGACGCTGCTGGCGGGGCGTACGCACTCGTCGCGCGAGACGCCGTCGAGGGGCGCGGTCTCGGCGTCGAACCGGCCGGTGTCCCAGGCCTCGGCGGCCTTGTGGTGGGAGGCGGCGGCGAAGGTGTCCATCCGCTCCCGGGTGAGCGACCACTTGGCGGCGATCAGCTCGGCGCTGACGCCCTGCGGGACGAGTCCCTCGGGGTAGCGGGCGGCGACGCCGGGGCCGAAGGGGTCTGTGCCGGGCGGCACGTTGGACCACATCGGCACCCGGCTCATCGACTCGACCCCGCAGGCGACGACGAGGTCGTACGCCCCGGCCATGACGCCCTGCGCGGCGAAGTGGACGGCCTGCTGGGAGGAGCCGCACTGACGGTCCACGGTGGTCGCGGGGACGGACTCGGGGAAGCCGGCCGACAGGAGGGCGTATCGGGTGGTGTTCATGGCCTGCTCGCCGACCTGGTCGACGGTGCCGCCGATGACGTCGTCGATCAGCAGCGGGTCGACACCCGACCGCTCGACGAGGGTGCGCAGCGTGTGCGCGAGGAGTTCCACGGGATGGACGTGCGCGAGGGCGCCGTTCGGCCTGCCCTTGCCCATGGGGGTGCGTACGGCTTCGACGACGACTGCATCACGCATGGTGCGGACCTCCGATGGCCGGCGACTACCAGTGAGTAGGAAATGTGGACTCACCATAGCTCCGTGAGTTGGAAAAACAAACCCTCAATTAGACTGAGGTCATGGCCGCCGCCCCCAAGAACCCGCGCCCCTGCTCGATCGCCGATGCCCTGGCGCTCGTCGGCGAGAAGTACTCCCTGCTCGTGCTGCGCGAGGTGTGTCTCGGCAACGGCCGCTTCGACCAGCTGGTGCGCAACATCGGCGCCCCGCGCGACATCCTCGCCACCCGGCTGCGGCGGCTCGTCGACGCGGGGATCCTGACCCGGCAGCCGTACAGCGAACGCCCGCAGCGCTTCGAGTACCGGCCCACCAGGGCGGGACTGGAGCTGGAGCCGGTCCTGATGACCCTCATGGAATGGGGCGACCGGCACCTGCGCGCGGACGACGACCGCCCCATGGTGGTCGAACACGCATGCGGCAGCGAACTCGTCCCGCAGGTGACCTGCCGGGCCTGCGGTGACACCGTCCGGCACGAGGACCTGACCGCCCATCCGCAGGCCCCGGGCTGGACGGTGACGGGCCCGACGGTGGCCCAGTAGCTCTTCCGCCCCTGTGGGCGGCTCTTCACTTTGGGGCGCTACGCTGCCCCTCGGCACGCCTGGTCCTGATCACCGCACACGGCGCTTCGGCGTGCCCGTCGCCCGTTTCTTCCTCGGCACTTGGACCCCGTAACCTCATGTCTTGGTTCGAATCACTCATCCTCGGACTCGTCCAGGGGCTGACCGAGTTCCTCCCCGTGTCCTCCAGCGCTCACCTGCGCCTGACCGCGGCGTTCTCCGGCTGGCACGACCCGGGCGCGGCCTTCACGGCGATCACGCAGATCGGCACCGAGGCCGCCGTACTCATCTACTTCCGCAAGGACATCGGGCGGATCATCTCGGCGTGGACGCGGTCGCTCACCGACAAGTCGATGCGCCGCAACCCCGACGCGCGCATGGGCTGGCTCGTGATCGTCGGCTCGATCCCGATCGGCGTGCTCGGTCTGACGCTGAAGGACCACATCGAGGGCCCGTTCCGCGACCTGCGGATCACGGCGACCATGCTCATCGTCGTCGGTGTGATCATCGGCATCGCGGACCGGATGGCCGCGCGGGACGAGAAGGGCGGCCGGCATCGCGCGCCCAAGCAGCGCAAGGAACTGGAGAACCTGAGCGTCCGGGACGGCCTGATCTACGGCCTCTGCCAGGCCGCGGCCCTCATTCCCGGCGTCTCCCGCTCCGGGGCGACCATCAGCGGCGGCCTCTTCATGGGCTACCGCCGCGAGGCGGCGGCCCGGTACTCGTTCCTGCTCGCGATCCCGGCGGTGCTCGCCTCCGGCCTGTTCGAGCTCACGGACGCGATGGAGAGCGATCACGTCTCCTGGGGGCCGACGGTGTTCGCGACGATCATCGCCTTCGCCACCGGGTACGCGGTCATCGCCTGGTTCATGAAGTTCATCTCGACCAGGAGCTTCATGCCGTTCGTCTGGTACCGCATCGCGCTCGGCATCGTCATCCTCGCCCTGGTCGCGACGGGTGCCCTCAGCCCGCACGCCGCGGAGTCGTCCGGCTGACCGCAGCCGCTTCTGTAGCCGTCCGGTAGCGCACTGTCAGTGCTTGCACCTAGGCTTGTCCGCATGTCCCCCAATTCCGTGACTCCTGGTTTCGCGCGGTCCGCCGCGGAGCTGAACGATCAGATCCGTGCGCTGTGGCGGCGTGCGGGCGGGACCCTGTCGGCGCAGGAGCGTGCGGAGTACGAGTTGCTGGTGGTCGAGTGGGCGACCGCGATCCGTGGCGAGGTCGTCGAGGCGGCCTGACCGGCCGGCTCGGTCAGCGCCCGCCGGCCACCCTGAGCACCGTCCCCGTCGTGTACGACGCGTCCGGCGACATCAGCCAGGCGATCGCCGCGGCGATCTCCTCCGCCCGTCCCGCCCGGCCCAGCGGAACGGCGGCCCCCATCCGCCGGGCACGCTCCGGGTCGCCCATCGCGGCGTGCATCTCGGTGTCGATGACCCCGGGGGCGACCGCGTTGACGCGGACGCCGTCCGGGCCGAGCTCCTTGGCCAGGCCCAGGGTCAGGGCGTCGACGCCCGCCTTCGTGGCCGCGTAGTGCACGTACTCCCCCGGGCTGCCGATGGTCGCGGCGCCCGACGACACGTTCACGATCACGCCGCTTCCCCGCGCGGTCATCAGTTGCGCGGCGCGCCGGGCGCACAGCAGCACGCCCATCAGATTGACGTCGAGGACCCGGCGCAGGTTCGCGGTGTCGCTGTCGGCGAGCCGCCCCAGCGGCCCGGTCACCGCCGCGTTGTTCACCAGCCCCGTCACCGGCCCCAGCCGCTCCTCCGCGACGTCGAAGAGCCGCTCGACGTCGGCCTCGGCCGACGTGTCCGCCCGGACCGCGAGACCGCGGCCGCCGGCCTCGCGCACCCCCGCGACGACCGCCTCCGCCGCCACCGGGTCCCGCACGTAGCCCACGACGACGTCGTGCCCGTCGGCCGCGAGCCGCAGGCAGGCCGCTGCCCCGATCCCCCGGCTGCCGCCGGTGACCACCGTGATGGGACGCTTCATGAGTACCTCCAGCAGAGGATCGTCGTGGGACCGAGAGGCGTTGCCGCCCCGTTTCATTTGATCGATCATCGATCATATTAGGCGAGGCCGCGCTTCCCGGGGCCCGGACATCCGATGTGATCAACTGCAATCCGCCCTGGTCGAGCGCGCACACTGAAGAGACCACGGGGTAGGGAGGCGCCTATGAAGACGCTCGACCGCCGGCTCGCCTCCACGTGGCGGCGCTCGGCTGCCGCCGCGGTCGCCGGCGCGCTGCCCGTGCTCGCCTTTCCGGGTCCGGCCCTGTGGTGGTGGGCCTGGGTCGCCCTGGTGCCCTGGCTGCTGCTGGTCCGTACCGCGCCGACCTGGAAGCGGGCGGCGTACGACGGATGGTGCGGCGGGTTCGGGTTCATGCTGGCCATGCATCACTGGCTGCTGCCCAACCTGCATGTGTTCACGTTCGTCATCGCCGCGCTGCTCGGCGCGCTGTGGGCGCCGTGGGGCTGGCTGGTACGCTGGCTGCTGGGCGGGGCGCCCTCGGTCCGCAGGGTCGCAGCGTCGCTCGTGGTACTGCCGTCGGGCTGGCTGGCGGTGGAGCTGGTCCGTTCCTGGGAGGGGCTCGGCGGCCCCTGGGGCGTCCTCGGCGCGAGTCAGTGGCAGGTGGCGCCGGCGCTGCGGCTCGCCTCGGTGGGCGGGGTGTGGCTGCTGAGCTTCCTGGTGGTGGCCGTCAACGTCGCCGTCGCCGTGCTCGTCGCCGTCCGCCGGGCCCGGGTGCCCGCACTGGCCGGGCTGGTCGCCACCGCCGCCGCCACCTCCGCGGCCTGGGTCTGGTCACCGCGCCCCGATACCGACGAGCGGGCCGCGATCGCCGTCGTGCAGCCCGGCATCGTCGCCGGCCGGGACAGTGCCGACCGGCGCTTCGACCGCGAGGAGGAGCTGACCCGCCGGCTCGCCGACCGGGACCTCGACCTGGTCGTCTGGGGTGAGAGCAGCGTCGGCTTCGACCTGGACGACCGGCCCGACCTGGCACGCCGGCTCACGACGCTGTCGCGGGAGACCGGCGCGGACATCCTGGTCAACGTGGACGCGCGGCGCTCCGACAAGCCCGGCATCTACAAGAGTTCGGTGCTCGTCGGCCCAGACGGCCCGACCGGTGAGCGGTACGACAAGATGCGGCTCGTCCCGTTCGGCGAGTACGTGCCGGCCCGCTCACTGCTCGGCTGGGCCACCTCCGTCGGCGAGGCGGCGGGCGAGGACCGCAGGCGGGGCTCCGAGCAGGTGGTGATGGACGCCGGGGACGGGCTGCGGATCGGCCCGATGGTGTGCTTCGAGAGCGCGTTCCCCGACATGAGCCGCCGGCTCGCCGCCGACGGCGCCGAGGTGTTGCTCGCCCAGTCGTCGACGTCCACCTTCCAGCACACCTGGGCGCCCGCGCAGCACGCCTCGCTCGCCGCACTGCGCGCCGCCGAGACCGGCCGCCCGATGGTGCACGCGACCCTGACCGGCGTCTCCGCCGTCTACGACGCGAACGGCGCCCGCACCGGGGGGTGGCTCGGCACCGACGCGAGCGCGTCGCGGATCTACGAGGTGCCGCTCACGCACGGCAGCACGCCGTACGTCCGCTACGGCGACTGGACGCCGCACGCGGCGCTGCTGATCCTCGCGTCCTGGGCCGCCACCGAGGGTGTACGGGCGGTGCGGCTCAGGCGGAGCGCTCCGCCACCGCCCGCACCACCCGCTCGCACAGCTCATGGGTCTGGAGCGCGTCCCGGGCGCTGAGCACCTTGCCGGCGCGCACGGCGTCGAGGAAGGCGAGCGCCGCCTGCTCGATGCCGCGCTGGCGGGCCACCGGGACCCAGTCACCGCGCCGCCGCACGGTCGGCTGGCCCTTGTGGTCGATCACCTCGGCGAGGTTGACCACCTGGCGCTTGGTGTCCTGGCCGGAGACCTCGAGGATCTCCTCCGCCGAGCCGCTGAGCCGGTTCATGACGCCGAGCGCGGTGAAGCCGTCCCCGGCGAGCTGGAGCACGACGTGGTGGAGCAGCCCGTCCTGGACACGGGCCCGGACCGTCACGTCGTCGACCTGTCCCGGCGCCAGGAAGCGCAGCGTGTCGACGACGTGGATGAAGTCGTCGAGGATCATCGTGCGCGGTTCCTCGGGCAGGCCTGTGCGGTTCTTCTGCATGAGGATCAGCTCGCGCGGGTGCTCGGCGCACTGCGCGTACCCGGGAGCGTGGCGCCGGTTGAAGCCGACGGCCAGACTGGTGCCGCGTTCCTCGGCGAGGGCCACCAGGCGCTCGGAGTCGGCGAGTTCGTAGGCGAGCGGCTTGTCGACGTAGGTCGGGACGCCGGCTTCGAGCAGCCGGGTCACGATCTCGGGGTGGACGGCCGTCGGCGCGTGCACGAAGGCGGCGTCGAGGCCTTCGGCCAGGAGCGGGGCGAGGTCGGCGTGGCGCTGCCCGTCCGCAAGGCGCAGTCCGTCGGCGACGCGGGTGAGCGTCGCGGGGGTGCGGGTCTGCAGATGCAGTTCGACCCCGGGCAACGTGGCGAGCACCGGCAGGTAGGCCTTCTGCGCGATGTCGCCGAGTCCGATGACGCCGACCTTCACGGGGTGTGCTCCTCTAACGCTCGCCGACCTGGGTCTGCTGGGAGCATACGGCTTCCCCCACCCTCGGCTTCGCTCGAGCGGGAAGGGCCCCCGTCGGGGGCCGCCAGTCCGCGATGCCGTCGAAGCCGCGCAGGAAGAGGGCCGGTCCGGCCTTGGACAGCGCGGCGATCGCGGTGTCGCGTACGGCGATACCGGCGCGGTTGGTCATCAGGTTGAGCCGGGCGACCCTGACCGCCTGGCGGACGACGCCCGTCGTGCGGGGCAGGCGCGCGGCGGTGTAGGCGGCGAGGTCGTCACAGTGGTGAGCGAGCACGATCGCGTCCTCGACGGCCTGGTTGCCGCCCTGCCCAAGGGTCGGGGGCATGGCGTGCGCGGCATCCCCCAGCAGGGCGACCCGGCCTTGGTGGTACGCGGGCAGCGGCTCGGCGATGTGGTGCACGTCGTGGCGCAGGACGTCCTCGGGGCGGGCCGCGGCGAGGACGGCGGGGATCGGGTCGTGCCAGTCGCCGTACCGGTGCAGCAGCTCCGCCTTCTCGTCGGCCGCGTGTCCGCCCGCCGGGGTGATTGCGGCGGCGTAGGCGTAGACCCGGCCGTCCTTGAGCGGGTGCGTGCCCCAGATGCGGCCCCGGCCCCATGTCTCGTGGGAGGCGAACTCGGCGCCGGGCACCGGGATCACCACGCGCCAGGTGGTGAAGCCGGAGTAGACGGGGCCCGGGTGGTGCGGGAACAGTGTGTCGCGTACGGAGGAGCGGATGCCGTCGGCTCCGACGACCAGGTCCGCCTCCAGCTCGCCGTCGGGGGTGCGCACCCTGGCCGGCCGGTCGCTGCCGCCGGGGTCGGCGAGCATCGCGTCGGCGGCGGTGCGGACGGTGTCGGGCGGCAGTCGCGCGGCCAGCCGGTCGATGAGGGTGGCCCGGTGCAGCAGCACGAGCGGGCCCCCGAACCGGGCCGCCGCGGCCTCGGCGCCGGAGCGGGAGATCCAGCGCCCGCCCGGGGTGCGCAGGCCTGCGTCGCCCTGCCAGGCGGCCAGGTCGCGGATCTCGTCGCCCAGGGCGATGACGTCCAGGGCGCGCAGGGCGTTGGGCGACAGGGAAATGGCCGCACCGATCGGCTGGAGCGAGGTGGCGCGTTCCAGGACGGTGACCCGCAGGCCGCGGCGGTGCAGGGCCACCGCCGCGGTCAGACCCCCGATACCGCCGCCGATCACTACGGCCTGCCGTGTCCGTGTCATGGCTGCTCCTTTCACTCGCCGTCCGCTCACTACAGCTGTAGTGACGCCTTCGATCGTGACTGTACTACAGCCGTAGTGAAGCGGGTAGGTTGATCTCCATGTCCGAAAGCACCCCACGCACCGCGCCTCCCGCCGGCGCTTCCCGCGCCGACCTCGTCGCCGACGCCGCTCTGGCCCTGCTCGCCGGGCGCGGGATGCGCGGGCTCACGCACCGCGCGGTCGACGAGGCGGCCGGACTCCCCCAGGGCTCCACGTCCAACCTCGCGCGGACCCGGCAGGCCCTCCTGGAACTGGCGGTGCGGCGCCTGGCCGACCGGGAGGCGCGGGTGCTGGGGCTGGACGAGATGCCGGACCCGCGCCAGGGCCTGGACTCGCTGGTGGACTCGCTGGCACTGGCGACGCACCGCGCCCTGACCCGCAACCGCGAGCTGACGCTGGCCCGGTACGAACTGGCTCTGGAGGCCACGCGCCGCCCAGAGCTACGAGCCCACTTCGACGCGGCGGGCGCCCGCTTCCGTGAACAACTCGGCGCCCTCGTCACGGCGATGGGCTCGGCCGACCCGGCACGCCACGTGCTGTCGCTGGTCGCCTGGGCGGACGGGCTGATGTTCAACTGCGTGGCCGGGACCTTCCACGCTCAGGTGCCCGGCCTCCACGAAGTGCGGGCCGGCCTGCGCGAGGTGCTGGACGGCATGCTGGGCGGCTGAAATCTCCTGGTGGGCGGGGTCTTCATCAGCAAGGATGCCGACATGACAACCGAACGCCGCGAACCAGCCGCCGACGCCGACGAACGCACCATGCTGGAGGGCTGGCTGGAGTACCACCGGCAGACCCTCGCGTGGAAGTGCGAGGGCCTGACCGACGCCCAGCTCAGGACCGCCGCCGTGGCCCCGTCCACGTTGACCCTGATGGGGCTGGTGCGGCACATGGCGGAGGTGGAGCGGAGCTGGTACCGCAGGGTGCTGGCGGACGAGGACGCGGACCCGATCCACTACAGCGACGAGAACCCGGACGGCGAGTTCCTGCTGACCGAGGCGGACACCTGGCGGGAGGCCCACGCCACCTGGCAGGCCGAGATCGAGGCCGCCCGGCGCAACGCGGCCGGCGTCCCCCTCGACGCACCGACCCGCGGCCTGCACCGGCGCACCGGCGAGCGCTACACCCTGCGCTGGATCCACACCCACATGATCGAGGAGTACGCCCGCCACAACGGGCACGCCGACCTGATCCGCGAGAGCCTCGACGGCGCCACGGGCGACTGACGTCACTCCCGGCGGCCCCGGGGCCTCCGTACGGGGCCGGAGATCACCCGTGCGGGGCAACCTCCGCTTGTCCGGCACCGTCGACGGAGCCCGACCCAGCAGAGTGGCGCGGGTGCATCGAACGACGACCACCGCAACGCTCCTGGTGACCGTGGCGGTCTCGGCCCTGACCGGCTGTACGAAGGTCCAGGGCCCGGCCGCGGCCGACCCGTCGGCGGCGGGCGCCCGCTCCTCGGCACCGCGCCCGGACGGTCCGTCCGAGCCTCAGGGCGTGCAGGCCCCGGCCCGTGAGGCGCTGGAGATGACCGGCCCCTCCCGGGCCCCGGACCACGCGTCCGGCGAGCCGCGCCGTACGGCGCCACCGGAAGCGGCCCCACCGCACCGGAAACCCTCCGCCACCCGCGCCCGTCCGGAACAACGGTCCCGGACCGCACCTCCCGGGACACCGGAGCGGGAGCCAGGCCGGGAGCGATCTCGCGTCGAGGTCCCCGACGTGTCCCGGCCGGCCGGCCGGGACACCGGCGAGAACGCCGACGTGTGCTCGCTCGGCAAGCAGTACGGCGGCTGGCGGCCGGGCAGCCCCGAGTCGGTCATCTGCGAGCAGGCGTACGGCCACTGAGCGCGCACGCCCGGCCGCGGGCCGGGACTACGGCCGCTGCCTCGGCGGCCCCCACCACCCGTCGGGCCGCTCCGGTGGCCCGTCCGTGGTGGGGCCGGTGCCGCCGAGCCGCAGCTCCAGCCGGCCGATGGCCGCGCGTACGCCCTCGCCGTAGCGGTCGGGGGCCAGGGACTCGGCCGCGCCGCGGGCGCGCCGCAGGTGTACGCGGGCGGCCTCGCGGTGGCCCAGCCGGTCGTAGTCGGCGGCCAGGTTCAGCTGCAGCGAGGGGTAGAGGGCGCGGGCGGCGAGTGCGCCCTCGGGCCGATCGGCGGTCCGGTCCCCGAACCGGTCCTCCGTGAGTTCCTCGGCCGCCGCCAACGCCCGCAGGTCCCAGGCCAGCTCGTCCCCCGGGTCGTCCTGGGTGTCGGCCAGATAGTGGGCCAGGGTGCAGCGGTGCAGCGGGTCGCCGCGCTCGCCGATCTCCGCCCACAGGCCGAGGAGACGGTGGCGGGCCTCCTCGCGGTCGCCCGCGTGGTGCAGCATGACGACCTGCCCGATCCGCGTCAGCACGGCGTCCGGCGCCGCCTGCTCCTGTCCATTGGCCACCGCGTCCTCCGTGCCCGTCCGTCGGCTGTCCCCGACGACGCTAACCGCAGCTACCGGCAATCCCGGTCAGGCGGCCCGTGACGCGCGCGGGCCGGTCAGTGGCCGACCGGCCGGTCCGCCGGCTCAGCCCAGGCTCGGGATGGTCCAGTCGATCGGCTCGTGGCCCTGCTTCGCGACCGCCTCGTTGATCTGCGTGAACGGACGGGAGCCGAAGAACTTCTTCGCCGACAGCGGCGAGGGGTGCGCTCCCTTGACCACGACGTGCCGCATCTCGTCGATCAGCGGCAGCTTCTTCTGCGCGTAGTTGCCCCACAGCACGAACACGGCCGGGTCGGGCCGGTTCGCCACCGCGCGGATCACCGCGTCGGTGAACAGCTCCCAGCCGCGGGCCTTGTGCGAGTTCGCCTCGCCGGCCCGGACCGTGAGCACCGCGTTGAGCAGCAGGACGCCCTGCTCCGCCCACGGCATCAGACAGCCGTTGTCCGGGATCGGGGTGTCCAGCTCCGCGTGCATCTCCTTGTAGATGTTCCGCAGGGACGGCGGCACCTTGACGCCCGGCCGGACCGAGAAGCACAGCCCGTGGCCCTGCCCCTGGCCGTGGTACGGGTCCTGCCCGAGGACCAGCACCTTCACCCGGTCGTACGGCGTGGCCTCCAGCGCGGCGAAGACCTCCTCGCGCGGGGGGTAGACGGGGCCGTTCGCCCGCTCCTCCTCGACGAACTCCGTCAGCTCCTTGAAGTAGGGCTTCTGCAGTTCGTCGCCCAGCACCTCGCGCCAGGACTCGGGCAGCATGGCGGTGTCGGTCACGTCAACTTCCTTACGCTGTGCGGTCGCTTCCGGTGCTGAAGAACCTACCGGCGACCACTGACAACGGGCGCGCCCGCCCGCGCGTACCGGCGCCTACCAGCTGGTCTTCCGGTACAGCTGCCACATCATCATGATCGCCGAGGGGTCCATGGCCCGCTCCGCGCCCGAGATGTCCGTACTGGCGGCCACGTACTGCTTGCCCTGCCACAGCGGCAGCAGCCGGGCGTCGTTCACCAGGATCTGCTGCGCCCGCTCGAACTCCTTCTCCACGTTGGCACGGTCGCTCTCCCGGCGTGAGCGCGGCAGCAGCTCGCCGGTGATCTCGGGAGCGAGATAGGGCGTGCCGAGGGCGTTCTGCTTGCCGACGAAGGGCGCGATGAAGTTCTCCGCGTCCGGGAAGTCGGGGGACCAGCCGCGCCCGAACACCGGGTACTCGCCCTTCTGGTAGCCCTCGACGTACGTCTTCCACGGACGGCTCTCGAGAGTGACCGTGAACAGGCCGGAGGCCTCGAGCTGGCGCTTGATCTCCTTGAACTCCTGCGCCGTCTCGGAGCCGTAGCGGTCGCTGGTGTACCAGAGGGTGAGCGGGACGGGCTCGGTGATGCCCGCGTCGGTGAGGATGTCGCGGGCCTTGGGGACGCTGGGGTCGCCGTAGTCGTCGAAGAAGCCCGTGGTGTGGCCGGTCAGGCCCTTGGGGACCATCGAGTACAGCGGGTCGACGGTGTCCTGGTAGATCTTGTGGGCGATCGCGGCCCGGTCGACCACCTGGGCGACGGCCTGGCGCACTTCCTTCTTGCCCGCCCACGGGTCCTCGGGGTTGAAGACGAGGTAGCGGATCTCCGTCCCGCTGCCCTCGACCAGCTGGATGTCCTCGTCCTTGCTGGTCCTGCCCTGCAGCGTGATGACGTCGTCGGCCGCCAGACCGCGGTAGGTGACCTGGATCTCCCCGTCGCGCAGCGCCTTCACCATGCCGGCGGAGTCCTTGAAGTAGCGGACGGTGACCGCGTCGTTGTGGCGGTCGGCGAAGCCCTTGTAGCGGTCGTTGCGGACGAGTTCGGCCCGCTCGCCGTCCTCGTACGACTCGAGCTTGTACGGGCCGGAGCCGACGACCTTGCCGTCCTCGCGCAGGGCGTCGGCCGGGTAGCCGCCGGGTTCGACGACCGACATGGCGGGCGTGGCGAGCACGAACGGGAAGGTGGCGTCGGGCTTGTTGAGGTGGAAGACCACCTCGCGCTCGCTCGGCGCCTGGACCCGGTCGAGGCTGCCCAGCAGACCGGCGGGACCGCCGTTGACGTTGATCTCCTTGATCCGGTCGATCGAGTGCTTGACGGCCTGGGAGTCCAGCGCGTCCCCGTTGGA
The DNA here is from genome assembly GCF_044762405.1 of Streptomyces sp. NPDC097107. NCBI lineage: Bacteria > Bacillati > Actinomycetota > Actinomycetes > Kitasatosporales > Streptomycetaceae > Streptomyces > Streptomyces sp. NPDC097107. Next base: position 54,778 of record NZ_JBIWEF010000006.1, on the reverse strand, counting down.
GAAGGTCAGATCCTCGCGCAGCTCGCAGCGGTACACCTGGTTCGTGGAATCGGTGAACGCGCACTGCTCGGCGGCGTCGGGCTCGGGCGCGGACGCGCCGTTGGGGTAGCTGAGCAGCGTCTGGTAGATGTTGCGGAACAGCTCCCACGAACCGTCCCACGAAGCGGCCGGATCCAGCGTGCTGGGCGCGCTGGTCGTCCCCACCACGATCGGCCCCTCGTCCCCCGAACCGTCGGACGACAGGATGCCGCAGCCGGTGACCAGCGACGATATGGACACGATGGCCGCCACCCGCCGCAGGCCTCGGTTCCGGTTGAACACGCGCACGCTCCTCGATCTGCCGTACCAAGGGTCGGCAGACCATACCGCAGCGCCACGCCACCTGAACCCCCTCCTGAGCAGGGGTTTTGATCATTTGGCGATGACTACGTTGTCATCGTCCCCGTGGTCTCGGAACGCGGACACGGGCGCCGTTCTCGTCAACGGCGCCCGTGTCCGGGATCGGTCTTGTGGGTCGGCGACAGCCGATATCAGGCCACGCCGGCGTTCAGGAAGATGCCGCCGTCGACGACGAGCGTCTGACCGGTGACCCAGGCGGACTGCTCCGAGGTGAGGAACGCGGTGGCGCCGCCGATGTCGGAGGGCACGCCGAGCCGGCCCAGCGGGTAGGCCGCGGCCGCCTCCTCCTCGCGGCCCTCGTACAGGGCGGCGGCGAACTTGGTCTTCACGACGGCCGGGGCGATCGCGTTGACCCGCACCCCCGGCGCGAACTCGTGCGCCAGCTGCGCGGTGAGGTTGATCAGCGCGGCCTTGCTGACGCCGTACGCGGCGATGAAGGGCGAGGGCGACAGGCCCGCGACGGAGGCGATGTTGACGATCGCCCCGCCGTTGTCCTTCTGCCAGGCGTGCCAGGTGCGCTGGGCGAAGCCGAGCGCCGAGACCACGTTGGTCTCGAAGACCTTGCGCGCGACGTTCAGGTCGAGGTCGGCGATCGGCCCGAACACCGGGTTGGTACCGGCGTTGTTCACCAGGAAGTCGACGCGGCCGAAGGCCTCCATCGCGCGCTCGACCGCGACGGCCTGGTGGGCCTCGTCGTGCGCCTTGCCGGCGACGCCGATGACCCGGTCGGAGCCGAGCTTGTCGACGGCCTCCTTCAGGGCGTCCTCGTTGCGACCGGTGATGCAGACGCGGTCACCGCGCGCGACGAGCGCCTCGGCGACGCCGTAGCCGATGCCGCGGCTGGCGCCCGTGACGAGCGCGACCTTGCCGGAGAGTCCGGGAAGTTCAGTCATGTCAGTGGTCCCTAGTCCCAGTGTTCCCTAGTCCCCGTGTCACCTAGTCCAGCGGTCCGCCGGCCACGTACAGCACCTGGCCGGAGACGAAGCCGGCCGCCTCGCCGGTGAAGAAGGCGATGGCGTTGGCGATGTCGTCGGGCTCGCCGACGCGGGCGACCGGGATCTGGGTGGCGGCGGCGGCCTTGAAGTCGTCGAAGCCCATGCCCACGCGGTCGGCGGTGGCCTTGGTCATCTCGGTGGCGATGAAGCCCGGCGCGACGGAGTTGGCGGTGACGCCGAACTTGCCCAGTTCCTTGGCGAGGGTCTTGGTGAAGCCCTGCAGGCCGGCCTTGGCGGCGGAGTAGTTGACCTGGCCGCGGTTGCCGAGCGCGGAGGACGAGGACAGGTTGACGATGCGGCCGAAGCCGGCGTCCACCATGTGCTTCTGGCAGGCCTTCGACATCAGGAAGGCGCCGCGCAGGTGCACGTTCATGACGGTGTCCCAGTCGGAGGCGCTCATCTTGAACAGCAGGTTGTCGCGCAGCACGCCCGCGTTGTTGACGAGGATCGTCGGCGCGCCCAGTTCCTCGGCGATCCGGGCGATCGCCGCCTCGACCTGCGCCTCGTCGGAGACGTCACAGCCGACCGCGATCGCCTTGCCGCCGGCCGCGCCGATCTTCTCGACGGTGTCCTTGCAGGCCGCCTCGTCGAGGTCGATGACGGCGACGGCGCGGCCCTCAGCGGCCAGTCGTACGGCGGTGGCGGCACCGATGCCGCGCGCGGCTCCGGTGACTACGGCGACCCGCTGCTCAGTGGTGGACATTGCTGCTTCTCCTCGTCCTGGGGATGCGGCCCATGCGGAGCGTTGCGGGGCGCCCGGTGGTGAGCGACCGCTTAGTACCTTCCGCAGACGTGACGCTAGAAGCCCTGGCACCCGGTGTCAACGGGACACCGGGCCGGTGTGATCCATTACCTGGGCTCCCGGGTGCGCCGTCACGCCCGGCCCACCCGATCGGCCCATCGCTGCGGGCCCCCGCGCCACCGGCGCCCTAGCGTCGTAGCGCGAGCCATTCGTGGCCGGAAAAGGAGGCGTCCATGCGCCGTCGTACCGGTGCCGCAGGCATAGCCGTCGCGATCGCCGCGATCGTGCCGCTGGCCCACCCCGCACACCCCCAGGACCCGGACTCCTGGAATCTCACCCGCCAGAAGGCGTCCCAGCCCGTCATCGACAGCGGACCGGTCGACCCGGACCCGTTCGCCCCCGGCTCCCTCGCTCCGGGCGCACTCGCCGAAGACCCGTCCGACGGGAGCGGAGCCGACGGCGACGGAACCGACGAGAACGGAGCCGACGAAGGACGGCTCGACGAGGGCGCCCTCGACGCGTACCGGCCCGACGAGGGCGGATTCGGCGAAGGCGGGTTCGACGAGGGCGGATTCGGCGAAGGCGGAGTCGGCGAAGGCGGATTCGACGAGGGCGGAGTCGGCGAAGGCGGATTCGACGAGGGCGGATTCGGCGAAGGCGGATTCGACGAGGGCGGATTCGGCGAAGGCGGATTCGACTCGGCCCGACCCGACCAGGGCGGAAGCGGCCAGAACGTCGGCCAGGGCGGCATCGACCAGGGCCGACCCGACGAGAACCGACTCGACCTGGGCGGCATCGACGCCGCCCGGCAGACCGACTGGAGCGCGGCCCGCGGGGCACCGCCGAAGCGGGACTCCGTCCCGACCATCTCCGCGACCTCCGTGCCGCGTGCCACCCCGACCGCACCGGCCCCGGTCACCAGCACGCCGGTTCCCTCCGCCTCCCCCACCGTCGCGCCGACGCGCGGCACGCAGGGCGGGCTGGGCGGCACCTCGGGCATCGGGCCGAGCGGCTGGGACATCGGGATCGGACTGAGCTGCGTGACGAGCGCCGCGCTGGCCACGGCCTACGTGCTCAGGCGCCGCCGACGCGTCTGAGGCGAGGAACGCGGGGCGCGGCTACCGCACCAGCAGGTCGAGCAGCCGCTCCGCCTCGGCCGCCGGGTCGGCCGTGAGGCCGGTGTGGACGGGGCCGGGCCGGACGATGGTGGAGCGGGGGGCGATGAGCCACCGGAAGCGGCGGCCGGGATCGTCACCGGCCGCCTGGCCCGCCGCGTCCCCGCCGGTGCACACGCCCTCGACGGCACGCAGGGCGGCACACACGCCCGGCAGATCGACGTCCGGGTCGAGGGCCAGCAACCGGCGCTCGTCGAGGTGGATGCGGGCACCCACGTAGGACTCGGCCCGGCAGTACACGAGCACCCCGGCGTTGACGCACTCCCCGCGCTCGACGCGGGGTACGACGCGCAGCAGCGCGTACTCGAAGACGTGGCGGTCGCTCACCGGTCCCCCTGGATGCGGTCGTGGATCGTGGCGGCCCGTCCGAGCAGGGGGCGGGCGTAGGCGCGCCGGAGATCGTCGGGCGCGGCGAAGCCGGGTTCGTCCAGCAGCCACACGTCCGGAATCTCGGCGGTGACCTCGGCGAGGAGTTCCTCGGTGACCAGGGGAGCGAGCGCGGCGGCGGCCGAGCGGACATCGGGATCGAAGCGCGCGAGGGCGTGGTCGCGGGCGTCGTAGGGGCGGGCGGCGGAGGTCTCGGCGCCGGGCCAGTTGTGGTGCCAGATCATGGTCGCGCCGTGGTCGATGAGCCACACCTCGCCCCGCCACCTCAGCAGGTTGGGGTTGCGCCAGGACCGGTCGACGTTGTTGACCAGCGCGTCGAACCACACGATCCGCCCGGCCTCCTCCGCGCTCACCTCGAAGGCGAGCGGGTCGAACCCGAGCGCGCCAGAGAGGAAGTCCATGCCGAGGTTGGTGCCGCCGCTCGACTTGAGCAGTTCCTGCACCTGCTGGTCGGGCTCGCCGAGCCCCAGCACCGGATCGAGATCGACCGTCACGAGACGCGGCACCCGCAAGCCCAGCCGGCGGGCGAGTTCACCGCAGACCACCTCGGCGACGAGTGTCTTGCGTCCCTGCCCCGCGCCGGTGAACTTCAGGACGTACGTGCCGAGGTCGTCGGCCTCGACGAGTCCCGGCAGCGAGCCGCCCTCACGCAGGGGCGTGATGTAGCGGGTGGCGGTGACATTCCTCAGCATCTCCCCCGCCTCCCGGCAGCACATCGGTGGCCGCCCGCCCCTTGCTTCCGGCTTCTGGCATGAAGTGTGCATAGTAACCGAGTGTGACCACCTCCGCGGCCCGTGGTGGACGGCGACGGCCTCGTCTGCGCCTGACGCCGGACGTTTTGGCGGAAGTCGACGGGCCGGTGGAGCGGCCTGGTATCGGCGAACGTACGTGCGATGCTGGAGGTGCGGCCGTCCTTTCCGGCTCCTCCGTGACCAGGACGGCTGTTGACGCTGGGAGATTTCCCCTCCGGCTTTGGGCTCCGTGGCCCTTCTGGCGCCGCTCCCTTCGACCGCCGCCGACGGCAGGCCGCATGGTCTGCGCAAGGGGACTCCTCCATGGCCAACGACGACCTGCGTGTGACCGACTTCCTCCTGGAGACCGACTCCCTGGAAGGATTTTTGGACACTCTGGCCGACCACACGCTGACCCGTGCGTCCGCGGCGAACGGCTGCGGCATCACCATCAGCCGCGAGGGCCGCTTCCTGACGGTGGCGAGCGCGGGACGTACCGCGCTCGACCTGGACGAGAGGCAGTACGGCCTGGACGACGGGCCCTGCCTGCAAGCACTGCGCACCGGGGAAGAGGTCATGGTGGCCGACATGCTGGGCGACCAGCGCTGGGACTCCTATCCCGCCCACGCCGTCGCGTGCGGGACCCGCTCGTCGATGTCGCTGCCGATCGCCGCACACACCCACACCGCCGGCGCGCTCAATCTCTACTCACCCAAGCCGGACGGCTTCGCCGACGCCGACCTCGCCGGCCTGCGGCTGATCGCCGCTCAGGCCACCGGAGCCATCGCCCTGGCGCAGCGGATCGCCGACGCCCAGGAATTCGCGCGCGACCTGGAGACCGCGATGCGCTCGCGCAGCGTCATCGACCAGGCCATCGGCGCCATCATGGCCCAGCAGCGCTGCGACGCCGAGCAGGCATTCGGCATCCTGCGCAACGCCTCGCAGAACCGCAACATCAAACTCCGCGACCTGTGCCGCGACCTTGTCACCAGCATCGGCGGCCGGCCGCCCGAGGACGGCGGGATGCGGCCCAGGCCCTGACCGGCTCGCGCCCGTGGAAGGGAGTGATGCTCGGACGCCCAGCAGAACCTGCCGATGGTGGACAGTCCGCTGGACGCCGGACAGACCACGGACCGCGACCGGGCCACGCTCCCGATCGACGACACCGGCGCGGGGCGGGCCCATCAGCATCTCAAGCCCGTCCCCGACTCCGTCATGGCAGCCGACGGGGACGGGGTGGGGCGCCGCTGGTGCCGTCCTGAACAGCACCGAACACGAAGAGGTCCCGCACCCGGTCGGCGGCCGCCGTCAGTCGCCGGACCGGCTGCTGTCGTCCGTGGCGCCGGGTCGGTCGCCGCGGTGGCGACTGCCGGGCAGCATCTCCTGCACCTTTGACTTGAAACCCTGCTTGATCATGGAGCCGCGGTCGCTGTCGCCCTTCAGGATCGCGGTGGCCGCGGCCTCGATCTGATCCAGTTCGGCGTGCGGCGGGACCGGCGGCACGGCCGGGTCGGTGCGGAAGTCGATGACGAACGGACGGTCCGCGGCCAACGCCTGTTCCCAGGCCGCCTCGACGTGCTTGGGCTTCTCCACCCGGACGCCGTCCAGGCCGATACTGCGGGCGATGTCGGCGTAGGGCAGGTCGGGGATGTGCTGCGACTCCTCGAACTGCGGGGCACCGGACATGGCCCGCATCTCCCAGGTGACCTGGTTGAGGTCGCCGTTGTTCAGCACCGCGACGATGAGCCGCGGGTCGGACCACTCACGGTGGTATTTCGCCGCGGTGACCATCTCCATCATGCCGTTCATCTGCATGGCGCCGTCGCCGACCAGGGCGATCGCCGGGCGGTCGGGGTGAGCGAACTTGGCGCCGATCGCGTAGGGCACGCCGGGACCCATCGTCGCCAGCGTGCCGGACAGGGAGCCGCGCATCCGACCGCGGAAGCGCAAGTGGCGGGCGTACCAGTTGGCGGCGGAGCCGGAGTCGGCGGTGACGATGGCGTCGTCGGGCAGCCTGCCGTCCAGGGCGTGGACCACGTACTCCGGATTGACGGGGTCGGCGTCCACGGCCGCCCGGCGCTGCATGACCTCCCACCAGCGGGAGGCGTTCTTCTCGACCTTCTCCCGCCAGGCTCGGTCCTCCTTTCGGTGCAGGCGCGGCAGCAGCCGCCGCAGCGTCTCGCGCGCGTCACCGACGAGGTTCACCTCGAAGGGGTAGCGCAGGCCGATCATGTGCGGGTCGATGTCGATCTGCACCGCCCTGGCCTGGTCCAACTCCGGCAGGAACTGCGTGTACGGGAAGCTTGAGCCGATCATCAGCAGGGTGTCGCAGTCCTGCATCAGCTCGTAGGAAGGGCGGGTGCCCAGCAGGCCGATCGCGCCGGTCACGTACGGCAGGTCGTCCGGCAGCACGTCCTTGCCGAGGAGGGCCTTGGCCACGCCGGCGCCGAGCACCTCCGCCAGCCGCTCCACCTCTTCACGGGCTCCGCGGGCGCCCTGTCCGACCAGGACGGCGACCTTCTCGCCGGCGTTCAGCACGTCCGCGGCCCGCTGGAGATCCTCGTCGGACGGCACCGGCGCGGAACGGCCCAGCCCCAGGCTGGACGGCACCATCTTGAACGCGTGGCCCGGCGGCGAGTAGTCCAGCTCCTGCACATCGGCCGGCAGGATGATCGCGGTGACGGTCCGCCTGGCGTAGGCGGTGCGCATGGCACGGTCGATCAGGTTCGGCAGCTGCTCCGGCACGGTCGCCGTCTCGCAGAAATCCGAGGCGACGTCCTTGTAGAGGCTCGCCAGATCGACTTCCTGCTGATAAGAACCGCCCATGGCGCTGCGGTTGGTCTGCCCGACCAGCGCCACGACCGGTACATGGTCGAGTTTGGCGTCGTACAGGCCGTTCAGCAGGTGGATCGCACCCGGTCCGGAGGTGGCCGCGCACACCCCGACCTTGCCGGAGAACTTGGCGTATCCGACAGCCTGGAAGGCTGCCATCTCCTCATGGCGCGCCTGCACGAACTTCGGGTTGTTGTCCGCCCGTCCCCAGGCGGCCAGCAGTCCGTTGATGCCGTCACCGGCATAGGAGAAGACGTGGTCGACGTCCCAGTCACGCAACCGCTGGAGAATGTAGTCCGACACCTTCGTGCTCGCCATGGGCGACGCTCCGTTCCTGTTTCGGTAGGTCCCGCTCGACGGCGGACGTCAGTCCCATGGGTAACCCTGGGCATCGCAGGGAAACGCCGAGGGCGAGTGAACAGCCTGTTGGCCGTCCCCGGCGCCTCGCCGCGCACGGAAGGAGCCTGTTCAGCGCCGCCGTCGCGGCTCGTCACTCCCGCCCGGCGGTGAACGGGCCGGCGCACTCCTCGTCGTTGTCACCGGTGATGAGTAGTACCTCGTCGCCCACCCGCAACTGCGTGGCCCCGCTCACAGGAATGATGCCGCCCTCGCGGACGACCATGCTGATCCAGGTGTCCTCGCCGATGTCCAGCCCGTCGACCCTGCTTCCATCGGCCGCGGACCCTTCCTCGACCACATGGCGCGCGACGCCCTCGGGGCGGTCCTTCAGCCGCACGCCCAGCGCCCACGGTTCCAGCTCCACCGAGCGCATCGGCACCTTGCACAACCGGGCCACCGTCGGCACCAGCGAGCCCTGCACGATGACGGAGAAGACGACCACGACGAACACCACGTCGTACAGGCGGCCGGCGTCCGGAACCCCGGAGCTGACGAGATAGCTGCCGAGCAGCACCGGAACGGCGCCTTTGAGCCCGGTGAAGGCGAGGAACACCCGTTCGCCGATGCTCAGGCGCATCCGCCACAGCAGCACCGCCATCACGACCGGCCGCACCACGAAGGCCAGCAGCACCGCCAGGAGCAGACCGTCCGTCCACGCCCCTTCCCTGGTGAACGTCCACAGCGGCACGGTCAGTCCCAGCACGGCGAAGGCGACGATCTCCCCCAGGCTGCCGAGCGCCGTGTGGAAGCGTTCGATCTCCTTCTTGTAGGGGGCGCGGACGTCGCCGAGCAGAACACCGGCCACGAAGACGGCCAGGAAACCGGAACCGTGCGCCACCGTCGTCAGCCCGTAGACCGCGAACGCTCCGGCCAGCGTGCGCAGCGGGTACAGTCCTTCGGCCGGCAACGGCACCTTGCGCATCAGGAACTTCAGCCCCCAACCGCCCGCCGCTCCCAGCACCGCGCCGATGGCCATCTCCTGGACGAAGAGCAGCGCGGTGTGGCCCGCGGTGCCGAACGCCGATCCGGCGGAGGTGCCCAGCAGGCCGGCCATCAGGGCGATGCCCACCGGGTCGTTCGCACCGGACTCGCCGGGCAACAGGACACCGGTCCGGCCGGTGATCTTCCGACGGCCGAGGACGGAGAAGACGACGGCCGGGTCGGTGGGCGCGAGCGCGGTGCCCAGCAGCAGGGCGATGCGCCAGTCCAGTCCGAGCAGGAGGTGGGCCGCGAGGGCGAGCAGACCTGCGGTGGCGAAGGTGCCCAGCACACCGATCGAGAGGATGGCACGGGCTTCCGGCTTGAAGCGGCGCCAGCCGATGTCCATGCCGCCCTGGAAGAGCAGCACCACGAGGGCGATGGTGACGACGTCCTGCACCGTCGCCATCGACAGCTTCCTCAGTTGTGGGAAGACGTCCACCGCCACGGCGGTGCCGACGAGGAAGAACGCCGGGGCCGGGACGCGGGCACGTTCGCTCACCCAATTGGATCCCAGCGCGGCCATGCCGGCCAGTGCCACGATCAGCACGGCCAGTCCGAACGACCAGACTCCCTCCATGTTTCCGGCTCCCTCCCCTTCGGCGACCCCGTCCGAGCACGCTGGGACAACGAGGACAGGTCGCGCGGTCTGTGCGAGTCAGCGGTTACGGGCGGAGCGTCGCACCGCCGCGAGCGCGGCCGGCGCCGCCACCGCCGCGCCGACGGCGCCCAGCGGCAGCAGGGGCGGTCACGACCGGTCGCCTCGGCTGCCCTGGTCCGCCGTCCTCGGCCCCTGCGTGCCGGCGGTGGTGGCGGCTCCGGTGCCGGCCGCTTCGCCCAGGCCGGGGGCGACCGAGCCGTCGCCCGCCACGCCGAGGGTCACCTTGGTCCAGCCCGCCTCCCGCCGGTCGAAGGTGCGGTAGGCGTCGATCGCGTCCTCGGTTCCGACCCAGCGGGTGATCAGCGGGGTGGGGTCGAGCCGGCCGGCTGCGACCATGGACACCAGCTCGGGCACGTATCGGCGGTGGTTGCAGTTGCCCATCTTCAGGGTGAGGTTCTTCATGAACGCCTCGCCGAACGGATAGTGCCGCACCTGTGGCGGATAGACACCGACGGTGCCGACCGTGCCGGCTTTCGCCGACATCCGCACCGCCCAGCGGGCGGCCAGCGTCGGGGCGTCGCCGGGCACCCACGTATTTCCGTCCGGGTGCCGTTCCGGAGCCGCCTCCTGGCGTTCGTGCGCGAACTCCTCGCCCTGGTCACGCAGCGCTTCGGCCGCCGGGCCGTGGGACGGCCGCTGAGCGTCCACGCCCACGGCCTCGATCACGCGGTCCACACCGATGCCGCCGGTCAGCTCCAGAACAGCCTCGACCGGATCCTCGGCGTTGAAGTCGACCGTTTCGGCATGCTGGTCGCGCGCCAGGTCCAGCCGGTCCGCCAGGCCGTCGACGACGATGATGCGCCCGGCTCCCTGGAGACGGGCGCAGGCGATGGCCGCCTGCCCGACCGGTCCGGCACCCACGATCGCCACGGTGTCGCCGTCTCCGACCTCCGCCAGCCGTGCTCCGAACCACGACGTGGGGTAGATGTCGGAGAGCAGGACGGCCTGTGCGTCGTCGACGGTGTCCGGCAGCGGAACCAGCCCGACGTGCGCGAACGGGATACGGGCGTACTCGGCCTGCAGTCCGTCCAGTCCCCCGGCGGCCTCCGGGCCGCCGAAGAACACCGTGCCCGCCCTCCGGCCACCCGGGTTGGCGTTGTCACACTGCGCGTAGTAGCCCGCACGGCAGTAGCTGCACGTTCCGCACGCCACGGTGGACGGCACCACCACACGGTCACCGGGACGAAGGTTGCGCACCCCGGATCCGACTGCCTCCACGACGCCGACGGCCTCGTGGCCGAGGATGCGGCCCTCCCGCATGCCGGGCATGGTGCCGCGGACGAAGTGGAGGTCGGTACCGCAGATGGCCGACGTCGTGATCCGCACGATCGCGTCGTACGGATCCTTGATCTCCGGTTCCGGCACGTCGTCCAGACGTATGTCCCCCAGCCCGTGCCACACGACAGCCTTCATGTGTCTCCTCCGTCCCTGGTTCCCACACCGCCCGCAGCGTCGGGTCCGGTGCGTGACGTCCGGCCGTCCAGCGGCGTCTCCCGGCCGCGTGCATCGGCCGGCTCGAGCGCAGGTGGCCCTCCAACTCGTGCTTCATCAGGTCTGCGCCGGTTCGTACGTCCAGCGCAGCAGGGCGCCCAGGCCACCCACGGGGATGTCGGAACCGTCGGGCCCCCCGGAGCCGTCTTCGTCCGGAGAGGGAACGATCAGCACGTCGGCCGCGGTGGCGGCGGCCGACCGCAGAAGTGCGTCGTCGGCTCGCACGGAGGCCGGATCGCCCTCTCCGAGGGTCTGCACATCGGTCCGGCGCACCGCCACCTGATCAGGCCCGGCGCCCACCCACGTCTCACGCGCCAGGTCCGGCCCGCCGGGACGGACCAGGAGCGTGTCCATACGGTGCTCCCGGGCAGCCTCGATCACGGCGGGGACGCCCTCGACCGCGTCCGTCTGCCTGTCGGTGCCCACCCTCCCGGCGCGGAAGCGGTCGAGCGCCGCCTCGACGCGCCGACGGGTGTACTGCTGCCGCGCCTGCTCGATGGCCTCCTCCAGCACGGGAGAGGAGGAGCCGGCGGCACGCCCACCGCGCTCGGTGTCCACCGTCACCGCACGGACGGCCTCGGGAAGCCGGTCACGCACGGCAGGCCGTTCACGGGGGTCACCCACCAGCACGACCAGGTCGGCGCCGGTCTCCTCGTACGCGGCGCCCAGCGCTTCGGCGATCTCGCCCGCGTTGTGCTCCCAGGTGTTCTCGACCTTGAGCTGAAAGCGCCGCTCGGACCAGTCCACCGACGCCGTACGGTGGACCGGCCACTGCCGCCCCTCCGTTCGGCCCGCGTCCTGCGGGCCCGCCGCGCCGCGCAGCTCGAAGTCGGCGCCGGTCCGGTCGATGTACGCCACGAGGCAGTCCGGGTCCTGACTGGACAGCTCCAGCAGCGGCGTCAACCTGGGCAGCGGAGCCCAGCAGGCGATCTGCCGCTGCGGCGGCCGGGAGAGACGGTGGCTGTGCACCACGTTCCCGCCGGCGGCGAAGACCACGCGGCCGGCCGGGTCCTCCGCGGGCCCGATGTCCGTCAGCGCCTCCCGCACGGCTCGGACGGTCGCCGCGTCGGCACCCGCTTCCTCCAGCGTCCGGCACGCCTCCCGTACGGACAGTTCGCGTCGCTTGGCCCCCGACTCGTCGTTCTGAGCCGGGTCGAAGTACACGGTGGCCCATGGCCCGCCATGATCGAACAGTGGTGCCAGAAATGACAGCTGCACACTTCCTCCTCATTGGCACGGTTCGCGGGCCGAGTGCCCGGGTGACAGCGAGAGACACTCGGGGAAGCTCCGCGGACGCCGGCGAGCTGGTGAGTGCCGGGATCGGACGCCGCCCGTCGCGGCACCGGGGCCCGCGGCAGCGGCGGCGGCGCTGCCGGGCCGAAGTCCTTGGACGCCGCTTCTCCTCGTGGGCCGTCCCGGCCGGGAGGCGTTTCACGATGACGCTCCGTTCCTGCGTCACGCTCCTCGGCGAGCCGGCCCGGGACTGTCCCCGCCCCTCCCGGACTAGGCCCGGTTCCCCGAACGGTGAAGCGGCAGTACGGACGCTCCGCATCACGGCTCCAGAGAGGGTGACGCGTACTGAGCGGGGGCCGGTGCCGGGCACGCCGGCACCCGGGGGTGGCCGGGGGCGGCCGGGGGCGGCCGGGGGCGGCCGGGGGCGGCCGGGGGCGGCCGGGGGCGGCCGGGGGCGGCCGGGGGCGGCCGGGGGCGGCCGGGGGCGGTCGGGGGCGCCGAGTACCCGTCCCTCCCGGCCCCAATGGAGCGTCGCGGAGACCTGGGGATGCAGCGACGTCGCCGGCAACCGTAGTGTCGTGGCCAACGGCCCCATGGCCGGCCGGTCACTGCACCGGGTGCTCGGTGACCACCCCGAAGCGCTCATGGGCGCCGGCTGCGGCGAAGTCGAGATCACCGGGCCGGCCGACGTGCTGATCGGCTACCTGCCCGACCTCGACCCCCGCGACGTGCGTGGCCCGCTGCTCGCCGCGGGGTACCCGATGCCGCTGCTGCGGCGTTTCATCGCGCTGTCAGCCGTGTCGTGACGCGGGGGCTCAGCGCGCGGGGCAGGTTCCCCTCCCTCACTTGCTGCCCTCGGGCAGCTCTTGGCAGGGATCATTAATTCATATTTAATCGTGGCGTTCCTCATTGCCCGGAGCGTGCAGGACCGTGCCCCCTACACGTACCCACACCCAGCGCAGGAGCGCCCCCTTGAAGATCACCCGCATCGAGACCTTCGCCGTTCCGCCCCGATGGCTGCTGTGCCGAGTCGAGACCGACGAGGGCATCGTCGGCTGGGGCGAGCCGGTCGTCGAGGGAAGGGCGGCCACCGTACGCACCGCGGTGCACGAACTGGCCGAACTGCTGGTCGGCCAGGACCCCTCGCGCATCGAGGACCACTGGCAGGTCATGACGAAGGGCTCCTTCTACCGGGGCGGTCCGGTGCTCTCCAGCGCCGTGGCGGGACTCGACCAGGCCCTGTGGGACATCGCGGGCAAGAGGTTCGGCGTCCCCGTCCACGTGCTGCTCGGTGGCCCGGTGCGCGACCGTGTGCGCGCCTACAGCTGGGTGGGCGGCGACGAGCCCGCCGAGGTGGCGGACGCCATCACGGCCCAGGTGGAGGCCGGTTTCACGGCGGTCAAGATGAACGCATGCGGCAGGATGAACCGCCTGGCGACGACGCGCGACATCGACGACCTGGTGGGGCGGGCGGCCGCGGCACGGGAAGTGCTCGGCGCCGACAGGGACTTCGCCGTCGACTTCCACGGGCGTTTCACGGTGGCCAACGCGCGGAAGGTGCTGCCGCACCTGGCGCCCTTCAACCCCCTGTTCGCGGAGGAGGTGGTACTGCCGGAGTACACCCCCCTGCTGGCGGACCTGGTGGCCGGTTCCCCGGTGCCCCTCGCCACCGGCGAGCGTCTGTACTCCCGCACCGACGCCCTGCCCGCCCTCCAGGCCGGAGTCGCCGTCCTCCAGCCCGACCTCTCCCACGCGGGCGGCATCTCCGAGGTGCGCCGCATCGCCGCACTCGCGGAGACCTTCGACGTCCCCGTCGCACCGCACTGCCCGCTCGGCCCGGTCTCCCTCGCGTCGAGCCTGCAGATCGCCTTCAGCACTCCCAACTTCCTCATCCAGGAGCAGAGCATCGGCATCCACTACAACCAGGGTGCCGAAGTCCTGGACTACGTCGTCGATGCCGAGGTGTTCCGCTTCCACGACGGATGCTTCCTGCGGCCCACCGCACCCGGCCTGGGCATCGAGGTCGACGAGAAGGCCGTACGGGCGGCCGACAACAGCACCCCCGACTGGCGGGGGCCCGTCTGGCGGCACCCGGACGGCTCGTTCGCCGAGTGGTGACGGCACCCGCTCACCGCACCCGCACCCGACCGCCTTCTCACGCCGGAGCCCTCCCGTGGACCTGACCGACTTCACCGCCCGCCTGAGCCGTGACCGGCTCGCCGCCGTCGTGCGTGGACGCTCGGCGGACGCCGCCCTGCGCACCGTACTCACACTCGTCGAGGAGGGCATCGGCCTCGTCGAGGTCTCCCTCAACACCGACGACGCCTGTGGCGTGATCGCCCGCGCCGCCCGCGCGGTGGGCGAGGACGCCTTCGTCGGCGCCGGCACGGTCGTCACCCGGGACGACCTGCTCCGCGCCCAGGACGCCGGCGCCACCTGGGTGGTCACCCCCACCGGCGGTGACGCGGTCGCCGCCGCCGCGCAGCGCGGGATGCCCGTACTGGCGGGCGCGCTCACCCCCACCGAGGCCGCCGCCGCCATGGCCGCGGGCGCCACCGCGGTCAAGCTCTTCCCCGCGTCCCTGGGCGGCCCCGCCTACCTCCGGGCCCTCAGGGACCCCTTCCCCGACATGCCGCTGGTACCGGTCGGCGGGGTGGACGCGGACCTCGCGCCGGAGTACTTCGCGGCCGGCGCCCTCGCGGTCGGAGTCGGGTCACCGCTCGTCGGCGACGCCGCCCACGGCGGAGAGCTGGACGGACTCCGCGTCCGGGCCCGCCGGTTCCGCGCGGTGTGCCGAGGAGAGGAACCGGGCGCATGACCGTCCCGACGGACACCGCGACGCCGCGGCGGCAGTACCCGCCGGCCGATGTGCTGACCTTCGGTGAGACGATGCTGTCCCTGCAGACCGAAGGCCCACTGACCACCGGGGCCCCGGCCCGCACCGCGGTGGCCGGCGCCGAGTCGAACGTCGCCATCGGACTGGCCCGCCTCGGTCACCGCGTCTCCTGGGCCGGCCGCCTGGGCGCGGACGAGCCGGCCCGCCTGATCCTGCGGACCCTGCGGGGAGAGGGCGTCGACGTGCGGCACGCGACCAGCGACCCCGGGGCGCCCACGGGTGCCCTGATGCGTGAACGTCTCGTCGCCGACGTCACGCGCGTGCACTACTGGCGAGCCGGGTCGGCCGCCTCTCGTCAGCGGCCCGAGCACCTCGCCGCCGCGCTGGCCGCCGGGGCCCGCGTCCTGCACGTCACCGGCATCACCTGCGCCCTCGGCCCCGGCCCGCTCGCCGCGGTGACCGGGGCGGTGGAGCACGCGCGCGAACACGGCTGGACGGTGGTGCTGGACGTCAACCACCGGGCCCGGCTGTGGGGCGAGCTGGAGGCAGCGCCCGTCCTGCGCGGGCTTCGCGGCAGCGTCGACGTCCTGATCGCCTCGGACGACGAACTCCCCCTGATCGCCGGAGCCGACGGCACGGACGAAGCGGTGCGGGTGGCGGAGCTGCTGGCCGCCGGAGCACGCGAAGTGGTCGTCAAACGAGGCGGCGAGGGCGCCACCCTGTACAGCGCCGACGGCCGGCGTCTCCACCAGCCCGCCCGCCGCGTCCCGGTCCTCGACACGGTCGGCGCCGGCGACGCGTTCTGCGCCGGGTACCTCTCGGGCCTCCTGGACGGCCTGGCACCGGCCGGCCGGCTGCGGCGCGCGGGCACCACCGGCGCCTTCGCGGTAGCCTCGCGCGGCGACTGGGAGGGCCTCCCGCACCGCGACGAACTGTCCCTCCTGGACGCCTCACCCGGCAGCGCCATCCGCTGAGCCCACCGGCACCTTTCACACCGAGGAGAACCGCATGGCGTCCTATTCCGGCCGCGGCGTGCACGGACAGGTCGTACACAAGCTGGGCGCGCGCATCGTGGGAGGGGAGATCGCCGAGGGCGAGATCCTGGACATCGGCGCGCTCGGAGCGGAACTGGAGGTGAGCCTGACCGTCATGCGGGAGGCGTTGAAGGTTCTCGCGGGCAAGGGGCTGACCGACGCACGGCAGAAGCGCGGCACCTTCGTCCGGGAGCGAACACACTGGAACCTCCTCGACGCCGACGTGATCCGCTGGCGGATGGAGACGGGCGACGGCGGCCCGTTGCTGCGCGACCTCTCCGACGTACGCTCCATCGTCGAGCCCGCCGCGGCGCACCGGGCCGCCCTGCACCGCACCGACGCCGACCTGGCCGCCCTCGAAGCCGCCCTCGAAGCCATGGGGCGGACCCGGACGGACCCCGCCGCGGCCGCCGAGGCGGACGTGGCCTTCCACCGGGCGCTGCTCGCCGCCACCGGCAACGAGCTGCTCCGCAGGATGGACATGCTCCTGGAGCCCGGACTCAGGGAACGCGACCGCATGGTCCACGCACACGCCGACGCCGACGACCCCGTCCCCAGCCACCGTGCCGTCCTCGACGCGATCCGGGACGGGGCCCCGGCGCGCGCCGAGTCCGCCATGCTGGACCTGCTGGCCAAGGCGGCCGAGGACCTCGACCACCTCGACCGGGCTCCAAATGGCGCGGCTCGACCCTGAGTTCCGGCACGAGTTGCGACCGGCCGACAGCGAAACGACAGCCGTGTTTTACGCCCGCCCGACGTCCGGCACGACAGCATCACCACACGGTCTGAACAGCACGTGCCCCGGGGCCGTACCTCTCGGCAGATCATCACGCATCCACCCCGGAAGGGAACCCCAGCATGACCAGCGCATCGTTTCACCCCGCAGCGGGTCCGGCTCGTCGTATCGTCGTGGCGGCGGCCGGAGCGGCGGGGCTCGCCGTCGCGCTGACCGCGTGCGGAGGCTCGGACGACGACGCGTCGAGCGACACCGGCGCCGCTCCCTCGGCCCCCACGTCCGACTCGGCGGGCGACGGCGGTTCGGGCGGCGAGAACACCGGAGCCGCGCTCGCGGCGACCGCCGACATCCCCGAGGGCGGCGGGAAGGTCTTCGCCGACCGGAAAGTGGTGGTCACCCAGCCCGCGGCGGGCGAGTTCAAGGCATTCTCCGCCACCTGCACCCACCAGGGATGCGCCGTGAAGAGCGTGTCCGACGGCGTCATCAACTGCCCCTGTCACAACAGCAACTTCTCGATCACCGACGGCAGCGTGCAGAGCGGTCCGGCGACCAAGCCGCTGCCCGCCGTGCAGATCACGGTCAGCGGGGACTCGATCCAGATGGCCGGATGACCGTCACTCAGCGCCGGGGCCGGAAGATCATGATGACCCCCGGCGAGCTGGACGCGTTCCTCACCACGCAGCGCACTTGCCGGGTCGCGACGGTCTCGCCCGACGGCGCCCCGCACGTGAGCACGCTCTGGTTCGCCTGGGACGGCTCCTCGATGTGGCTGTACTCGGTCGTGCGCAGCCGGCGCTGGACGGATCTGCGGCGCGACCCCCGGGTGGCGATCGTCGTGGACACCGGCGAGGAGTACGACGAGTTGCGGGGCGCGGAGCTGTCCGGCCGGGTGGAGTCCGTGGGCGAGGCACCGCGCACCGGCGAGCTGTACGCCGAACTGGACTTCCCCGAGACTCTGTTCGCCCGCAAGAACTTCGGTCTGGAGGAGATGCCGCACGACGGCCGGCACGCGTGGCTGCGGCTGACGCCCGAGAAGGTGGTCTCCTGGGACTTCCGCAAGCTGTCGTCGCCGTGACCGGCCTGGCCTCGCCGTGACCGGCCTGGCCTCGCCTATACCGCCTCCTTCACCTTTCCCACCTCTCCCGCCTTTCCCGGCTCCCCCACCTCCCCCGCCGTCGCCCGCAACGCCTCCACCGCCGCCCGGATCGACGGGCGGCGGTCGGCGTCCGCGCGCCAGACGACGTACACGTGCCGGCGCACCCGCTGCTTCAGCGGCGCCGTGACGACCTCGGCGGGCATCGGATGGCGACCGAGCAGCGGCGCGATGCACACGCCGAGCCCCGCGGCGACCAGACCCAGCTGGGTGTGGGTCTCGGCGGCGCGATGGCCGACGGTCGGCTCGATGCCCTTCGAGCGCAGTGTGAACATCAGCCATTCGTGGCAGAACTCGCCCTCGCCCCACGTGATCCACTCGTCCTCGGCGAACTCGGCGAGGTCCACCTCGTCGCGGCCCGCCAGCCGGTGGCCGACCGGCATGGCCACGTCCGCGGGGTCGTCCAGGAGCGGCGCCTTGACCAGGCCGTCGGGCAGCGGCATCGGCTTGTTGTACCAGTCGAGCACGACGGCCAGGTCCAGGTCTCCGCGCACCACGCCGTTGATGCCGCGCTCCGGCTCCGACTCGCAGGAGCGGATGCGCAACGCCGGATGCTGGGTGCGCAGGGCGGCCAGCGCGCCGGGGAAGAGTCCGCGGGCGGCCGTCGGGAACGCCGACAGCCTCAGCTCGCCCGCCACCTGCCCGCGCTGGGCCTCCAGGTCGGCCTGGGCGAGTTCGACCTGGGAGAGGATGCGGGCCGCGTGCTCGGCGAGCAGCCGGCCCGCGTCCGTGAGCCGCACGCCCCGCCCGTTCTTGGCGAGCAGCTGCTGACCTGCCTCGCGCTCCAGCTTGGCCATCTGCTGGGAGACGGCCGAGGTGGTGATGTGCAGGCCGACGGCGGCGCCGCTCACCGATCCGTGCCGGGCGAGGGCGTCGAGGGTGCGCAGGCGCTCCAGGTTCAACATGTAAGCAATGCTACGAGACACTCCGTGCGTAATGTCGATTGTGCTACGAGGTTGGCTGCATCATCGTTGCCTGCATGAGCAGCAGTGTCGCGTCCTCTCCCGCAGCCCGCCGCGCCTTCGACTGGCGGCTGCGCTTCGGGCTCCTCTCCCTCGTCTGGGGCTTCAGCTTCCTCTTCATGAAGGTGGGGACGGAGAGTTTCGCCCCGTTCCAGGTCACGCTGGGGCGGCTGGTGTTCGGCACGGCCGTGGTCGCCGTCGCGATGGCGGTGAAGCGGGAGCGGCTGCCGCGCGGGACGTGGACCTGGGTCCACCTGACGGTCGCCGGGTTCCTGCTCAACGCGCTGCCGTTCTCCCTGTTCGCCTTCTCGGAGCTGACGATCCCGTCGTCACTCGCGGGCATCTGCAACGCGACCTCACCGCTGTGGGGCATGGCCCTGTCGCTGATCGCCCTCTCCGAGGACCGGCCGACGCGGCGGCGGGTGGCCGGCCTCGGCATCGGATTCCTCGGTGTCCTGACGGTGCTGGGTGTCTGGCAGGGCTTCCACGGCCTGGACGTCACGGGCACGGCGCTGGCCCTGCTGGCCTCGCTCAGCTATCCGGTCGGCTGGATCTACGTCCGCCGCACCCTGGCCGGCTCCAGCCACTCCCACCTCTCGCTGACCGGCGCCCAGCTGGGTCTCGCCACGGCGCAACTGGCCGTCGTGACGCCGCTCTTCACCTCGATGCCGGGCGGCTTCGCGGTCGTGCCCCTGCTGGCGGTGGCGGCGCTGGGCATTCTGGGCACCGGGCTCGCCTTCCTGATCCAGTACGACCTGGTGACCGAGGTCGGCCCGACGACAGCGCAGATGGTCACCTACTTCACCCCGGTCATCGCCACGGCCGCGGGCGTCGCGCTGCTCGGGGAGTCGCTGTCCTGGTCGACGCCGGCCGGTGCGGCGATCGTCCTCGCGGGTGCGGCGCTGACCCGGGCACGACCCGGGGCAACCACGGGCACCGCGGAGCCGGCCCGCCGGACACGGGAGCGCGACAAGGCTACGACGTAGGCGAAGACGCTGGCGGGCACACAGGTGGGACACCGGCGGCGACGAAGGCCACGACGCAGGCGGGCGCATAGGCGAGGACGTTGGCGGGCAGATAGGCGAAGACGCAGGCGGGCCCACGTGTCAGGCATAGCTCCGCAGCGGCCCCGGCCCCACCGCCGCCGCGACCGCGTCCGCCAGAGGGCCGGTGTCCTGCTCCGTCAGCGTCGAGACGGTGACGCGGATGCCGGGCGGGGCGTTCAGGCGGAAGCGGGCGCCGGGGGCGACGGCCCACCCGGCGTGCAGCAGCCGGGCGACGGCACCGGTCTCGTCCGGCACCGGGATCCACACGTTCATGCCGCTGCGCCCGTACGCGGCGATCCCGCGCTCCGCGAGGGCTCCGAGCAGGGCGTCCCGGCGCCGCCCGTACGCCGCCGCCACCGCGTGCGCGTCCACGGAGCCGTCCGCCCACAGCCGGGCCACGGCCCGCTGGGTGATGCGGCTGACCCAGCCGGGGCCCAGCCGCTGCCGCCCGCGCACCCGATCCAGCGTGACGGCGTCTCCGGTGAGCACGGCGAGGCGCAGGTCGGGGCCGTACGCCTTGGCCGCCGAGCGGACGAAGGCCCAGCTGTGCGTCGTACCGGCGAGGGGGTGCAGGGGCAGGTCGACGATGCGGTGGCCGTGGTCGTCCTCCACCAGCAGCGTCCGCGGGTGCTCGCGCAGCACGGACCGCAGGGCACGCGCGCGCGTGGCGCTCACCGCGGCGCCCGTCGGGTTCTGCGCGCGGTCCGTGACGACCAGGGCGCGGGCGCCGGCCCCGAGGACCCGCCGTACGTCGTCGGGCAGCGGCCCCTCGTCGTCGACGCCGACGGCGACCGTGCGCAGGCCGAGCGCGGGGACGAGGTCGAGGAGGCTGCCCCAGCCCGGATCCTCGACGGCGACGGCGTCACCCGGTCGGAGGTGGGTCGCCAGCACCCGTTCCATGGCGTCCAGCGAGCCGGAGGTGACGGCCACGGGCCCGTCCGGCACCCCGTCGGCGTCCAGCTCGGCGCGTGCGAGGCGCACCAGCTCCGGTTCCACGGGCTCGTGCCCGTACAGGACGGGCTCGCGGTCGCCCTCTTCGGCCGCCGCGGCGAAAACCGGTCCGAGCGCGGGCAGCAGCGCCGGGTCCGGGTTGCCGTCGGACACGTCGCGCACGCCCTCCGGCACCTCTACCCGGATGAACTCGCGCCCCGTGGTGGCCGGTTTCGAGCGTACCCGGCTGCCCCGGCGTCCGGCCGTCTCGATGACCCCGCGCTCGCGCAGGGTGCGGTAGGCGGCGGCCACGGTGTTCGGGTTCACCCCGAGCCGCTCCGCCAACTCCCGCATCGGCGGAAGCGGTTGTCCCGGCACCAGCTCCCCGGAGGCCACCGCACGCTCGACGCTCGCGGAGATCTCCGCTGCGCCCCGACCTGTGATCCGATACTCTCCTAGCACAAACACAATTATGCACTAGTGCAATGGAGAGCGCCATGCAGGGGACCACACGGACGCAGCCGCCGTCGCAGCCCGCCACCGCCTACCCGCCCACCGACCGCACCGTCCCCACCCGCTCCCCCGACCGGGCCTCCTACGACAAGGAGCTGGTGCACGCGATACTCGACGAGGGCTACGTCTGCCATCTCGGCTTCGTCCGCGACGGCGCCCCGGTGGTGCTGCCGACGCTCTACGGCCGGGTGGGCGATCGGCTCTACGTGCACGGCTCGACGGGCTCCCGCCCGCTGCGGATGACGGGCGCGGCCGACCCGGGCCTGCCGGTGTGCCTGACGGTGACGCACGTGGACGCGCTGGTGCTGGCCCGCTCGGCCTTCCACCACTCGATCAACTACCGGTCGGTGGTCGTGCACGGCACCGCGTACGAGGTGACGGACCCGGAGGAGAGGCGCACGGCCCTGGACGCCCTGGTCGACCACGTCGTACCCGGCCGCTCCGCCGACTCCCGGCCGGCCAACAAGAAGGAGCTGGCCGCCACCGCCGTGATCCGCCTCGACCTGGACGAGGTCTCCGCCAAGCTCCGCACCGGCGGCGTGAACGACGAGCCGGAGGACCTCGCCCTCCCCCACTGGGCCGGCCTGGTCCCGCTGCGCAAGGGGTACGACACCCCGGTCGCCGACCCGGGCCTGGACGCCGGGACGAGGCTGCCCGACTACCTCTCGACCCCGTGATCCTGGTCCTGGTCCACCCCTGGGACGCGCCGCCCGTCTCGTGACGACCCGGCCGAGGAGACCGGCCTAGGTGTATTGCCCTGTGAGGGCGGCTCCGCGCGGGCCACGGCGGGCGAGGCATCCGAAGACGGCCTCCGTGCCCCGCCTGCGAGCAGGCCGCGCAGAGAAGCACGCCGAAGACGGCTCCCTGCCCTGCGGCGTGGGGGGCCTCTCTCGCCGAGAGGCCCCCCGACCGTCACGCCGGCGCCGGCCGGGTCCGTGCCTGCCGGGTCTCCGCCACCGCGAGCCCCGCGACCGAGCCGAGCATCAGCAGCGTTCCGGCCAGCGTCGCCGCGGTGAGGTGCTCGCCGAGCAGCAGGACGGCCAGCGCCGCCGCGCTGACCGGCTCCAGCAGCATGATCACGGAGACCGTGGCGGACCGGACGACGGCCGCGCCGGCGAAGTAGAGCCCATAGGCGAGGGCGGTCGGGACCGCGGCGACGTAGGCCAGCAGCCACAGGAGCCGGACCGGCTCGTCGGTGTGCGGCAGCAGGCCCTCCGCGAGGGCGAGGGGCAGCAGGCACAGACTGGTGACGGCGAACGCCCCGACGGACGTACTGGCGGCGTCCGCCCCGCCGTCGCGCCCCCACCAGCGGGTGAGCAGGGTCATCGCCGAGTACCCGGCCGCGGACAGCAGCGCGAGCAGTACGCCCGACACGCGGACCGTCGTGCTTCCGTCGCCGAGCACGAGCACCATGAGCCCGGCGAGCGCTCCGACCACGGCGGCGGCCCCGCCCCGGCCCAGGTGCTCCCCGAGGGCGAAACGCGCGCCGAGTGCGATCAGCACCGGGCCGGCGCCGAGGGTGACGATGGTGGCCACGGCGAGCCCGGTGGACTGCACCGCGGCGAAGTAGGCGGTCTGGAACATCGCGAGGCCGAGGCCCGTGACTACGGCCCGCAGCGCCTTGCGGCCGAACGGCTCGCGTACGGCCGGGCGCGCGGGCCGGCGCAGCGGACGGACGGCGAACAGCAGGACGAGCCCGGCCGCGCAACGCCAGAACGACAGGGCGACGGGCCCCATGTCGCTGGCCCGGTAGACCAGCGAGGCGGCGGCACCGGCGGTGCCCCAGGCGACACCGGCGACGATCAGATAGAGGAGGCCACGCCCGACGGGCAGGCCTGAGACGGCATTCGACACGAGTTCTCTCCGCAGACGCGCACAGGGCGCGGAAGTTTGAAGCGGCCCCGGAAGAACCGGGGGCGCGGGGGCTGCGTCTGCGGGCAGCATCGTCCGGCCCGGCGGCATCGCGCCGGGCTGATCGGAGGGGCCCGCCTCTCAGGCGGTCGGAGGCGGGAGGACGAGCGCGTCGGAATGCATGATCAGCAGCCTAGGTCGCCGTTCCCCTGCTGGACAACTCCCTATCGGGTCCACCGCTCGCCACCGGGTCCGCGGAGCCCTTCGCCGGTGTCGACGACTGGGCGATGAAGGCACCCACCAGGACCACCACGCCGCCGATGATCTGCGGGGCGGAGAGGTGCTCGCCGAGCAGCACCCAGGCCAGGACGGTCGCGATGACCGCTTCGAGGCAGGCCACGACGCCCGCGACCTGCGGCGACAGGCGGCGCACGGCGACGATGCCGGTGACGTAGGCGAGGACCGTGGCGATGAGCACGATCCAGGCCAGCAGCAGGGCGGCGGCGACGGGTGTGCCGTTCATGGGGACATCGTGGGTGAGGATGGACCAGTCCATCGACCAGGGGCGGGCGACGACGGTGAGCACGGCGGCACCGACGAGCAGGCCGTAGGCGATGACGCCGAGCGGGTCCGGCGCCTCGTCGCCGGCGTCGCTGCCCTGGTCGGACAGGACGAAGTAGCCGACCTGGCAGCAGGCGGCGCCGAGCGCGAGGAGCAGTCCGAGCGCGTCGAAGCCCAGCCCCGACCAGACCTCCACCACGCAGGCGAGTCCGCCGACCGCGAGGACCACGCCGAGCGCCGCCGCCCGCGTCACCGGCCGCCGCTGCACGAACCGCACCCAGCCGAGGACCAGCGCGGGCGCCAGGTACTCGACGAGCAGCGCGACGCCGACGGGGATACGGGAGATCGCGGCGAAGTAGCAGGCCTGGACACCCGCCACTGCCAGCAGCCCGAAGCCGGCGAGCAGCCCGGGCCGTCGGCGCAGCAGCGCGCGGTGGCGCACGGCGAGCGGCAGCATGACCAGGGCCGCGCCGGCCACGCGCAGCCACACCACGTGGAGCGGATCGAGTCCCGCCTCGATCAGCGGCTTGGCCGCGACCCCGGAACCTCCGAAGGCGACCGCGGACGCGAGCGCCAGGCCGAGCCCGGCACCCTTGCCGCGACGGCCGCGAGCACTGTCAGACGTATGCACCGGCACATGATGACAGGGGCCGACATGACCGTCATCCCCGATGACACCTGTCTCACCGGCTGGACGACCGGGCCGCTCCCGGCTCCGGGACCGGGACCGGGGCCGAGACCGGGCCGGGACCGGGGCCGGGGCCGAGACCGAGACCGGGGCCGGGCCGGGGCCGAGACCGAGACCGAGACCGGGGCCGGGCCGGGGCCGAGACCGAGACCGGGGCCGAGACCGGGCCGGGACCGGGGCCGGGGCCGAGACCGAGACCGGGGCCGAGACCGGGCCGGGACCGGGACCGGGCCGGGGCCGGGACCGAGACCGGGCCGGGACCGGGACCGGGCCGGGGCCGGGACCGGGGCCGGGGCCGAGACCGGGCCGGGACCGGGACCGGGCCGGGGCCGGGACCGGGGCCGGGGCCGAGACCAGGGCCGGGGCCGAGACCAGGGCCGGGGCCGGGACCGGGGCCGGGGCCGGGACCGGGGCCGGGGCCGAGACCAGGGCCGGGGCCGGGACCGGGGGTTCGGTCTCAGGCTGTCGGCTCGACGTGATTCTCCACGCGGGCGAGCACCGTGCGCGGCTCGACGGCGGCGCGGCCGAGCACCTCGACGGCACGTGCCTGCGGATCCGTGACGAGGGCCGCGAGCAGGTCGACACCGCAGGCCCGGTCCACTCCGCGCCGGGCGGCCCGGACGCAGGCGCCTTCCATGGCCGCGGCGGCCAGCGGCGAGAAGCCGGTGCCCCCGGTCACCACGGGTACGGCGCCGGAGTCCTCGACGGTGCTCTGCCAGCGCAGGCCGTAACCGATGCTGCGCTGCACGAGGTAGCCGAGCAGCCGGGCGACCTGGGGGCCCTCGCCCAGGACGGCGCGGGCCTCGGGGTCGCACTCGAGGAGGGAGTGCAGCAGATGGGCCGTGTCGATCTGCCGGTCGCCGTCCCGCACCGCTCTGCGGCGGGCGCCGGTGACCACCGATGCCAGTTCTTCGCTGAACCGGGCATCGGGATCGGTGCCGTCCGGACGCCGGCCGTTCTGCTCGCCGGCCGACTGCCGGGGGATACGGGGTTGCACATCCCCTAGCCCATCAGCATCTCCAGAGCGGGTCATCCCCGAAGGGAAGCATCTTCGCGTCCCACGCAGAGTGGACGCACCGGGCCGGAATCTCCTCCTTGCGGATGAGATCAAACCGTTTCGCCCCGCCGGGCGCGCGCCCCCTTGCCACGCGCTCCCCGGGCAACCGAAGCATGCCGTCGGGGGTCCAACAGGGGTATGAGGAGCAGGTGCTGGCTCGTGGCCCTGCCGGCGGTCGACGGCAGGCAGTACGTGTACCGGGTGCACGCCCCGGCGGAGGCGCTGCTCGCCGGCCTGTTCCGGGAGGCGTGGCACTGCCACGACGGGAGCGCCTTCCCGCGCGCGTGGGATCCCTCCGACGCGGCGGTGATACGGCGGTCGCCTGAGCGGGCCGAGGGCGGTCGACCGACCGGGCCGACCGATCACGCCACACGCGAAGGTGCCCCGCGGATCACTCCGCGGGGCACCCCGTGACGACGGCCGTGCCGGGTCAGTCCTCGTCGGCGAGGATCAGGTACAGCTTCTTGCGGGCGTCACCGATGACGGCGAGCGCCTTCTCCCGCTGTTCCTTGCTGCCGGTCTTCCAGACCTGGCCGAAGGCCTCCATCAGCCCGAAGCCGGCCTGCCGGATGTCGTTCAGGGCTTCCCAGTCGACGCCCCGCGAGGCCTCTTCCCAGGGAGCCTCCGGGCCTTCCTCGGCCGCGGTGCGGCCCGCCTCGGTGAGCGCGAAGAGCTTCTTGCCGCCCTCGCTCTCGCTGGCGATCAGACCCTCGTCCTCAAGCAGTTGAAGGGTGGGGTACACCGAACCGGGGCTGGGCTTCCACGCCCCGCCGCTGCGCTCGGCGATCTCCTGGATCATCTCGTAGCCGTGCATCGGCCGGTCCTTCAGCAGGGCCAGAATCGACGCCCGTACGTCACCGCGCCGTGCCCTTCCCCTGGGACCGCCGCGTCCGCGACCTCCCCAGGGACCTCCGTGGCCGAATCCCGGCCCGAAGGGGCCGCCGGGGCCACCACCACCGGGGCCACCCGGCCCGAAGGGACCGAAGGCCGCACGCCGACCGTCGAAGCCGCCGTGACCGAAGGGACCACCGCCTCCGTGGCCGTGTCCGCCGTGTCCACGCTCATGTCCGTGGTTGTGCATCGCCATCACTCCACTCAGTCTTTGATCTGTCGCGTATCAATCGCGATGCTTCAACGATATATCGGAATGTATCGACTGCCAAGTCCTCCCGATACCGCCGCCGACGAGCGCCCGTCGTCGTCGTGACCGCCCGGCGGGAATCCGGTCCAGAACTCACGAATTGGCCTTGGTCCGCTGCTTCGTGGAGCGTTTAGCGTCGGAGCATGCGCATCCGAATCGTCGACGCCTTCACCGACCGGCCCTTCGCCGGCAACCCCGCCGGGGTCCTGCTCCTCGATGCCTTTCCGGACAACGACCGGCTCCAGCAGGTCGCCCTGGAGGTCAACCACGCCGAGACCGCGTTCGCCCACCGTCTGCCCGAGGGCGGCGAGGCCGACTGGGCGCTGCGCTGGTTCACCCCGGCCACCGAGGTCGCGATGTGCGGCCACGCGACGCTCGCCACGGCCCACGTCCTGCACACCACCGGCGCCCACCAGGGCACCGTGCGGTTCGCCACCCGCAGTGGCGTCCTCGTCGCCACGCCGGACGAGGACGGCTCGATCACCCTGGACTTCCCCACCGCGCCGCTCACCCCGGTCGATGCCCCGGAGGGCGTCGCCGAGGCCCTGGGCACCGAGCCCCTCGCGGTCCTGGACACCGGACCGGACATCGGGGACCTGCTGGTCGAGGTCGCCGACGAGAAGACGGTCCGCGGCCTGGCCCCGGACCACAAGGCGCTGGCCGCGTACTCCGAGCGCGGCATCATCGCCACCGCCCGTGCGGAGGACGCCGCCCGCGGCTACGACTACGTCTCCCGCTGCTTCTTCCCGAACGTCGGCATCGACGAGGACCCGGTCACCGGCAGCGCCCACACGGCCCTCGCGCCCTTCTGGTCCGAGCGCCTCGGCCGCCCCGGCCTCACCGGGATGCAGGCCTCGCCCCGCTCCGGCCGGGTCCGTACGGAGCTGCGCGGCGAGCGCACGCTGCTGAGCGGGCGCGCGGTGACGGTGATCGAGGGTGAGCTGCTGGCCTAGACGTACTGCCCAACCGGGTTGGGGTGACGCGGCGAACGGCGGCCCGTCGTCCCCTCCCCGTCACGCCGTCGGCAGCCAGTCCACCTTCCCGGCCAGCAGCGCGTAGCCCACGAAGGCACCGATGTCGAGCAGCGAGTGCGCCACCACCAGCGGGCCCACGCGCCCCCACCGGCGGTACAGGTACACGAACACGACGCCCATGACCATGTTGCCGATGAAGCCGCCGATGCCCTGGTAGAGGTGGTACGACCCGCGCAGCGCCGAACTGGCCGCGAGCGACGCGCCCGGACTCCAGCCGAGCTGATCGAGCCGGCGCAGCAGGTAGCCGACGACGATGACTTCCTCCAGGACGGAGTTCTGCACCGCCGAGAAGATCAGTACGGGGTACTTCCACCACACCTCGGGCAGGGCCTCGGGCACCACGGTGAGGTTGAAGCCGAGGCCCCGGGCGGCCAGGTAGAAGGCGATGCCGGTGCTGCCGATGACGGCGGCGACGACAGCACCGCGGCCCAGGTCCGGCCACGGACGGGTGCGGTCGAAGCCGAGGGCGCGCAGGCCGCTTCCCTCCCGCAGCAGGAAGTGCGCGACCAGGGCGACCGGGACGAGCGCCGTGGTGATCCCGAAGAGCTGCCAGGCCAGGTCCAGCCAGGGACGGCCGGGCGCGGCGGAGGCGTTGAGGGTGGCCGCCTGGTCCTTGAGCCCGCCGGGCCGGGTGACCGAGCCGATGAAGCTGATGAGGGCGGACACCCCGCTGGCGCCGAGCGACAACGCCAGGACGAGCAGCGTCTCGTCACGCAGGACCCGTCGCGGGAGCCGCTCCTGACGCTTCTGAGGGAACGAATCGTCCACCGGGCCCGCCTCCGCCATGCACACCTGCCTCCAGCCGGAACGTCACAGCTTGCCCGATCAGTATGAGGCGACGCGCGGCGGGGGCGGTCCCGGCGCGATCCGGTCCCGGCGCGATCCGGTTGCGGCCCCGGCGCGATCCGGCGAAGCGGTGCTCGCCGACGCCCGGAGCACACCGACACCCCAAGTACACCGACGCCCGCGCTCGCCCGCCCTTCCCGGTGCCGCCGGTCTCAGCCCAGCGGCGCCGGCTCCGGCAGGCCCACCGGCCACAGGTGCACGGGGTCGCCCTCGCGCATGAGCTCGACGTAGCGGCGGGTCGTGGCGGCCAGCGCGGCCTCCCGGGACAGGCCGGCCTCCAGTGCCCGGTGGAAGGTGTCCGCCTGCCAGGACGCGCCGTTGACCCGGCGCCGGCACCGCTCCTCGATCACGCCGAGGTACAGGTCCCGGTCGGCGGGCTCCACGCCCCACGCGTCGAGACCGGCCTCGGCGAGCGGCAGCAGTTCGTCGCGTACGAGGACGGCGGCGTCGACCTCGGTGGTGCCGCCCAGCCGGCCGCGCTTGGGCCATTCGAAGCGGGCGTCGATGCCGTGGCGGCACGCCGCCTCGAAGTTGGCGGCGGCGGCCTCGAAGGGCAGCCGGGTCCACAGCGGCCTCGGCTCCTCTGCGAGCGCGCGCACGACGCCGTAGTAGAAGGCCGCGTTGGCGATGACATCGGTGACGGTGGGTCCGGCGGGCAGGACACGGTTCTCCACGCGCAGATGCGGGACCCCGTCGGCGATGTCGTAGACCGGGCGGTTCCAGCGGTAGACGGTGCCGTTGTGCAGGACGAGTTCGGAGAGCGAGGGCACGCCGCCGGCTTCCAGGACCTCCAGCGGGTCCTCGTCGTCGCAGATCGGGAGCAGCGCCGGGAAGTAGCGCCGGTTCTCCTCGAACAGGTCGTACGCCGAGGTCACCCACCGCTCGCCGAACCAGGTGCGCGGCCGGACACCCTGGGCCTGGAGTTCGGGCGGGCGGGTGTCCGTGGACTGCTGGAACAGTGGGGGCCGCGACTCCCGCCACAGCTCGCGGCCGAACAGGAAGGGCGCGTTCGCGCCGACGGCGATCTGCGCGGCGGTGACCGCCTGGGCCGCGTTCCACACGTCGGCGAAGCGGTCCGGGGTGACCTGGAGGTGCAGCTGCACCGAGGTGCAGGCGGCCTCGGGAGCGATGGACTTGGAGGTGCAGGTCAGGCGCTCGACACCCTCGATGTCGAGGGTGAAGTCCTCGCCGCGGGCGGCCACGATCTGCTCGTTGAGGAGGGCGTAGCGATCGACGGCGGAGAGATTGGACGAGACCAGGTCGTCCCGGTCCAGCGTCGGCAGAATGCCGATCATCGCGATTCCCGCGTCGACCTCGCCGGCCTTGCGGTCTGCATATGCCAGCGACGTTCGGATCTCCTCGGCCAGACGGTCGAATACCCGGCCGCCCAGTCGGTGGGGGGCGATGTTGACCTCCAGGTTGAACATGGCTAGTTCTGTTTGGAAGTCGCGGCTCGCGATGCGCTCCAGGACTTGCGCATTCAACATTTTCGGCATCCCGTCGGCACCGACGAGATTCAATTCGATCTCCAGCCCCATCAGGTTCTTCGGGCGGTCGAACCTTCTCTCCGCCAGAAGTCGCTCCAGACCCGTCAGGCACCGCTGGAGCTTCTCGCGGTAGCGCTGGCGATCGGACAGGTCGAACTGACCTGCCACGACCTTCTCCCCCATGGAAGAGTCCCTTCTCGGAGCGGTGAGTCGAAGATCCGGCCGCCGGGGGCCGGTCAGGTGGGATGATGCCCAGCCGAAGCGATCGATAACGTCCCCGCACCGGCCCGGCACCCGCTAGGCTGTGCCGATGTGACCGGTGGCACATTCATCGGGCATGCCACGTCGAACAGTTTCCACGGCCGGGAAGTCGTGAAAACCGCCGACGACAATTGGCCGACCGCTCGGCGAACATTCCCCGAGGTCGCCGTCGTACACCCGGCACGAAATCCGGATGATTCCCGCATATCGGCGGCCGAATGCGACCTTGTACTGGTTGCCGGAATCAGCTAGCCGAAACACAGTCTGAACACATGTCGTATAAACTCCGCGGACAAGGCAGATGACCGGCGCCCACGGTCGATGGATCCTGCTGTCGAGCTGACGCACGGCAGGCCTCACCCCCTTCTCGGTTCCCGGACCCCGGCCTCTGCCTCCCCAGCCACGTGAGCTGACAGCGTCGTCCGCCCCCGCCCCGCCCTCGCGCCACCGTGCCTTCGAATGAGAGGCGACCCACCATGCCCCTGCATGTCCACCCGGCTCCCGCGCCCGCCCTGCGCTCCGTCCTCAGCGCCCTCTCGTCTCCCACCGCGGTCCGCGAGGCCCGGACCCCGTCCCTGCTCGGCGCCCAGGGACCCGCCACACCCGAACTGCCGCTGCCCGTGCACGTCCTGGACCGGATCACGGCGGAGGGCGTGGCAGTGACACGGCTGACCGGATGGCGGTTCCTGATCCGCTGCGGCGACCGCGCGGTGGCGGCGGCGGAGACCATGCTGACCCCCGACGGATGGGCGTTCTCACACTTCTTCGAGGGCCCCTACGTCGCCTCGACCGAGCACGCGCTGCGCCAGGCCGAGTCGGTCCCCCAGGCCTACCAGCCCCGTCTGCTGTCGGTCCCCGGGCTCTACATGCTCACGCTGTGGCTGCACGGCGACCGCACCGCGGACGCCGCCGCCGGACACCCCGCGGCCACCGACCTGCTGGTGCCGCTGGCGCCGGCCCCGCCCGGCATCGCGGCCCACCGGCCGCACCGGGTCGCCGAGCTGCTGCCGGTCCTCACCCACCGGGTGACGCCGACCCGGCTGCTGCGCTCCCCCGCCTGACCGGCCCGTTCGCGTCGGCCGCCTCCCGTCCCGGGCGGACTAGCCCCATAGGGCCATGCCGAACCATCCGAAGTGACAGTGCAGTTGAGCTGAACCGTCCGCGCGGGTGACGCGTCATCAACCTGTGAGAAGCGGTGCTGCGAAATACCTGCGGATCGAGGCCCGTAGGGCAACACTGGGTTCGGACCGACTCAAACAACGGGGGGCGGCCATGAACGAAGCTTCACGCCGCGGGACAGACCAGCCAGCGACCTCACCCGACTCAACAGACCGAGAGACCCCACTCATGTGCCAGCACCAGCCACCGTGTCCGTCAGCCGACTCCGCCGACCGGGAATCCGCCCGCCTCGTGGCGCACCACCCGGAACAGGGTTGGAGCCTGCTGTGCAACGGCGTCGTCCTCTTCGAGGACACCGGTGAGCTCCTGCCGGACGGCCAGGTCATCGCCCCGCACCGCCCTGTCGGTGCGGGCGTGATGAGCGCCGCCTGAGCACAGGCCGGGCGGGGTGGCTCCACTCCGCCCGGTGATGCGCGGGGCCGGCCCGCGGACATCGTCTGCGAACCGGCCCTGGCGCGTGTCCGGCTTCCGCTCTTTCACGCCGGGACGTCCCATGCCGGCGCTCCCGCTCAGCCCCTAGTCACGAGCTCCTCGAGGGCGATGTTCAGTTCGAGGACGTTGAGCCGCGGCTCGCCGATGAAGCCGAGGGTGCGGCCCTGTGCGTGCCGGTCGACAAGCCCCTGGACCTTCGCGACGGACAGGCCGTTCTCCCGGGCGATTCGGGGTACCTGCAGCTCGGCGTAGTCCGGCGAGATGTCCGGGTCCAGTCCCGAGCCGGATGAGGTCACCGCGTCCGCGGGGATCTCGGACCGCTCGACGGGGTGGCCGGGGACCGAGTTGTCCTCGACGACGGCGGCCTGCGCCGCCCTCACCTGCTCGACCAGCTCCGGGTTGTCGGCGGCCAGGTTGGTGGCGCCGGACAGGATCAGGCGGTACTGGGTGTTGAGGGTGTTCTCCCCCAGACCGTTGGCCGGGCGGCCCTGGAACCACTTCAGGTCGGGTTCCGGAGTCTCCTGCCCCGGCTCCAGCGGCAGGTTGTACGACTGCCCGATCAGCGAGGACCCCACCACGCGGCCGTCGGCCGACACTTCCGAGCCGTTCGCCTTGCCGTTGAACAGGGCCTGGGCGACTCCCGTGACCACCAGTGGGTAGAGGACGCCCGTCACCAGGGTCAGCGCGAAGAGGGCACGCAGGCCGGCCCCGAGCAACCGGACGGTGTTCGATACCGAGTTGTTCATGGCGGTCAACCGATTCCGGGGATGAGGGACAGGAGCAGGTCGATGATCTTGATGCCGACGAAGGGGGCGACCAGTCCGCCCAGGCCGTAGACCGTGAGGCTGCGCCGGAGCATCCGGTCCGCGCTCATCGGCCTGTACCGCACGCCGCGCAGGGCGAGCGGCACCAGCACGACGATGATCAGCGCGTTGAAGACGACCGCCGACAGGATCGCGGAGTCCGGCGAGGACAGCCGCATGACGTTGAGCTTGTCCAGGCCGGGGTGGACCGCCGCGAACAGCGCCGGGATGATCGCGAAGTACTTGGCAACGTCGTTGGCGATGGAGAACGTGGTCAGCGCGCCCCGCGTGATGAGGAGCTGCTTGCCGATCTCGACGATCTCGATGAGCTTCGTCGGGTTGGAGTCGAGGTCGACCATGTTGCCGGCCTCCTTGGCGGCCGACGTGCCGGTGTTCATCGCCACCCCGACGTCGGCCTGCGCGAGGGCGGGCGCGTCGTTGGTGCCGTCGCCGGTCATCGCGACCAGCTTGCCGCCGGCCTGCTCGCGCTTGATCAGGGCCATCTTGTCCTCGGGCGTGGCCTCGGCGAGGAAGTCGTCGACGCCTGCCTCGTCGGCGATCGCCTTGGCCGTCAGCGGGTTGTCGCCCGTGATCATGACGGTTCTGATGCCCATGCCCCGCAGTTCCTCGAACCGCTCCCGCATGCCCTGCTTGACGACGTCCTTCAGGTGGACGGCCCCGAGCACGCGGGCCCCGTCACCGTCCTCGACAGCGACCAGCAGCGGCGTACCGCCCGCCTCGGAGATGCCGTCGGCCAGCCGCTGGGTGTCCTCGGCGACCTCGCCGCCGCGCTCGCGCACCCAGGCGGTCACCGAACCGGCCGCTCCCTTGCGGATCCTGCGGCCGTCGACGTCCACGCCGGACATGCGGGTCTGTGCGGTGAAGGAGATCCATTCGGCGCCCCTCAGCTCGCCCTGGTGCCGCTCGCGCAGCCCGTACCTCTCCTTGGCGAGGACTACGACCGAGCGGCCCTCGGGCGTCTCGTCGGCCAGTGAGGAGAGCTGGGCGGCGTCCGCCATCCGCGCCTCCGTCGTACCGCGCACCGGCACGAACTCGGCCGCCTGCCGGTTGCCGAGCGTGATCGTGCCGGTCTTGTCCAGCAGCAGCGTGGAGACATCGCCGGCCGCCTCGACGGCACGGCCCGACATGGCCAGCACGTTGCGCTGGACCAGGCGGTCCATGCCCGCGATGCCGATCGCGGAGAGCAGGGCGCCGATCGTGGTCGGGATCAGGCAGACCAGCAGCGCCACCAGGACCACCATCGTCAGTTCGGTGCCCGCGTAGTCGGCGACCGGCGTCAGCGTGGCGCAGGCCAGCAGGAAGACGATGGTGAGCGAGGCGAGCAGGATGTTCAGCGCGATCTCGTTCGGGGTCTTCTGGCGTGCCGCGCCCTCGACCAGGTTGATCATCCGGTCGATGAACGTCTCACCCGGCTCGGTGGTGATCCTGACGACGACGCGGTCGGAGAGGACCTTCGTCCCGCCGGTGACGGCGCTGCGGTCGCCGCCCGACTCGCGGATGACGGGCGCCGACTCACCGGTGATGGCCGACTCGTCGACCGAGGCGACACCCTCGACGACGTCGCCGTCGCCCGGTATGACGTCTCCGGCCTCGCAGACCACCAGGTCGCCGACGGCCAGCACGGTGCCGGGGACCGTGCTCCCGTCCACCCGGCGGGCGACCGTGCCGGTCCTGGCCCGGCGCAGTGTGTCGGCCTGGGCCTTGCCCCGGCCCTCCGCGACGGCCTCCGCCAGGTTGGCGAAGAGCACGGTCAGCCAGAGCCAGGCGCTGATGGTCCAGCCGAACCAGTCCCCGGGGTCCGTGAAGGAGAAGGCGGTGGTCAGCACCGAGCCGATCCACACCACGAACATCACGGGCGACTTGACCATCACCCTCGGATCGAGCTTGCGGAACGCCTCGGGCAGCGACGCGACCAGTTGCGCGGGTTGGAAGATCCCTCCGCCGACGCGCCCCTCGGCGGGCGGGCGGCCGGTGGGTACGTCGCTGTGCGGCGCCCGGTTCCCGGTGGCGGCGGTGGAAGTGGCTGTGGACATGGAGTCCTCGTGCTTCTGTGTACGAGCGGTCATCACGCCAGCCCTTCGGCCAGCGGGCCAAGGGCCAGCACCGGGAAGTAGGTGAGACCGACGATGATCAGGATCGCGCCCACCAGCAGGCCGGTGAACATCGGCTTCTCGGTGCGCAGGGTGCCCGCGGTCGCCGGCACCGGCTGCTGCCCGGCCAGCGAGCCGGCCAGCGCCAGGACGAACACCATCGGCAGGAAACGGCCGAGCAGCATCGCGAGCCCGGTCGTGCTGTTGAACCAGTCGGTGTTCGCGTTCAGGCCGGCGAAGGCCGAGCCGTTGTTGTTCGCGGCGGAGGTGAAGGCGTACAGCACCTCGGAGAAGCCGTGGGCGCCCTGGTTGAGCATCGAGTTCGGCGGCGTCGGCAGGGCCATGGACAGCGAGGTGAACACCAGTACCAGCGCCGGGGTGATCAGGATGTAGACCGCCGCCAGCTTGATCTCGCGGGGGCCGATCTTCTTGCCGAGGTACTCCGGTGTGCGCCCGACCATGAGCCCCGCGATGAACACGGCGATGATCGCCATGATCAGCATGCCGTGGAGACCGGAGCCGACACCGCCGGGCGCGATCTCGCCCAGCATCATGCCCAGCATGGTGATGCCGCCGCCGAATCCGGTGTACGACGAGTGGAAGGAGTCGACGGCACCGGTGGAGGTGAGCGTCGTGGTCACCGCGAAGATCGACGAGCCGCCGACCCCGAAGCGCAGCTCCTTGCCCTCCAGCGCGCCGCCGGCCGCCTGGAGCGCGGGCCCCTGGTGGGCGAACTCGGTCCACATCATGAGGGCGACGAAGCCGACCCAGATGGTGGCCATGGTCGCGAGGATCGCGTAGCCCTGACGCACCGAGCCGGCCATGACGCCGAAGGTCCGGGTCAGGGAGACCGGGATGAGCAGGATCAGGAAGATCTCGAACAGGTTGGTGAACGGCGTCGGGTTCTCGAAGGGGTGGGCGCTGTTGGCGTTGAAGTAGCCGCCGCCGTTGGTGCCCAGCTCCTTGATGACCTCCTGCGAGGCGACGGCGCCGCCGTTCCACTGCTGCGGGCCGCCCAGGAACTGACCGACCTCGTGGATGCCGGAGAAGTTCTGGATGACTCCGCAGGCGACCAGCACGAGCGCGCCGAGGACGGCCAGTGGCACCAGCACGCGGGTGACCCCGCGCACCAGGTCCGACCAGAAGTTGCCCAGCTCCCCGGTGCGAGCGCGGGCGAAGCCCCGCACGAGGGCGACGGCCACGGCCATGCCGACCGCCGCGGAGACGAAGTTCTGCACGGCGAGACCGGCGGTCTGCACGACGTGCCCCATCGTCTGTTCGCCGGAGTACGACTGCCAGTTGGTGTTGGCCACGAACGACGCGGCGGTGTTGAAGGCCTGCGCCGGCTCCACCGAGTCGAAGCCGAGCGAGCCCGGCAGGACACCTTGGACGCGCTGGAGCAGGTAGAGGAAGAGGACACCGGCGAAGGAGAAGGCGAGCACGCCGCGCAGGTACGCGGTCCAGCGCATCTCCGTGTCCGGGTCGGCACCGATGCCCTTGTAGATCCACTTCTCGACCCGCAGGTGCTCGGGGGCGGAGTAGACCCGGGCCATGTGGTTGCCCAGTGGAGCGTGCACGACAGCCAGTGCGCCGATGAGGGCGAGCAGCTGGAGCACGCCGGCGGTTACGGGACCCATGGAATCTCTCAGAACCTCTCCGGGAAGATCAGGGCGAGGACGAGATAGCCCAGCAGGGCGACGGCCACGAGCAGGCCGACGATGTTCTCGGCGGTCACAGCTTCGTCACCCCCTTGGCGACGAGAGCCACCAGCGCGAAGACCGCGATCGTGGTGACGACGAAGGCCAGATCGGCCATCGTGAGCTCCTGGAATGGGGTTCGGTTGCGACTAGGACGCTTCGAGCAAACCCCTGCCACGACCGGAAACGACCCCCGTTGACGGGTCCCATACGGTGGCCTGTGCCCCTTTGACGGATCTCTTACGAGGATGTCGTGGGTGATCACGGCGCGGTCGAGGTCGAGGGCCGGCCCCGCGTCACCCGCACTTCCTCCCGGCGCCCTATCGTGACCGGCATGCAGTCCTACACGATCGGCCAGGCGGCGCGGCTGCTCGGCGTCAGTCCGGACACCGCCCGCCGCTGGGCCGACGCGGGCCGGATCACCACCCACCGCGACGAGGGCGGGCGGCGGCTCGTCGACGGGCGCGACCTGGCCGCGTTCTCGGTCGACCTGGCCCGGTCCGGCGGCGCCGACGAGGAGACGCCGTACACCTCGGTCCGCAACGCCTTCCCCGGCATCGTGACCGCGATCAAGCTCGGCGACGTGGCGGCCCAGGTCGAGATCCAGGCCGGCCCGCACCGGCTCGTCTCCCTGCTGACCCGGGAAGCGGTCGAGGAACTCGGCCTGGAGGTCGGCATGGAGGCCACCGCCCGCGTGAAGTCGACGAACGTCCATGTCGACAGGGTTTGACCCGCCGCCACCGTCGGTCGGTGTGAACGCACATGCCAGGCAATTCTCAGTACTGGCTGGCTCATGCGATGCGACAGCAGACTTACCCCTCGCAGATGCGGAAGTATGATCGACGCAGCGGAGAGCCCGCCGTGCGCCCGGTCGCCCAGCCCGGCCGCGGAGCCCGTCGGACTCCCGCCCCAGACACCGAGGGAGTGGCCCGTGATGACCCGTTCCGTGTGCAGGACCCGCCGCAGCCGCCGGAACCTGCGAGTGAGCGGTGCGGGAGCCGCCGCGCTGCTGGCCCTGAGCGCGTGCTCGTCGTCCTCCGGCTCGGATGCGGACTCGGACTCCGCCGGTTCCTCGTCGTCCTCCTCGGCGAAGGTCTCCGGCCAGGTCACCGTCTTCGCCGCCGCCTCACTCAAGGAGAGCTTCACGACGCTCGGGGAGCGGTTCGAGAAGCAGCACCCGGGCACCGAGGTCACCTTCAGCTTCGCCGGCAGCGACACCCTCGCCGCCAGCGTCACCGGCGGCGCCCCGGCGGACGTGTTCGCCTCCGCCAGCCCCGGAACGATGGCCACCGTCACCGAGGCCGGGGCCACCGACGGCGCCCCGTCCACCTTCGTGCGCAACCAGCTGGAGATCGCCACCCTCCCGGGCAATCCCGACAGGATCTCGTCCTTGAAGGACCTCACGGGCTCCGGGCTCAAGGTCGTGCTGTGCGACAAGTCGGTGCCGTGCGGCGCCGCGGCACAGAAGGCGCTGGAGGCCGGCGGCCTCCGGCTCGCCCCGGTCTCGTACGAGCAGGACGTCAAGGCCGCCCTGACCAAGGTCGAGCTGAAGGAGGCCGACGCCGCCGTCGTCTACCAGACCGACGTGAAGGCGGCCGGTGGCAAGGTGACCGGCGTGGACTTCCCCGAGTCGGCCAAGGCCGTCAACGACTACCCGGTCGCGCTCCTCAAGGAGGCTCCCAACGCCGACGCGGGCGCGGCCTTCATCAAGCTGGTGAAGTCCGCCGAGGGGCAGCGGGTGCTGACCGCGGCCGGGTTCCGCACGCCATGAGGAAACCCGACGTACCCAGGACCCGCGCCCGCATGGTGCCGGTCCCCCTGCTGGTACCCGCCCTCGTCGGCCTGGCGTTCCTGCTGCTGCCCCTGATCGCCCTGCTGGTGCGGGCACCGTGGCGCGACCTGCCCGGCCAGCTGGCCAGTCCGGAGGTGTGGCAGGCCCTGCGGCTGTCGCTGCTGTGCGCCACGTCGGCGACCGCGTTGAGCCTGGTCGTCGGCGTGCCGCTGGCCTGGCTGCTGGCGCGCACGGAGTTCCCCGGCCGCGGCTTCGTCCGCGCGCTGGTGACGCTGCCGCTCGTGCTCCCCCCGGTGGTGGGCGGTGTGGCGCTCCTGCTGGCGTTCGGGCGCAACGGCGTCATCGGGCAGTGGCTGGACGCGTGGTTCGGGATCACGCTGCCGTTCACGACGACGGGTGTCATCCTCGCGGAGACGTTCGTGGCGATGCCGTTCCTGGTCATCAGCGTGGAGGGCACCCTGCGCGCGGCCGACCCGCGCTTCGAGGAGGCCGCCACGACGCTGGGCGCCTCCCGCTTCACCGCGTTCCGCCGGGTCACGCTGCCGCTGATCGCGCCGGGCATCGCGGCGGGCGCCGTCCTGGCCTGGGCGCGGGCGCTGGGCGAGTTCGGGGCGACGATCACGTTCGCGGGCAACTTCCCGGGCCGGACCCAGACCATGCCGCTGGCGGTCTATCTCGCCCTGCAGAACGACCCGGCGGCGGCGATCGCGCTCAGCCTGGTGCTGCTGGCCGTCTCCATCGCCGTACTGGCCGGTCTCCGGGACCGCTGGATGAGGGCGTCATGACCGGCCTGGACGAGGCGTCCGACCGTCCGGACGAGGACGACATGACCCACCCCGACGGACCGACCACCGCCATGGACCCCGCCGACGGCCACGCGCCCGACGGCGGCCTCGACGCCCGGCTCGTCGTGGACCGCGGGACCTTCCACCTGGACGTCGCCCTGTCCGCCGCGCCCGGCGACGTCGTCGCCCTGCTGGGCCCCAACGGCGCCGGCAAGACCACCGCCCTGCGCGCGCTCGCCGGCCTGGTCCCGCTCGCCGACGGCCACCTGCGCCTCGACGGTGTCGCCCTGGACCGTACGCCGCCCGAGTCCCGCCCGGTCGGCGTGGTCTTCCAGGACTACCTCCTCTTCCCGCATCTCACCGCGCTCGACAACGTCGCGTTCGGTCCGCGCTGCCGGGGCGCGAGCAAGGCCGAGTCCCGGGCGCGGGCCGCCGCGTGGCTCGACCGCATGGGCCTCACCGACCACGCGGGCGCCAAGCCGCGCCGCCTCTCCGGCGGTCAGGCCCAGCGCGTCGCACTCGCCCGCGCCCTGGCCACCAACCCCCGGCTGCTGCTCCTGGACGAGCCCCTCGCGGCGCTGGACGCCCGCACACGGCTGGAGGTGCGGGCGCAGCTCCGCCGCCATCTCGCCGAGTTCGAGGCCGTGGCCGTACTGGTCACGCACGATCCCCTGGACGCCATGGTGCTGGCCGACCGGCTGGTGGTGGTCGAGAACGGCAGGGTCGTCCAGGAGGGCGGCCCCGCCGACATCGCCCGCCGGCCGCGCACGGACTACATCGCGCAGTTGGTCGGCCTGAACCTCTACCGCGGGCGGGCCGACGGCCACACGGTCCGCCTCGACGCCGGTCCCGCCATCACCACCACCGAGGACCTCTCCGGTCCGGTCTTCGTGGCGTTCCCGCCGGGCGCCGTGACGCTGTACGCGGAGCGCCCCACGGGCTCCAGCGCCCGGAACCTGTGGCACTGCGAGGTCGCCGGCCTGGAGACCCACGGCGACCAGATCCGCGTGGACCTCACCGGTGGACTCCCGCTCGCCGCCGACCTCACCACGGTCGCGGCGGCCGAGCTCGGCCTCCACCCGGGCGCACCGGTGTGGGCGGCGGTCAAGGCGACGCAGACACACGCGTACCCGGCATGACGCCCCGACCGGGCTACGGTGCCCTCATGAGCCTGAGCATCCGCAACCAGCTCCCCGGCACCGTCACGGCCGTCACCCCGGGCGAGGCCATGGCGACGGTCAGGGTCCGCCTCTCGGGCGGCCAGGACCTCACGGCGGCGATCACCCGGGAGGCCGCCGACGACCTCTCCCTCACCGCCGGGACCGAGGTCCGCGCCCTGGTGAAGTCCACGGAGGTGTCGGTGGCGACCGGCCGCGTCGAGGGCCTGTCCATCCGCAACCGGCTGCCCGGCACGGTCACCGCCCTCACCACCGGCGGCGCCATGGCCTCCGTCCGGGTCGCGGTCGAGGGCGCCGAACTGACCGCCGCGATCACCCGGGAGGCCGCCGACGACCTGGGGCTGTCCGTCGGCGTTCCCGTCGTCGCGCTGGTCAAGTCGACGGAGGTGTCGCTGGCCACCGCGTGACACACGGTGAGAGGCTCCGCGCAAGGCCGTCCCGGGCCTGCGCGGAGCCTCTCCCGCACCGGCGGCTCAGTCCTCGTAGGCGTCCAGCGGCGGGCAGGAGCAGACCAGGTTCCGGTCACCGAAGGCCTGGTCGACGCGGCGCACCGGCGGCCAGTACTTCTCGGCGGCGGACACCCCGGCCGGGAAGACGGCCTCCTCGCGCGTGTACCCGTGGTCCCACTCACCGCCCAGCGCACCGGCGGTGTGCGGCGCGCCCCGCAGCGGGTTGTCGTCCGCGGACCAGGCGCCGGAACCGACCTTCTCGATCTCCGCGCGGATGGCGATCATCGCCTCGCAGAACCGGTCCAGCTCGGCCAGGTCCTCGGACTCGGTCGGCTCGATCATCAGCGTGCCGGCCACCGGGAACGACATCGTCGGCGCGTGGAAGCCGTAGTCGATCAGCCGCTTGGCGACGTCGTCGACGCTCACGCCGGTCGTCTTGGTCAGCGGGCGCAGGTCGATGATGCACTCGTGCGCGACCAGCCCGCCGGGGCCGTTGTACAGCACCGGGAAGTGCGGCTCCAGGCGCTTGGCGATGTAGTTGGCGGAGAGCACCGCCACCTGCGTGGCGCGCTTGAGGCCCTCGCCGCCCATCAGCCGGACGTACGACCACGAGATCGGCAGGATGCCCGCCGAGCCCCACGGCGCCGCCGAGATCGGGCCGACGCCCGTCTGCGGACCGGCCGCCGGCTGCATCGGGTGGTTGGGCAGGTACGGCGCCAGGTGCGACCGTACGGCCACGGGGCCGACGCCGGGACCGCCGCCGCCGTGCGGGATGCAGAAGGTCTTGTGCAGGTTCAGGTGCGATACGTCGCCGCCGAAGTGACCGGGCTTGGCGAGGCCCACCAGGGCGTTGAGGTTGGCGCCGTCCACGTAGACCTGACCGCCGGCGTCGTGCACCCGAGCGCAGATGTCGGCGACGTGCTCCTCGAAGACGCCGTGCGTGGAGGGGTAGGTGATCATCAGCACGGACAGCTCGTCGCGGTGCTTCTCGATCTTGGCGCGCAGGTCCTCGACGTCGATCTCGCCGTCCTCGGCGGTCTTGACGACGACGACCTTCATGCCGGCCATGACGGCGCTCGCGGCGTTGGTGCCGTGCGCGGAGGACGGGATGAGGCAGACGGTGCGCTGGTCGTCGCCGTTGGCGCGGTGGTAGGCGCGTACGGCGAGCAGACCGGCGAACTCGCCCTGCGACCCGGCGTTCGGCTGGAGTGACACCTTGTCGTACCCGGTGACCTCGGCGAGCCGCTCCTCCAGCTCACGGATGAGCGTGAGGTAGCCCTGCGCCTGCTCGGCGGGGGCGAAGGGGTGCAGCTGCCCGAACTCGGACCAGGTGACCGGCTCCATCTCGGTGGTCGCGTTGAGCTTCATGGTGCAGGAGCCCAGCGGGATCATGCCCCGGTCGAGCGCGTAGTCGCGGTCGGCGAGGCGGCGCAGGTAACGCAGCATCGCGGTCTCGGACCGGTGCTGGTGGAAGACCGGGTGGGTCAGGAAGTCGTCGCCGCGCAGCAGCGCCTCGGGGAGCGTCTCCTCCGTCGCCGCATCCAGCGCCTCGATGTCGCCCTCGACGCCGAAGGCGTTCCACACGCCGCCGACCTGGGCGCGCGTGGTGGTCTCGTCGCAGGCGAACGACAGGTGGTCGGCGTCGACGAGCCGCAGGTTGATGCCGTTCTCGCGGGCGGCGTGGACGATCGCGTCGGC
Source organism: Streptomyces sp. NPDC097107 (assembly GCF_044762405.1). Taxonomy (NCBI): domain Bacteria; kingdom Bacillati; phylum Actinomycetota; class Actinomycetes; order Kitasatosporales; family Streptomycetaceae; genus Streptomyces; species Streptomyces sp. NPDC097107. The sequence goes on along the minus strand of NZ_JBIWEF010000006.1, from coordinate 12,495 downwards.
CCGGCCGGGCACCCGCGCGGTGACCGTGTCGAAGTAGGCGCCGTGCACGACCTCGACGCCACCGGCCGAGAGGCCCGCGGCGGTGATCGAGGCGTACCGGTGGGTGCGGCGCGCGATGGCTCGCAGCCCCTCGGGCCCGTGGTACACGGCGTACATGCCGGCCATCACGGCGAGCAGCACCTGCGCGGTGCAGATGTTGCTGGTGGCCTTCTCGCGGCGGATGTGCTGCTCGCGGGTCTGCAGGGCGAGGCGGTAGGCCTTGTTGCCGTCGGCGTCCACGGAGACGCCGACCAGGCGACCGGGCAGGCTGCGGGCGAACTTCTCGCGCACCGCCATGTAACCGGCGTGCGGCCCGCCGAAGCCCATCGGCACACCGAAGCGCTGCGTCGTGCCGATGGCGATGTCCGCGCCCAGCTCGCCGGGCGAGGTGAGCAGCGTCAGGGCGAGCAGGTCGGCGGCGACGGTGACCAGGGCGCCGAGCTCGTGCGCCCGGTCGATCACCGGCTTGATGTCGCGTACGGCACCGGAGGCGCCGGGGTACTGGATCAGGACGCCGTTGATCTCCCGCTCGGCGACCTCGGCCGGGATGCCCTCGCTCAGGTCGGCGACGACGACCTCGACACCGGTCGGCTCCGCGCGGGTCCGGATCACGGCGATGGTCTGCGGCAGGGCGTCCGCGTCGACCAGGAACAGGCCCTTCTTGTTCTTGCCCATGCGCCGGGAGAGCGCCATGGCCTCGGCGGCCGCGGTGCCCTCGTCGAGCAGCGAGGCGCCGGAGGTGGGCAGGCCGGTCAGCTCGGCGACCATCGTCTGGAAGTTCAGCAGGGCCTCGAGACGGCCCTGGGAGATCTCCGGCTGGTACGGCGTGTACGCGGTGTACCAGGCCGGGTTCTCCATGACGTTGCGCAGGATGACCGGCGGGGTGAAGGTGCCGTAGTAGCCGAGGCCGATCATGGAGTCGAGGACCTGGTTGCGGTCGGCCAGGGAGCGCAGCTCGGCCAGCACCTCGGCCTCGGACCGCGCGCCGGGCAGGTCCAGCGCGTCTGCGTTCTTGATCACATCCGGCACCGCGGCGGCCGTCAGCTCGTCGAGCGAACCGTAACCGACCTGCGCGAGCATCTTGGCCCGTGCCTCGTGATCGGGGCCGATGTGGCGCTGCTCGAACGGCATTGCCTGTTCGAGCTCGGAGAGCGGGGTGCGATGGGCGGTCATTGCGGAGGCCTCCTGGTCTGACGACCTTCGAGGGGCACCACGGCGCGGGTACCCGTACGGCCTCCCCCTCTGTCATCTCAACCTGAGAGCTTCACCGGGTGGGCCCGAGGGCGCTCCCGGCTTTCACCGTCGGTGAGAGCGGAAGCCGTCGACACCCGCCCTGCTTTCCAGAGTGACCTCGTCCGCGCGGTACGTGAGCCTGAGAGATTCCGGGGAGGATTTGCTCCTTCGGCGCCTCCGATGGTGTCCGGAGGACTCTCCCGCGCGGGGTCAGCAGCCGTTTGCCAGCGTACCAGCGAGGCCGACGCACGAACCTTCGAGTGGCCGACCGGCCATATGTGCTCTTTTGTAGTACTACGGATGATTTCGGCGGCTGGTGGATCGGCTGGTGCGCGACCCCAGTGCGACCAAGTGGAGGGCCCCGTGCGTACCGACATCGACCCGCGCAACCTGATCGGCCGCAAGGCGTTCGACCGCAACGGCACCCGGATCGGTACCGTCGACGAGGTCTATCTCGACGACGCCACCGGCGTCCCCGAGTGGGCGGCCATACGCACCGGCCTGTTCAGCCGGGACGCCTTCGTTCCCCTGGAGCCGAGCGAGTTGTCCGACGGCACCTTGCGCGTGCCCTTCGACCGGGCCCTGATCAAGGAGGCCCCCGACTTCGGCGTCGGCCGCCACCTCTCGCCGGAACAGGAACTCCAGCTCTACCACCACTACGGTCTCGACGTCGCCGCTCCGCCCCCGCTCCCCGACCACGACTTCGGCAAGCTGGCCGGCCAGGGCAAAGAAGAGGGCTGACGCCGCCGGCTTCCTGCGGCCTGATCCGCCGGACGAGGCGAGGTCCTAGCCGGGAGCCAGGCGCGCCGACCCCGCCGGGCCGGTCTCCGCGTCGGTCTCCCCGCCGAGGTCCGGGGCGGCCTCCGTGGTCGTCGGCCCGCCCTCCCCGGGTCTTCGCGGCACGGCCGGGACCAGTGGCAGCGGTTCCGCCGGCGCCAGATCCGGATCGTCCACCGGGAAGGTCCGCACCCGGCCGGTCTCCGAGTACGGCGTCTCGAACCGCACGGTCACCCGCCCCAGCCCGCTGCCCTGCACCCACCCGTGTCCGTACTCCACGTGCCGCACGTCGTGCCCCGACGGCCACCGGCGCTCGGGGGCGGGGGTCGGCCGGTCCTCCTGGACGGACTCGGCGTCGGGCTCCTCGGCGACTTCGTCGGCCCGCTCCCCCGCAGCCTGTGCGAACAGGTCCTCCTGCGTGTAGTCGGCGAGCCCGCTGACGCCGACCCCGAGCAGCCGCACGCCGCCGGTGGTGTCCACGGAGTCCAACAGGCGGGCCGCGGCCTCCCGCACCACCCCCGGGTCGTCCGTGGGGCCACGCAGCGTCTCGGAGCGCGTCAGTGTGGAGAAGTCGTACCTGCGCACCTTGAGCACGATGGTCCGCCCGGACAGCCCGGAACCGCGCAGCCGCCGCACGCACCGATCGGCCAGCCGCCCCACCTCCACACCGACCCGCACCCGGTCGTGGATGTCCACGTCATAGGTGTCCTCGACCGACACCGACTTGGTCTCCCGCTCGGCCACCACGGGTCGCTCGTCGAGGGCCAGGGCCATGGCGTACAGGGCGTGCCCGTGCGCCTTGCCCAGCAGCCGTACGAGCTCGTCCTCGCCGGCCTCGGCGATGTCGCCGACCGTGGTGATCCCGGCCCGCCGCAGATGGTCTCCCGTGGCCGGCCCCACGCCGGGCAGCGTCCGCACGGTCATCGGCTCCAGCTTGGCCCGTTCCGTCCCCGGCGGGATCAGGACCAGCCCGTCGGGTTTGGCCTCCTCCGAGGCGATCTTGGCGAGCATCTTGGAGGCGGCCAGCCCCACGGAACCGGTGAGGCCGGTGACGGCGCGGATGTCCGTACGCAGTTTGGTGCCGGCCAGCCGCGCCGACGCCGCGTCCCAGGCCACCCCGCCGGCCTCCAGGTCCACGAAGGCCTCATCCAGGCTCAGTGGCTCCACCAGCGGCGACAGCCCGCGCAGCAGCCGCATCACCTGCTCGCTGATCGACCGGTAGAGCTCGAAGCGCGGGACCAGGTACGCGGCGTTGGGTGCCAGCCGCCGGGCCTGGCCCATGGGCATCGCCGAGTGGACGCCGAAGACCCGCGCCTCGTACGAGCAGGTGGCGACCACACCGCGCGGTCCGAGGCCGCCCACCACGACGGCCTTCCCGCGCAGGCTCGGCTTGGAGGCCTGCTCCACCGAGGCGAAGAAGGCGTCCATGTCGAGATGCAGGATCGTGGGCGCGGCTCTCACATCTCCGATGCTGCCCTACGCCACTGACAATGTCCCGGCCCAGCAGGGGGGTGCCGAGTTCGGCGGTGTTCAGACGGCCCGGTTGCGCCGCCGCGCCAGCTCGTCCGCCGGATTGTGTCCGACCAGGGTCTCCCCCGTGTCGATCCGCTCCCCGTGCAGCTGCGACAGCGCGCTCTCCACGTCCCGCCAGACCACGCCGACGGCGATCCCGAAGATGCCCTGACCGCCCTGGAGCAGGGCGTGCACCTCGTCGGGCGAGGTGCACTCGTAGACCGTGGCCCCGTCACTCATCAGCGTCATCCGCTCCAGGTCGCGAAAGCCGCGCTCCCGGAGATGCTGGACGGCGGTGCGGATGTTCTGCAGTGACACCCCGGTGTCGAGGAAGCGCTTGACGATCTTCAGCACGACCACGTCGCGGAAGCTGTACAGACGCTGCGTCCCGGAACCGTGCGCGGGTCTCACACTGGGCTCGACCAGGCCCGTACGAGCCCAGTAGTCGAGCTGCCGGTAGGTGATACCGGCGGCCGCGCAGGCCGTCGGCCCGCGGTAGCCGATCTGCTCGGACGTCATGGACGTCGCCCCTCCGCTGCTCGGGACGGCAGCCGGTCGCTGCGGAACAGGGTCGGCCGCCACACCGTGCTGGGGATGCCCCCCGCCGGCGCGGAGCCGAGAGCTCGGGGGAGGGTACGGACCGCTTGCCCCAAGGCTCTGCCCGGGGCCACCCCCAGCCGTACCGTCGCCGCTGATTCTCACGCCGACCTCCGTCCTTGACCTGCCTCCTCGACGGTAGGCAGTCACCAAGGGTGCGTCAACGATCGCCACACTCGGCACGCCGAGTGATAATCACCCTACGAGTGGTTTCGCGTACCCGGCCGCGGGGAAAGGCTGGCCGAATGTGCCCGGTCAAGGGCCGTACGGCACCCTGGACCGCTCCGGTCCGCGCGCCTCACTGGTTACTGGTCCCGAAGTCCTCCGGCGAGATCTGGTCGAGGAACTCGCGGAACTTCTCCACCTCGTCCTCCTGCTCGTCCGGGATGGCGATGCCGGCGTCGTCGAGCACCGTGTCGCTGCCGTAGATCGGCGTTCCGGTGCGCAGGGCCAGCGCTATGGCGTCGGACGGCCGGGCACTCACCTCGACACCGCTCGCGAAGACCAGCTCGGCGTAGAAGACCCCGTCACGCAGGTCCGTGATGCGTACTTCCGTGAGCTCCTGGCCGACGGCTTCCAGCACGTCCTTGAAGAGGTCGTGGGTCAGCGGCCGTGCGGGAGCCATGCCCTGCTGGGCGAAGGCGATCGCCGTCGCCTCCCCCGGCCCGATCCAGATGGGGAGGTAACGGTCGCCCCCCACCTCGCGCAGCAGCACGATCGGTTGGTTGGAGGGCATCTCGACCCGGACACCTACGACATCGAGCTCGTTCACACAGCAACCCTAGGCCGTGCCCGGGACATTTGGGTAGTCGGGCCGGGGTCGGGGTGGGCGTTCGGGGCTCCGGGCGCCCGTTTCAGGGCAGCCGCACGCCGAGGGCGGTCTGCACCAGCGCCGCGTGCAGCTTCACCGCCAGCCCCGCCAGCTCCTTGGTGCGCGCTTCCGCGTGTGCCCTGGTCTGGGGGTTGCGGTGTCGCTTCAGCGGCGCCACCACCTGGTCAACGAGCCCGGCCTCCCGGTCGGCGGCGGCCTTCATCACCCGCAGGTGCCGCGGCTCGATACCGAACCGTCCCAGCTCCACCACCAGTGAGGCCACGGTGACCGCCTCGGCGTCGTACGCCCCGTCGGGCAGCGGAGCGAGGAGCCCGTAAGACTCCCACTCCTTCAGTTCCTGGTCGCCGATCCGGGCCGCGGCGAGCAGCTCGTCCCGCCCGATCCGGGCCGCCGTGGGCCCCTCGGAGGGCTCCGGTACGGTCTCCCCGTCCCGCTGCCGGCCCAGAGTCGGCAACGGCACGGCCTCGCCGCGTTCGATCGCGTCCAGGTGCTCGCGGATCACCTTCAGCGGCAGATAGTGGTCCCGCTGCATGCGCAGCACCTGGCCGAGGCGCTCGACGTCGTGTGCGCTGAACTTGCGGTACCCGGCCGGGGTCCGCCGCGGCTCGACGAGGCCTTCCGACTCCAGAAAGCGGATCTTGGAGATGGTGACGTCGGGGAACTCGTCACGCAGCGCGTTCAGCACGGCGCCGATGCTCATCAGCCCACTGTCCGTGGCGGCGGTGCCGTGCCCGGCACCGCCGCTCGGTGTTTGAAGCATGGACCTTCCCTGGAGGTTCCCCGGGCGGTGCCCGGGGGCAGGTCAGTAACCCCGCTGGCTCGCGTGGAAGACCAGCCGGTACTTGCCGATCTGCACCTCGTCGCCGTTCGACAGCGCGACCTGGTCGATGCGCTCGCGGTTGACGTACGTGCCGTTCAGACTGCCGACATCGGCCACCGTGAACGACCCGTCCGGACTGCGGCGGAACTCCACGTGCCGACGCGAGACCGTCACGTCGTCCAGGAAGATGTCGCTCTGCGGATGACGCCCGGCGGTGGTCAGCTCACCGTCCAGCAGGAAGCGGCTTCCGGAGTTCGGACCGCGGCGCACGACCAGGAGCGCCGAGCCGAGCGGCAGCGCGTCGACCGCCGCCTGCGCCTCGGGAGAGAGCGCCGGCATCGCCGTCTGACCGGTGACCTCGGCGTCGTACGCCTCCAGGCCGGAGATGGAGATCGTGGAGGTCGTCTCGGACGCACGCTCCGGAACCGCCCCGGCGCGCAGGGGCGCGCCGCAGTTGGAGCAGAAGCGGCTGTTCTCCGCGTTGCGGTTACCGCACCTCGTACACACCAGGGCCGACATGGACGGATCCTCCTGCCGCGGCTGCCCCGCCGGGGCGTTCGACGCGTACGGACCGGGGGCAAACCCTCCACCCGCAGTTGACGGTTGCCCGAAACCTATGTCGCCGGACTGCGCAGGGTCAACAGACGGCGCGCCCTGACCACCGGAAATGCCACCGCCCGGACCAGCCACCTGGTCCCGGAACATCGGGCGCCCGCCCTCCGCATCAGGCTGTGCCCGATGGCGAGCGGTCGCGTTCTCGCGACCCTCTCGCGCGCTCTTGCCGAACAACTTCGCAAACAACTTCACGGGCGATTCCCCTTGACCGAAACAGACCCGCCCGTGGGGCAGGACGAACCCTGACTGACCGTACTGACCGACCCGGACACCTTCACAACGTCCGTCTCCACCAGACAGTTTCCACCACGCACCACCCAATCGGTGCGCCGACCCCCCGCAACCTCATGCCCTCGCCGGTCTTCCCCCATGCACCGCCGGTTCACTGGGAGGACGACCGAGCGTAGTCAGGCCGCTTCACCGCTCGCAAGGCGTCCACGACGATCTTGCTCGACCGCTCAACGGTAACGGTGGCCTGTTCCTTCTCCAGAGTCTGCACGACACCTCCAGGAATGTTGAGAGCCGGTTCGAGGTCCTGCGGCTTGCCGATGGCCTGGAAACGATAGGGCGCGTTGATCTTGTTCCCGTCGACGCTCACGCTCTCCTCGGAGTCCGTGAGGTACGTGCCGGCGACCACCCGTACGCCGTTCACCTGGATCGCCTCCGCGCCGGCCGCGCGCAGCTCCTGTATCGCGTTGAGCAGCATGTCCGCCTCGACCGCCCCCTTCGTGTCCTCGATCGTCACCGTGATGCCGGGCCCCTGCGCGGCCACGGTGCCCGCGAGAACGCCGAGTTGCCGCTCCTTCTCGAGCGTCTGCTTGCGGGCCTCTTCTGCCTGGTCGGAGCTGTTCTCCAACTCGTCGCGCTGCTTCTCGAGGCCCTGCTTCTCGTCTTCAAGACGCTGAGTACGGTCGTCCAGTTCATCGAGGATGCGGACCAGATCCTCCTGCCTGGCGCCGCGCAGCGCGTCGTCGCTGTCACTGTTCGACGCCACCTGGACCGCCAGGCCGAAACCGAGGCCGAACAGGAGCACGGCGACGATGAGTTGGGCCCGGGTGAGGCGCGGCGGCCACAGTCCCTTGAAAAGCCGCTGCCTACCGGTCAGTCCCGGCTCCGGATCGGACCGCCGCTCCGGTCGCTCCCCGATCGCGGCGCCGGCGGCCGGGGCCTTGGCCGCCCGGGCCTCCGCCGCCTGGGACTCCGCCGCCTGGGACTCCGCCGCCCGCGGCTCTGCCGACGACGACGCCGGCACCTCGTCGGGCAGCTCCTTGCGCAGCCTGTTCGCGCTCTGCTCGTCGTGGTCGCTCATCGGTCTCACGCCCGGAAGACGTGGCGTCGGATCGCCGCGGCGTTGGAGAAGATCCGGATACCGAGCACGACCACCACGCCGGTGGACAGCTGGGCCCCGACGCCCAACTTGTCGCCCAGGAACACGATCAGTGCGGCCACGACCACGTTCGACAGGAACGACACCACGAAGACCTTGTCGTCGAAGATGCCGTCGAGCATGGCCCTCAGACCACCGAAGACGGCGTCGAGCGCCGCCACGACGGCGATCGGCAGATACGGCTCGACGGCCGCCGGCACCTCGGGCCGGACCAGCAGGCCGGCCACGACTCCCACGACGAGGCCCAGTACGGCGATCACGATGTGCCCTTCTCGGTTATCGGCTGTGCTGTACGTACGATCACGCTCGTCGCGGCCGGCAGCTCAAGGTCGTCCGCGACGGAGATGGCGGTCCGGATGCCGTAGTTCTCCTGCAGGGCATGCAGATACAGCCCGTCGGCGCTGTCCTGGAACCGGGCGCTGAGCCCCTCGCCGTCCCCCACCGCGAGCACCGTGTACGGCGGCACCAGCGGCCTGTTGTCGACCAGTATCGCGTCTCCCGCGGCCCTGATCGCGGACAGTGCTGTCAGCCGCTGCCCGTTGATGGAGATCGCCTCGGCCCCCGACTCCCACAGCCCGTTGACCACGCGCTGCATGTCCCGGTCCCGTACCCGGCCCGTGTCGGAGAACCCGGAGGTGCCACGCGGCTGCCCGTCACCGCCCGTGCCCGTGTCCTTGGCGTCGTTCACCACGAGCTTCACACCCGGGCCGTGCACCTCGACCGCGCCCGACAGGACGCCCATCAGGTCGGAGCGGTCGCTGTCGCCGTTCTTCTCGAGCGCCTCGCGCTGCCGCGCGCCCACGTCCTGGCGCAGCTTGTCGACGCTCTCCTCGAGCTTGTCGGCCGTCGAGGTCTCGCCCTCGATGCGGTCGATGAGCTCTTCGCGCTCCTTGGCGACGGCCGGAGCCGCGACTCGCGCCTGGGCCGCGCCGACCGTGACGACCAGGGCGGCCAGCACCAGCCCGGCGGCCAGTCCGAGCTTGGCGCGGAGGGTCTTGGGCATTCCGCCGGTGCCCTCGGCCTTCTTCCGCGTGGCGGCCTCGGCGTATCCGTCGTCGAGGCTGTGGTCCATGACGTTGGTGAGCAAGGACATGGACGCGTCCGGGCGCGCGGGCCGCGTGAGTGTGCTCCGAACGGGGGGTTGCTGCGGCATGCCGCACATCGTCGCACGCCACGGCCACTACCTCCGAACGGCCCCACCGGCGTGCCGGACAGGCCCCCTTGGGGACACTTGTCCGGCACGCACGAGTGCGACGTTCCCCTAACGGCCCGCGCTGTCCACCACCGCGGACCACTCGTCGAGCAGCGCCTGCGCGGACGCGTCGTCGGGGCCCTCGGCCCACAGGTGGGTGACCGCCTCCGCCGGATCGGGCAGCACCATCACCCAGCGTCCGTCGGTCTCCACCACACGCACGCCGTCCGTGGTGTCCACGAAGCGGTCTCCGGCCGCCTCGACGACCCGCCGCATGACCAGGCCCTTGACCGCCCACGGAGTTGCCAGATCACGCTTCAGGACGTGCGCCCGCGGGATCCGCGCGTCGATCTGGCTGAGCGTGAGCTGCGTCCGCGCCACCAGCCCGATCAGCCGCACGAAGGCGGCCGTACCGTCGTAGACGCTGCTGAACTCCGGGACGATGAAGCCGCCCTTGCCGTCTCCGCCGAAGATCGCGCCTTCCTCGCCGCCGACCCGCGTCAGGTCGTCGGGCGAGGTGGTCGTCCACTCGACCTGGGTCCCGTGGTAGGCCGCCACCTGCTCGGCGATCCTGGTGGTCGTCACCGGCAGCGCGACCCGGCCACTGCGCCGCTCGGCCGCGATCAGGTCGAGCATCACCAGCAGCGCACGGTCGTCCTCGATGATGCGGCCCTTCTCGTCGACGAGCGACAGCCGCTCACCGACCGGGTCGAAGCGCACGCCGAACGCGGCCCGGGAGGACGCCACGATCTCCCCGAGGCGCACCAGCCCCGACCGCCGCATGTCGGCCGACTCGGTCGGCCTGGACTCGTCGAGACCCGGGTTGATGGTCAGCGAGTCGACACCCAGCTTGCCGAGGAGGCTGGGCAGTACCAGCCCGGAGCTGCCGTTGGACGCGTCCACGACCACCTTGAGCCCGGATTCGGCGATCCCCGTGATGTCGACGTTCCGCAGCAGCGACCCGGTGTACGAGTCGAACACACTGGACGGGAAGTGCAGGTCCCCGATCTCTCCCGGGAACGCCCGCCGGTACTCCTGTCGCGCGAACACCCGGTCCAGCTTCCGCTGACTGCCCTGCGACAGGTCGGCGCCCTGTCCGTCGAAGAACATGATGTCGACGGAGTCCGGCACTCCGGGCGTGGTCCGGATCATGATGCCGCCGGCACTGCCCCGCGCGGTCTGCTGCCGCGCCACGGGCAGCGGTACGTTCTCCAGGTCCCGTACGTCGATGGCGCTGGCCTGCAGGGCGGAGATCACCGCCCGCTTCAGCGCGCGGGCACCACGCGAGTGGTCGCGGGCCGTGGTGACGGTGGAGCCCTTCTTCAACGTGGTCGCATAGGCGCCGGCCAGCCGCACCGCCAGTTCCGGCGTGATCTCCACGTTCAGGATGCCGGACACCCCGCGGGCGCCGAAGAGGTGTGCCTGGCCCCGGGACTCCCAGATGACCGAGGTGTTGACGAAGGCACCGGCCTCGATGGTCTTGAACGGGTAGACCCGGACGTTGCCCTGGATGATCGATTCCTCACCGACCAGGCACTCGTCCCCGATGACCGCGCCGTCCTCGATCCGCGCGGCACGCATGATGTCGGTGTTCTTCCCGACGACACAGCCCCGAAGGTTGCTGTGCGGCCCGACGTACACGTTGTCGGCAACGACGGCCTTGTGCAGAAAGGCACCGCTCTTCACGACGACGTTGGAGCCGACGACCGTGTGCTCCCGGATTTCGGCACCGGCCTCTACCTTGGCGTAGTCGCCGATGTAGAGGGGCCCGCGGAGCACGGCGTCGGGATGAACCTCGGCGCCCTCGGCCACCCAGACGCCGGGTGAGATCTCGAAGCCGTCGATGTCGACGTCGACCTTGCGCTCCAGTACGTCTGCCTGGGCCTTCACATAGCTCTCGTGGGTGCCGACGTCCTCCCAGTAGCCCTCGGCGATGTAGCCGTAGACGGGCTTCCCTTCCTTCATCAGCTGCGGGAAGACGTCACCGGACCAGTCCACGGGCACGTCGGGATCGACGTAGTCGAATACCTCGGGCTCCATGACGTAGATACCGGTGTTCACGGTGTCCGAGAAGACCTGTCCCCAGGTCGGCTTCTCCAGGAACCGCTCGACCTTGCCCTCTTCGTCGACGATGGTGATGCCGAATTCCAGGGGGTTGGGCACGCGTGTCAGACACACGGTGACGAGCGCACCCTTCTCCTTGTGGAAATTGATCAGGTCGGTGAGGTCGAAGTCGGTCAGGGCATCGCCGGAAATAACGAGGAACGCATCGTCCTTCAACGCCTCCTCGGCGTTCTTGACGCTTCCGGCGGTACCGAGTGGCTTCTCCTCATTGGCGTAGGTGAGCTCCATTCCGAGCTCTTCGCCGTCACCGAAGTAGTTCTTGACCAGCGAGGCCAGGAACTGGACGGTGACGACGGTCTCGTTGAGCCCATGCCTTTTGAGCAGCCTCAGAACGTGCTCCATGATCGGCCGGTTGGCCACCGGCAGGAGCGGCTTGGGCATGCTTGAGGTCATGGGACGAAGGCGCGTGCCTTCGCCTCCAGCCATCACGACGGCCTTCATGTCGGAAGCGTCCTCCTCTAAAAGACGACGGATTGACCGACTTCACCCGACCAGCGTCCCGCACTTTTGCCGTGGGGGCCATCCGGCCGCTGGGGCCGCACAATCGGTGAGTTCAGTCGGCCATGGTGTTCGCACGGACCAAACGGCGGACCTGTACCACGTAGAGAACACCTGCCCACCAATACAAGGTTGTACCCCACCCGGCGAACGCCCATCCGAAAACAGCGGCAAGTGACGCGATCCACCCGCTTCCATCACTGAGCAGAAGCAGCGGGAAGGCGTACATGAGGTTGAACGTGGCGGCCTTCCCCAGGAAGTTCACCTGCGGCGGCGGATAGCCGTGGCGTCGCAGGATGCCCACCATCACGAGCAGCACCGCTTCCCGGGCAAGCAGTACAAGAGTCAACCAGAGCGGGAGAATCTCCCGCCAGGTGAGGCCGACCAGAGTGGACAGAATGTAAAGCCGATCAGCGGCGGGGTCCAGGAGACGGCCGAGGCGGCTGATCTGGTTCCAGCGCCGCGCGAGCTTCCCGTCCAGGTAGTCACTGACTCCGCTCAGGGCCAGTACCAACAACGCCCAGCCGTCACTCTGCGGGCCGCCGAACTCGGGCCGCAGGATCAGCCACAGGAAGAGCGGCACGCCGGCGAGGCGCGCCATGCTGAGGATGTTCGGGATGGTGAGGACCCGGTCGGTCTGCACGCGGGTCTCCTGGACCTCCACGCGGGGGCCTCCTGGGGTGAAACGAGCCAATGATGCTCCCTGACCCTACCTCAACGCAAAAAAGCTCCGGCTCTCGGGCTGCATGCCCAAGAGCCAGAGCTCTAAGAGGAGTTCGGCGGCGTCCTACTCTCCCACAGGGTCCCCCCTGCAGTACCATCGGCGCTGTAAGGCTTAGCTTCCGGGTTCGAAATGTAACCGGGCGTTT